>DASXCY010000036.1:0-21027 GCA_036490935.1 Kofleriaceae bacterium | reverse complement strand
CGGCCGCCGCCGGCGCGACCGCGTCGTCCCACTTCCACACGCGCATCAGCGCGTCGGCGGTGAGCGCGTCGAGCACGGCCGGCGACGCGGGCACGAGCAGCGCCCGCGCGTACGCCACCAGCGCGAGCGTGTCCTCGGCCCTGCCCTGCTTCGACGCGACCGATGCGAGCTGCACGATCACCATCGCCTGGCTATGACCGTCGGGCGCGTCGTGCAGCGCGCGCTCGAGCACCACGCGCGCCTCGTCGAGCCGCTCCGTCACCACCTGGGTGAGCGCCATGCCGTGCACGTACTCGCGCTGCCAGTCGCTCGGCTCGCCCAGCCGCACCTGCGCTTGCGCGATCAGCGTGATCGGCTGCGGCCTGCACGGATCGAGCACGACGCCGCGCGTGCCCTTCGCGCCGGCGAGAAACTTCTTGCCCTCGGCCGTGTTCGCGACGCGGCACACCTCTTCCTGCATCGCGAGCGTGCGGCTGCGATGGCGCAGCCGTGCGGTCACGGTCACCGCGTCGACGCCGTCGGGCAGCGCGTAGCGCACGACGCTCGCCGACCGCGCCGCGATCGTCTGCGTCGCGATCTGCGTGCGGAACCGCGGCAGCTCGTGCTTGTCGAGCACCTCGCCGTGGTCGTCGACGACCAGCGTGCGCAGCACGTGCGCGTCGGTGTCGTGCGCGTCGGTCTCGTGCGCGCGCCCCGATTGCGCGACGACCCGGCCCGCCGCGTCGCGCGCCTCGACCTCGATCCACGTGTCCTGGATATCGAGCACGCCGCCCGGGAACTGGTGCCCGACGAGCAAGTTCCGCACGACGACGTCGAAGCTGCGTGGCGCCCCCGGCGCGGGCTGCACGTCGATCGACGCGGCCCCCTCCAGCTTGGCCTGCGTGCGATGCAGCTGGTCGAGATCGCCGCGCATCGCCGCCATCCACGTGTGCCCGCCGACGAACCGGTGCGACGCGATCGTGCCGTGCTTCGCGCCGTACTCACCCGCGCTCGCCGGCTCGCGCTCCATGTGGCAATCGATGCAGGTCTTCTGCTCCACGTTGTCGACCCGGCCCATGCCGTTGCCAGCCCACGCGCTCGAGCGCCACGCGCCCGGCTCGTCGAGCCCGCTCAGGTGCACGGGCATGCCCGCGCCCAGATCCGCCGACAGAAAGCCGCGGTGGCAGCCGACGCACAGCTCGGTGCCGAGCGACGTCACGCTGACCTGCGCCTTGTGGCGCGCGATCGACGCCGGATCGTGCAGATCGGGCGCCTCGATCGGCGTCTTCGACCACACGTAGCTGCCGTTGCCGTCCTTCGTCACCGACTGCACGCCGTGGCACAGCCGGCACGTCACGCCGGAGTGCGCGCGCAGATCATCGGACGGGATCGCGCCGGAGCCGGCCATCAGGCCGTCGGTCGCGAGCGGCATGTCGTGGCAGCCGCCGCAGTGGTTGCTCGCGTGGCGGCCGAGCTCGGCGCGCGCCAGCTCGACGTTCGCGCGATAGATCGGGTTGCCGAACGAAGCGAACGAGTGCGAGCTCTCCGACCACTGCGCGGCTGCGTCGGGATGACAGCTCGCGCACGAATCGACATCGGCGAGCATCGCGCCGGTCGACGTGTCGGTGCTGCCGGTGCCGACGATCTGGACGAGGCTCGGCGCGAGCACGCCCGGCGCGATCGGCAGGCGCGGCGGCGCCGACACGGGCTGCGGTGGGCCCGCGACGCTCGTGCCGCACGCGGCGAGCGCGACGAGCAGCGCGCGGTTCACGACCGGTTCCGGCGCAAGAGGGACGCGAGCCCGAGCAAGCCGAACGCGGCGAGCGCGCCGAGGCCGAAGCCCATCGCCTTCGCGCGGGTCGCCGGAGGTTTCGCGAAGCCGCCGGTCGGCGCAGGCGCCGGCCGCTCCTTCTTCACGCCGATCTCCCACAGGTCGCGCCCGATCAGCTGCGCGAGCTGCAGCTTGCCGCGCGGCGCGAACGCGAGCTTCGAGGCCGCGATCACCTGCTGGGCGCTGCCGTCGGGCGGGCCGCCCCACACGCCGCGCTGCGGATGCGCGCACGCCATCGGGCCCGTCCACCAGTGGCGCACGGCGTAGCGCGCCTGGAAGTAATTCTCGGGCGACGGCGTCGCGCCGTACTCGATGCCGGCCTTCGAATAGATCTCGCGGCCGCCGGTGACCGGCTTGGCCTCCTTGAAGCGCAGGTCGTCGGTCATGTCGCCCTTGCCGTAGCGCGCGTGCAGCCGCGTCAGCACGAAGTGATTGTCGAGGTCGCCGCCGACCACGTCGCCGCCGAGCGACGCGATGTCCTGCGATGTCACGTCGAGATCGGGGCACGGATCGCAGTGGTAACCGCGCTGCGCCGTCCACGCGTACTCGGTGACCACCGCGCGCGGATTCGCCGCGATCGTCTTGTCGAACAGCGCCGCGTAGAACTCCGCGAACCGCGTCTTCACCGCGGCGCGCACGTCGAAGTTGGTCGGGATGAACACGTTCTTGTAGTTCGCGACCTCGTAGCGCTTGTCCCTCGCGATGATGCTGACGATCAGATCCTGCTTGCCCGAGCTGTTCGCCATGCCGAGCCGGATCGGCAGCGAGAAGTCGTCGCTGTCGTAGTGAAAGCGCAGCGGGTTCAGCGCGGCGTGGCCATCGACCATCGTCACCTTCGTCGGATCGACCTTCGCGACGAAGAACTTCATGCCGCCCTCGACGTACGGCCGCAGCAGCGGCTCGGCACCGGGCGGGATGCGGTAGTGGTTGTCGCGCAGCCAGGTCTCGAGCCCGGTGGAATCGGTCGCCGACAGGACGAGGATCTTGTACTCGGCGACGTCGAACTTCGCCTCGATCTTGACGGTGTCCTCGCGCGCGGGCATCGCGGCGCCGCCCATCGCGCGCGACGACTTCGCCGTCGGCGCGCCGTTCATGTCGCCCTCGAGCTCCATCGGGCTCGGACACGGATCTTGCTCCCAGTACTCGACCAGGCGCGGCGAGCCGAGCGCCTCGACGTGATCGAACACGTCCTTCGACAGCGTCTTGACGTCGCCGGCGTGCAGCACGACCGGGACCGGCACGACCATCGCGAAGTCGTCGAGCGGGCCGCGGTAGTCGTTCTGCATCGACAGCACGGTGCGCGTGCCGTCGCGCACGAGCACGACCTGCGTCGCGTCGTTGAACATCTTGTCGCCCGAGCCGGACACGTAGAACCCGCAGAACGCGTGCGCGGCAGGAGCTCCGGCCGCGACTGCGAGCGCGGCGAACAGCGCGGTCTTCATCCCGGGATCAACGTCTGCGACGGCGCTTCGGTCTAATGACGAGCACGAGCACGAGCGCCAACCCCGCGGGATCGCTGGCCGCGCAGCTGCCGGTGCGCAAACGCGGTGCGGCGCGAACGCGCTCGGGCGCCGCCGTGCCGAGCTCGGGCACGTCGCTCGACACGACCGAGGCGAGCTGCACGCCGCCGCGCGGCGCGGTCGCGAGATCGAGCGCGGGCTGGACCACAGGCTCGCCGGCATGGTCGGGCGGCCCGCCCCAGCGGCCGAAGCCCGGCCGCTCGCACCGGATCGGCCCCGTCCACGGATGCCGGATCGCGTAGCGCGCCTGGAAGCGGTTGGTCTCGGCCGCCGTCGCGCCGTGGCCGGTGTCCTCGCGCCCACCTTCGATCGGCCGCGCGCGCTCGAAGACGAGGTCGTTCGCGAGATCCTTGCCGTAGCGCGCGTGCAGCCGCGTCAGCACGAAGTCGTCGCCGTCGTAGCGCGTGGGCCTGCCGCGCTCGCCGGCGAGCACGTCGGCGCCGAGCGTTTGCAGCTCGCTCGCATCGAGGACCGGGCCGGGGCACGGATCGCAGCTCGACGCCTGCCACGCGTACTCGGTGACGACCGCATGCGGATGCTTCGCGAGCGTCGCGTCGAACAGCGCCGCGTAGACCGCGCCGAACCGATCCTTCACGCTGGCATCGAGATCGAGGTTCGTCGGGATCGTGACGTTGTCGTAGTTCGCGACGCGATAGCGCTGGTGCGGCGCGAGGATGTTGACGATCAGGTCCTGCGTGCCGGCCGAGCTCGCGATGCCGAGCCGGATCGGCAGCGCGAAGTCGTCGGCGTCGTAATCGAACCGCAGCGGCGACAGCACGGCGCGCCCGTGGTCGAGCTTGACCTTCGTCGGATCGACCTTCGCGACGAAGAACTTCATCCCGGCCTCGATGTAGGGCCGCAGCAGCGGCTCGGCGCCGGCCGGGATCGTGTAGTGGTTGTCGCGCAGCCACGTGACGAGCCCCGTCGAGTCCTTCGCGGACAGGATCACGATCTGGTACTCGCCGACCGCGAACTTCGCCTCGATCTTCACCGCGACCTCCTGCCTGGCGAGGACGGCGGTGTCTTCCCCCACCGCGCGGCCGCCGTTCGCGGCCGCCGGCACCGTGCACGGATCCTGCTCCCAGTACTCGACGAGCCGCGGCGCCCCCATCTGCTCGACGTGTGCGAACACCTCCTTCGGCAGGGTCTTGACGTCGCCCTCGTGCAGCACGGCCGGCACCGGCACGACCATCGCGAACGCGTCGGGCGGCCCCTGATACGCGTTCTCCATCGCGAGCACGGTGCGCGTGCCCATGCGCATCAGCACGACCTGGGTCGCGTCGTTGACGAGCTGCTGGTCGCTCCCCGCGACGTAGAACCCGCAAAATGCGTGGGCCGACGAGGTGGCGGCGCACAAGCAGGCGGCGATCATCCAGACGCGCATTGGTGCGAGCTTAGACACAACCTAGCGCGCGGGAGGTTTCGGTGCGCATCCGACCGTCGCCAGCTCGGCCTCGACCTTCGCGGCGCGGGCCGCGCACTGGTCGGCGAGCTCGTCGCGGTCGTCGCCGCGCGCCTTGCGCCACTGCGCGCGCTGGCGGGCGAGCCGGGCCGCGTGCTCGAGCGCCGGCTTGACGAGCTTCGTGCACCGGCCTTCGATGCGCGCCCACGCGGCGAGCCGATCGCACGCGGGGATGCCGACGGTCTCGCGGCGCAGCGTCGCGCGCACCTGGCAGCCCGAGTCGAGATCGATCGCCAGCTCGAGCCCCGCATCGTCGTGCGTGCGCGCGAG
Organism: Kofleriaceae bacterium; assembly: GCA_036490935.1. Classification (GTDB taxonomy): domain Bacteria; phylum Myxococcota_A; class Polyangia; order Haliangiales; family Haliangiaceae; genus JABFXX01. The sequence goes on along the minus strand of DASXCY010000036.1, from coordinate 15,965 downwards.
GTGGACCGTGACGTCGGCGTCGTGCCCGAACCAGCCGCCGTTGTCCTCGGTGAGCGCGATCGGGCCGAGGCCGGGTGCGGCGCCCGAGAGATCGATCGCGACCGCGGAGTTCGTGGCGTCGACCGCGAGCGTCGCGGCGGGCTCGCCGTCGGCGGTGCAGCTCGTCCACTTGAGCTTGCCCTGCCAGTCGCCGATCCAATCGGCCCAGCTCGGACCGGCCGCGGGCGCCGGTCGCGCGAGCGCGGCCGTGCCGATCGCCAGGATGCCTGCGGCCACGCCCCGGCGCATGGGGAAGTCTGGCACGGAATCTACTCGTCGGCTTCGATGGGCGTGCGGGGCTTTCCCCGCGCCGTCACGAGATAGATCGCGGTGCCGACGACGAGCACGGCCGCGATCTCGGCGGTCAGCCTGGGCTCGGCGGCGGCTCCGAAATAGACCGTCCAGGCCGACAGCGCGAGGAACAGGAGCGGCGTGAGCGGATAGAGCGGCGTGCGAAACGGCGACTTCATGCCGCGTGCGCGGAACACGAACACCGCGCCGACCGTGAGCGCCGCGAACATCGCGAGCGTGAAGCCGACGAGCTTGACCAGATGGTCCGGGTTACTGAAGATCGCGAACAGCATCGCGAGCACGCACTGCACGACGATCGCGACCGCGGGCACGCCCCGCCTGGTGTAATGGGCGAGCGGCCGCGGCAGCGCGTGATCCGCGGCCATCGTCGCGTACACGCGCGGCCCGGCCATCATCATCGCGCTCACCGTCGACATCAGCGCGAGCGCGATCAGCGAGCTCAGCAGGCCTCCCGCCTTTGCTCCGAACAGCGCGCGCGCCGCGATGTCGCCGACCGGCTGCTTGTCGGGGTCGACCGCCATCGCGCTGGCCGGCACGGCGTAGAGAAACACCAGGTTCAAGCCGATGTAGAGCACCATCACCAGCCCGGTGCCGAGCAACAGCGAGCGCGGCAGCGTGCGCTGCGGCTTGTCGATCTCGCCCGCGATGTACGCCGACGCGTTCCAGCCCGAGTACGCGAAGCTGACGTACATGAGCGCGGTCGCGTACGACGCCGCACCGGCGCTCGTGCCGATCTGATGCAGGCCGTCGTCGCGGCCCGCGAAGTGCGACCAGTCACCCTGACCGACGAGCAGGCCGGCGATGATGAATACGAAGATCAGCGCGACCTTCGCGATCGTGAACCCGGTCTGGACGCGGCCGCCGAGCTTGGTGTCGAACGCGTGCAGCGCGGTCATCGCGACGATCAGCGTGCACGCGACGACCTTGATCGCGATCGGATCGCCGATCCACGGCACGATCGTCGCGAGATAGAACGCGAACAGCAGCGCCGCCGCCGCGATCGGCATCGAAAATCCGACGACGAGCGAGACAAAGCCGCTCATGAACCCGACGCCGGGATGGAACGCCTCGCGCAGGTACACGTACTCGCCGCCGGCGCGCGGCATCAGCGCACCGAGCTCGGCGTAGGTCGCGGCGCCGCACAGCGCGATGATCCCTCCGACGATCCAGGTCGACATCATCGACCACGGATCCTGGAACGAATACTTCGCCTGGAACCCGGCGCTCGCGAACACGCCGGCGCCGATCATGTTCGCGACGACGATCGCCGACGCGACCGCGATCCCGAGCTGGCGCTTCGGTGGGGTCACGCGTTACCGCACGTGCCGATCGAGGAACGCGAGCGCGTCGCGCCAGCAGCGGCGCGCGGCCGGATCCCACACGAGCGCGTGAAAGGCATGGACCCCGCCGGGGTAATATCGCGCTTCGCAGGGCACGCCGAGCGCGGCGAGCGCTTTTTCGAGGCGGCGCGTGTCGTCGAGCAACGGATCGCGGGTGCCGACGGGCGCGAAGAACGGCGGCAGCGGGCGCGCGAACGGTACGTCGCGGCCGCGCTCGACCAGCAGCAGCGGATCCGCAAGCTCGGTCGCGGGGCTCGGCGTGCGCGGCAGGCCATGCAAATACGACGCACCGGCGTCGCGCAGCATTCCATCGACCCAGGCCGGCAAACGCCGGCGTTTCCCGAACCGATCGGCATCCGAGACCTGGAGGATCGCGCAGAACGGCATCGCGGCGCGCGGCACGATGCCGGTGTCGTAGACCGCGCGCGCCCACGGCTCGGGGCGCGGCGTGCACGTCGCCAGCGCCAGCGACGTGATGAGGTTGCCGCCGGCCGACTCGCCCGCGACGACCACGCGCGACGTATCGCCGCCGAGCTCGCGCGCGTGATCGAGCATCCACAGGTATGCCGCGCACGTGTCCTCGATCGCGGCCGGGTACGGATGTTTCGGAGCGAGCCGGTAACTGATGTTGACGACGAGGTAGCCGAACCGCGCGAACACCAGGCCCATCAGCCAGTGCGTGTCCTTCGACAGCAGGTGAAACGCGCCGCCGTGCACGTACAGCACGATCGGCCACGGCTCGGGCCGCCGCACCGGGCGATAGATATCGAGCCGGTTCCATTCGCCGTGCGGGCCGTACATGACGTCGCGCTCGACCTCGACGCCGTGGCGCGCCGGCGACGCGGCCGGATGCAAGCGGCCGGCGGCCGCGAGCGACTCGAACAGCGCGCCGGCGGCGAACGAGCGCAGCCGGCGCACGAGTGTCTCGCGGTACGTGCGCGGCACCGCATCGGGCGGCGGCGCGGCGGGCTGAGGCTCGGGGGAACGGGCGCGGGCGCGACGGCTCAAGGGATCGCTTGTAATGTTACCTTGACCGTGCGGCGGCGTCGCTCATTCTCCACCGTCACGTCGATCGTATCGCCCACCTTGTGGGCGTCGAGCGCCTTGAACAGATCGTTGACGCGGTGGATGTCGGCCTGATCGATGCCGACGATCACGTCGCCGAGCACGAAGCCGCCGCCCGTCGAGTGCGCGCCCGTGATGCCGGCCAGATCGGCCGCGCCGCCCGGCTGCACGGCGAGGATCGGCACGCCGTCGATGTGGTGCTGGACGGCGAGCGCATCGGCGACGATGTTGATGCCGAGGCCGGGCCGCGTGAGCTTGCCGTTCTTGATCAGCTCGGGGACGATCGAGTTGATCGTGTCGACGGGGACCGCGAAGCCGATGCCCGCGCTCGAGCCCGACGGGCTGAAGATCGCGGTGTTGATGCCGATCAGCCGGCCCGCGCTGTCGAGCAGCGGACCGCCGGAGTTGCCCGGGTTGATCGACGCGTCGGTCTGGATCACGTCCGAGATCGGCCGGCCCGACACGCTCTTGATCTCGCGGCCGAGGCCCGAGATGACCCCGGTCGTGAGCGTCTGGTCGAGGCCGAACGGATTTCCGATCGCGAGCACCTTCTGGCCCACCTTGAGGCTCGCCGATTGCCCGACGGGCAGCGGCAGGAGGTTCTGCGGCGGCGCGTCGATCGACAGCACCGCGAGGTCCTTGTCGGGCGCGATGCCGACGATCTTCGCCGGATACGTCGTGCCGTCGTTGAGCGTGACCGACGCCTTGTCGCCTTCCTGCACGACGTGGAAGTTGGTGACGATGTGGCCTTCCTGATCCCACACGATGCCCGAGCCGACGCCCTGCGGGATCTCGGTCACGTCGAGCGTCATGCGGTCGCGGCGCGTCGCGAGTGAGGTCACGTGGACGACCGAGCGCGAGAACCGCGAGAACACGTCGATCGTGGCCTGCTCGTCGGCGCCGAGCTTGTCATCGGGGCGCTGCGCGATCGGCCGCGGCTCGTACGACGCGGCGACGTGCTGCTGCGACTGCCTGCGCTGCTGGATCACGGTGAACACCAGCGCGCCGGCGACCAGCAGCAGCAGGATCGCCAGGACCTTGGTCACGGCCGAGTCGCGTTGCGGCGGAACGGGCTCGCGGGACATCGGGTAGCTCGATTGTGACATGGCTCCTGCGGGGAAAACCGCGGCCGCGCGCTGCGGCATTCCCCGAGGTATCATCGTTTTCGTGCGGATCTGGTGGGCGGCCTCGGTGCTCGTCGCGTGCTCTAGCCAGCACGCGACGGCGCCCGATTCTCCGCCGGTCGGCTGCACGCTCGACTCCGAGTGCGCCGCGCCGACGCCGACGTGCGACCCGGCGTCGCGAACGTGCGTGGCGTGCCGGTTCAGCTCGCAGTGCACGGGCGACGCGAAGATCTGCGAGGCGAACGCGTGCCGCGACGCGACCAGCTGCGAGGAGCTCGCGACCGAGCTGCCGGGACTGGCGGCGGGAATCTACACGGTCGACCTCGACGGCCCCGGCCCCGGCGCGGCGGTCTCGGCGTACTGCGAGACCGCGGCCGGCGGCGGCTGGATGCTCGTACAGCGCACGCTCTGGGACTGGACCGCCAGCCAGACGCTCGTCACCGACTTCGCGACGTGGACGACCACGACGATCGGCATGCCCGACGCCGGCCACGCGTATCGCATGCAAGGCGCGCTGTGGCCGGCGGCCGCGGCGCGAGGCGACATCCTGCTCGAGCACCGCATCCGCACGACCGCGGGCGACGCGTGCGCACCGCTGTATTACGTCGCCACCGGGGCGACCGTCGCGGTCGACGCGAGCGGCGCGAGCATCGCGAACACGATGCAGGCGGTGCCGATCGTCAACGGCCCGTCGCTGAGCACGACCGATGTCGGCCCCGACATCGACTGCGTGACGCCCGACAACGGCGTGCCGTGGTTCTACGACGCGTGCTGCTCGACGTGCCCGACGTTCGGCGCGAGCTACTGGCTCGACGAGCCGCACCCGATGGAGAGCTACTCGACGACGGCGGACGCGCTGGGCAAGACCGAGGCCGACGTGTGCGCGGGCCACGCCATCCAGATGGACCAGGCCGGCAGCACGTTTCGCGGCGTCGACACGATGGAGGTGTTCCTGCGATGAGGCTCGCGTGCCTCGTCGTCGCGGCCGCGTGCGGCAGCAGCCATGCCAAGCCCGACGCCGCCGTGCCGCCGCGCTGCGATCCGACCGCGCAATTCGGCGCGCCGATCGCGGTCGCCGGCCTCGACACCGCGGGCGACGAGCTCGGCGCGCGGCTGACGCCCGACGAGCTCGTCGTGGTGTTCGCGTTCGCGGCGACCGCCGGCGGCAAGCTCGACCTCTACACCGCGGCGCGCGCGACGGCCGACGCGGCGTTCGGCACGCCGGTGCCGCTCGGCGCGGTCAACTCGGTCTACGACGACAGCTCGCCGGCGCTGTCGCCCGATCAGCTGCTGCTGTTTCTCGATTCGGATCGAGGCGCGACCGGCATGCCGCACATCTACGCGAGCGCGCGTCCTTCGATCGCTGCGGCGTTCGGTCCGCCGACCGCGGCGGTCGCGCTCTCCGACGGCGAGACCACGCCGATGCTCGCGAACGCCGGCGCGCTGTACTTCGCGTCGGACGTGCGGCCCGGGCTCGGCATGCACGACCTCTGGCGCGCCGACGTCGACGCGACCGGCGCGACCGGCACGCCCGCCGCGGTGCCGGGCATGGTCGACACCAGCGATGACGAGCAAGCGCCCGCGGTCACGCCCGACGAGCTCGCGATCTACTTCGAGCGCACGACGGCAGCTGGCACGGGCATCTACGAGGCCACGCGCACGTCGGCGGGAGATCCGTTCGGCGCGCCCGTCGTGGTCGCGAGCATGGCCGCCGCGCCGTCGTGGATCTCGCCCGACCAGTGCGATCTGTACTTCGACGCGCCCGGAGTCGGGCAAGACGTCTTCCTCGCGACCCGCGAGTAGCCGCCACCGGTCGTGCTCGTGCTCGTACGCGTCATCGCGATCGATCGAGTACGAGCGGTACGATCAGTGACTCGACAGAAAGTGCTCGGCCTCGAGCGCCGCCATGCACCCCGACCCGGCGGCGGTGATCGCCTGGCGATACTTCTTGTCCTGCACATCGCCGGCCGCGAACACGCCGGGGACGCTCGTCTGCGTCGTGCCCGGCGTGGTCAGCACGTAGCCCTGCTCGTCGCACGCGAGCTGGCCGCCGAGGAACGCGGTGTTCGGCACGTGGCCGATCGCGAAGAACAGGCCGGCCGCCGGTAGCACGCGCTCCGCATCGCTCTTCAGGTCCATCACGCGCACCTGCTCGACGCCGTTCCCGCCCTCGACCACGACCACTCTGTGCGACAGCAGCAGCTCGATCTTGCCGTTGGTCCGCGCGCGCTCCTGCATGATCGCCGACGCGCGCAGCTCGTCGCGGCGGTGCACGACGTACACCTTCGACGCGAACTTCGTCAGGAACGTCGCCTCTTCCATCGCCGAATCGCCGCCGCCGACCACGAACAGCGGCTTGCCGCGGAACATCGGCAGCGCACCGTCGCACACGGCGCACGCCGACACGCCCTTTTGCCAGAGCTCGGCGTCGCGCGTGCCCGGAATGTCGTCGCGCTTGGCGGTCGCGCCGGTCGCGATCACGAGCGTCTTGGCCTCGCCTTCCTGCTCGTCGGTGCGATAGCGGAACGGGCGGCGCGATAGATCGACCTGACTGATCGTCTCGGTGTGGATGCGCGTGCCGAACCGCGCCGACTGCGCGCGGAACCGCTCGCACAGCTCCGGGCCCGAGATCCCCTCGGGAAACCCCGGGAAGTTCTCGACGTCCGTGGTCGTGGTGAGCTGGCCGCCGGCCGCGATGCCGCCGGCCATGAAGCCTTCGAACAGCACGGGAGACAGGTTCGCGCGCGCCGCGTAGATGGCCGCGGTGTGGGCCGCTGGGCCGCTGCCGATGATGACGACGTTCTCGGGCATGGGACCTGGTGTTTACCACCAAGCTGTGGATCCTTGGAGGCCCATGCCGTTCGCCAGTCTCGCGCAGCTCGATCATTCGCATCGTCGCCACGACGAGGTGATCGAAGGGCTGCTCGCCGCGGCTCGTCGGCTCGCGGCGGGGCGCCCCGAAGCGGGCGATGTCGATGCCGTGCATGGCGCGATCGGGTACTTCCAGCGCTCGGTCACCCGGCACTTTCTCGATGAGGAAGGCTCGGTATTCCCCCGGCTGTCGACGCGCCGCCCCGAGCTCGCCGAGGCGCTCGCCGCGCTGTCGGCCGAGCATCCGACGCAGATCGCGCTGCAGAACGCGCTCGCCCAGGCCGCCGATCAGCTCGACGGCGAGTCGCGGCCGGGCGCCGGCAAGCAGCTGCTCGAGCTGGCCGAACGGCTAGCCGCGCAGCACAAGGCGCACGTCGCGCGCGAGGATCAGCTGTTCCAGACCGCGCAGGAAGCACTGACCGCCGAGGACGACTCGGAGATCTCGAGCGAGATGGCAAAACGCCGGGACCGCGAAGGCGGCGGCGGCGGTGGCGGTGGTGGCGGACGCGGAGGACGCGGAGGCGGATCGGGCAAAGGCACGGGCAAGAAGCAGATCCAGCCCGCCCGCGCCGCGAAGACCGCCCGCTCGAAGCCGAAGGCAACGGCGAAACAGAAGTCGAAGCCGAAATCGAAGGCGAAGCGCTAGTCCGCTCTGGCCAACGCCCAACGCCCTATCGCTTGCGCGTCTTCTTCGCCACGGCCTTCGCCGGCTTCTCGGCCGGCTCTTGCGCGGGCTCCTCCGTCTTGTCGTCGCCCTTCAGCATGATCTGCTTGAGCTGCTTCTGCGCCTCGCCCGAGGTGCGCGTCACGGGCTCGGCCGGCTCGCCGTTCCGGATGATGCGAATCGCGGCGTAGATCGCGACGCCGAACGCCGCCATCGCCGCCCACTGCGCGACGGTGAGGCCGAAGTGGCGCGGATCCGAATCTTCGGGGCGCAGGAAATCGAGGAAGAACCGCACCGGCGCGTACAGGATGCCGGCGAGCACCGCGATCATGCCGGCCTTGGGGCGGCCGGCGGTCCACGGCTTGTCGCGGTCCTTCGACGGCCGGAACGCGTAACCGAGCACGACGAGGTTGACCGGGATCAAGTACAGAAACTCGATCAGGCCGAGGTTCCACGCGTAGTGATGCAGGTCGGTGACCTGCGGATAGTGCTGGCGCAGCACGTCGCCCGAGTAATCGACCGCGAGGAACGCGTACCACTTGTCGGGATCGACGAGCGCACCGATGTGATCGCTCACGGTCGTGCAGCCGATGCGGCCGATCGAGAACGCCGCGAGCAAACCGACGACGCCGATGTCGGCCATCAGCCGTGGCGGCAGCCGCTTCCACCACACGTAAAACGCGAAGCCGGCGGCGCCGCCGATGAACCCGCCGAACGACGAGATGCCTTTCCACAGCTCGATCAGCAGCAGCGGGTCATGCTGGACGTCCTGCCACTGGTAGCCGATCACGTCGATCACGTGCGCGCCGATGAAGCCGGTGACCGTGATCCAGCCGGTGAGCTCGCGGATCTTGAGATCGTCGACGCCGTGCCACTCGGCGTAGCGCCGCAGCAAGGCGGCGCCGACGAGCACGCCGGTCGCGACGATGACGCCGAATGCCTGGATCGGGATCCCGACGTCCCACGCGCCCAGGTGAAAGATGTGCGAATCGGGGAAACCGAGCACCGCAACGGCCGACATACGCCGCGGAGCCTAGCACTACCTGGTGCGCTATGATGTCGGCGTGATCTGGGGACCGTTTCTGCTCGCGCTCGTGCTCGGGCTCGTGGTGTCGGCCGGGCTCTACTTCGCGTATCTGTGGCCCGCGGTCGAGCCCGACGAGCCCGAGCCAGAGGACGACCATCCCGTGTCATGACTCGCATCGTCGCGCTCGCCGCGCTCGCGCTCGCCGCGCCTGCCTCGGCGCGGCCGGGCGAGGTCGTCACCGTCGAGCATCACGATCCGAGTGCGCTGCCGACGCTCGGCCCGGCGGATGCGCCGGTCACGTTCGAGCTGTTCTTCACGCCCCAGCACGGCCGCTCGCAGCTGATGCGGCTCGTCGAGCAGCTGCAGGCGAAACATCCGTCGCAGATCCGCATCGTGTATCGCCTGCTCTCCGGCAACGGCACGGCGCGCATCCACTACATGGCGCTCGAGGCCAACGCCGAGGGCAAGTTCGCCGACCTCATCGACGCGCTCGGCCGCGATCGCGCGTACTCGCTGACCGATGCCAAGCTGCTCGAGCTCGGCAGCGACATCGGGCTCGATCCCGCGCGCGTCGACGCGGCGATCCACCACCCACCGGTCGTGTTCGAGCGCGTGATCGACGACGACGAGCGCCGCCGCAAGGAGCGCCTGCCCGGCTCGTGGTCGGTGAACGCGCTCGTCGACGGGCGCCCGCTGCAGACCGACGTCGGCCGCATCACGATGGCCGACCTCGAGCGCGAGTACGAGGACGCGCTGAACCGCGCCGAAGACCTCATCGATCGAGGCGCCGATCCGGCGCACCTGGCCGATGCCTACGACGCCGAGCCGGTGGGCAAGGTCTTCGACGTCACCGTGCAGACCGGCGCGACCGACAACGAGCTCGAGGCGGTGCCGGCGCAGCCGCCGCTCGCCACGCCGCCGCTGCGCCTCCACGGGCTGGCCTCGTACGGCTCGCCCGACGCGCCGGTCGCGATCGTCGTCGCGTGCAATCCGACGAGCCAGCACTGCAGGCAGCCGCTGCGCGCCGCGATGCTCGCCCAGGAGAGCCTGCCCGACCTCGTGCGCGTGGTGTGGGCGCCCTACTTCGACATGGCCGGCGACAACGCCGCCGACGTGGCGCTGCTCGGCGACGGCGCGCTGTGCGCCGAGCACGTCGGCACCGGGAGCGACATCGACTTCGATCGGCCCGCCTCGCCCGGCTGGCGCTGGCTCGAGGCCGTGGAGGTCGACCGGCACGTCGACAAGCCTGTCGACAAGCTCGTCGACGACATCGCCGACCGCCTGCACGTGTCGCGCGGTGCGTTCGATGCGTGCCGCGCGCGGCTGGCCGGTTCGACGGTGGCGTGGATCGAGGCGGCGCACCGCGCCGGCGTCCACACCACGCCGGCCACCCTCGTCGGCGGGCGGGTGTACGGCCCGATCACCGACTCCGGCACCCTCCAGCAGCTGGTGTGGTCGGAGCTGTCACCGGGCCTGTGCGACGTCGACCACGGCTGCCTCCACCTCGGCGACTTCACGCCGTCGTGGCGGCGCGGGTTGTGATATCGAAGTAGGCGATGGAGCTCTCGTTCGCCGCCGCGACCGATGTGGGACGCGCGCGCGATCACAACGAGGACAACTTCCTCATCGACAAGAAGCTGCGCCTGTTCATGGTCGCGGACGGGATGGGCGGCCACGCGGCGGGCGAGATCGCGTCGTCGATCGCGGTGCACGAGATCCGCGACGCCGTGAACAAGAGCAAGGACGTCATCGATCGCTATCGCGTCGACCATCCCGCGGTGCAGCCGTACGAGATCCTGCAGGTGCTCGAGCACGCGGTGCAGGCGGCGTGCTCGGCGGTGTTCCAGCGCGCGCAAGCCGAGCCCGACAAGCGCGGCATGGGCACGACCGCGACCGTGCTGCTCGTCGCCGGCGCGGGCGAGCACCTGCGCGGGTTCATCGCGCACGTCGGCGACAGCCGCGTCTACCTGGCGCGCCAGCACCAGTGCCACGTGCTGACCGAGGACCACTCGCTGATGAACGAGCTGGTGCGGCGCGGCAAGCTGAACCGCGAGCAGATCGAGAGCTCGCCGTACAAGCAGTACAAGAACGCGGTCACGCGCGCGGTCGGCGTGAACCAGTCGGTCGAGGTCGACACGTTCGACTTCGACATCCTGCCCGGCGACCGCTTCTTGCTGTGCTCCGACGGCATGTACGCGTATATCGACGACGCGGACCTGCCCAAGCAGCTCGGCGACGGCGACGTCAAGGACTCCCCGAAGCGTCTGGTCGACCTCGCGAACAAGGGCGGCGGCCACGACAACATCACGGCGGTGGTCGTGCGCGTCGGCGGCGCCGCGTCCGAGCTCACCGAGCGCGGCGCCGAGGTCACGCTCAAGCTCGAGACGATGAAGAGCCTGCAGATGTTCCGCTACCTGTCCTACAAGGAGCTCGTGAAGGTGTCGGCGATCGCCGACATGATCGACGTCAAGGCGGGCCAGACGATCTTCACGCAAGGCGAGCCCGGCGACGCGATGTACGTCGTCGCCTCGGGCACCGTGAAGCTCGTCAAGGCCGACACCAAGGTCGCCGAGCTCGGCAAGGGCCAGCACTTCGGCGAGATGGCCCTCGTCGATCGCACCTCGCGCTCGCTCGGCGCCGTGGCCGCCACCGACGCCCAGCTCGTCGTGATCACGCGCAAGGACTTCTACGACGTCATCAAGCGCGAGCCGGCCAGCGCCGTGAAGCTGCTCTGGGCGTTCGTGCAAGTCCTCGGCGCGCGCCTGCGCAAGACCACGAGCGAGCTCGGCGAGGCCCTGCACGGCGAGAAGCACGCCGACAAGCCCGCGCCGGCGACGAGCGAGGACGAGAACCTATTTCAAGACTGAGGTCCCGTAGCGGTCGCCAAGTCAGCTTCGGCGCCGGGACTCGGGAACGAAGACGATGCGTCGCTTGAGCTCGGACGCGAGCTCACCGGCGTGCCGCCATGCTAATGGCGGAATCGCGTCGATGCGTTGTCCAGCAACGAACACCATGGGCATGACCGTGATCGCAAGCCAATTGTACTCGCACCGTCGAGGGCGGAACTGCGACGCATTCGTGAGCTCGACGACGTACAAGACATTCTGGTGATCGAGCCGCTCGGGGTCCGTCAAGAATCTCCCATTCGCGCGATCCACGACGCTGACGCCGAGAGAATTCCGTACGACCTCCATCGCCGAGTCTAATGTCTTAGCGTGATCGTATTCGTAGGGAGCATCTACCCTTTCGAGGTCCGGCCCGCGCCGCCACTCGCTACACGCACCGAGGGTCACGATGACCAATGCCGCCGTCCAACGCACACTTGAAGGCTACTGCAACTGGACGTTCACGCGAGCGTTAAGGTTCTATTGCGCGCCGTCACGACTCCAGCTCCGTGCCGGCGCGAAGCGGGTCGAGGTACTTGTTGTATGCGAACGTGCGATCGCGGCGCTTGCCGCTGGTCTCGACGAGCACGCCGACGCTTTCGAGCAGCTGGACGGCCTTGCCGGCGGTGGGCTTCGCGACACCGGGATCGTGATTACCGGGTGAACCGGTAGCTGCGCCTCTGACGATTCATCACAGCTTGCGATCGTCAGTCGAGCCTGCCGATCCGCGCGCGAGGCGGCCGGCGGTGGTGGTGGCTGCGGCGAAGCACAGCGTCCGAGGCGCTGACTCGGCGTGCGCGATCGAGGTCCCCCGACGCCTGTGGACGCTGACGACGATGTGGACCAGCGCGCGCGGGGTGGACGAGCGCGCGCGGCTCCAGCGTCGCGCGCTGGCCCACATCGTCTTGGATCGCGGCGCAGCTTCGTCATCGAGCGCGTGCGCCGCGATCCACAGCGTCCACAGGCGCTGCCGCTAGGAAGAGGTTTTTCGGTTCGGGGAGACGGAGGCTGTGTAGCGACGCGCTCCAGGACGGTCATTGGCTGTTATCGAAAGATCAGCGAAATCAAGTGGGCGCATGATCGGCTCTCGCCATGGCCCGGCCGCGCAAGCGTCATGTCCAGTAGGTGATGGAGCTCCGCACGCACGGCGGCAAGCGGCCCGGCGCCGGGCGCAAACCCAATGGCGTCAAGGCCGGCCAGTCGCACGAGCAGCGGCCGAAGCTGCGGGCGAGCCGGCCGGTGCACGTCACGCTGCGCGTCGCCGCGGACCTCCGCCAGCTGCGCACGCGCGACCTCTACCTCGCGATCCGCCGCGCGACGGTCGCCGTCGCCGGCCGCGATGACTTTCGGATCGTTCACCTCGGTATCCAGCGCGATCACCTCCACCTCATCGTCGAGGCCGATGGCCGGCTCGAGCTGTCGCGCGGCGTGCGCGCGTTCGAGATCTCGGCGGCACGCCACGTCAACCGCGCGGTCTCGCGCGCCCGGCGGTCGCGGCGGAGCGGCGCGGTGTTTCCGGATCGGTACCACGCGCGAATCTTGAATTCGCCGACGTCGGTGCGAAACGCGATCCGCTACGTCGTCAACAACTGGCGCAAGCATCACGAAGACCGCGCGGCGCTGCTGCGCGAGTTTCCGATCGATCCGTTCTCGAGCGGCATCTCGTTCACCGGCTGGCGGGAGCTCGCGCGCCGGGCGTGGCTGTGGCGGCCGCCGACGACGTACCAGCCGCTGCGCGTGTGCCGCCCGCGCACCTGGTTACTCGAGCGCGGCTGGCAGCTCGCAGGCTCCGTCGGGACTCGCGACGTGCCGGGTTCGATCTGACCCGCCGGCCCGCGCTGGGTGCTTCGGGACCTCCCGCGCGTCAACAGATTTGGTGAATCATGAGAGCGCCGCGCCTAGCCTGAAAGCTCGGTAAAGGCCACCGTCTGCTGCCTAGCCTAGTCGATGACGGTCGTGAGGTTCAGGCCGCCCGGGTACCAGTAGCTCGTGTACTGGCCGTAGCCGTAGACGGTGATGCCGAATGGCTGGTCGCCGGAGATGGTGTGGTTGCCGTCGCTGTTGGGGCCGGCGCTCAACGCGGTCACGCGCGAGATGCCGTAGCCGGTCGTGCCGATCGGCGTGAACGTGAGCTGCATGCCGTCGAGCGTGACGCTCGCGCCCATCGGGGCGGTCACGTCGACGTAGTTCGATTCGTAGCTGGTCGGCGCCTGGAACGAATACGCCGAGCGGTACTGCTCGACCGGCACCGCGAGCGCCATCGCCGGGTCGCCCGTGCCGCCGCCCTCGTCCTCGCCTTCCATGTACTGCGCGACCAGCACCTTCGCGCTCGCCTGGATTTCGAAGCTCGCGGCGTTGCCGTCGATCTCGACGAAGTCGCCCACGTTCGCGATCGAGGCCGGCGCGCCCGGCTGCGGCGGGTTGTACGTCAGCGTCGTGCTCGCCTGCGTCGCGACGATGCGGATCGTCTCGACCTTGCCGGCCGGGAGGGTCGTGACCGCGGGCGCGTTGATGATGTAGTTCTCGCCGAGCGTCTCGACGCCGAACATCGACTCCTCGATGTGATCGCAGCAGCACGCGCCGTCGGGGATGTCGGCGCAGAAGTGGCCGCTGATCAGCTGCACCGGCGCGCTCGACATCACCTGCGAGCCGGTGAAGTCGCCGGACTGCGACGCGAGCTCGAGCACGTCGCCGGCGTTGAGCATCACGGTTTGCGGCGAGTTGGCCGTGAACCCCGGCGCGCCGCCGGCCGCGGTGGTAGCGGCCTTCGAATTGATCGTCACCATCGTGTTGTCCTGCCACGCGGTCACGGCCATCTCGCTCGGATAGACCGGCGACGCGGCGAGCAGCGGCTGCCACGCCGCCGCGAAGTAACCGAGGCGCCACACGTTCGTCGGCAACAGCAGCGACGCGTCGTTGCTGTACGAGAACGTGCCGCTCGGGATCTGGTACTCGAGCGAATTGAACTGATAGACCGTGATCGGGTTCGTCGCGCGCACGTGGTACGCGCCCTTCGCGACCTGCCCGCCCGGCGTCAGCGTGCCCTCGCCGAGCTCGCAGCCGTCGGTATCCGGCGTCGGGCACAGCTTGAGCGCGGTCTGCCACGGCAGCTTCTGCACGACGACCGAGCTGGCCGGCACGCTCACGACTTGCGACGTCGGCAACGCGCCGTCCTCGATCGTCACCATCGCGTCTTGCGCCGAGGTGTTCGCGATCGCGATCGCGAAGTCGAACGTGTCGCCGACGGTATTGCCGGTGACGGTCGGGTAGTACTCGCAGCCGATGTAGCTCTGGCCGAGCGTGCCGGGCGCGCACGCGCCGGTGCACACGCCCATCGTCGTATCGCAGGTCTCGCCTTGCACCGGATCGCAGTCGACGGTCGTGAAGCCCATGCCGTCCGTGTTGCACGCGGTCGACGTCTCGCCGTTGCACGTGCCGGTGCCCGGCACGCACAGCGTGCAGCCGAGCGTGGGCACGCACGAATTCGGGCAGCTCATGCTGTTCTGAAAGTGGCCGTTGACGCAGGTGAGCAGCTCGTTGCCGTCGCACTGCGTTTGACCCTCGCCGCATGGCAGGCCTTCGTTCGACCTCGCGCCGGGTCCGCACGCGACCGCAAGGCACCCGATGGCGATCACAATTCCCCTCATGGAGCGACTCTATAACGGTCACACCACCACGTGCGGGATGAAACGCGCGGTGTTGCTCGTGATGTAACCGTCAGTTTCGCGAATGCCGATTCCTGCCGGCTCGTTGGCGATGACCCAGGAGCCGACCACCGGGCGCATGCCGTCGTGGCTGCCGAGGTCGGCGTACCGCTGGTAGACGTAGCCGGTCATGTCGTAGGGGCCGGTGGTCGCGACGTCGACGCCGGGGGCCGAGATCGTCACGTTCGAGCCCTCGCGACCGAGCAGCGGCTTCTTGACCCAGCCCGGCCCGGGGCCCAGCGGCTCGCGTGACGCCGGGAGCAAGTTGGGGTGGCCGGGGAACAGCTCCCACAGGATCGGCAGGATCGCCTTGTTCGACAGGATCATCTTCCAGGCCGGCTCGATCCACAGCGCCGGCGCGCGCGCCACCACGGCCGCGAGCGGATCGTCGAGCACGCCTTCCCACGGGTAGAGCTTGAACAGCGCGCGGATCGCGCGGCCCTCGAGATCGACGAGCTCGCCGCGCGCGCGGTCCCAGCCGATCTCGTGCATCGCCAGCGCGCAGGTGCGCAGGCCGGCTTGCTGCGCGGTGTCGCGCAGGTAGCCGATCGTCATCTCGTCCTCGAGATCGGGCACGCACGCGAAGTGGACGAGCTCGCCGACGCGCGGCGCGAGCGCCCTCCACGCCGCGATCAGCTTGTCGTGGACGAGCGTGAACTGATCGGCATCGGGCAGGACCTCGGCGCGCCACTGCCACTGGATCACGCCGGCCTCGAGCAGCGACGTCGGCGTGTCGGCGTTGTACTCGAGCATCTTCGGCACGCCGTCGCCGAACGCGAAGTCGAACCGACCGTAGAGCGAAGGCGGCTGCGCGCGCCAGCTCTGCTCGACGAGCTCGGCCGCGAGTGGGCCGAGCCCGAGCTCGGCGTAGCGGCGATGCTCGACGACATGCGCGACCGCTTCGACGCAGCGCGCGTGCAGCTCGCGCGTGGCC
>DASXCY010000035.1:0-44812 GCA_036490935.1 Kofleriaceae bacterium | reverse complement strand
CGGCGGCATGATCGCCGAGGCGATGAAGAAGGTCGGCAAGGAAGGCGTGATCACGGTCGAAGAGGCCAAGACGCTGACCAGCGAGCTCGACGTCGTCGAGGGCATGCAGTTCGATCGCGGCTACCTGTCGCCGTACTTCGTCACCGACACCGAGCGCATGGAAGCGGTGCTCGCCGACGTGTACATCCTCACGCACGAGAAGAAGATCTCGAACATGAAGGAGCTGCTGCCCCTGCTCGAGCAGGTCGCGAAGCAGGGCAAGCCGCTGCTCATCATCGCCGAGGACGTCGACGGCGAAGCGCTCGCCACGCTCGTGGTGAACAAGCTGCGCGGCACGCTGCACGTGTGCGCGGTCAAGGCGCCGGGCTTCGGCGATCGCCGCAAGGAGATGCTGAAGGACATCGCGACGCTGACCGGCGGCCAGGCGGTCACCGAGGATCTCGGCCTCAAGCTCGAGAACCTCACGCTCGCCGACCTCGGCACCGCGAAGCGCGTCACGGTCGACAAGGACAACACGACGATCGTCGACGGCGCCGGCAAGAAGGCCGACATCGAGGCGCGCGTGAAGCAGATGCGCGCGCAGATCGAGGACACGACCTCGGATTATGACCGCGAGAAGCTGCAAGAGCGGCTCGCCAAGCTCGTCGGCGGCGTCGCGGTCATCCGCGTCGGCGCGGCGACCGAGGTCGAGATGAAGGAGAAGAAGGCGCGCGTGGAAGACGCGATGCACGCGACGCGCGCGGCTGTCGAAGAGGGCGTGGTGCCCGGCGGCGGCGTGGCGTTGATCCGCGCGCAGCACTCGCTCGACAAGATCAAGCTCGGTGAGGAGCAGAACTTCGGCGTCCAGATCGTGCGCCGTGCCATCGAGGAGCCGCTGCGCCAGATCGCGAACAACGCGGGCGTCGACGGCTCGATCGTCGTCAGCAAGGTCAAGGACGGCCAGGGCGCCTTCGGCTTCAACGCGCAGTCGCTCGAGTACGGCGACCTCGTCAAGGCCGGCGTGATCGACCCGACGAAGGTCGTGCGCACCGCGCTGCAGAACGCGGCTTCGGTCGCGGCGCTGCTGCTGACGACCGAGGCGATGATCGCCGAGCGCCCCAAGAAGGACGCGCCGGCTCCGGCGCCGGGCGGCGGCGGCATGGGCGGGATGGACTTCTAGGAGGGCTTCGGGCTGTGGCAAAGGGCTTTGGCCGGAAGGCCAAGGCCCTTTGCAGTTTCGGCGTAGGATCGCGGGATGCGGTGGGCGATCTGCGTGCTGCTCGTCGCGTGCGGCGGAGGACACGGCACGGCGAGTGGCGACGCGCCCGCGGATCCCGACGGCTCCGAGCAGACCGGCGCGTACTGTCCGACCGGCACGAACACGACGAGCACGGGCGGCGCACAGATCACGCTCGACGTCGATCTCGCGCAGCTGACTCCGGTCTCCGACTACATCTACGGCATCAACAATTATCCCGAAGCCAACTACTCGCTGAACTATCCGAACACGCAGTTCGGGATGATGCGCTGGGGCGGCGACTCGTACAGCGCGTGGAACTGGGCGACCAACGCGACGAACGGCGGCCGCGACAACGGCTTCACCAACACCGATCAGTTCATGCCGTTCGCGTACGGAAGTGATCCGGCCGACCCCGCGTATCACGACAACCCGCACGACCCGAACGTGGGCGGCGCGGTGGTCGACGGCAGCGATGCGCTGCACGCGGGCCTGCCAGGGCTCGTCACGGTGTCGGTACAGGACTACGTCGCGGCGAACGCGAACGACCAGACCGTGGCGTACGCGCCGAGCGCCGACTTCACGTCGAATAGCCCTTCGCAAGCGGGGGCGCAGGTCACGTTTTTCCAGGCGGTCGGCGCAGCGTTCTACGAGCTCGACAACGAGCCGAACTACTGGAGCGGCACGCACCCCGAGGTGTTCGGCACGAACGACCTCAGCTTCGACGAGCTGGTCGCGCGCGACACCACGTACGCGGCCGCGATCAAGGTAGCGGCGCCGAGCGCGCTCGTGTTCGGCCCGGTCGTCGCGGGCGTCGACGGCATGACGTCGCTCGACGACTACGGCGACCTCGCGGCGACGAATCCGTACGCCGCGACCGGCGTCGACGCGATCTCGTATTACCTGGCGCACGTCGCGACGGCCTCGCGGCAGGCGGGCACGCGGCTCGTCGACGTCCTCGACCTCCATTACTACAATGACACCAAGGACAAGGCCGGCACGCCGAAGACCGACGAGGAATGCGCGCAGGGCCCGCGCGACTTCTGGGACCCGAGCTATTCGACGGTCGACACGTCGTACGACGACTACATCACCGGCTGGAAGCCGCGCCGGTTGATCCCGCGCATGACCGACGAGATCGCCGCGAGCTACGCGGGCACCCGGCTCGCGTTCACCGAGTACAACAACGGCTGCGAACAGAGCATCGGCGGCGGCGTGGCCGAGGCCGACACCCTCGGCGTGTTCGGGCAATACGGCGTGTTCGCGGCGACCGCCTGGCCGCTGCAGCCGGTGACACCCGGCACGAGCTGGCTCGTCGGCGCGTTCGGCGCCTACCGCAACTACGACGGCAATGGCGCGACGGTCGGCTCGCTCGCGACCACGTCGGTGTCGAGCGACATCGCGACCGCGTCGGTCTATGGCTTCGCCGCGCCGAACGGTGTGCCCACCGTCCAGATCGTGGCGATCAACCGCACCGCCGCGCCGGTCACCGCCGAGATCCGGCTGTCGAACGCGTGCGCGCTGACTTCGGCGCAGCCGTATCAGCTGACGTCGGGGAGCGCGGCGATGGTCTCCGCAGGCGGCCCGATCGCGATCACCGACAACGCGTTCGCGTACACGCTCCCCGCGCTGAGCGTGACGACGTTCGCGCTCAGGTCCTACTAGATCGATTGGCCAGCGCCTGCAACTGCGAAACGGCGTCGTCGAGACGTGCGCGGCCCGCCTCGTGCTCCGCGAGCGTCTCGCTCGCCTCGGCCTCGTCGAGCTCCCATTGGTGAGCGCGCTGTTCGGCCTGGGACGCCAGATGGGGGTCGCCCGCGCGTACTGCGACCGCGGCCTTGTGGTGCCAGCTCGATGCCTCCGCCCGAGCATGATCACGCGCATCGACCAACCGCGACGTGAACGCAGCGTACTCCGCGACAACATGCTGCGCGATCTCGATCGCCGCCGCGAGGTCGCGACGCGGATCCGCGAGCTTCGAGATCTGCGCGATCCGCTCGGTGAGCACCGCGAGGAGCGCGGCGGACGAGAGGTCTTCCAGGCGAGCGTCGGCCTCCGACAGCTCGCGCTCGAGCCTCTGTAGGTAAGCTGCGGTCACCTCGGCGCCAGAACACGCATGCCCCGCAGCGCCATCAGTCCTTCGTGCATTCCATCGCCTGGTCGGCGGTCTTCGCGGCGATCAAGCAGCTCATCTGGGTGTCGTTGTTCGCCGAGATGCACTTCGAGCTGCACATGTCGACGCCGGCCTCGAGATCGGCGGCGAACTTCGCCGCCTTTTGCTCGCGTAGCTCGTCGCGCCGCGCGGCCGGTGCGGCCCCGATCTCGGCGTCGGCCCGCTTCCAGAACACGAGCTGCGCGTAGTTGCGGCACGCCTGCTCGCACTTGACGGGATCACCCTTGCAGCCGGCGACGACAATCAAGCACGCGACGACCCAACGCATGCCCTGCCCTACCACGTTCCGCAGGCCCGGGCATGCGGTTACGATGCGGCATGGGCCGGATGCGACCGCTCGTCGCAGCGATCGTGGCAACGGTCGCGCCCACCGCGCACGCCGGCCCCGGAACCTGGACGGTGAGCGGTGAGGCCGGTGCCGAGGAGGACACGAACGTCGAGCGCGTCGAGACCGGTCCCGGCTTGCCCGACGCGCCGGTCTCGGCGCCGATGTTGCGCTTCGGCGCGCGCCTCGACGGCCGCGCTCGGCTCGCCGGCGGCGGCTACATCCTGTCGCTGTCGGACCTGACCCGCATCGACGCCGACGGCGACGTGCCGATCGAGAACGTCACGCTCGTCGCCGGCGACCTGCGCTGGCTGCATCCGGTCGGCGACAAACCGGTCTCGCTCGGCGCCGGCCTGACCGCGGCCGACGCGCTGCCGCTCGGCGACGCGATCGGCGATCGCACGTTCTCGAACATCGGCGGCGACGGCTTGCTGTCCGCGCACGACGGCGACGACCGCCGCATGCTGTTCGCGATCGGCGTGCGCTCGTTCGTGTACAAGCCCGTGCCGACGCACGACTACGACTGGACCGGGCCGGTCGCGAACGCGCGCTTCGACTTCAACCTGTGGCACGACGCGGCGCGCACGCGCAGCCTCGACGTCGCCGCCACGCTCGGCTTCGAGGCGCGCGCGTACGACGGCGTCGCGTACGTCAGCACGTGCCCGGCGGGCTCGCAGGCGAGCCCGAATTGCTTCGCGGCGACGTCGCTGTCGCGGCGCGATCGCTTCGAGCGCGCCGCCGTCGAGGCGACGTGGACCGGCCGGCAGATCGTCACGGTTGGTTACCAGCTCGTCGTGATCGACTCCAACAGCTTCGGCGAATCGCTCGTACGCCACCGCGCGTTCGCGTCGATCACGAGCAGCTTGCCCGGCGGCCTGTACGGCACGCTGCTCGGCATCCTCGAGATCGACAAGTACGTCGACGGCCTCGTCGTCGGCACCGACATCGTGCATCAGGACTTCGCCAACATCGAGGACGAGAATCGCAGCTCGCTGCAAGCTCGCCTCGCGCGCAAGCTCACGCCGGAGCTCGCCGTCGAAGCGCGCGCCGCGATCTGGCGCAACCTCGGCACGACCACGATGGACGTCGAATTCCACCGCGAGCTCTACACGCTCGGCGTGGTCTACACGCGGTAGAGCGCTCGAGCTACTTGCGCAGCTGCTTCGCGCGTTGCTCGACCTTCGCGCGCTTGCGTTGCAGCTCCTGCAGCTGGACGCGAGCCGCGGCCGCGGTCTTGCGCGCGGCTTCGGCGCGTTGCGCGGGATCGCCGGAGCGCGACGCGCGCGCCAGGCCGTCGATGGTCGCGTGATCGATCACGTCGGCGAGCACGATCGTCGCTTCGGACTCGATCGCGGTGGTCGGCGTGCCCTTGTCGCCGCCGAACGTACCCTCGCCCGTGCCGGTGCCGGCTCCGTGATCGGTGCCGCCGTTCGACGGCGTCGCGCCGGAGCCGCCGCCGAAGCCGCCCGCGGTCTGCGCGGGACCGGCCGTGTCGCTCGTCGAGTGCTGCGCGGTCAAGTGCGGCGAGTCGTCGTCGCGCATCGCGAGCTCGTTCGACCGCTGGTGCTGGCGCTGCAGCTCGGCGGTGTCGGCGAGGTCCTTCGCCTGCTGGTCGAGCGCGGTGGCCTCGTGCGCGAGCTCCTGCTCGGCCTTGCGGATCTGCGCCGCCTGCTGGTCGAGCTCGTCGGCATCGGCGAGCGGATCGACGTCGGTCGCGGGCATGCTGATCTTCGAAGGCGCGCGCGTCCGCGGCGCGAGCGCGGCGCGCTGCTTCTTCAGCACGGTCGCCCGTGCCGGCACCGCGCTCGGCAGCTCGGCATCGATCGCCGCGACCGCGGTGCGGTGCGACGCGGCGGCCGTGTCCTTCGCGGAGGCGAGCTGCTTGTCCATCGCCTGTAGCTGCCCCGCGGTGTCGCTCGCGTCGGCGAGGTTCTGCCGCAGCTCGCGATCGCGCCGCCACGACGGCTTCTCCTGCTTCAGCTGCTCGACCGCGCCGAGCTGCGCCTGGTAGCGCGCATCGAGGCGCGCGCGCTGACCGGCGAGCAGCTGCACGCGTTGATCGGCGGTGCTCGCGGCGGAGAGCGCGCGGTCTGTCGTCGGCGCGGGCTGCGCCTGCGCGACGGTCGCAACCGTCGTCAGGACGAGGATCAGCCAGCACCGCATGACGGTGAGGAATAGCACCCCGCGTGCCACGTCCAAGTGCGCATCATCGGCCGGCTAAGTCGCGTTCAACAGGTCAAACGTGGCACCCCGAACGGCATCCGCCCTCAGATTCCTGAGGGTCGCCCTAGAAGCGACCGCCGATGCCCATGCCCACGATCGGGCCCGCCGCCGTCGGGATCACTGCCGGCGCGACGCGGGCATGCAGCCGGCGCGCGTTGTAGCGATCGACCGCGCGGCCCGCGAGCGCGATATCGAGCACGGTGCCCGCGCCGTAGCCGATCGCGCCGGCGATCCACAGCGCGCCGAGGTAGCAGCCCGACGCCTGCGAGTTGCCGTCGCAGTTCACGGCGGCGCCGATCCCGACGAGAAACGCGCCGGCCGACGCCGCGCGCACGCCCATGCCGATCGTGAATGGCTGGTTCGCGTAGAGCTCGCCGAGCGACGGCGTGACGAGCAGGCTCGCGAGCCCGGCGAGCGAGAGGTCGTGGTCGTGGCCCATCACGCCCGCGCCGGTCACGAGCAGCGACGTGGTGGCGCCCGCGATCGACAACTCGAACGCCTCGCTGCGATCCTTCGGCGAGTCGGTAGGCGCCGCCTGCGGGACCTCGCCCGGCGGATCGGCGGCGGCGACGCACGCCAGAGCCATCAGCGCGACGACCGTCCAGATCAGCTTCGTCATCATGGCGCGGGGCGCTTTGCACGACCCGGTCCGGCCTCTCAACTCCCCGAAACCCGCCGGCCGCGCGTCAGCTCTCCACCGCGCCCGTGTCAGACAATCGGCCGACGAGATAGCGCAGGGCCGCCGTCGCGTGAGTCGCGAGCACCGCGAGCGGCGCCTCGCCCGCGCGCTCCCAGACGAGATAGTCGCGCGCGATGGCGTCGACCGCGGCGTGATAGCGCAGGCGCGAGAGCCGGCGTCCGTCGGGCAGCTCGAGCACGTCACCCGCCGGCGCCACGCCGTCGGCGAGCGGCCGGCCGTAGCGGCACATCACGCGGTCGAGCGCGGCGATCGACAGCGCGCCGTGCGTGCCGTCGTCGTCGGCGAGCTCGAGCTTGCCGCCGGTGCAGCGTGCCCAGCTCCGCGCCACGCTCCCGTCGGCGCGAATGCGCTCGTCGAGCAACAACCGATCCATCGCGGCGGCATGCTAGCACTTGGGGCATGCGCCGCGCCGTCGTTGTCGTGCTGCTCGTCGCGTGCGGCGGCGCGACGCCGGCCGCGAAGAAGCCCGAGGTGACGGATCTGTCCGCGCACCTGCCGGCCACGCTCGCGGCGGATCATCCGAAGGAAGGCGACCCGCGCGCGGTGCACGTGCGCGTCTGGGCCGACGCCGACGTCCGCCAGCGCGCGCACTGGAAGGACGAGATCGGCGACGCGATCGACGGCGCGAACCAGCTGCTCACGCCGCTGTGCGGCGTCAAGCTCGTCGCCGACGACGTCAAGGACTGGGATCGACCGGGCAACGTGCGCGATGCGCTCGATCGGCTCGTGCAGACCGACGACGCGCACGACGTGACGTGGGTGATCGGTTTCGTCGGCGCGAACAAGTTCGCGAGCAAGGCGATGGCCGAGCTCGGTCAGGCCAAGCCGCTCGGCCACTACGTCGTGCTGCACGCATGGGCCGATCAGCCGGAGACCGCGGCGCTGGCGCGCGACCTCGCGGGGCTCACGCCGGCGCAGCGCACCGAGGTGATCGGCGCACATCGCCATCACGAGCAGGCGGTCGTGCTGCTGCACTTCCTCGCGCGCACGCTCGGCGCGATTGCCGAGGCCGATCCGACCCAGATCGAATACCTGTCGTATTCGGCGAAGCAGACGACGTTCTCCGATCGCAACCGCGAGCTCCTGCAGCTCGGCCTCGACATGCGGCTCGCCGACGACACCGATCCGCAGATCGCGCACGATCTCGTCGAGGCGATCCAGAAGGCCGACTGGGGCGGCTGGGTGCCGAGCGATCACGACGCGGTGATCGCGGCGCTCGGCGGCGTCGTCAAGGCGGGCCAGGCGACGAAGACCGCCGCCGACGTGCCGCAGGCCGCGGTCGAGGAGCTCGATCGCATCCGCGAGCTCGGCAAGCGCGGCCAGATCGACGACGCGCTGCACGAGCTCGACAATTTGCTCATCGCGTATCCCGCGAGCGCGACGATGCACGAGCTCAAGTGCGAGCTGATGCTCGCGAAGCCGGGCGTCGCGAGCGACAAGACGCGCGCCGCGTGCGCGCGCACCGCCGAGCTCGCGCCCGGCGATCCGAACGTGTACTTCGCGGTCGGCGAGGCGCTGGTCAAGGCCGGCGACCTGGCCGGCGCGCATGCCCAGCTCGCGCAGGCGGCTGCTCGCATCCCGAACTTGAAGGCCGCGCAAGACGAAGCCTGGCACCGGCTCGTCGCGATCTACGGCGCGATGGGCGCGCTGACCTGGGCCGAGGAGACCATCGCGGCCGGCAAGCTCGACAAGGATCCGCTCGCGGCGGAGATCGCGACCCAGCGCGCGCGCTACGGCCTGCGCAAGGGCGCGAAGATCAGACCGGAGGCCGAGCCGGCGGCGCTCGCCGCGTCGCACACGGCGCTCGACCTCGTGTACGCCGGCAAGTACGGCGACGCCGCGCGCACGATCGCGGCCGGCGAGAAGAAGTGGCCGGCGGCGGCCGGTCTCGAGGCCGCGCGCTGCGATCTCGAGCTGCGTGAAGGCCGGCCCGGCGACGCGCGCGCCGCGTGCGCACGCGCGATCGCGATCGATCCCGACGAGTCGTGGGCGCTGTATCTCGCCGCCGTCATCCAGCTCAAGGACGAGAGCCCCGCGAGCACGCAAGCCGCGATCGGCAAGCTGAAGAAGGCGATCGACCTCGATCCCACGCTCGGCCAGGCGTGGCGCGCGCTCGGCCGGGCCTACGCCGAGCGCACGAAGGATTCGGCTGCATTCGATCAGCTCGCCAAGGACTATCAGACGAGGTTCGGGCAGCCGCTGCCGCAGTGAGGACTTCGGACTTCGGCCGGCAGGGTCCCGGCTCTGGCCAAGGCCCGAAGCCCGATGCCCAAAGCCCTATACTCCCCTCGTGAGCTTCCTGCGCCGGTTCTCCGCCGACTATCGAGCCGCCGTCGCGGCCGAGGCAGCCGGGAATGTCGATCTGGCGGCCGAGCGATATGCGCTCGCCGGCGATCACGAGGGCGCGATGCGGATGCACCTGGCGCGAGCGGCGCGCGCCGGATCGCGGCAGAGCGAGCTCGCGGCGCTGCGCGATGCACTGCGCTGGGCCGGCGAGGATCCGGCGTTGCGCGCGATCGCGGCGAAGGCGCTCGGCCGCGCGCTGTACGAGAACGCGAAGGCCGAGGGCATCGCGACCGAGCGCGATCGCACGAAGGTGCGCGAGGCGGCCGAGCTGCTCGTCGCCGGCGGCGATCACGCGACGGCCGGTGCCGCGCTCGAGACGATCGGCGATCTGCAGGGCGCGGCCTCCGCGTATTCGGCCGGCGGGCTCGTCGAGCGCATGGAGAGCACGCTCGCGAAGGACGAGGCCGCGCAGGACCGCGCGCGCGAGGAGACCGATGCGTTCGCGAGCTACGAGACACACCTGCGGATCGGCCGGCGCGACGACGCGCGCGCGGATCTCGTGCGCGCGATCGCGGCCGCGGCGCAGCAGGGCGAGTACCGCCGCTTGCTCGACCAGCTCGACACCGCGCTGCTCACCGGCGGGCGCGTCGAGCTGCGCCGCCGCGGCAAGCCGGTGATCGTCGCGAGCGCAGCGCCGAAGATCGTGCTCGGCCGCGATCCGCTCGGCGATCTCGTGCTGCGCACCGGCGGCGTGTCGCGCCAGCACGCCGAGATCGAGCACGGAAGTGGCGCGTTCCACCTGCGCGACGCCGGCTCGCGCAACGGCACGACGTTCGCGGGCCTGCCGCTCGCCGGCTCGGTGCCGCTCGCCGACCGCGGGCGGTTCGCGCTCGGCGACGAATGCGCGATCGACTTCGAGCACGCCGGCGGGGTCTTGATCCTGCGCGTCGCGAGCGGGCTCGATCGCGGCGTCGCGCTGATCGCGGGCGACGAAGGCACGCGCCTGCAGCTCGCGCCGCTCGGCCTCGCGCTCGATCTCGTGTTCCAGCGCGGCCGTCCCCTGCTCGGCCGCGGCGCCTGCCGCGAAGTGACGTTCCAGGGCGAGCCGCTCGGCGACCTGCGCGTCCAGGTGATCCGCGGCGATCGCATCGTCGCGGACGGCGACGAGATCGACGTCGGGTAGACTGCGCCATGGCCTCGTGGTGGCGCCGCATGTTCGGCCGGGTGACCGAGCCGCCCGCGATCCCGCCGCCGATTCCGGATCAACCGCAGCACCTCGGCAGCGAGGACGAGGTGTTTCTCGCGCAGCTCGTGCACGACCTCGGCGACGGCAAGCGGCGCGGCGAGCTCGCGAGCGCCGACGTGCTAGCGCGCATCGACGGGCTGTGGAAGTCGGGCCACGAGCGGCTCGCGATCGAGTGGATGGAAAAGCTCCTGTCGGTGCCCGGCGAGGATGCCGGGGCGGCGGCGCCGCTGCGGGCGGCGCTCGTCGAGCGCTACGACCAGCGGGGCGAGCTCGACAGCGCGCTGCCGCACCTCGAACGGCTGGTCGGTGTCGAGGTGCACGTGCTGCGCGCGCATTACTTGCTCGCCGAGCACGCGCGCAAGAAGGGCGATCACGAGCGCGCGCTGCGCCACTACGAGGCGGTGCTCGGCCGCGACGTCGACTATCCGAACGTGCGCGCGCGGGTCGAGCGGTTGCGCCAGCTCGCGGGTCGCACCGCGCCGATCGCGGGCGAGACGATCGCGGCGGGCGAGCTGGCCGGCGTGCAGGCCGGCGCCCGCTATCGGCTCGTGCGCGAGCTCGGGCGCGGCGCGACCGGCGTCGTGTACCTCGCGCGCGATGCCGAGCTCGAGCGCGACGTCGCGATCAAGCTGTTGCATCCGCACCTCGCGAGCGCCGACCGCAAGGATCAGCTCGCGCGGTTCTTTCACGAGGCGCGCGTGATGGCGTCGCTGCGCCATCCCAACGTCGTGGCCGTGCTCGATCTCGACGAGGCCTCGCGCCGGATCGTGATGGAGCTCGCCGCCGGGGGCACGCTGCGCGAGCTGCTGCGCGAGCGCGGCGCGCGTTCGCCGCGCCGCGCGATCGAGCGCCACGGCCAGGTGCTCTCGGCGCTCGCCGCCGCGCATCGGCGCGGCATCGTGCACTGCGATCTCAAGCCCGGGAACCTCATGTTCCGGCGCGACGCCGATCTGCCCGGTGTCGAGGTCATGCTCGGCGATTTCGGCGTCGCGCATTTGCCCGAGGAGGTCGGCAAGCGATCAGGTGAAAAAGCCGGCCGCGAAGCGGCCATCGGCACGCTCGCGTACATGGCGCCCGAGCAGCGCCGCGGCGACGTCGCGCCGGCGAGCGATCTGTTCGCCGCCGCGGTGGTGCTCTACGAGATGCTCGCCGGCCGCGCGCCGTGGACGCGCGATGTCGTCATGGCAGGCACGCGCCACCGCGACGACTTCCGGCTGCCGGGCGACGTGCGCGCGGCCGCGGGCGCGCTCGCCGACGCGCTCGACGAGCATCTGCAGGCGCTCGGCGATCCCGAGCCGGCGAATCGCCCCACGACCGCGCAAGCGCTCGCCGAATCGCAGCATCTGCGCGAGCGCGCGATCGCCGCCGACATCACGTGACACTCCTTTGTGCTCCAAGTATCGTCGCCGCATGTGGCGACTCCACTTCGCCTGCTTCGCGTTGATCGCCGCGTGCACGCCGAGCACCAAGGTCGAGTTCGTCGACGGCAAGTGCCTGATCGACGGCCTGCCCACGTCGCTCGCGCATGTCGAGGCGCGTCAGGCCGCGATGACGCAGCACGTGTTGTCGCGCCAGCCGCTCCTGACCGGCATCGCGATCGCGGCGGTCGTGCTCGCGTGCGCCGGCTACATCCCGCGCATCCTCACGGTCCTCGCCGCGCGGCGCGCGAGCGAGCAGTCGTTCGCCGAACGCGTGCGCGCGCGCATGGAGGCGTATCGCCGCCACCCGGTGCGCTACTTCCTGTTGATCGGCAGCATCATCAGCGTGCTCGTCGCGGCCGGCGTCGCGTACGTGTCGATGGACGCCGACAAGCGCACGAGCGAACGAGCGCTCGCGAACTTGCAGTTCTGCCATCTCGCGCTCCGCTCGGCCGACGAGCAACACGTGCTCGCCGAGCAGCGCGATCACCTCGCCTCGATCCAGTCGACCGAGCACGACATCCGCGCGCTCGTCGACAAGCTGCCGCCCGCCGAGCAGCAAAAGGGCCGCGAGATCGCCGCGGCGCTGTCGACGTCGCTCGGTCAGCAGCGCACGATGGTCGCGCAGTACGCCGAGCACGCCGATACGACCGCGCACCAGGTCGAAGCGCACCAGGAAGAGGTCGCGCACAGCCTGTCCAAGCTCGACGGCGAGGTCGTCGATCTCAAGTCGCTGCCGGCGGCGGTCGCGAAGCTCGACGACGACATCCACGACGTCGGCACGCACACCGTCTCGGTCGCCGGCGAGGTCGAAGCCTGCAACGCGCGGCTCGAGACACTGCAGACGGCGCTCGCCGCCCTCGGCAAGCAGCTCGACTCGTTCGTGTCTCGCCCGGCCTCGACCTGCCCGGCTTGCACGTGCAGTCCGGTGGCGACGACCCCGCCGGCCGTCGCGACTGGCAGCGCCGCCCCGCGCGAGCCCGCGAAAGCCTCGGCCGCGCCGCCCGACGCGGCTACCCGTCCTTCACCGGCGTCGCCTTGAGCGCCGCCTTGCCATCTTTCACGTAGACGGTGAAGCGCACCTCGCGGCACCCGGTCTTCACGATCAGCTCGTCGCGGTTGCGCACGAGCTTCTCGGCGAACTTCTGATACGTGAGGCCACTCGTGGGCTCGTTGCAGCTCTTCTTGACCGCGAGGAACTGGTCGTAGACCTGCTTGAAGTACGGATCGATGGCCGCCGCGGGCGCGCCCATCGGCGGCGGCGTGGTCGTGCCGGTCGACGCGAGGATGTCGTCATCGAGCCGCAGCGGCGCGCTCGGCGCGGGCGGCATCGGCGCGGGCGCCGGCGTCGGCCGCATCATCGGCGCGGGCGTGGGCGGGCGGGCCGGCGGCGACGGGCGCGGCGGCGGCCCGGGCGGTGGGGTCGCATCGCCGAACCGGAAATCCGACGGCGGCGGCGCGGCCATCGGCGCCGGCCCGCCGGGCCGCGACTTCGGCAGCGGCGACGTCGGAATCGGGCCTCCCGCAAGCAGATCGATCGTGCCGAGGCTACCTTCCGGCGCCGGGCCGAGCAGCTGGTCGAGGTTCGTGCGCGCGCTCTTCGCGTCGCGGCCGAGCTTGTCGATGTGGATGTTCACCGAGCGCGCGATCGAGCCGTACTTGCCGCCGTGCGCGTCCTCGCGCAGCCGGTCCTGCTCGCCCTTCGCGAGCTTGACCGCGTCGGCGGCGAGCCGCTTGAGCGGGCGATCGCTCTCGAGCCACATGAAGCCGATGCCCGCCGCGAGCACGAGCACGAACAAACCGCCGACGACGAGCCACGGAAAGTGCGCGAACGATAGGTCCTGCTTGTCGACCGCGCCGAGCGTGCCGGAGAAGCCGCGCGTCGCCGGCTGCTTCATGTAGACACTGAAGTACGCCTGATGGCCGCGCGCCTCGCCGGGGAGCCGGCCGACCGCGGCGGTGTACGAGTCGTTGCCGGCGGTGACGTCGAATGTATCGGCGAGGCAGTCCTTCGCGAGCTCGTCGCCGGTCAGCTTGCCGACCGCCGCGCCGAGCGCCTTCGGATCGAGCTCGGTGGTCTGGCTGCTCGCGACCGCGTCGTTGCCGAGGAAGAACCCGAGCTCGATGTTGCGCTCGGGGTGCTTGTCGTCGTGGAAGGTCTGCACGAGCCGCTTCGCGAGCTCGTTCGTGACCTTGTGGCCGAGCAGCACGGCACCCGCGTACGCGACCGGTGGATCGCGCTTGACCACCGGTGCCGCGGCGACGAGGTACAGCGTGCCGTTGATCGACCACAGATCGTCGCGCAGATAGCCGGCGAGCGCATCGTCGACGAGCGGCCGGCCCGCGACCACGTCGCCCGCGTCGGCCGAGCTCGTCTTCGCGCTCGCGATCACGCGGCCGCGGCGATCGACGAGCCACGCGAAGTCGGGCTTGCGGCTGCCCTTCATGTCGTCGATCAGCTTCTCGCCGAGCTCGCGCACCTGCTTCGAGCGCGCCTCGTCGAGGCGATCCGCGTTCGACGCGTTCTCGAGCGCGGTCACGATCTCGGGCGCGCGCGCGAACGTGCCGGCGAGCTCGACGCGGTTGCGCGCATCGTCGGCGAGCAGGACATCGATCACGCCGCACGACACTCCGAGTCGCCCGTGCTCCTCGGCGACCAGCGTGCGCTGCGCCGGCCGCGGCATGACGAGCGCGACCGTGACGGCTGCCGCCGCGGCGAGCGCGAGCACGAAGAACCAGATCTTCGACAGGAACACGGTTACTTTTTCACCGGCATCCCGGCCGGGACCTTGGGATTGAAGTCGGTCTTGCCCTTCGCCGCGATGTTGACGTCATCGTCTGCGCGATCGAGCAGCTTGCCGCCGTACCAGATGCGCAGCTTGTAGCTGCCCGGCGGCACGTCGGCGATCTCGAACCGGCCGAGCTCGTCGGGGTACGCGATGTACTGCGTGTTGACGACGATCAGCACGCCCTTCAGGTGCGGCGCGTCGGCATCGCCGATGGTGTAGACCTTGCCGGGATCGCCGGTGCGAAACTCCTTGGTGCCGCCCGGATTGACCGGGCCAGGCGGGACCAGCTTGCCGTCTTCCTTCGCGACGAGCGTGCGCGCGGTCTTGGAGTCGTCGTGGATGACGATCTGCGCGCCGGCGGGTGCGGCGATCACCGGGTGATCGAACGATTCACCGAGCAGGTGCCAGGCGACCTGCGGCGGCGTGGCGGGCTTCTCGTCGCCGTCGAGCTCGACGACCAGCTGCTGGGTCACGCCGTACGGCTTGACCGGCGCGAGCGGGTTCTCGGTGCGATCGAGGAAGCCGTGCGTCGCCGGCGGCGGCCGCTCGGGCGGCGCGGGCAGCTCGAGCTTGCCGACGAGCGTGCCCGCCCGCGCGGCGACCGCATGGAGCATGAGGATGATGGCGAAGGCCCGGACCATCGCCACCGATCGTAGGCCCGGAGCGCGCGCGGCGGCAAGCCAGGTGGCCGGAATCGTTGCGCGCAGCATGGGAAGAAACCCGACGCGGCCGCGGCCGATAAACCCGCCATGCGCTTGCGCCTGCCGCCTCCTCTACCCTGCGCGCTCGTGTTCGCGGCGGTGCTCGCGATCGTCGGTCCGCGCGGCGCGAGCGTCCCGGATGGCGCGGTCCCCGACGATCGCGGCGAGGAGACGGTCGCCGGCACGATCGGCGCGCCGGTCGAGCACGGCCCGCGCGGCTATGGCGCGCCGCTCGACACCGGCGCCACCGTGGTGTGGATCTGGACGGGCCGCGCGGTGCTCCCCGGCCAGCGCGTGTTCGTGACCGGCCGGCTGCGCACCCCGCGCGGGCTGCTGGATCCCGGCGCGCCCGATCGCGCGGCGATGCTCGCGAGCCGCGGCGCGAGCTGGGAATTGACCGCCTCGCACGTCGAGGTGGTCGCCGACGAGCCGGGCCTGCGCGATCGCACGTGGCGCTGGGCCGGCGCGACGCAGGCGAAGTGGGCGGGCGCGATCGACGACGGCACGCCGGCGGGCGCCGCGCTCGCCGGCATCGTCTCCGGCGACCGCCGCGACGTCCCCGACGCGCTCGATCAGCGCTGGCGCGCGTGCGGCATCTACCACGTGCTGAGCGTGAGCGGCCTGCACCTCGCGGTCGTCGCCGGGCTGCTCGCGCTGCTGCTGCGCAAGCTGATCGCGGCGTCGCCGTGGGGCGGTCGCGTGCGCCCCGCCCGCGCCGCGGCCCTGCCCGCGCTCGCGGCGGCGATCGCGTACACGATGATCACCGGCGCGCAGCTCGCGACCGTGCGCGCGCTGGTCGTCGTCGCGATCGTGCTGATCGCGCAGGCGATCGATCGCCCGGTGCGGCTCGTCGACGCGCTCGGCCTCGCCGCGATCGCGATCCTCGCGTGGCGGCCGGGCGACATCCGAGATCCGTCGTTCCAGCTGTCGTTCGTCGCGGCCCTGGTGCTCGCCGTGCAAGTGCGGGCGCCGCGCCGGCCCGGCGTGCTCGGCTGGATCGCGCGCGGCACCGCGACGTCGGCGTGGATCGCGCTCGCGACCGCGCCGATCACCGCCTACCACTTTCACCAGATTCAACCCGGCGGCATCATCGGCAACCTCGTGCTCGCGCCCGCGCTCGAGCTGGTCGCGCTGCCGCTCGCGCTCGCCGGTGCGATCATCGGCTGCGGGCCGGCGATCGACATCGCGCGCTGGATCGTCGCGCGCATCGACGATCTCGCGGCGCTGGGCGCGCGCGGGCTGCCGGTCGGCACGATCGGCGTCGCGTCGGCGGCCGTGATGGCCGCGCTCGTCGCGCTCGCGGTCGTGCTCGCGACCCGGCGCGTCCGCGGCAAGCTCGTCGCCGTGCTGTGGCTCGCGCTGTGCGGGCTGTGGCTGGTCGCGCGCACGCCGCCGCCGGCGCACGCGCTGCGCGTGACCTTCCTCGACGTCGGCCAGGGCACGGCGACGCTCGTCGAGCTGCCCGACGGCGCGACCTGGCTCGTCGACGCCGGCGGCCTCGCGAGCGCGCCCGATC
This sequence comes from Kofleriaceae bacterium, assembly GCA_036490935.1. Taxonomy (GTDB): domain Bacteria; phylum Myxococcota_A; class Polyangia; order Haliangiales; family Haliangiaceae; genus JABFXX01. Next base: position 28,219 of record DASXCY010000035.1, on the reverse strand, counting down.
TCGCGGTCGCGTCGTCACCGGGCCGCGCGATCGCCGGCACGCTCGCCGCGTACGGCCACACGCGGGTCGACCTCGCGGTGCTCTCGCACCCGCATCCCGATCACTATCTCGGCTTCGTCGCGCTCGCCGACGCGCTGCCGATCGACGAGCTGTGGTCGGCCGACGAGCGCGAGCTGCCGCCCGGGCCGCCGCCTCGCGCGCGCACCGCCGGGCTGCCGAGCTTCGCCGAGGTGGCCGCCTCGCTCGCCGCGCGCGGCACGCGGCTCGTCCATCCGCCGCTCGGCGTCGCGCGCCGCGAGGCCGGCGTCGAGCTCGTCGTGTGGGCGCCACGCTACGTCGCCGCCGACGGCGCGCCCGCGGTCGAGGCCGCCGATCCGGTGCGCACGGTCAACGACAACTCGCTCGTCGTCGCGATCCGCTACGCGGGCCGCACGATCCTGCTGCCCGGCGATCTCGAGGCCGAGGGCGAGGCCGAGCTGGTCGCGGCCGGCCTACCGCACGTCGATGCCGTCGCCGTGCCGCACCACGGCAGCCCGACCTCGTCGACGCCGGCGCTGGTCGCGGCGGCACACCCCGAGCTCGCGGTCATCTCGTGCGGCCTGGCCAACCACTTCGGCTTTCCGGCGCCGGCCGTGGTCGCGCGCTGGCGAGCGGCAGGCGCGGCCGTCGAGCGCACCGACCTCGCCGGCGCCGTCACCGTGACGATCGACGACGCCGGCGGGCTCGCGATCTCCCGTTTCGCGCGATAATGTTCGCCCGTGGTGAGTACCGCACGAGATGTCGATCAAGCCGTCGTGCGCGGCAGCGAGCTGCTCAAGCAGGGCAGGCTCGACGACGCACAGAAGGTGTTTCGCGCCGCGCTCGCGCTCGACACCGAGAATGCGCGCGTGCTCGCGCTGCTCGGCCTCTCGCATTTTCGCGCCGGCCAGTTCGCCGACGCGCGCCCGATCTACGAGCAGCTCGTCGAGCGCACACCGACCGACGCGTCCCACCGGCTCAATCTCGGCCTCGTCTACTTGAAGCTCGGCGACTCCGATCACGCGATCTCGGCGCTCGAGGCGAGCCGCGCGCTCGATCCGAGTCAGGGCCGCGCGGTCAGCTACCTCGGGCTCGCCTACGCTCGCGCCGGCCGCTACGCCGAGGCGTATCGCTCGTTCTTGCTCGCCGGCCAGAACGAGCTCGCGAGCGAGATCGAGATCAACCTGACGCAGGCCGAGCGCGACAACATCCACGCCCAGCTCCAGCGCACGGGCCTCGAGCCGGCGATCGCCCGCACGCGGACGCCACCGCCGCGCCCGCCACCGCAACCGCAGCCGAAGCCGGCGTCGCAGGACGACGTGATCACCGAGCCGATCCGCCCGCTCGACAACCCCGGGTTCGTGATCCAAAGCGCCGCGGTGATCCACATGCCGAAGCTCGAGCCGGATCCCGAGCCGGAGCCGTCGTCGAGCATGGAGATCTTCGTCGAGCGACACGCCGAGCCGCCGCCCCCGCCGCCGCCGTCCCCGCCGCCCGCGCCTTCGATCGTCACGCCCGTGCACGAGCTGCAAGCGCCGCGCATGACGGACTCGCTGCAGTTCGTGCTGCCGGCGCGCGACGCGATTCCCAAGCCGGCCGACGGTCAGTCGATGATCTCGCAGGCCGTCGACCAGGCGTCCCCGTCGCAGGCCGCGACCGCGGCGAGCCAGGCGCGCATCGCGATCGGCTCGCTGCCGCCGATCCCGCTGTCGCAGCTCGCGACCGACGAGCTCGTGCGCCCCGAGGACGGCGATCATCCGCTCGAGGTTTCGGCGGCGGGCGCGCTCGTCGTGCGCGTGACCGATCGCGTGATGACGCGGCTCGACGGCGTGCACGTCACCGGCGGCGACCTCGCGTTCGAGCCGGCGCAGCGGCGCTCGCGCGGCCACCAGACCGAGGATCGCTTCGACTACGGCGGCTCGCCGCTGCATTCGGTGAGCGGCCGCGGCTATCTGATCGCGCTGCCGGGCGACCGCGTGTTCACCGCGGTCTCGCTCGACGACGACATCTTCTATCTGCGCGAGGACCTCGTGTTCGCGTTCCAGGCCTCGCTGCGCTGGGAAAACGGCAACGTGCCGGGGCTGCGCGGCCGGTTTCCCGTCGTGCAGTTCCGCGGCGACGGCGCGGTCGCGCTGCGCAGCGGCAAGCCGCTCGTGCGCGTCAAGCTGCCCGCGAGCGGCGTGCTGTTCATCGATGCGACGCGACTCGCGGGCTGGATCGGCCGCGTGATCCCGCGCGCGGTCGTGCCGCCGGCGGGCGGCCCGATGGGCGAGGTCTGCGTCGAGTGCACGGGAGAAGGCGTCGTGCTGATCGATCCGGTCGGCGATGCGGCGGCGGGCCTCGTGCCTCGGGCCTCGGGCCTCGGCCAGAAAGCAGAACCAGCGGCGCCGCCGGCACCGGTCGAAGCCCAGCTCGATCTCGGCGACGACACGTTTTGATGGATCCGATCGGCGGGTGCGCGCGGCTCGCCGGGCGCCGCGGTCGCGTCCTGCTGCACTCGGCGCGCGATGACGACGGGCTCGGCGCGTGGTCGTTCGTCGCCGCCGAGCCGCGCGCGACGTTGATCGGGCGCGGCCGCTCACTCGTGCGCCTCGACGAGCGCGGCCGGCCCACCGCGCGCTTCACCGCGGATCCGTTCGCCGCCGCCGCCGAGTTTCTGGCCGAGCACGGCTGCACGCTGGAACCGCGAGGCGATGGCGCGCCCGAGCCGCGCGTCGCCGGGTTCTTCGGCTACGATCTCGCGCGCGTGATCGAGCGCCTGCCCGGCGGCCCGCGGCTCGGCCACGACACGCCGGACCTGTGGCTCGGCGCGTACGACGGCTTCGCGCGCTGGCGCGGCGATGCGCTCGATGACGTGCCGCCGGCGCTCGCGGCCGCGCTCGCGACCGGGCCGACCGCACCGGGCCTGCCGCCGCGGCTGTCCGAGCTCGAATCCGACGACGACGGCGCGCATCACATGGCGCGCGTCGCGCGGGTCCAGGATTTTCTCGCCTCCGGCGACGTCTATCAGGTCAATCTCGCGCGCCGGCTCGTCGCGCACGTGCACGCGCCCGGCGACGCGCTCGCGGTGTACGCCGCGCTGGCCGCGGTCGCGCCGGCACCCTATGGCGCGCTGCTCGAGGCCGACGGCGTCACGCTCGTCTCGGGCTCGCCCGAGCGGTTCCTCGCGCCGGTCGGCGAACGCGTCGAGACGCGGCCGATCAAGGGCACACGGCCGCGCGCACCCGGTGCGGCCGCCGAGCTCGCCGCATCCGAAAAAGACGGGGCCGAGCACCTGATGATCGTCGACCTCGAGCGCAACGATCTGGGTCGCATCGCCGAGATCGGCTCGGTGCGCGTCGATGCGTTCGGCTACGTCATCGAGTTGCCCGCGGTGGTGCACGAGGTGTCGCGCGTCTCGGCGCGGCCACGCGCCGGCCTCGGGTTCGCGGAGCTGCTGCGCGCGATGTTCCCGGGCGGCTCGATCACCGGCGCGCCGAAACTGCGCGCGATGCAGCTCGTCGACGAGCTCGAGCCGGCGCGGCGCGGCCCGTACTGCGGTGCGTTCGGCTATTTCGGCGCGGCCGGCGCGTTCGAGCTCGCGATCGCGATCCGCATCGGCGTGCTCAAGGGCGACGAGCTGCGCGTGCACGTCGGCGGCGGCATCGTCGCCGACTCGGATCCGGCCGGCGAGCTCGCCGAGACCGAGGTGAAGGCCGCCGGCTGGCGTGCGGCGCTCGCGAGGCTCACGGAATCGGAGCCGCGACGTACGTGATGCCGCCGTCGAACACCTGCACGCCGTCGACGGTCGATTCCAGACCGGCCGAATCGGTGAGTCCGAGGGTGGTCGGCCCCAGCGTGGTGAGGCCCGGGAAGAACACGATGCCGCTGTTACCGGTCTCGCTCTGACCGAACTGCGTCGGCTCGGTGCCGTCGAAGAACGGGCCCGACGACGCCGACGGAATCGACGTCGCGGTCACGCCGGCGATCGGCTGGCCCTCCGCGTTCGTCACGCTCGCGATGATCGAGCCGGTGCTCGGGGCGAGCGAGATCTCGTTGTCCGCGAGCATCTGGGCGAACAGGTCGGAGCTGATCGCCGGCACGAGGTTGATCGCGCCCACCGCCTGCGCCGACGACGCGATGCCCGCGCCGCTGATCTGCAGCATCCCGCTCGCCCCGCCGGGCGTCTGGAGCGAGAACGAACCGTCGTCGAGCGTGGTCGTCGAGTTGCTGCCGAGCGCCACGACGAGGCCGCCCGCGCCCGCGGCGGCGCACTCGAACAGCGCGCGCGGATCGATCGCGACGAGACATGCGCGGCCGGTGATCAGCACGGCCGGCGGCGGGGCCGTGCCCGGCACGGTGACCGTGGGTTGCGCCGGAAGATCGCTGCCAGCGCTGCTCGTGCACGCGGCGACCAGGACAACTACGCATGCGATTCGCTTCATTCTCGAAGCGTGGATCCGACGAGCACCTAGGAAAATGTGCGCCTACGCTCAGGTGCTGACGACTGCGATGAACATCGTGAGCGTCTGTGCCTCGATCGGCAACGTATACATCGACGGCGAGCTGTCCGCGGCAGGTGTCACTTGCACCGTCACCGAGTCGGTCAGCACGGTCGGAAACCAGATCGTGCCGTCGGTCCCAGTGCCCATCGAGCCGGTGTTCCAGTCGTTCGCACTGCTCGCGTTGTCGTAGAACGCGCCGTACGTGTTGTCGGTCGACAACTGGGCGGTCGCGCCCGCCACGGGCGAGCCCGTGGAGTCCACGACCTTGATGAAAACACCGCCGTCCGCCGAAATGTCCATGACGCCGTTGCTGGCCTCAAGCCGGTCCAGATACAGGTCCTGCGTCAAGACGGGGATGATGGTCGTGCCGCCGAGCAGCATCGTCGAGGGATAGACGAGGCTTCCGGTCACGGTCCAGTACAGGCCGGTTCCGCTCGGAATGTCGATGACGAACGAGCCGTCGTCCATCGTGGTCGCGGTCTCCGCGTCCGAGCCCGAGCCCAGCGTGACCATGAGGCCACCCGCACTATCCAGCGCGCACGCGTTGAGCCCGCGCGCGTCCGTCGTCAGCAAGCAGACTCGGTATTGCGCGCCCGCGTCGCTGTCGCCGGTGACGGAGGCATCGATGAAGCCGCCGCCGCCGCCGAACCCACCGCCGCCGACGTTGACCGGCAGGTTCGAGCCGTTGTTGTTCTGACAAGCCACCGCGAAGACCGCGAGCACCACGGCGAGAAGCCTCATGCTTGCAGTGTACGACGTGCTGCCGGACCTCGCGCAAGAAAACCTTCCGTGATGAGGAGCACCACCCCGACGAGCAGCGCAGCATCTGCGAGGTTGAAGATCGGCCACATGTGGTCGTGAACATGCCAGCGCACGAAGTCGGTGACCGCGCCGTCGCGGACGCGATCGACGACGTTGCCGAGCGCGCCGCCGGCGATCGCCGCGTACGCGACGCGCTTCACGCGCTGCTCGGGCTTGGTGCGCGCGGCCGCATAGCCGACCGCGGCCACCGCGGCGAACGCGATCACCGATAGCAAGACCCGCCCGCCGCCGCCGGCGAACGTCGAGAACGCGACGCCATCGTTGTACGACAGCTGCCAGTCCCAGTAGCCGTCGACCACCGGCTGCGGCACGCCGACCGGCAGGCTGCGCGCCCACCCCTTGCTGCCCTGATCGAGCGCGAGCACGAACACCGCGAGCGTGACGAACACGACGAGCCGGCGCAGGTTCATTTCAGCGCGAACCGAGGCGCCGCGACCGGCATTCCCACTACAGATCTTTGACGAGGCCCTCCGCCTTCGCCTTCTTGATCTTCTCGGCTTTTGCCGCCTTCTCGCGTTTGTTCTCTTTCTGGATGTCGATGAACATGAGGCCGACACCGACGACGAGCACCACGTCGGCGACGTTGAACACCGGCCACTCGTGCTCGTGCCAGTGCCACAGGATGAAGTCGGTCACGACGCCGAAGTAGATGCGATCGATCAGGTTACCGATCGCGCCCGCGGCGACGAGTCCGAGCGCGACGTGCAGCACCTTCTGATCGGCGCGCGACCTGCGCAGCATGAACAGCATGTAGATGACGGCCGCGATGCCGACGATCGACAGGAACACCCGCGCGCCGTTCTGGCTCGAGAACAACCCGAACGCCGAGCCCGGGTTCATCGACAGCCGCCAGTCCCAGAAGCCGTCGATCACCGTCTTCGCGACGCCGCCGCAGTGGCCGGTCTTGAAGTCGTCCGGGATCGCACAACCGTGCGGGTTCACCGGCAGCGACGCTCGCGCCCAGATCTTCGTGACCTGATCGGCGACGAGCGACAGGACGGTCACGACCGCGAACACGGTCCACTTTCGATTCACCGACTGGTTGTCGTCGCTCATGACCTCGCTCGTAGCGCATTCGCGCAGCGTTCGCACACATCGGATGGATCGGCGGCCAGCCGATCGAAGTGCTTCCAGCAGCGCTCGCAGCGCGGCCCGGGATGCGGCGTGACCTCGACGGTGTCGTCGCCGGTCTCGAGCGTGACGCTCGAGACGATGAACAGGTCGGCGAGCTGGTCGGTGAACCGGAGCAGCGTCGTGCGTTCGGCATCGTTGCTCGCGCGCAGGGTCACGCGGGCATCGACCGACCGCCGCTTCTCCGCGCGGAACGGCTCGAGCGCCTTCGTGACGCGCTCGCGCCACTGGAGCACGGTCGAGAACTCGCCGAGGATCCAGAAGTCCGGCCCCGAGCCCCGCACGTGCTGGCGGCCGCGATCCGGCGTCACGTCCTCCGGCCGGCTCGGCGCCGGGAACCGAGCGAGATGAACGCTGTCGGGATCGCCGGCGCGCTTGGGCAGGTGGTGCCAGATGTCCTCCGCCGTGAAGCACAGGATCGGCGCGGCGAGCGTCGCGATCGCACGCACGCACTCGTACATCACGAGCTGTGCGGCGCGCCGCGCCTGCGACTCCGAGGCATCGCAATACATGCGATCTTTCGTCACGTCGGCGTACAGCGCAGACAGCTCGACGGTCACGAAGTCGACGAGCAGGCGATGCACGACGTGCAGCTCGTACGCATCGTACGCGGCGCGCGCGCGCGTGACGAGCTGGTCGAGGCGCGCGAGCAGGTATTCGTCGACGCCGAGCGTGATGATCGATCGGTCGTGCCGATCCGGCTCGAAGCCCTTCAGGTTGCCGAGCAGGAACCGCGCGGTATTGCGCAGCTTGCGATACCACTCCGAAAGCCCGTCGAGGATCGTCTGCGAGTACGTCATGTCGCCGCGGAACTCGATCGATGCGACCCACAGCCGGAACAGCTCGGCGCCGTGCTTCGCGATCACGCCGTCGGGCTCGATGTAATCGATCTTGCGGCCTTCGGCCTTCGCCTTCGCGATCGCGCTCTTCGAGTATTCCTTGCCGGTCTCGTCGAGCACGAAGCCGTGCGTGATGACCGCATCGTACGGCGCGCGCCCGGCGACCCCGATGCCGACGAGCAGCGAGCTGTGAAACCACCCGCGGTGCTGGTCCGAGCCTTCGAGGTACAGGTCGATGTGGCGGTAGTCGGCGTCGCGCTCGGCCATCACGAGCCACGACACGCCCGACTCGAACCACACGTCGACGATATCCTGCTCCTTCTCGAGCCGGTCGGCGCCCGCGCCGCACTTGCCGCACGTCGTGCCCGCCGGCACGAGCTCGCTCGCCGGGCGCCGCCACCACGCGTCGGCGCCTTCGCGCGCGAAGATCGCCGCGACGTGCTCCATCGTGTCGGCGTTCGCGTGCTCGGTCTTGCACGCGCTGCAGTAGAAGACGGGAATCGGCGTGCCCCAGTAGCGCTGGCGCGACAGCACCCAGTCGGGGCGGTTCGCGATCATCGCGTAGATGCGCTCCTCGCCCCACGGCGGCACCCAGTCGGTCGCGCGGATCGCCTCGAGCGCGCGCTCGCGGAATCGCTCGTGGTCCATCGCGACGAACCACTGCGGCGTCGCGCGAAACACGATCGGCTGCTTGCACCGCCAGCAGTGCGGATACTGGTGGCGCAGCCGATCGGTCGGCTTGTTCAGCAAGAACCCGTGCGTCGCGAGCCAGTCGACGACGATCGGGTTCGCCTGGTCGGTCGTCTTGCCGGCGAGGCCGAGCGGCACGCCGTCGATGTAGCGCGCGGAATCGTCGAGCGGCGCGTACGGCGGCAGGCCGTGCTTCTGGCCGGTCTTGTAGTCGTCGGCGCCATGGCCCGGCGCGGTGTGAACGAGGCCGGTGCCGGCCTCGGTGGTGACGTAGTCGGCGAACCACAGGCGATGCTCGTTGTCGTGCTGGCGTGGCACGAACGGGTGCGTGTAGCGCCAACCCTCCTCGAGCTTCACCGGGGTCTGCTGGGTGACGTCGATGCCGGTCGCCTTGCCGAACGGCTCGGCCAGCGCCTTCGCCACGATCAGCTCCTCGCCACCGTGCGGGATCGCGACGTACTCGAACTGCGGATGCGCGACGATCGCGAGGTTCGCGGGCAAGGTCCACGGCGTGGTCGTCCAGATCACGAGCGAGGCCTTGCGGGCCTCCAGCGGGAACCGCACGTACACCGACGGCGAATCGTGATCCTTGTATTCGATCTCGGCCTCGGCGAGCGCGGTCTTGTCGCGCGGGCACCACACGACCGGCTTCTTGCCGCGATAGAGGTAACCGCCGCGCGCGAACCTCGCGAGCGCGCGGGCGATCGTCGCCTCGTACCCCGGATCGAGCGTGAGGTACGGGTGCTCCCAGTCGCCGAGGATGCCGAGCCGCTGGAACTCGCGGCGCTGGATGTCGACGTACTCGAGCGCGAACTTGCGGCACTGCTCGCGCAGCTCGGCCGGCGACGCGTCGCGCTTGTCCTTCATGTTGCGATCGAGCACCGCGCGCTCGATCGGCAGACCGTGCGTATCCCAGCCCGGCACGTACGGCGTGCGAAAGCCGGCCATCGTGCGCGACTTGACGATGATGTCCTTCAGCAGCTTGTTGAGGATGTGGCCGTAGTGAATGTGGCCGTTCGAGTACGGCGGCCCATCATGCAGCACCCACAGCGGCGCGCCTGCCCGATCGGCCTGGATGCGCGCGTACAGATCGGTCGTCTTCCACTGCGCGAGGATCTCCGGCTCGCGCTTGGCGAGCTCGCCGCGCATCGGAAACGCGGTCTCCGGGAGGTTGACCGTGTCCTTGTACTTGGACATGGGACGCGGACCATACAATGGCATTGGGCTTTGGGCATCGGGCTTCGGGTCGGATCGATCTCCTCCGGCTCTGGCCACAGCCCAAAGCTCACAGCCCGAAGCCTTATACTGCCCGCATGGACCGCGCCTCCTGGGACGAATACTTCATGAGCATCGCGCAGGTCGTCGCGACCCGGTCGACGTGCCCGCGCAAGTTCGTGGGCGCGGTGCTCGTCCGCAATCGCACGATCTTGTCGACCGGTTACAACGGGTCGATCCGCGGCATGCCCCACTGCGCCGACGTCGGTCACATGATGGAAGACGGCCACTGCGTCGCGACGATCCACGCCGAGGCCAACGCGATCATCCAGGCCGCGCGCAACGGCGTGATGATCGAGGGCGCGACGAACTACGTCACCGCGAGCCCGTGCTGGAACTGCTTCAAGCAGCTCGCGAACGCCGGCGTCGTGCGGATCGTGTACGGCGAGTTCTATCGCGACGAGCGAATCTTCGAGATCGCGCAGAAGATCGGCATCGAGCTGCTGCACGTTCCGCTGCCGGGAGTGCACTTACCGAAGTTGCCACCGCAGGGTCCCGCCTGAATTTTGTTCGTACGATTTGGTGCGGGTTTTCTTGAGATCGACTTGTAACCTCGCCTAGGTTCGAACGTCGTGCGACGGATCTACGTGCTCGCCGCGCTGGTTTCGCTCGCGGGAGCGGCGTACGCCGGCCCGAGGTCGAAGGGCTCGTTCCGTTCGTGCGACCACGGCAAGTGCCATCGCATCCCGGTGCTGTCGGGCCACAACGCGCCCAAGGGCGAGCTGCGCGCCGACCCGCTCGACAAGCCGTCGGGCGACATCTGGCTGCGCGCCGAGAACCTCAACGAAGAGGTCAAGGTCCACATCTACAAGCCCGACGGCTCGTTCGACGATGCCGCGCTGGCCAAGCTCGACGATCTGTTCCGCGATCCGAAGACCGGCGCGGTGCGGGCCGTGCGCAGCGAGCTCTACGAGCAGCTATCGCGCATCTACGACCGATTCGGCGACAACGGCTCGCGGCCGGTCGTCCTCGTCTCGGGCTTCCGCTACCTGGAGCGCGACTCGAGCCGCCACCACCACGCGTCCGCGATGGACATCCGCGTGCCGGGCGTCTCGATCTACGAGCTGTACAAGTTCGCGGAGTCGCTCGACGCGGGCGGCATGGGCCTGGGCATCTACCCGACCAGCGGCTTCATTCACGTGGATTTCCGCGCCCCGGGCGAGCCGAGCTATCGCTGGACGGACTACTCGGGGCACGGCGGCAAGGCGCCGACGCGCCGCACGATGCCGGCGCGCAAGCCGACGAGCTAGACTTTCGGTATGGACGAGATCCCCGAGCTGACGGTCCCCGAAGTCGCGGCGCGCCTCGGCCAGCCGAACGTGTTCGTGTTCGACAACAACAGCGCAGCACGGTGGACGCGAAGCCATGTCCCCGGCGCCAAGCACGTCAACGCGTACAACTTCGACGCGAGCGTGTTGCCGGCGGATAAGACCGCGACGCTGGTGTTTTATTGCAGCGGCCCTGGCTGACACGCGTGCCATGCGGGCGCCGGGCGCGCCCGTGAGCTCGGGTATCCCAACGCGTATGCGATGCCGGATGGGATCGCGGGGTGGGAGAAGGCCGGCCAGCGCGTCGAAGCGGGCTGACGCTCCGAGCTGGTTCAAAGCGCACCAGCTGCACAATTCAGCAGCTCGCGATGACCTGTGCGCGCCGGCGATCGCGATGATGGGGGCATGCGCTTGCTCCTCGTTACACTGCTAATCGGCGGATGCGTCGTTCCACTCGATGAGGTGACTCATGCCAGGAAGACCAAACCGCCGTCCCCCGAGCTGATGTCTCGGTGCAACTACCTCCGTACGTGGCGAGACCTGTACGCGAACTTCGGGATCGCGCTCGGTGCTCTGGGCGGAGCCACCGGGCTTACTTCGATCGGGTTCGAGCAAGCGAACAGCAAGCGCCACGTCGCCGAGCTCGGACTTGGAATCGCTGCGCTCGGCGCTCTGTTCGGCGCGATCGCGAAGACCACGGGCGATGCCTATGGCGACGAGGGATGCGCGGATGCGTTCGCGCTCTATCGCCAGCCCTGGCAGTCCTCGAATCAACCGCCACCAGATGCGGCGCAACCCGACGACGCGGGTACGGATGCGGCTGGCAAGTCAGATGGCGGCGGACATTGAGCACACCAGCGCTTCGCGCCATTGACGGCACGTGACGCCCCGTACCGGCGCGTGGGCCAAGACGGACGATTAGCACACATATTTTGCGACTTGAGACCGTGCCGCGGCTCGTCACGTCATACGAGCATGGCCCCCGAAACCTTCCATCGACCGGCGAGGCCGGATCTGTTAGAACCGCGCGCGGTGGCGGAGATCAACCTCGAAGTGTGGGACGCGACGGGTAACAAGCGTCTTCAAGTGCAAGTGCCCGATGATGTCTCGGTCGAGCGCATCCTGATGGTGCTCGCCGACAAGCTGCACCTGCCGAAGTTCGCGCCCGACGGCCAGCTCATGAGCTACAAGTTCCACCATCGCCGCCTCGGCGTGCAGCTGCTCGACGATCGCACGCTCTCGCAGCAGACCGTGATCGACGGCGACGTCGTTCGTATCCAACCCGAGATCACTGCAGGCTGAACATGGCTGCGGCCGAGGTGCTCCGCATCGAACCGGAGGATCGCTATCACCGCCAGACGTTGATCGACTGGTGGGATCAGCGTCGCGTCGCGAGGACGCGCGTCGTTGTCGTCGGCGCCGGCGCGCTCGGCAACGAGATCCTGAAATTGCTCGCGCTGATCGGCTGCGGCCGCACGCTCGTGTTCGACGGCGATCGCATCGAGCGCTCGAACCTGTCCCGCACGGTACTGTTCCGCGAGACCGACGAAGGCGCGTACAAGGCCGAGGTCGCGGCGCGCGCGATGACCGCGATCAACCCGGACGCACGCGCGCACGCGATCGCAGGCAACATCCTCGAGTGCGCCGGCCTGGGCGTGTTCGCGTGGGCCGACATCGTGATCGGCGCGGTCGACAACCGCGAGGCGCGCGTGTTCATCAACTCGGCCTGCGCGCGCGTCAACCGGCGCTGGGTCGACGGCGCGATCGAAGGCTTCAACGGCGTCGTGCGCGTGTTCTCGCCCGCCGACGGCGCCTGCTACGAGTGCACGATGAACAAGACCGACCGCAAGCTGCTCGCCGAGCGGCGCTCGTGCGCGATGCTCGCGCGCGATGCGGTCGCGCGCGGCCACGTCCCGACCTCGGCAGTCGCCGCCTCGATCATCGGCGCGATGCAGGTGCAGGAGGCGATCAAGGCGGTGCACGGTCAGCCCACGCTCGCCGGCGCGGGCCTGCACTTCGAGGGCCTGCGCAGCGAAGCGACGCGCATCGGCTATCCGCGGCGCGACGATTGTCAGGGCCACGACTCGGTCGGCGAGCTGGTGCCGCTCGGTGTCGGCATCGGCGGGATCACGCTCGGCGCGCTGCTCGACCGCGCCGAACGCGAGCTCGGCGAAGGCACGGTGCTCGACCTGTCGCGCGACGTGATCGTGCGGCTCACCTGCCCCGACTGCGGCGCTCGCGAGCCGGCTCGCGCGGTGCTCGGCGCGGTTCGCGAATCGCAGGCGGCGTGTCCGAAGTGCCAGACGCACCGGATCGTCGAGATCGCGACGTCGATCGATCGTAGCGGCGACATCGATCTCGCGGCCACGCCCGCCGACCTCGGCTTGCCGCCGCTCGACGTGATCGTCGCGCGCAACGGGATGGAACGCGCGCGCGCCTGGCTGTTCGACGGCGACGCGCGCGCGGTGCTCGGTTCGCTTTACGAGGAGACGGCATGAGCTCGCTGGATACCCGCGCGATCGAGGAGAAGGAGCTGCACGAGGCGCCGTGCCCGGCGACGCGCCAGGACTACCGCGTGTATCTCGCCGAGGCGGCGTTCGACCGCGCGGTCGCCCGCGGCGACGGCGACACGACGCGCGAGATCGGCGGCGTGCTCGTCGGCGAGCTGCTACGTGACGCGGCCGGCCCGTACCTGCGCATCGACACCACGATCGACGCCCTGCACGCCGAGGAGAAAGGCGCCGAGCTGACGTTCACGCACGCGACCTGGGACCACATCCACAAGGAGATGGACGGGAAGCACAAGGACAAGCGCGTCGTCGGCTGGTACCACACGCATCCCGGCTTCGGGATCTTCTTGAGCGACCGCGATCAGTTCATCCACAAGAGCTTCTTCAACCTGCCCTTCCAGATCGCGCTCGTGTACGACCCGAAGTCGCGCGAGCACGGCGTGTTCACGTGGCACGACAACGAGGTGTGGCGCGCGCGAAGGTACTTCGTCGGGTCGCGCGAGCAGCTGTGGGACGGACCGCGTGCGCAGGAGAACCCGGAGCGCGCGGCGGCGAGCGCGGTCGATCTCAAGGCGGTGAAGGCGGAACCTGTCAGGGAGGCGAGCGACGAGCCGCTGTTTCCGGCGTCGCCCGGGACGTTGCTCGTCGCGGCCGCGGTGCTGATGTTGCTCGCGGGCTTCGTCGGGCACTGGCTCGGCGCGAGCTCGGGGAACGCGGCGCTGGTGGAGGCGCAGGGCGAGCTCGACAAGGCGCGGCACGAGGGCGAGCAGTTCGCGATCGGGCAGCTGAATTCGGATCTGGTCGGCGTGCTGCGGGATACCGTCGGGGATCAGGCTCTGCACAAGCCGGTGGGACAGGCGATCACGGCGATCGATGCGGCGATCGCCAGCATGGAGCCGAAGGCGTCGGGATCGGGATCGGCCGCGGGATCGGGATCGGGATCGGGATCGGCCGCGGGATCGGCCTCGGGATCGGCCTCGGGATCGGGATCGGCAGCGGGCCCCGGCCCGGGCACGGGAAATGTGCTGGCGCAGCTCAAGCAAGCGCGCGAGATCCTGGCGCGGCTCGGGACCGATCGAAGCTCGGCGGCGACCGCGCTGGACGTGCTGGAGCGCGCGAGCAAGAGCGAGTCGATGTTGAAGGCGGATCTGGCGCACGATGTCGCGGAGCAGCGGGCGGCGATCGGCATCGCATACTCGGAGCTCTCCGCGAATGCGATGAAGGCGGGTGACAAGGATCGTGCGATGCGGCTGCTGGCAGCCGCGGCGCACCTCGATCCGGGCAACCGGGCGAGGTACGAGCAACAGCTTCAGGCGATCGATCCGTCGGCGAGCCTGCCGCCGGGAGGGACGCAATAATATGAGCGACGAGCAGATCAAGATCGAGCGCGCCGAGCTGTTCACCCCGGACGTCGACAAGGCGCTCGCGCAGGATCACTCGCGGCGCGAGCGCATCGTCGCGGATGCGCCGCCGGTATCGCCGATCCGGCGCTTCCTCATGAACCCGCTCGTGTACCTGCCGATCGCGGCGCTGCTCGGCGCGTTCCTGACGTGGCGGCTGCTCGATCCGAACATCACCGACCTGCCGGTCGTCGGCGGCGACGTGCTGCTCATCAACGCCGAGCCGTTCGACGCGCCCGGCGGCGTGATCGCGGTGACCATCGGCTCGCACGAGGTGTACGTCGACACGCAGCGCGTGAAGCTCGAGGCCGGCACGCATGGCGAGCCCGCGTTCGCGAGTGTCGACTCGATCAAGGTCGGCGATCACATCGAGGCCGTCGGCCTCGAGCAAGGCCACAAGCTGATCGCCGCGGCGCTGCGCCCGACATCGCGCACCGGCTCGTGGGGCGAGGTCGAGAAGCCGCTGTGGCCGCTCGTGCTGCTGTTCCCGCTCACCGCGGCATTCATCGCGCTCGGCCTCCTGCTCGCGGAAGGCTTCACGACCCGCAACTACATCCGCATGATCGAACGCTCGGTGCTCGGCAGCTTCATGTCGATGCTGTTCGCGTTCCTCGCGTTCGTGCCGGCCGGCGCCTTCATGGCGATCGGCCAGCACGTGCTGCAAGGCCAGATCGAGCACCGCGACCTGCTCGTCGTCACCGTGAAGGATATCTCGGGCACGAGCTTCCTCATCTTCGCGGCGTGCCGCAGCGCCGCGTGGGCGTGCATCGGCGCCGCGACCGGCCTCGGCATGAACCTCGTGCGCTCGACGCGCGCGCAACTCCGCAACTCGGTGGTCGGTGGCGCGCTCGGCGGCGGCCTCGGCGGCTTGTTCTTCGATCCGATCGATCGCTTCTTCGGCAACTCGATGTTCACGAGCAGCTCGTCATCGCGCCTCGTGGGCCTGCTCGCGGTCGGGCTGTCCATCGGCATCTTCGTCGCGCTCGTCGAGCGGCTCGCCCGCGAGGCGTGGCTGCGCGTGCGCACCGGCCCGCTCGCCGGCAAGTCGTTCATCCTCTACAAGACGCCGACCGTGATCGGCAGCGCACCCGCTTCGGACGTCTATCTGTTCAAGGACGCCGAGATCGACGCGTCGCACGCGCAGGTCCACCGCGTCGGCACGATCTACGAGATCGAAGACATGTCGAGCCGCATGGGAACGCAGGTCGGCGGCTCGCGTATCAGGCGTCGCCGGCTCGCGTCCGGCGATCAGATCATCTTGGGAAGCACGATCCTCGATTTCGAGGAGAGGCAGAAACGCACGCAGCAGGCGTGAGAACGAACGGAGACGAGATCATGGAAGCGGTGCAGAAACTCAAAGCCAACCTCAAGCTCGAGAACAAGCCGTGTGGCTGGTGTAATCAAGGCCTGCGCGTCGGAGACGACGCGGCGGTCTGCACCACCTGCCTGAAGGAGCACCACGATCGGTGCTGGGAAGGCAAAGGCGGGTGCTCGTCACCGGGCTGCGTGAACGCGCCGCTCAAGCGGCTCGACGCGCCGGCGCCGGGCTACGCGGGTGCGCCGATGGGCGCGCCGCCGATGGCGGCTGCATTGCCGCCCGGCCTCATGCGCTGCCCGCGCTGCGGCAACGCGATCGCGATGGGCTCGGACATCTGTCCGATGTGCCGCGCGATCACCAGCCCCGACGGCCTCTACCACGGCCCGAAGATCACGGCGCCCGGCGCGACCGCGGCGCTCGTGTGCGGCATCATCGGTCTGTTCTTCTGCGGTGTGATCCTCGGCATCGTCGCCATCGTGAAGGGCAACGAAGCCAAGCGCTCGATCGCCTCCGATCCGACGTACGGCGGCGGCGGCATGGCCACCGCGGGCATCGTGCTCGGCATCCTCGACCTGATCGGCTGGGCGATCTTCCTGCTGGTCCGCCTGTCGGCGACCTGATCGCATGAAGGCACGCCTCGCAGACCTCGCGCTCGCGCTTCTGGCGATCGCCCAGCTCGCGGCCGCGGCATGGCTTACGCCTGCCGGCGCCGCGGTGACGCTGCCGGACGGGTCTCCGCTCGGCGGCGCGTGCTGGTTTCACGAGGTCTTCGGCGTGCCCTGCCCGTTTTGCGGCATGACGCGCAGCTTTGTCTCGCTCGCGCACGGCCGCATCGGCGACGCCTTCCGCTTCCACGCGGCGGGCCCGCTGCTCGCGGTCGCGATGGTCGTGTTCGTCGCGGCCGTCGCGGTCACGTGGGCGAAGCGCGCGCGGCCGCTGTTCGGCCGGCGCGGCTTCGCGATGTCATTTCAGATCGTCGCCATGGTGTGCGTGGCGACCGGTATCATCCAGATGGTGAGGAGCTGACGATGGCGCGCTGCTCGATCTGTTACACGGTGATCAAGGACGCGGAGGCCAAGACCACGTGCCCCGAGTGCACCCAGGATTATCACCACAGCTGCTGGACCGAGATCGGCGGGTGCGGCACGTACGGCTGCAAGCAGGCAGCCGTGGCCGAGAAGCCGCCGGTGCCGGTGGTCGTCGGTCAGGGCTGGGGTGACACCAAGGAGTGTCCGAACTGCGCGGCGCAGATCGGCTCGAGCTTGCTCGTGTGCAGCTGCGGCGCGCGGTTCCCGTGGGCGGATCCGATGCCGCGCGGCGATTACGCGCAGTGGATGTCCGACCAGCAATCGCTGAAGAGCGCGCGCACGCTGCTGATCTGGATGTTCATCCTGTCGCTGCTGGTGTTCGTGTCGCCGGTGACCGGCGCGATCGGCGGCATCTTCTCGTTCGTGAAGCGCAAGAAGCTCGCCGGCAGCGGCGGGCCGTACCTCGCCATGGGCTACGGCAGCGCCGCGATCGGCGCGATCTTCACGCTGCTCATCGTCCTGGTGAACCTAGGGAAGTAATGGCCAAGCGCGCCGCGCCCGTCGTGACGACCACCGTGTGCCCGCAGTGCCACGTGGCCGGACCGGTGCGGCTCGCGCCCGGCCGCATGTGCGCGGCGTGCGAGACGCAAGGCGCGTGGGCGCGCGTCGGCGACGGCGGTCCGCTCGTGATCGATCGCGACGTGATCGCAGAGGCCGAGCAGCGGCGCGCGGGCGAAGCGGCGGGCGAGCGGTGGTGGCGCCGCGCGTTGCCGTGGCTGCCACGCGTCGCGACGTTCGCGCTCGCTGCGGTCGCCGCGTGGTGCGTGGTCCTCCAGTTTTCGGCGCGGCCGATCGCGCCGCTCGGCCAGCTGCTCGCCGAGCTCGCGGCCGCGAACAAGCACACCGCGATCGCAGGCGGCGTCGCGCTCGTCGCGGCGATCGTCATGCTGCTGCGGCTGCGCAAGCACCGGCACTTTCGCAAGCTGCCGCTCGTGCTCGGCCATGCGCTCGCGCTGTGTGTCGGCGCGGCCGCGCTGGTGATCGGGCTCGTCGGCTGGCTCGGTACCGGCTCGTTCGGCGGCCGCTACACGTCGATGCCGGCGCGCGAGCAGCTCGGCATGCCCTCGCACGTGCAGCGCGTGCTCGACGCGACCGTCGTCGTGCTCGCGCCCGGCGCGGACGGCGATGCGCGCGAGCTGGCGCTCGGGACCGGCGCGGTGATCGCGCGCGACGAGACGCGCGCGTGGATCGTGACGTGCAGCCACGTCGCGATCCCGTACGCCGCCGTCGGCACGTTCCGCGACGCGGCCCACGCGCAGCCGGTGTGGGTGCAGCTGTCGGACGGCCGCGAAGGCCTCGCGCGCGTGCGCTGGGTCGCGCCGCCGCCGGTCGACGTCGTCGTGATCGAGCTGCCGATCGATCACCCGCCCGAGCCGGTGCCGATCGCGTCGTCGAGCGACGAGCTCAAGCAGGGCTCGCCGGTCTTGTTCGTGCCGCTGCCGTATCGTTCGGGCTGGCAGGTGCTCCACGGCTCCCTCGAGCGCCGCGAGACCCACCATACGCCGGCCGGCGCGTACGACTTGCTGTACACCGACCTGCCGGTGATCCCGGGCGACAGCGGCAGCGGCCTGTACGACGAGCACGGCGACCTCGTCGGTCTCAACACGTGGACGCGCGCCGAGGACGGGCGCGCCGAGGGCATCAGCCTGCCTTCGGAAACGATGAGCGGGCTGGTCGACCAGATTCGCGCCGGCACGCTCGTTCAGGAGTAGCCATGGACAACGTACGACTCCGCAGACTCAAGGCCGATCACGAGGCGCTGCGCCGGCTCGCGCGGCTGCACCCGAAGATCCAGATCGAGGGCGTGTTCGGCAACCCGCCCGAGCGCTACCGGCTGGTGCTGAAGGTGAAGTCGCTGCGCGAGCGCGGCGAGCAGCTCGAGACCGCGACCGAGCATCGGCTCGAGGTGACGATGCCGCACGGCTACCCGCGCGACGCACCGATGTTCCGCATGCTGTCGCCGGTGTTTCACCCGAACATCGCGCCGCACACGGTGTGCATCGGCGATCACTGGACGGCCGGCGAGTCGCTCGAGCATCTGGTCCAGCGCGTCGGCGAGATCCTCGCGTTCCAGAGCTACAACACGAAGAGCCCGCTCAACGGCCGCGCCGCGCAGTGGGTCGACCAGCACCCCGAGCAGCTGCCGGTCGACGCCGAGGAATTCTTCGTCGATCTGTCGACGTTGCCGGCCGCGGCCGCGACCACCGCGGTCGCATGCGCGAACTGCGGTGCCACGACGGGCACGGTCGCGACCTGCCGCGCGCAACACGCGCTGTGCGGCGACTGCGCGATCAAGTGTCCGCGCTGCGGCGGCGTGCAGTGCCTGACGTGCGGCGATCGCAAGTGCATGACGTGCGCGGCGACCGCGGTCCTGTGCAAGAACTGCGGAAGCCCGGCCAGCTCCGACCTCGTCTGCGATCAGTGGCACCCGCTGTGCTCCGACTGCGGCGTGCGCTGCGGCAGGTGCGGCAACATGCAGTGCCTGGTGTGCGGCACGTATCCATGCCGCGCGTGCGCGGTCACCGCCTGAATCGATCCCGGGTCCCAATTCCAGGTTCCCTAGTTCCGATTCGCCGGGCTGAACAGGGAACCCAGAATGATCTACCGTGCCGCCGTGCGCCGCGCGTCGGCCAGCAGCTCCGCGGCGTGCGCCTTCGCGCGCGCGGTGGCGTGGCCGCCGAGCATGCGGGCGAGCTCGTCTTTGCGCGCGGTGCCGGTGAGCTTCTGGACGTGGGTCTCCGTGCGGCCGGCGACCTCGGTCTTGGCGACGTGAAAGTGGTGGTCCGCGAATGCCGCGATCTGCGGCAGGTGCGTGACGCACAGGACCTGACGCTGGTCGGCGACCGCGCGGATCTGCGCGCCGACCACCTGCGCGGTTGCGCCGCCGATGCCGGCGTCGACCTCGTCGAACACGTAGGTCGCGACCTCGTCGGCGCGCCGCAGCGCGAGCTTCATCGCGAGCATGATGCGCGACAGCTCGCCGCCCGACGCGATCTTCGCGAGCGGACGCGCGTCTTCGCCCTTGTTCGCGGCGAGCAGTAACTCGACCCGATCCGAGCCGGTCGGCCCGATAGGCCGCGGTTCGATCGCGACCGACAGCCGCGCCACGCTCATGCCGAGCTCGGCGAGCGCCGCGCCGACTTGCTTCTCGAGCTCGCGCGCGGCCTTGCCGCGCCGCCGCGTCAAGGCCGTCGCCGCCGCGCTCGCAGCGCGCTCGGCCGCCGCCCGCATGGCCTGGACCTCGGCGAGCTTCGCATCGCGGCCCGACAGCGCCGCGAGCTCGGCGCGCAGCACCTCGGCGTGCGCGAGCACCTTGGCCAAGTCGCCGCCGTGCTTGCGCGCCAGCCGGCGCACGAGCGCCAGCCGGTCGTCGACCGACGCGAGCCGATCGGGATCGCTCTCGAGCTTGTCGGCATAACCGCGCAGCCGATCCGCCGCGTCGTCGATGAGCGTCTCGATCTCGGCGAGCTGGCGCGCGATCGGCTCGAGCGACGGATCGACGCGCACCGCGCGCTCGAGCTCGCTCGCCGCCGACGCGACCAGATCGCGCGCCGCCGGCTCGCCGCCGTACAGCAAGTGCTCGCCGCTGCGCGCCGCGCGCTGCAGCTGATCGACCGACGCGAGCCGCGCGCGCTCGAGCTCGAGCTCCGCGTCCTCGCCGGGCGACAGCGCCGCCGCATCGAGCTCGTCGAGCTGGTAGCGCACGTAGTCGAGCCGCGCTTCGCGCTCGCGCTCGTCGCCGCCGAGCTCGGCGAGCGCCTCGTCACCTCGGCGTAGCTCGTCCCACGCCGCCTGCATCGCGGCGGCTTCACCGCGCGCCTCGCCGAACGCGTCGAGGATCTCGAGGTGCCGCGCCGGATCGACCAGGCCTTGATGCTGGTGCTGGCCCGCGAGGTCGACGAGCAGCGCGCCGAGCTCGCCGAGCCGCGCCGCCGTGGTCAGCGCGCCGTTGACGTAGCACCGCCCTCGCCCACCGCGCGTGATGATCCGGCGCACGAGCACCTGATCGCCGACCGGCAGCCCGGCACCTTCCAGCACGCTCGCGACGCGCGCGCGCAGATCGTCCGGCACGTCGACCACCGCCTCGACGACGGCCTCGTCGGTGCCGGCACGCGGAATATCGGCCGACGCGCGGCCGCCTCGCAGCAGATTCACCGCCTCGACGATCAGCGACTTGCCGGCGCCGGTCTCGCCGGTGAGCACGTTCATGCCCGCGCCGAGCGCGAGCTCGACGTCGGACAGGATCGAGAAGTTCGTGGCGCGCAAATGCCGCAGCATCACTGGCCTCCGCGCACGCCCCAGTGGAGCTTGTCGCGCATCACATCGAAGAAGCTCTGCGGCGACGCGAACATCACGAGCGGCCGCGGCGCGGCCGTCAGCTCGACAAGATCGCCGGGCAAGAACGAGCTCGCCCACTGGCCGTCGACCGTGAGGATCACGCCGCGCGCGTCGCCCGCGAGCGCGAGCCGGATGGTCGCGCTCGCGCCGATCACGAGCGGCCGGTTGGTCAACGCGTGCGCGCAGATCGGCGTGAGCGTCATCGCCGCCTGGCCGGGCACGACGATCGGCCCGCCCGCGGCCATGTTGTAGGCGGTCGAGCCGGTCGGCGTCGCGACGATGAGCCCGTCGGCGCGATACGCGGCGACCAGCTGGCCATCGCAGTACGCCTGGATGTCGATCAGCCGAGCCATCGCGCCCTGGTGCAGCACCGCGTCGTTCAGCGCGGCGCGCACGACCGGCGGCGCGCCGGCGTGGACGAAGCTGACCTGCAGCCGCATTCGCTCGGTGCGCGGCAGCTTGCCGGCGAGCGCCGAGGCGAGCGCCGCCTTCGCGTCGGCCGGCGCGAACATCGCCAAGAACCCGAGCTGGCCGAGGTTGACGCCGAGCACCGGCCGTCCGCGGTCGGCGACCAGCCGAGCCGCGCGCAGCATGGTGCCGTCGCCGCCGAGGACCACCGCGACATCGACGTGGTCGCCCAGGTCGGCCTCGGGGACGATCTCGGCGCCGCGCGGGGTTATCTGATCTTCGGTGGGAACCACCGGGACGTGGCCCTGCGCGCGCAGCCACGGGACCAGCTCCTCGAGGAGGACCCCGGCCTCGGTCTTGTCGGGTTTGAGAATGAATCCGACGTTCACGGCCTGGTGGTACCACACCCGGATGACACTGAACCGATTGCCAGTAGGCTCGCCCGCCTTGACAAGCGTTTCGCCCTCTTGTAGACGATCCCCTCCCCAATAGAGACCGCCCATGATGAGTACGCAGAAGAGCCACTGGCTGAGCAAAGAAGCCGGTGAGGCACAGCGCGAGTGGTACGTGATCGATGCGACCGGGCACACGCTCGGCCGTCTCGCAGCGCGCATCTCGATGGTGCTGCGCGGCAAGCACAAGGTCACGTACACGCCGAACGTCGACATGGGCGATTTCGTGATCGTGCTCAATGCCGGCGGCGTTCGCCTGACCGGCAACAAGCCCGACAAGAAGCTCTATCGCCATCACACGCTGTTCCCCGGCGGCTTGAAGACGCGCCTCGCGAAGGACGTGCTCGCGACCGATCCCGAGCGGGCGATCCGCGAGGCGGTGTGGGGGATGCTGCCGAAGGGCCCGCTCGGCCGCCGCATCATGAAAAAGCTGAAGATCTATCGCGGCGCCGAGCACGAGCACACGGCCCAGAAGCCGCGCGTTCTCGAGGTGAAGAACTAATGGCGCAAGCACAGACTGCAAAGATCTACGCCACCGGCCGCCGCAAGACCGCGGTTGCCCGCGTGTGGCTCACAGCCGGCGAGGGCCGGTTCATCATCAACGACCGCACGGACGAGGACTACTTCGCGCGCCCGGTCGCGCGCATGGTCATCCGCCAGGCGCTCGAAGAGGTCGCCCTGCTCGCGCAGTACGACGTCCACGCCACGGTCGCCGGCGGCGGCGTCGCCTCGCAGGCGGGCGCGATCCGCCATGGCATCACGCGCGCGCTCATGAAGATCGACAGCGAGCTGCGGCCCAAGCTGAAGGCGGCCGGCTACGTCACGCGCGATCCTCGCAAGAAGGAGCGCAAGAAGTACGGCCAGAAGGCCGCTCGCGCTCGCTTCCAGTTCAGCAAGCGCTGACAGCAGGGACTTCGGGCTTCGGGCCAGAGAATCTCCGCCAGTCCGAAGTCCGAGTCCGAAGTCCGAAGTCCGAATTCGGGTTCCTCGACTTCTCCGTGTACGCTCGTGCACTCGGGATGACCCGGCTCGGACGCTACGAGATCGTGAAGTCACTCGCGCGCGGCGGGATGGCCGAGCTGCTGCTCGCGCGCGCCACCGGCATGCAGGCGTTCGAGCGCCACGTCGTGGTCAAGCGCATCCGGCCGGACCTCGCCGAGGACACGCGGTTCGTGCAGATGTTCCTCGAAGAGGCGCGGCTCGCCGCGTCGCTGCACCACCAGCACATCGTCCAGGTCCACGATGTCGGCGAGCAGGACGGCGCGTATTTCTTCGCGATGGAGTACGTCCACGGTGAGGACCTGCGCGCGATCATCGAGAAGGTCGGCGAGCGACACCAGCTCGTGCCGGTCGAGATCGTCTGCCAGATCATCGCCGCGGCCGCCGCCGGCTTGCACCACGCGCACGAGAAGGTCGGCCCCGATCGCCAGCCGCTCGGGCTCGTCCACCGCGACGTGTCGCCGGGCAACGTGCTCGTCGGCTACGACGGCGGCGTCAAGCTCGTCGATTTCGGGCTCGCGAAGGCGGCGCTGCGCAGCGCGGCGACGACGCGCGCCGGCACGCTCAAGGGCAAGGCCGGCTACATGTCGCCGGAGCAATGCCGCGGCGTCCCGCTCGATCGCCGCAGCGACGTGTTCACGCTCGGCATCGTGCTCTACGAGCTGCTCACCGCGCGCCGCGTGTTCAAGGCAGCGAACGACTACCTGACGATGACCGCGATCGTCCAGAGCGACGTGCCGCCGCCCTCGTCGCACCGCTCGGACATCCCGCGCGAGCTCGACGAGATCGTGCTGCGCGCGCTCGCGAAGGAGCCCGGCGCGCGCTACCAGAGCGCCGACGAGCTGCGCGACGCGCTCGAGCGCTACATGACCGAGGCGCAGCTTCGCAGCTCGCCCAAACGGCTGGCCGATTACATGCGCGGGCTGTTCGGCGAGCGCCCCGAGCCGTGGCTCGTGCCGCGCGAGCCACGGCTCGCGCCGACCGCGACGCCGAGCACCGGCTCGGGCATCGTCGAGCCGCCGGCGAGCATCGAGGCGACGATCGTGACCGCGCAGTCACCGCTCGCGCTCGCCCACGCGCTCGCGAAGGAACAGAACGAGTTCATCGAGGACGGCGCGACCATCCTCGCGCCTCCACCCGATTTCACCGGCGAGGTCGACGAGGAGACCGTGACGCTGGCGAAGAGCTCGCCGCTCGACGACGCGCCGACCACGATCGCGCCGCCGCCGATCGCGATCGCGCCGGCCGAAACGCCGCCGCCGCCGATCACGCTCACCGCGCGCGTGCGGTCCGCCGCGGTTCACCCACTCGCGGTCGCGGGCGCAGCGCTCGCCGCCCTCATCGTCGTGGCGATCGCGTTCGCGACCTGCGGGCGGGACGATCAGCCGGCCGGTTTCCAGCTCGGGATCGACGCCGCGACTGCGATAGTACCCGATCCGCACCCGGCTCCAGCCAAGCCGACAAAGCCGCCGCCTCGTCTTCGATAACGGCGAGCGCTCGTTTGCGCGTACGCATAACGACCCACATCGTCCCTCCCTTGCAACGCTGTGATGCCCGACCTACGATCGGGGTTCATGGGAACCGCGGGCCTGGGTGGGTCGCTGCCGGAACAGTTCGGCAAGTATTCCATCCTGGGTCATCTCGCGACCGGCGGGATGGCGGAGGTCTACGTCGCGCGCCAGGCGGGCCTGCAAGGCTTCGAGAAGATCGTCGTCATCAAGCGCGTGCGCGCGGACCTCGAGCGCGACGTCGAGACCACGAGCTTCTTCCTCGACGAAGCGCGCCTCGTCGCGACGCTCGAGCACCCGAACATCGCGCAGGTCTACGAGATCGGGCTCGTCAACGGCTCGTACTTCTTCGTCATGGAGTACGTGCACGGCGCCGACCTGCGCCAGCTGCTCGAAGCGTCGCTCAAGAAGCAGCAGACGATTTTGCTCGCCGATGCGATCTACATCGCGAGCCACGTGTGCGCGGCGCTGCACTACGCGCACGAGAAGCTCGATCTCGAGGGCCGACCGGTCCACATCATCCATCGCGACGTCTCGCCGTCGAACGTACTGCTCAGCCACGACGGCGCGGTCAAGCTGTGCGACTTCGGCATCGCGAAGGCGCAGAACCGGTCGTCCGAAACTCAGCGCGGCATGCTGAAGGGCAAGTACTCGTATATGTCGCCCGAGCAGTGCCGCACCGAGCCGCTCGATCGGCGCAGCGACGTGTTCTCGATGGGCACGCTGCTCTACGAGCTGACGACGCTCACGCGGCTGTACAAGGCGCAGAACGACTTCGAGACGCTGCGCGCGATCGTCGATCTGCCGGCGCCGAAGCCGTCATCGCGCGTGCCGGGCTATCCGCCCGAGCTCGAACGCATCGTGCTGCGCGCGCTGGAGAAGGATCCGGCGAATCGCTACCAGACCGCTCAGGAGATGCAGCTCGATCTCGAGGCGTTCGCGCGCGAGCACAAGCTGGCGATGTCATCGGTGAACGTCGCGCGCCTGATGGGCGGCCTGTTCGAGAAGCGGCTCGAGGCGTGGGCGCGCGCGCAGAAGCAGGGCAAGGACCTCGGCGAATACTTGCTCGACACCGCGCAGCGGCCGTCGGGCGCACTGCCGGCGTTCCTGCCGGTCGGCTCGGATACCGGCGCCTCGCCCGACGCCTCGCCCGACGCCTCGCCCGACGGCCCGACCGACTCGATGGAGATCACGCCCGGCGCGCTCGCGCGCGACCGCAAGTCGTCGACGCCGAAGCGGCCCGCGCGCGGCTCGCAGACGATCGACGCGCTGGAGACCCAGCCGTCCGGGGTGCCGGTGCGGAGGCACAGGCGACCGAGCAGCGCGTGGCTCGCGTTCGCGCTGCTCGCCGGGCTCGTCGGCACGGGCGCGACGATCGCCGGCCGCATGTCGGCCGACGGCGCGGGCGGCGAGGCGCGTACCGCGCTGCAAGCCGACGCCGACAAGATCGGATCGGTATTCGACGACGCCACGCACTCGGCTCACCTGAAGGCCGACGGCATCGCGAGCACGCCGATGCTGCGCGAAGCGATCAGCACCGACGCCGCGACGATGAAGGACATCGTCACCAACGAGTACGTGATCTCCCCGGGCAAGGGCGAGGAGATCGAGATCTTCCAGATGCGCGGCGACAAGCTGATCTCGCTCGTGCGACTGCCGGTCGGTGCGCGGCCGCTTGCCCCGCTCAAGGGCGGCGAGACGCGCGTCGAGGTCGCCGGCGGCCGCGCGCTGGTGGTCGCGGGCGCGACGATCGAGGGCTCGAAGGCCGCGCTCGCCGGCGTGCTGGCGATCGCCACGCCGGTCGATCTGTCGACGGTGCGGCGCGGCCTCGAGGCGCACGCGGTCAGAGCATCGATCACCGGGCTCGGCGCGCCGATCGTCGTGGTCGATGGCCACGATCCGGCGCGCACGCCGATCAAGCTCGCGCTGCCGGCCGGCGACTGGAACAACTCCAACGCGACGCTCGTCGCATCGCCGCTCGCGCACGCATCGCCGGTCGCCGACTACCTGCCCGCCGCGCGCTACGCCGGCTTCGGGCTTTCTGGCTTGCTGCTCGCGATCTACGCGTTCAGCCTGTTCCGGCGCGACGTCAGGTCGGCGTGAACTGGATCGTCACGGCGACCTGAGCCGTTCCGACGTCCGGTGCCTGCTGCGTCGTGATCTGCCCGATCGCGCTCCTCACGCACGACGACAGCGAGCCGAACGCGCCGCCGTTCGCCGAGACGTTCGTCGCGGCACTGTTCTCGTCGATCTCGAACGTGACCGCCATCTTCAGCGCGGGCGTCTTCTTCTGCGCGGCCGCGGCGGCGCGATAGCACGCGCGCACCGCAGGCATCGCGCGATCGACCGCGCGACGCACCACCGAGTTCGGCAGCGGTCCGTTGACGTCGAGGTTGGCGACGGTCGGGACGGCATCCATGGAACCGACCACGACGGCCGGAGCGGCCGGCTTCGGAGCTGGCGCGGGCAGCGGGTTCGCGGGCGCCGGGCTCGGCGTGGGCGCCGCGACCGGCGGGGACGCGGGTGCCTCGACGGGCGGAGTCGCGACGACGACGGCCGGCGTGGGAGCGGGCGCGGCCTCCGCGGTCTCCACGACCTCGGCCGAGCCCGCCGAGCCATGCCGCTTGTCCGACTTATCCGGCGCCCTGGTCACGGCCGCGACGCGAGTCGTCGCGCGCGTATGCCGCACGGGCGGCGGCGCCTTCCGGCCAGGCCCCGGCTTCGCGGTCTCCACCGGTGGCTCGGACTCCATGGGTACATCGGGCGGGGCCGGCGGCGTTTCGGCCACTGGCGCCGGATCCTGTGCCACGGCGACCGGTGCCGCGGCCGGCGCCGGGGTCGGGGCAGGAACCGGCGCAGCCGCGGCCATGCGCGGCGGCGGCAGCGCGGCGGCTCTCGTCTCCGAAGGCGGCTGCTGCATCCACAGGTAACCGCCAACACCGCCGCCGGCGAGCACGAGCAGCAAGCCCGCGACGAGTGGACGGCGGCGCTTGACGGGTGCGGGCGGCGACGTGATCGGCAAGCTGCGATGCGAGCCCGACGACGAGAGCTGATGCTGGCCGGTGATCGAGATGTTCAGCGGCGGCGTCGACATGCGCGCCGAGGTGCGAATCCGCTCGAGCGTGCCCGGGAACGGCGTGGTCGAGGTGCCGAACTGCGCCTGGATCAACAGCGCGTCCGAGCCCGACGGGAGCGCGGCTTCGAGCGCGAACAAGAACTCGTCCATCGTCGCGTAGCGCTCGGATGCATCCTTGGCGAGCGCACGAAGGATGACGAGCTCGAGCGGAGGCGGCAGGTCGGGGTTGAACGAGCTCGGCAGCGGCAGCGGCGACGAGACCTGCATCTGCAGCACCTTCAGCAGATTCTCGTCCGTGAAGGGTACGCGCCCCGCGAGCATCAAGTAGAGGACGATTCCGAACGAATAGATGTCGGCGCGCGGGTCGACCTCTTCGCCGCGACACGCCTCGGGCGACATATACATCGGGCTGCCGAGCGCTTCGCCGGTCTTCGTCATGCGATCGTTGACAGGCAGGCGCGCGATGCCGAAGTCGAGGACCTTCACTCCCCAGCGGCCCTGGCTGCGCTGCACCAGGAAAATATTTTCGGGCTTGACGTCGCGGTGGATGACGCCTTCCGCGTGCGCATGCGCGAGCGCGCGCGCGACCGGCACG
>DASXCY010000034.1:0-18748 GCA_036490935.1 Kofleriaceae bacterium | reverse complement strand
CCACTCTGTGCCGCAAACGGGGAGTCCATCGAAAAGAACTCGAGCAGGAACAAGCCGCCGCGCTTGAGACTATCGCGCGCGTGCTCCGCGACGTGCACTTCATCGCCGGCATAGATCATGAGCGCGAGGTCGTAACGCTCCGTGCCGAGCTCGTAGTGGTCGAGGTCGGCATGAACGAGCTCGACCTCGAGCTGCTCGCGCGCGGCAGCTTCGGCCGCGAGGCGGAGGCCCTCTTCCGCGAGATCGATCCCGGTCACGCGCCAGCCGAGCCGCGCGAGATGCAGCGCGTTGCGGCCTTGGCCGGTGCACAGGTCCAGCGCCACGCCCGGCGGACGATCGCCGAGCATCGCGACGAGCCAGTCGTTCACGGTCGTCTTGAAGTTGCGCGACGTGCGGTAGACCGCGTTCCATCTCGCGCGTTCCGTCGCGACGTCGTCATCCGTCATCGGCATGCCGCGGCTCGATGATATCCTCGTGTGCATGGGCCGTCGTCGAAGCGCCACGTTGCGCGAGGTCCTCGCATATCGCAACGACGAAGTGGTCGCGCGGTTCTGCAAGATGTGGCCGGTGCCGCGCCCGCAGGCGCACCGCGTGTTCGGCGATCTGCTGCGCTACTTGTGGATCGCCTCGAGCGGCGAACCCCTCACGCCGGTGCTGATCGTCGACGAGATGTGGCACGCGTTCGTCGTGTACACGCGTGACTACGCCGCGTTCTGCGACCGCTACTTCGGCCGCATGATCCATCACGAGCCGACACCATTTGCCGAGGAGCGCGCGTGGAACCGGCTGGTGCGGCGCTCTCCGGCGCGCGCGCGTGCGAGCCTCGCGAAGACCTTGGAGCGCGAGGTCGCGCTGGTCGCAGATCGGCTCGGCAAGGCGGTGATGCTGCGCTGGTACCGCGCGTACGCGAAGCGCTACAACGCGCGGTTCTTCCAGCGCTCCGCGTGACCGCCGATCAGCAGTGCCGGCAGTGAGCCATACAGCCGCCGGCCACCGCCTTCAGCTGCTCCTTCACCACGTCTTTCACCGCCTGCTGGGTCGACGACTCCGGCTGCTTGCGCTGAACGTTCACCTTCGGACGCTTGGTGACTTTCTTCATGGGAGACCAGGATCGCGATCTGCGTTGCACTTGACAAGCTCATTCCAGCGCTCCGACCTAGCGGCACACCGTGGTGGCGTGTGGCATGAGGCGCGAGCCGGCGAGCGCAAACGGGATCCGGCATGAGACGTAGTGCGCGACTTCCGCCGGATCCTGGGTCTCCGTCGGAATCGCCCAGAACGAGATCACGCCCAAGTCGTCGCAACTTGCGAGCAGATCGCCGCCCGGCGAAACCGCCACCGATGTAAGGAAGCCGCCGGTGATGTCGCCGAGATGAGCGAGCGTGCGGCCGTTGGCGCTGTCGATCACCGAGACGCCGTCGTTGTCGACGATCGCCACGCGCAGATCGTCGGGGCTGAACGCGACGTCTTCGACGTCCGACAGGCTTCGCGACGCGGCTTGTGCGGACCACGACTGTGAGCCGAACACGCGCGTCATCGTGTCCTCGGTTCCGGTCGCGAGCAGGTCGCCGCGATGCGACCACGCGACGCCGCGCACCGGCTCGGTCGTGACATCGAGCTCGGCCGTCGGGATCGGCGAGTCGAGCGACACGATCCGCACCTTGCCGTCGTCGCCGCCGGCCGCGATCGACCGCGAGATGGGATCGAACGCGAGCGAGTCGATGCGGCTGGTGCCGATCGGTTGCGTGCGCTCGCGCGTGCCCGCGGCGGTCCAGATCGACAGCGCGGCTTCGCCGCTCGCGAGCGCGACCCGGCCGCCATCGACGAAGCGAGCGCACGAGACCGGCGCATGCTCGCGCAACACGGTCGGGTGGCCGCGATCGGCGAGCTGGATCACGCGCGCTTCGTTGCCGGTCGGGATCACGATGCGGTCGCCGTGCAGGTCGATGTCGCCGCACGCGCGCATCAGATCGGAATCGATCCGCGTGCCGGGCATCTCGGCGCGGTACTCGTCGAGCGTCGCGATCGTCTTGCCGGTCGCGACGTCGAGGACCCACGCCGAATGATCGTGGCCGACGACCAAGAGCCGGTGGCCGTCGCCGCTGAAGCGCAGGGTGAGCGAACCGATATGGCCGAGCTCGATGCGGCGCTGCTGCGGCCGGATGTCGAAGATCCGCGCCGTGCGATCGAGACTGGCGGTGACCAGCTTGTCGCCGCCGGGTGTGAACGCGAGGTCGGCAATGGCGTCGCTGTGACCGTACAGCGTGGTCAACGTCGCGCCGGTGGTCGGATCCCAGACTCGGGCGGTGCGATCGACGGAACCGGTCGCCGCGAGGCGCCCGTCGGGGCTCCATTTCACGGGCCGGATGTAGCCGTCGTGGCCGTCGAGCGACGTGATCAGCCGGCCGGTTGCCGTGTCCCAGATCTTGGCCGTGTGATCGGTGCTCGAGGTTCCGATCCGCGACCCGTCGGGCGAGACATCCATCAGCATGATCTCGCTCGTATGCCCCGACAGCACGCGCGGCGGCGCGGATACATGTTCGAGATCCCAGACCTGCGCGTCGCGGCTGTCGTCGCGCGCGACCACGAGGTGGCGGCCCTGACGATCGATCGCCAGCCACTTCGTGCGGTAGCCCAGCGGCACGACGGTGGGCGGCTCGCGCAGGTCGAGCCGGCCGACCGCGAACGCGGACGGCAGCTCGTACACGTAGCGGTCGCCGGCCGCGACGAACCAGTGCGGGTCGAGCCGTGGAAGCGGCTGAGCCGCGATCGGCGTGCCGTCGCGCGTGCTCCACGACGCGATGCGATCGGGCTCGAGCGTGACGAGCGTGCCGCCGACGA
The DNA here is from genome assembly GCA_036490935.1 of Kofleriaceae bacterium. Classification (GTDB taxonomy): domain Bacteria; phylum Myxococcota_A; class Polyangia; order Haliangiales; family Haliangiaceae; genus JABFXX01. The sequence continues at coordinate 15,907 of DASXCY010000034.1, read as the reverse complement.
CCACGATCGAGGTCGGGTTCGCGGTCTTCAGCTCGAAGCGCAGCGCGCCGGTCGCGAGATCCCACACGGCCGGCACGTAACCGGTGCGCAATGCGGCGATGCCGCCGTCGGCGGTCAGCCAGAAATCGCGGCCGGAGAGCACGTTCGGAATCGTGTGCTCGAGCGCGCCGGTGATGCTCCACACCTGCAGCACGTCGCCTTCGCTGGCTGTCACGATGTGCGCGCCATCGCGCGTCACCCCGACGAGGCTGCCGCCGCCCGGCAGGGTCATCACGGTGCCTTCGCCGCCGAGCTGGCGGCGCGTCATGGCGAGCAGGAACGGCAGGTTCGGATCCTCGGCGCCCTGGCTGTACGCGGCGCTCAGGTAGGCCATCGCCTCCTGCGGTCGGTTCGCGATCGCGGCGGTCCGACCTTGCTCGACCAGCGACGCGAGCGCGGTGCGCTCGGCCTCGCGGGCGTTGCGCTCGGCGACGCCGTTCGCGTGCTGCAGCACGATCACGCCGATCGCGAGGCCGGCGACGACCGCGCCGAGCGCGAAGCGGCGGATGCGGCGCGCGCGCTGCTCGTCGGCGATGCTCGCGGCGGCGAACGCCGCTTCGAGATCGGTGAGCACGGCCTCGTGACGTGCGCGCCACAGCTTGTACTCGACGATCGCTTCGCCGCGCCACAGCAGGCCGCGCGGCCGACCGCGCTCGCCCCACTGGCGCGCCGCGGAGCGCAGCTGATCGCGCAGGCGTGCCGCTTCGGCGTCTTCGCGCTGCCACGTGACGAGCCGCGGCCACGCGGTGAGCAGCGCCTCGTGGATGACTTCGATGGATTCGGTGTGATCGGCGCCCTCGTAGCCGACGAGCAAGCGACTCGTGACGAGCGCTTCGATCACGCGCTCCGCGCTCGCCGTCTTGCCGAGCAGCTCGAGCGCCTCGCTGCGGCGCAGCGTCGCGCGTGTGCCCTCGCTCGTGACGAGGTGTCGGAACAGCTCGCGCACGAGCGGGATGTCGTCGGTCGCGAGCGCGGACAGCGTCTCCTCGGCGTGGCGGCCGAGCGCACCGGCGACGCCGCCGATCGCGTCGTACGCGCGCTGCGGGATGTGGTGAAAGCGCCGGTCGCGCACGTCCCACAGCTTCGCGGCGGCGAACGACAGCAGGGCGAGCGCGCCGGGATGCTCGCGCAGCTCGGCGATCATCGCGTCGGGCAGTGCGGCATTCTCGAACGTGTAGCCGACCTGGCGCAGCGGCTCGGTCAGGATGCGGCGCAACACGTCGGGTCCGGGCAGCGTCACGAGCTCGAGCGCGCCGGCGAGGCGAGGCCCGAGCCCCGGAAGCTCGGCGGCGCGCACGAGAAAGTCATCGCGCAGCGTGAGGAATACGCGCGTGCCGCCGTCGGCGAGTGCGGCGAGCGCGCGCGCGAACGCGTCGCGGGTCGCCGCGTCGCGGCACTGCGTGAAGATCTCCTCGAGCTGGTCGATCACGATGACGACGCGGTCCGCGCGGTACTCGGCGTGGGCGGCCAGCACGGTCGCCAGCCGCGCGGGCTCCGTCTGCAGCGCGGCCGCGAGGCCATCAGCGCGAACGCCCGCGGCGCCGAGTCGTGCCTCGAGCGACGTGAGCGGCGAAGCACCGGGGCGGAACGACAGCGCGAGCCACGTCTCGGGCAGCGCCGGCACGACGCCGGCGTGAACGAACGAGCTCTTGCCGACGCCCGACGGCCCGACGACGGCGATCAGCGACTCGACGCGCAGCCGATTGATCGTGGCTTCGACCTCGCGCTCGCGTCCGAAGAACATCTGTGCGTCGGCGGCGCCGAACGACGCGAGGCCGCGATACGGCGCGACTTCGCGATCGGCGGCGGCGACGCGATCGCCGAGGCGCGCGAGGTGCGTATCGACGAACTGCCACAGCTCCTGGTCGTGATGCTCGAACTCGCGCGGCCAGGAGACCGCGCGGGCGCCGCGCTTCGCGGGGCCGTCGATGAGGAACACCTCGTCGTCGCCGCCGGGCACGGCCGGCGCGACGCGCGCGAGCGGCGACAGCTCGACCACGAGCGCTCCGTCGCCGTCGATCAGCCACAGCCCGGGCGTCGCGGTGCCGAGGATCGCGCGCCGTTCGCGCGGGTGGCGGCGCGGCCCCATCCACGCCTCGCCGTCGGCCGACACCCACGCGTGATCGGCGAGAAACGCGCACGCGCGGAGCACGCGGCCGAGCTCGGCGAGCATCGCGTGTACGATGTCGGCATCGGCGATGCGGCCGGCATGCTCGCGGCGGCGCGCGAGCAGATCGTCGAACAGGCCGCGCGGGCGGCCGTCGAGCCACAGCGCCTCGACGAGCTCGGGCACCGGGTGGGCCTGCGGGCTGGCCGCGAACGATTCGACCACCGCGGCGGCGAGCTCGATCCACTCCTCGAGGTCGAGCCCGCGCTCGACGAGCACGCGGATGCGCGCGGCGATCTTGTCATCGAGCGAGCGCTCGACGATCCGCGCTCGCGTCGCCAGCGCGATCACGGTCATCGCGCGCACGGCCACGGTGACGACCTTCCAGGCCGCGTCCCACGCCGCATCCGGGCTGCGCGCGCCGGCCAGCTCGAGCAGGGCCTCCGCGAGCGGTTGCGGGCCGCCTTGCACGAACGTATCGCGCACGGCTTCGTCGAAGTCGGTCTCGGTCGTCTTGGCCTGCGCGATCTCGCGGACGGCGTTGGCGAGCTCGAGCACGTCGCCGTAACGCTCGTGCTCGCGCTTGGCGAGCGCGCGCGCGAACACGCGGTCGAGCGCGCTCGGCAGGCCGGGCCCGACCGGCGGGACCGGCGCACGCGCGTGGGCTTGCGCGATCGCGCGGACCGTCTCGCCGTCGAACGGGCGCCGTCCGGTGAGCAGCTCGTACGCGGTGATCGCGAGCGCGTAGAGATCGGTACGCGGCGATGCGCGCGCGGCGTCGTACCACTGCTCGGGCGCCATGTACGGGGGGCTGCCGACGACGTGACCGCGCACCGTGATCGGACGCGTGCCGCCCTCGAGCGGCGTATCGGCGAGCTCGCCGCTCGGTCCGGTCTCGACGGGATCGGCGAGACTGCCGCGCGCGACGCCGAGATCGAGCAGCTTCGGCAGCAGCCGTCCGGCGCGCCGCACGACCATGATGTTCGCCGGCTTGATATCGCGATGGACGATGCCTTGCTCGTGCGCGGAATGAACGACCTCGCACAGGCGATCGAACAGCGGCACGAACCGCGCGAGCTGCATCGGCCCGTGCTCCTCGAGCATGCGATCGAGCGGCACGCCGCGCACGAGCTCCATCGCGATCCACAGCAGGCCGTCGGGCTCGGCACCGAACGCATAGACGTGCGCGGCATACGGGTGATCGAGCTGCGACGCGAGGCGCGCTTCGCGCAGGAACCGCACGCGCGACTCCTCGGAGACGTCGTCGAGCGCCATCACCTTGACGACCGCGGCGCGCCGCAGCGTCGCTTGCTCCGCGCGGTACGCGGCGCCCATTCCACCTTCGCCGAGCAGCTCCACGAGCTTGAACTCGCCGAGCTGGCGACCGACGAGGCTCGGCGAAGCAGCGGCCTGCGTCGGCATCACTGCTTCGCCGCGTGCTTCGCCTTCTCGACGATCCGGCACACGATGCCGGACTCGAGCTTTGCGGGTGGCGCGGTCAGCTCGGCGTCGGCGAGGATCATCTGCGCGACCGGATCGAGCTCGGGCGCGACGTGGCGTACGACGCCGGCCGTGGTCACGCCCTGCTGCTCGATCACGACGTCGATGTCGTCGCCCGCGGCGACGGCCCCGACTTGATCCGACGGGATCGCGAACTTCACGAACAGCTCGTCGCTCGAGATCACGCGGATCACCGGGTGGCCTTCGTCGACTCGGTCGCCGACGTTGAAGTAGAGCAGCGCGACCTTGCCGTCGAGCGGCGCGAGGAGCGACGTATCGGTCAGCTTCGCTTTGAGCTGCGCGATCTTCGCGCGCTGTTCCTCGACGCGCGCGCCGGCGGAGGCCGCGCCCATGTCGGCCTTGCGCGCCTCGAACTCGGCGGTCTTCACCTCGCCCTTGGACACGACGTTCTCGACGAGCGCGCGCTTCTCGCGGTCGAACGCGGCCTTCGCCGAACGGCTCGCGACGTAGGCCTGCGCCTCCTCGGCCTCCGCTTCCTTGAGCGCCGCGGTCTCGACCGCGAGTTGCTCGCGCAGCGGGCGATCGTCGAGCCGAGCGAGCGGTTCGCCCTTGGTGACCGGGTCGCCGAGCTTGACGTACAGCTCGGCGAGCTTCGTCGTGAACGGCGACACGACCTCGGTCGATTCGCGCGGCGCGAGCACGCCGACGTAGCCCGCCTTCTCGGTCTGCGCCGGATCGTCCGCGGTGGCCTGCTGCGCGAGCGGCTCGGCCAGCACCTCGGTGCTGCCCGGATCCTTCGACGCGGTCTGCTTGCACGCCGCGACCACCACGAGCGCGACGAGCACGCGCTTCACGGCGCGCCTCGGTCGATCTGCAACTGCGCCGCGACCAGCCGCTTGTAGTGCGCGTCGCGCGCGAGCAGCTCGGCGTGGGAGCCGCGCTCGACGACCTCGCCGGCCTCCATCACGAGGATGACATCGGCGTTGACGATCGTCGACAGCCGGTGCGCGAGCACGATGCGCGTGCACTGCAGCTTCTCGAGGTTGACGATCACGCGGTGCTCGGTCTCGGCATCGAGCGCGCTCGTCGCCTCGTCGAGGATCAAGATCGACGGCTTCTGCAGCAGCGCGCGCGCGAGCGCGATGCGCTGGCGCTGGCCGCCCGACAACGACATGCCGCCATCGCTGAGCAGCGTCTCGTAGCCCATCGGCATCGCCATGATGTCCTCGTGGATCACCGCGACGCGCGCGGCCTCGTGGATGCGATCGAACGACGCGTTCGGATCGGCAAGCGCGATCGCGTTGCGCACCGAGCCGGCGAACAGCGCCGGCTGCTGGAACACGACACCGATCTGCCGGCGCAGCGACTTCAGCTCGAGGTGCGTGAGGTCGTGGTTGTCGTACAGGACCTTGCCTTCGATCGGCATGTAGAGCCCGGCGATCATGCGCGCGAGCGTCGACTTGCCGCAGCCCGATTTGCCGACGATCGCGACCGTCATGCCGGCCCGGATGTCGACGGAGACATCGCGCACGACGAGCGGCAGGTTCTGCCCGTAGCGGAAGCTCGCGCCTTGCACGACCACGCGCCCGGTGAGCCGCGGCGCGCGCGTGACATCCTTGCCCGCTTGCTCGGGATCGACGCGCAGCACGTCGTCGACGCGATCCATGTAGCTGCCGAGGATCTGCAGCTGCAGCGCGCTGTGCACCATCGCGGCCAGCGGGCCGAGCAAGCCGATCGCGAGCGAATCGATCGCGAGCATCTGGCCGAGCGTGAGCGCGCCGTTCATCACCTGCAGCGCGCCGACCATCAGCACGACGAGCGGTGCGGCGGTCGTGAGCAGGTCGCTGACCGAGTCGGTGATCGCGGTGAGCCGGCCGCGCTCGAGCGAGACGTTGAGCTCGTCGACGTACAGGTTCGACCAGCGCTCGACCGAGCGGCTCTCCGCCGCCGACGCCTTGAGCGTCTCGATGCCGGCGAGCATCTCGACCAGGTGCGACTGCGAGCGCGCCTGCGCTTCGAGCGAGCGCGCCATCATCTCGCGGTACGGCCCGCGCGTGAGCAGATAGATCGCGACATCGGCCAGGCCGAGCGCCAGCACGATGCCGCCGATCATCGGCGCGAACCAGAAGATCAGCACCGCGTAGCCGAGCACGAGCGTGCCGTCGAGGATCGCGGACAGCGTGTTCGTGGTGAGCAGCTCGCGGATCGTGCCGTTGTTGTTGATCCGCATCAGCAGATCGCCCGACGATCGGCGCTGGAAGAACTGATACGGCAGCCGCGACATGTAGTCGACGAAGCCGAGCGTGAGCCGCGTGTCGAGGTTCGTGCGCAGCTGCAAGATCAGGTGCGCGCGCACGAGGTTCGTCAGCAGCTGGAACAGCACGAGCCCACCGAGGCCGATCGCGACGACGATCATCAGGCTGCGATCCGAGCGCGGCACGACACGATCGACGATCAGCGCCATGATGAGCGGCAGCGCGAGCGCGAACACGCGCAGCAGCAGCGACGTCACGACGATGCGCGACAGCACCGCGCGCTGGCCGCCGATCTGCCGCAGATACCAGCCGAAGCGCCCCTTGCCGCGCTTCTTGGGCTCGAACGTGTCGGTGCGCTCGAACACGAGCGCGATGCCGGTGAACGACTCGCCGAACTTCGCGAGCGAGACCACGCGCGGCCCCATCGACGGGTCGACGATGTGCACGCCTTTCTTCGACACGCGCTCGAGCACGACGAAGTGGTTGAAGTTCCAGTGCAGGATCGTCGCCGGCGGCAGGAACTTGAGGTGCTCGACGTCGAGGCTGAGGCCGCGTCCGCGCAGGCCGTACCACTCGGCGCCGCGCAAGATCGACGCCGCATCGACGCCGTCGCGCTGGCTGACGCCGACCGCCTCGCGCAGCGCGTCGAGGTTCTCGTGCCGGCCCATGAACGCGAGCACCATCGCGAGACACGCCGCGCCGCAGTCGGCCCACTCGACCTGCTGGACGAACGGCACCTTGTTGCGCCGGCCCGCGCGCAGCCGCTCGAGCTGCGGGAACAGCTCCGCCGGGTTGACGTCCTGCGCCTTGGTCATCGCAGCCCCGGGACCAGCGTCTCGAACACCGAGCGCGACTCGAGCTCGACCTCGGCCTCGCCGATCATGCCGTCGTGCAGCTCGTACGTCTGGTTATCGGCGGTGAACTCGGGCGAGGCGAGCTGCGCCTCGACGACGACGACCGAGCCGGTGATCGGCAGGCTGTCGGTGAAGCGCTCGCCGAGGTAGCGCGTGCGCGCGTCGCTCGCACCGAGCGCGCCGGCGCTGACCGCGCGCACCTCGCCCTCGACCTTCGCGCCGCGATAGCCGGGCAGGATCATGCGCAGGTGCTGGTGTGCGCGCAGCCGCGGCCGCTCGCTGCCCGGCAGGAACGCGAGCACGGACCAGCCTTCGCGCTTGCCATCCTCGACGAGTGACAGCACGACCTTGCCGGGCTCGACGCGCTGCCCGGTGCGCACGAGCACTTCCTTGATGACGCCGGCATGCGGCGCGCGGATCACGCGCGACTCGAGGCTCGCGCGCGCCGATTCGCGCTCCGAGACCACTTGCTGCAGCGCCTGGCGCACCGTCGGGTTGCTCGGCGTTTGCAAGTACGACACGAGCTTGCCCTCGAAGTCGGACTCGAGGCCGCGCAGCTTGCTCGCCTGCTCGGTGTCGTGGAGGCGCGCGAGGACCTGATTCGCCACGACGTGCTGGCCACGCGAGACCTCGAGCGAGCTGATCGCGCCGCCTTCGTACGCGACGATGTCGTCGCGGCCGGTGAACCGCACGACCGCGGGGCCCTCGGTGAACTCGTGGACCTGCGCGAGATAACCGAACACGCCGGCGCCGGCGAGCGCGGCGAGCACGAGCCAGTACGCGCCGCGGACCCATCCGGGATGCACGCGCACGACGTCGCCGCGCTGGCCGCGGCGCATGATGTGGATGATCGCTTCCTGGCGAAAGATGTCGCCGGCGGCTTCCGGCTCGTCGCCGCTGTCCTGCCGCTCGGCGAGCGCGACCAGGTACGGCGACCACGCGGCGGCGAGCGCATGCAGCCGCTCGAGATCACCGCCCACGAACGCGGGGCGTTGCTCGTCGCGCACGACCGTCAACATGGCGTGGACGTGGCCGTCGCTACCGATGACCGGCACGATCGCGATGCGCTCGCGCCCGCGGCCGCCCGGATCGTCGATCTCGGGCCGGTACGCCGGATCTTGCGCGGCGCGCGGCACGATCACGCCGGCGCCGACCCGCGCGGAGAACCCGACGAGCCCGGCCGATGCGTGGACCTCGCGCTGCGCGCCATCGGCCGACGGCACCCACAGCTCGCCGCTCTCGTCGTCGCAGTACAGGCACTGCCCGCGATCGGCGCCGAGCAGCTCGACCGCGACCGCGACCGCGACGCGCGCCGCCGACGCCAGGTCGGTCTCGAGGCCGATGCGCTTCGCGTGCTCGTTGACGGCGGCGAGCAGCGTCGGATGCGGCTCGCGCGGGTGCAACGGCGGCAGCGCGGAGGCCGCCTGCGCGACGAGCTCGCGCACCCGCTCGGTCTGCATGTTGCGGAGCAGGCGATAGAACACGCGCGTGTCGTTGTCGTCGACCTTCGCGAACGTGCCGCCGGCGTCGGCGACGAGGAGCAGCGGCGGGCGCGGATGGCCCTGCAAGAGCTCGTCGGTGATCGCCTCGATCAGCTGCTCGCCGGTCATGTCGTCGAGCAGGCGCCCGACGATCACGACGCGCGGCTCGCCGCGCGCGATGTGCTGCAGCGCGGCGCGGCCGCTCTCGACTTCTTCCAGCCAGAAGCCGCCGGCCAGCTGCGAACGCAGCCAGTGGCGCGCCGCGGGATCGGCCTCGGCGAGCAGTACGTGGTCGGCGTCGAGCGCGGTGCCGCGGACCTGTGTGGCCTCCTCGGCCCATTCGCCCGGCATGGACGACGAGATTGTAGCAAACCCGTCTCGCAACTTGGACAATCGCGGATATGAGAGGTTTCTCGATCCCGCTCTGCGCCGCGGTGGTGGCGACCGCCGCGCACACCGGCCACGCCGACCCTCCGGCGGCCGAGCTGTCGCTGGGCGACGTCATCGCGGTCGCGGTCCGGCAGGGACCCGATTTCGAGCGGGCCCGGCTGGACCTCGACGCGGCGCGCGGCAACCTCGAGCGCGCCCGGGGCATCGAGGACGTCCACCTGGGGCTATCTGCGAGCTATCAGCACGCACCCGACGCGGTGTTCGACGCCAACGATACGCTCGACCTGTCGGTCGCGAACCTGTCGGTCGGACGGGCGCTGCCGACCGGCGGCACGCTCGCGGTGGTCGCCGGCGCGCAGCGCACCCGGTTCGACTCGCCCGACGATCCGATGCTCGACAGCCTCGCGTACACGTCTTCGCTGTCGCTGTCGCTCGTGCAGCCGCTGTGGCGTGGCGCCGGCCCGAGCGCATTCGAAGCGCCGATCCGCCAGGCCGAGCACGGCCGCGATGCCGCGAAGCTCGCGCGCGAGGCGAAGGCTCGCGACGACGTCGTCGCGATCGTCGAGGCGTACTGGCAGGTCGCGCTCGCGTGGCGCGCGCTCGAAGTACGCACGGCGAGCCTCGAGCTCGCGCGGAAGCAGCTCGCGTTCACCCAGGGCGCGATCCGCGCCGACAAGCTCGCGAAGAGCGAGGAGCTGGCCGTGCAGGAGGCGATCGCGAGCCGCGAGCAGGACGTGCTCGACGCCGAGCAGCAGGTGTGGGACCGCTCGCTCGACCTGCGCGAGCTCGCCGGCCTCGAGATCGGACCCAAGGATCTCGGCGTCAAGACCTCGCCGTTGCCCCAGCCGGCGCCACTCGACCTCGATCTGTCCGCGACGGTGAGCGCGGTGTTCGATCACAGTGCCGAGTTGGCCGCGCTCGATGCCGACGAGCGCGGCGCGGTCGCCGGCGTCGATGCCGCCGACGGGCTCGCGCGTTCGCGCCTCGACCTCGCCGCGCAAGCGGGACCGGTCGGCATCGGCTCGACCCTGTCGGCGTCGACGACCAACGCGACCGCGCACCCCGGTTACGCGGTGAGTGCGAGCCTCACGTTCGATCGCGCGATCCAGGCGCGCACCGAGCACGGCGGCCAGGCCGTCGCGCACGCACAGCTGCAAAAGGCGCGCGTCGATTCGCGCGCGGCGAGGGCGCGGGTCGCGGCCCACGCGACGCTGGCGGTCCAGCGGGTCCGCGCGGCGCTCGCGGCGGTCGCGCTCGGCGACACGGCGACGCAGCTCGCCGAGGCGAACGTCGAGGCCGAGCAGCACAAGCTCGAGCTCGGCAAGTCGTCGACGTTCGAGGTGCTGCGCCGGCAGGACGACCTCCAGCAGGTGCGGCTGCGCCACGCGACGGCGATCGTCGATTACCTGAGCGCGCGGGCCGAGCTCGATGGGCTCACCGGCGCGATCCTCGGTCAGTTCGGCGTGGTGATGCGCTAGCGACGCCGCTGGTTCGCGCGCAGCATGCCGCGTGCTTCGGTGCGCGCGAAGCATGTGGTCGTGCTCGCGCGTGCGGGCAGCTGGAGCGCCGGCGGCTCGGTCGCGCCCGACGGCGGCACCCCCGGGGAGGATGAGGTTCCCGGGCGTGACGGCGACGATGTGCTCGTGGGTGAGACCCGACAGTACGGCCGCCTCGCGAAAGAACCTCGCGACGTCATGGGGATGGCTCGCGGACAGGATCTTGACCGCGGTCTGCGACGGTCTGCGATCACGTCCCCCGCACGCATCCGCATTCCAGCGTAACACCGTATAATAGCCGTGATGAAGGTCGGTCCCGGCACCGTGATTGCCGGCCGGTTCGAGCTGCGGTCCCACGCAGCGGCCGGCGGAATGGGGTCGGTGTTCCTCGCGCACGACCTCAAATCCGCTCGACAAGTCGCGATCAAGTTGCTGCTGCGCGACGGTGCCGAGGACGTCGTTCGCTTCGAGCGCGAGGCGGACCTGCTCGCGACCGTGCAGCACCCCAACGTCGTCGAGTACATCGCGCACGGCGAGAGCGACGGGGTGTACTACCTCGCGCAGGAGTGGGTCGACGGCCTGACCGTGTCGGCGCAGATGCGCACGCTCGGCGTCACCGCGCCCGAGGCGATCGCGCTCGCGATCGGCGTGGCCGACGCGCTCGACGCCGCGCATTCCGCCGGAGTCGTGCATCGCGACGTCAAGCCGTCGAACATCATCCTCGCGGGCAACGCGCTGTCCGAGCCACGGCTCGTCGACTTCGGTGTCGCGCGCATGGCCGAGGCCGCGGGCGTGCTGACTCGCACCGGCGTCATGATCGGCACGCCCGCGTACATGTCGCCCGAGCAGTGCCGCGGCCAGACGTACATCGATGCCGCGGCCGACGTGTGGTCGCTCGGCTGCGTGCTGTACGAGTGCCTCACCGGTCGCAGCCCGTTCACCGGCGCGACCGCAACGGCGAGCCGCGCGAAGGTCCTGCTCGGCGAGCCGTCGCCGCTTCGCCAGTTCTGCGCCGAGGCGAACGACGAGCTCGTCCAGCTGACGAGCGAGCTCCTGGCCAAGCATCCCGGTGATCGTCCGGCGTGTGGCGGCGACGCGGCGGCGCGGTTGCGCGCGCTGCCGGCGATGCATGCCGGACCGCGCCGCAAGTCGCAGCGGCTCAGCACGCCGCACCCCGCACAAGGCCTCAAGACGCCGCGCGTCGACGCGCAAGCGCTCGTGCAGGCGAACAGCTACGTGCTCGTCACGCCGCAAGGCACGAACCCGAGCGCGGTCGAGGAAGACGATCGCCGGCTCGGCGCGATCGCCGATCGCATGGGCATGAAGCTCGACTTGCTCGAGGACGGCACCGCGGTGCTGACGTCTCGCGACGCCGGCAAGGCCGGCGCGCTCGCGGCGGCTCGCGTCGCGATGCAGATCCGCGCCGAGGTCTGGGAGGACGCGGCGGTCACCGTCTTCGGCCGCGCCTACGACGACGACGTGACCGACGCGATCGAGCGCGGCGCCGCGCTGCTCGAGCAATCGCACATGGCGATGACGTTCGGCGGCGTGGTCGAAGACGCGACCCCGGTGATCCACGTCGACGACGTGATCGCCGAGCTGGTCGCCGACGAGATTCCCATCGAGCGCGGCCCGGACGGCCCGGCGATCAAGGGCGACGTCAAACGGATGACGCGAACGTGACAGCTCGGCGCGAGGTCATGACGATCGCCTCGCCGCGGCCCGCTAGCTTCGATGCATGCGCGCAGCTCTCGTCGTGATCCTGCTCGTCGCCGGCACCTCGTACGCGGATCCTCCCCGCTATCGGCGGCCGGCTCGTGTTCCGCCGGCACCGGTCGCGAGGCCGCGTCCGTCTAAGCGCGCGCTCCCCGACGCGCCCGCGACCGCCGAGCAGGTGATGGCCGTCGAGCTCACCACCGAGCCGATCCGCGACGCGCAAACCAAGCTGCTCGGTAAGCTCGTGCGCGACACACCCGACAGCGATCCGGACAAGCCCGAGTACCTGTTTCGGCTTGCCGAGACCTTCGCGCGCCAATCGCGGCTGTTCCGGCTGCAGGCCATCGGCCTGGAGCTGTCCGCGAACCATCACGACTAGCGTGGATTCGCTGTTACGATGATCGAGTGAGATGGGCGCTCGCGTTCGTGTGCGTGCTCTCGATCGCCGGATGCCGTCAGCTGCTCGGCTTCGACACGCCGGCGCTCGGTGGCGATGCGCGGGCGAGCGGCGACGGCGCTACCGACGCGCTGGCGACAAGCGACGTGAGTGCGCCGTGCACGAGCTGGCAGGCGCGGCACTTCGATCCATGCGCGTTGCCGGCGCCGAGCGCTGAGCTCGTGCTGCAAGGCGCGTGGGTGTTCTCGACCGACACCGGCGAGCTCACCTCGGGGGCTTCGATCATGCATCCCGCGGGGACGACGCTCGCGCAGAACGGCAACAGCGCCGACAAGATCTACGTCATGTCGATCGCGTCGCTCGTGATCGAAAATGCGGCCACGGTGCAGGTGATCGGTAGCGTGCCGCTGGTGGTCGCCTCGTGGAGCTCGATCGAGATCGACGGCACGATCGACGCGGGTGGCATGCAGAACCAGCCCGGCCCGGGGTCGAATCCGATGGAGTGCGAGTCGGCCGCCGCTCGGCAGGGCCAGACCGCGGCGGCGTCGGCAGGCTCGGGCGGCGGAGGCGGTGGCGCCTTTCAGGGCAGCGGCGGTCATGCCGGCACGGGCGACAACCCACCCGTGGCAACCGGCGGGGCCGGTGGCACCTCGATCGCGGCGCCTGCCTTCGTGCGCGGCGGCTGCTCGGGCGCACCGAGCGGCCAGGCCGGCCCGGGTGCGATGGACCCGACGGCGATATCGTCGGGCGGCGCCGGGGGCGGCGCGCTCGAGCTCGCGGCGCGCACGTCGATCGAGGTTCGCGGCGAGGTGCTGGCGGGCGGTGGCGGCGGCGGCGGCGCACCTTTGCAGTCGTCGTGCGGCGGCGGCGGTGGCGGCGCGGGTGGCTACCTCGGCTTCGACTCGCCCATGCTCCGATTCGATTCCGGCGCGTTGATCGCGGCGAACGGCGGCGGCGGCGGCGGCGGTGCGCCGTTCGCGGCGGTCGGCGAGCCCGGGCAGGACGGCCAGGCGAGCGCGATGCAGGCTGAAGGCGGCGCCGTGTCGTCGTGCTCCGAAGCGGGCATGCTCGGCGGCGCCGGCACGACCCCGAACGGCGCGTCGTCGAGTAATCCGATCGAGGCGTGCGGCGGTGCGGGCGGCGGTGGCGGCGTCGGCTACGTGTTGACGTGGGCGAGCATGATGATGACGATCGGGGCGGTGACGGTGTCGCCGCCGGCGCTCGCCGGGCCGTGACCGCTCCCGGTACGTGGTCGGTACGCGAAAAATCGACCTGCGCGTGTCCACCGGGGGCCGGGTTCGTGGCTCCGTACGCGAAGGAGGATCCATGCGCCAGTCCGTCATGATCGCCGCGCTCGCCGGGATGTGGCTCTTCACTCATCCGGTTCGTGCCCACGCGTGCCCACACCACGACGACGACGACAGCGGCGAGGCTGACGACGACCACGACGACGATGCCGACACGGACGCCGACGCCGACGCGGATGCCGGCGCGGCACCAGCCGTGACCGTGGCCAACGACGCGCTCGAAGCGCAGATCGAGGCGCGCCTCGATCGGATCGACGGCCTGCTCGATCGGCTCGATCGGCATCACGATCACGACCGCGCGAGCGCGCGCGTCATCATCATTCCACCGATCCCGCCGATCCCACCGGTACCGCCGATGCCGCCGATGCCGCCGATGCCGCCGATGCCGCCGATGCCGCCGATGCCGCCGATGCCACCCGCTGCCGCACGCCATGCGATGCATCACGACGCGGGGGGTGAAGGCGGCGATTTCGACTTCGATTTCAACTTCGACTTCGACTTAGACGACAATTAACGTGTCCACCGCGCGGTCGCGGTGAGGATCACGGGACCATGGACGTCTCCGTGCCACGCCGCGTGGCGCTGTTCGCGAGCGAGCCGGTTCCAGAGTTGCGCGGACTCGCCGCCCTGACCGATCCCGACGACGATGTCGCCGCGGTGATCGATCTCGCGCTGATGGGCGCGCGCGGCGACGGCAAGACGCAATTCCTCGTGCACGCGATCCGCGCGCTCCACGCACGCGCACCGGCGCTCGCCGGCGGCGAAGCCGAGCACAACCGCGCGGTGATGCGGCTCGTGCTCGATCCGCGCGCGCCCAGGCCCGACGCGACGCCGCCCGGCGTCGTGCCACACTTCACGTTTCGCGCGCGCGCGTCGGTGCTGTTCGAGCAGCTCGGCTGGCGGGGCGCGTTCTCGCTCGCGCGTCGGCTCGCGCGCGTCGGTGGGCTCGTCGCGCTCGCGTGCGGGCTCGGCGCGGCTGCGGTGGGCTGTGCCCTCGTGCATCGTGTCCCGCTCGCGGCGATCGCGGCCGCCGGGGCCGCGCTGATCGCGGCGAGCGCCGTGCTCGTCGCGCGCACGCGCATCGCACGCGCCGGCGAGATCGAGATCGCGTTCTGGGACGTCGCGGGCGAGCACGTCTACGGCGAAGGTGCGGCCGATTATCACGCGCTGCTCGGGCGGCTCGTCGACGCGCGCCGGCGTCGCGCCGCAGCCGTGGGCCGCGCCTACGCATTCGCGCCGGTGCTGATCTGCAACCCGCTCGCGCTCGGCACGTTCGAGGAGGGCAGCCCGTACGCGCGCATGCGCGCGGTGCTGCCGCTGTTCGCCGCCCTCGATCGCGAGGCTTCGCGCGCGCTGATCGCGGTCAACCGCTGGGCCGTCGTCGATCCGATCTGCGAGCGCGGCGCGTTGCGCGAGGAAGTGGTGACGGTCACGGCGCGCGCGCGAGGCGAGGGCGCGATGCCGGCGTATCGCGTCGCGCGCGAACGCGTCCGCGTGTGCTGCCTCGATGCCGAGGACGGCCGCGACGGCCACGTCGCGATCGATCACGTGCGCTACGACACCGCGATCGCGAGTCGCGTCGAGCCGGGTGGCGGTGACGGCGACGGCGATCCGACGCTGATCTACGAGTACGACGACGGCCCGGGCGCGTTCGGCGGCGACGCGCGACGCCGGTTCTTGGCGTGGCTCGTGCGGCTCCCGCACTGGACGGCGGTGCGTGCGGCCGCGCCGCGCGTCGAGCCGGAGCGCGACGCACGGGGCGAGCCGATCGCACACGAGGTGTGGGCGAGGCCGCGATGATCCGGCGCGCGTGGTTGCAGAAGCATGCGACGCCCGCGGCGAGCGCGGGCGAGTTTCATTGGTTTCCGGCCGACGGCGATCGCGAGCTGCGCGCGCGGCTCGTCGAGCAGCTCGCGCGCGTGCCGGGCGAGGCGGTGCTGTGGCGGCTCGAGCCGCGCAGCGCGGTGTGGGCGCGCGCGTTCGTCGCGACCGCGCCGAGCGACGGCCGCCGCTACACCGGGCTCGCGGTCGCGATCGTCGAAGGCGACGGCGGACCGGCGCGCTTGCTCGACGCGCTCGTGCCGTCGCGCGGCGAGCCGTGGAGCGAGGCGTTCGCCGAGCCGCAACCGGCCGCGGAAGACTGCATGCTTCCGGATCGCGCGGCGGTCGCGCGCGCCCTGCTCGGCGGTGGTGCCGCCGCGATCGGCGAGCTCGCGCGTCCCGGCCTGCCGCACGCGATCGCGGCGATCGAGCGGCGCATGCCGGCGCACGTCGCGGCGCGCGAGCGTCACGGCGCGTGGCTCGTCGAGACCGCGGCGGGCGCGCACGATCGCGTCGCCGAGCTCGCGGTCACGTCGCCGGGGTCACGCGCGGCGCGCGCCTGGCAACTGGCGTGCGAGCTCGC
>DASXCY010000033.1:0-22810 GCA_036490935.1 Kofleriaceae bacterium | reverse complement strand
GTGGTGGCTCGCGCCGAACGCGCCGCCGATCGAGCTCGGTCAGTGGGATCAGGTCGGCGTGCACCTCGGACTGATGCCGGACGGCCACGTCGTCACGTGGGGAGCCGCCGCCGATGTACTGACGCCGATGACTTCAAGCCTGCTCGGGCTCGACGGAGCCGTGAGCCTCACGTTCGCCGGCGTCGCCGCCTACGGGACCAGCTTCATCGGCTGGAGCGACACGATGAGCGGCGCGAACCAGGTGGTCGACGTGCTCGCCGGTGGCCCGCCCGACTTCATGTCGGCCGCGGGCGAGCAGATCGCCGACGTGAGCGTCTCCGGCGGTGACATCTACATCGCGAGTGACTCGGCGGCGTATTACTCGGCAGGGCCGTCGATGCAAAGCACGCTGTGCACGTTCAGCGGCACGGAAGCGCCGACGTCGATCGCGGGCACGGGCGGCAGGAACGGCTACGTCGCGACCTTCGACCGCTCGACGATGGCGACCGCGATGTACGAGTTCCAGACGAGCCTGGCGTCGACGGCTTGCACGAGCATGGCTCCGCCCCCCGGACGCGTGATCGCGCTCGCGACGTCGGCCTCGGGCGAGCTCTACGCCGCGGTGCTCGACCCGCCGATGCTCGGCGTCGAGCACCTCGACACGCAAACCAACACGTGGGAGGCGCTGCACGCGATCCCCGACAACCAAGGCAAGGACCTCGCGGTCCTTCCCGATGGCACGATCGTGCTGTGCGGGCAGGATCACATCTCGATCGGCGTCGCGTCGAACGGGCTGCTGACGTGGACCGATCTCGCCACCGGCGCACGCCGCGCGTCGGGCACGAGCGCGACCGACATCTGGTTCACCGAAGCAGTCGCCCGCGAAGCGGTCATGGCCGGGCTCGCCCACTGGAACGGCAACGATCTCGCCCCCGTCAACGAGATCACGACCAGCCCATCCGCGGCCGTCGCCGCGACACCCGACGTCGTGATGCTCGCGAACGGCGCGAACATCTACGCGCTGGTCCGCTTCCCGATCCAGTAGCGCCCGGCGCGGACACCGGTTGGCGGCCCCGCGATTTCCATGTAGCTTCCGCGCTGGAAGCGCGCGCCGATCTGGTGACGGCCTCGGTCTTCAAAACCGATGATGCTCTGCGCGAGCAGCGGCATGGTGGGTTCGATTCCCATGCGCTTCCGCCATCTCACTAAATGTCCGAGCGGCGCTCTCGATCGCCAACAGGCGCAGGAACCATCTCAAGCGCGGGACGCTGTAGAAACAGCCCGGCTACAAGCCGTTCTAGTCGGAAGGAGTCGAACATGGACATCAAGAGAGCTGGCTCGCAGCCATCGCAGAAGGCGCCTGCGGAACATTTCACCGGAACCGTTCGGCTCGATCCGCTGTTCCAGGCGATCGCGCCGGGTCGGGTCGCAGGCGCGTACGTCACGTTCGAGCCGTGTGCGCGCAGCGACTGGCACACGCATCCACTCGGACAGGCGCTGATCGTCACCACGGGGTGCGGCCTGCATCAGCGATGGGGAGGTCCGATCGAACAGATCAGACCCGGCGATGTCGTCACCGTCGGGCCGGACGAGAAGCACTGGCACGGCGCCGCGCCGACCACGGCGATGACTCACATCGCGATCCAGGAATCCGTCGACGGCAAGAACGTGAACTGGCTCGAGAAGGTCACCGACGAGCAGTACAACGGCCGAACGAGCAAAGAGCCGACCGGCTGATCTAGGTGTCGGCGAGACCTAGCACGTCGAGAAGTGCGGCCGAGAGCTCGTGCCACCGCGCCGGCGGGAACGTCGCGATCCGTGGGCAGATCGCGCTGCGATCGACAGTCTTGATCCACTCGGGCTTGAGCACGCAATCGCTGGGTAAGCCATCGCTTGCGAATAGTTGCACTTCCCAGCGTAGGCCGCGAATCTGGGTCGAGAGCGGAACGATCGGAATCTGGGAGAGCGACGGCAGAACGTCATCGCGTCCAAGCACGAGGACGGGCCGGCGCTTGTCCGGTGCGTCAAACCGAAACCACCGGATATCGCCGCGCTCGATCACGGAAGCTCGGTGTCGGCGCCATCATCGATCGGCCCCTGAGGTCCGCGCGCGACCCACGCTTTCCACAGCTCGCCCTGCTGCTCCGACGTGAGACGCTGCTCGTCCACGGCTTCAAGCACCACGCGCACGCGCTTTCCATCAAGCTCGGGAACCGAGCTCTCGAGCTCGATCGTCTTGCCGTGCACCGTGCCGGTCTTCGTGGTTGCCATCTGCATTCTCAGTGTAGCAGCGATGCGTTCACGCGAGATGCTCGATTAGCTCCCAGCGCACGCCCGGCGGATCGAATCCGTACGCTGTTTCACGAGTTCAGCGCCGGTGACCGTTTCGATGTCTTCGACCAGCGGAACGCGTGGCTCGCGCTTGCGCAACTGACGCTCCGTGAGGCCGAAGCAGTATTGCTCGAATAGCTCGCCGACGAGCTCGGGCTCGATTCGCAAGCCGATCACGATCTCCGCGTGCGACTGGCGCTGTTCGAAGCGCTCGAACACCAGCGCCGCGATCTCGCCACGCGTGCGAGCGTCTGCAGCTGGCTGCGCGTTACGGATGCTGCCGCGTGCGATCGCCTGGTTCGCGCGATGCAGCGAGCGCCGTGACCTCCTTGGGGTCGAACCAATGCGTTCCATCCTCCGCGACGTGTGGATGGAGCCGGTCGCCTTCGTACCGGCGCACCGTGGACAAGCTCGCACCGATGCGCTCTGCCATGCGACGTTTCGCGTCGAGCGCACGGGCTCGGCCGTACGCGTCACCGTGATCGACGACGGCATCGGGATCCCGACCGACAAGCTCGACCGGATCTTCGAGCCGTTCCAGCGCGCCGGTCAGGAGGCCGGGCCGATCGAGGGCACCGGCATCGGCCTCACGATCTCGAAGCGGCTCGCCGAGCTGATGCGCGGCGCGGTCGGGTCCAGCGACGCCGGGTTCTTTCGCTACCTGACCAAGCCGGTGAAGGTCGCGGAGCTGACCGCGACCGTCGAGGAGCTCCTCACGACTTCGGCGCGCCGGCCTTGACCTCGATCTTCTTCGTCTGCGCCGTCTCGTGTTTCGGCACGACCAGCGTCAGCACGCCCGCCTCGAGCTTGCTCTTCGCGTTCGCGATGTCCGCGCCGTCGGGCAGCGTGAACGTGCGGCTGAACGAGCCGTACTGGCGCTCGTACGTGTAGACCGTGTCGCTCGTGTTCTCCTGCTCGACGTCGCGCTTGCCGGAGATCTGGATGCGGTTACCCGTCGTCGTGATCTCGAGCTCGTCCTGCTTCACGCCCGGCACGTCGGCCTTGAACACGTAGGCATCCTTGTTCTCGGTCACGTCGAACGTGGGCGCGAACGTGGAGCGGTCGAACGCCGCCGCGGCCGGCGCCATCTCGCGGAACGGATCCCAGCGCAGCAGATCCCGCATCGCCCGCCACGGATCCCACTGCGAGGTCTGCATTTCATTCTGTCCGCCGTTCTTCTTCATCAAGTTGGCCATCACACCCTCCTTTTGGTTGTCGCGCCTAAAGAAGGAGCAAACGCCGGGCCGGCACGCGTGATGCTGATGTCGCAGACATGATCGATCAGCGCGCACGACGCACGCGCATGGTGGCCACGCAGCTGCGCGCGCGCGGCATCCGAGATCCGCGCGTGCTCGATGCGATGTCCGAGGTGCCGCGCGAGGCGTTCGTCTCCTCCGAGCTCGCGGCCGAGGCGTATGCCGACCACCCGTTGCCGATCGCGGCCGGCCAGACCATCTCGCAGCCATACATCGTCGCGCTGATGACCGAGGCGCTCGACCTCGACGACGACGACGACGTCCTCGAGATCGGTACGGGATCCGGCTACGCAGCGGCGGTCGCCGCGCGGATCGCGCGCCGCGTGTTCACGATCGAGCGCCATGCCGAGCTCGCCGACACCGCGCGCGACCGGCTGGACGCGCTCGGCTGCGTGAACGTCGCGGTGCGCTGCGGCGACGGCACGCATGGCTGGCCCGAGCATGCGCCGTACGCGGCGATCGTCGTGGCCGCCGCCGGCCCGGAGCTGCCGCGCGAGCTGCTCGAGGAGCTGGCTGTCGGCGGCCGGCTCGTCATCCCGCTCGGCGATGCGACCTTGCAGGAGCTCGTGCGCATCACGCGCACCGCGCCGGCGCGATTCCGGCGCGAGATGCTCGGCGCCGTCCAGTTCGTCCCGCTCGTCGCGGAGCCCGAGCACACCAGCTCCGCGCACTCGTAGCGTCGGCGCACGGCGCCCGGGCCGGCGATGCGCCGTTCGCGCTGCGCCGGCCGGGCACGTCGCTTGTATGACCATGGCGCCGTGACGGTTCCACGCCCACCCCGCATCGGCGAGCTGTGTTTCGGTGGTGACTGGGCCTGCGCGCACGGCGATCTCGCCGGCCTCGCCGACATCCTGCAACAGCTCGCTTCGTACGCCCGCGAACCATTACACTGCGAGCTCGCGGCGTTGGCCGAGGCTTGTCACTCGGATCCGGATCACGCTGCAGCGCGTTGGTTCGATCTCAAGGAGCAGTTACAGCGTGGAGACTTCGCTCGCCGAACAACAGCACCATGACGACAAGGTCGCGCGGATCGCGCGCCAGCTCGCCGCGCATCCCGGCACGCGCCCGGTTTCGCTGCGCAAGAAGTCGGTCTCGCATCAGGTCCCCAAGGCTCACGATCTGCGTCACCGCGACGACAAGATCGACGTCGGCGACCTGACCGCGATCCTCGAGATCGATCCGGTGCGCCGGATCTGCATCGCCGAGTCCGGCGTCACGTTCGTCGACCTCGTCGCTGCGACCCTCGAGCACGGGCTCGTGCCGATCGTCGTCCCCGAGCTGAAGACGATCACGATCGGCGGCGCGGTGTCGGGTTGCTCGATCGAGTCGATGTCGTTCGAGCGCGGCGGGTTCCACGACACCTGCATCGAATACGAAGTGATCACCGCGAGCGGCCAGGTGCTGACGTGCCGCCGCGACAACGACCATGCCCTCGTGTTCGAGATGATGCACGGCTCGTTCGGCACGCTCGGCATCCTGTCCAAGCTCGCGTTCGAGCTGGTACCCGCGAAGCCGTTCGTCCACGTCGTCTACGAGACGCACGACGATCTCGAATCGTACCGCGCGTCGATCCGCCGCCACACCGACGAGCACGACGTCGAGTTCATGGACGGCATCATCCACTCGCCGTCGTGCTACGTGCTGAGCGTCGGGCGCTTCGTCGACAAGGCGCCGTACACGCACCGCTACGACTGGGTGCGGGTCTACTACCGCTCGACGCGCACGCGCCGCGAGGATTACCTGCGCACGCAGGACTACTTCTTCCGCTATGACCGCGGCGTCACGAACGTGCGGCCCAAGTCGCTGATCGGCCGCGTGCTGTTCGGCAAGCTGATGACGTCGACGCAGTGGCTCACGCTCGGCAACAAGCTGCACTGGCTGCTGCGCACCGAGAAGCCGACCGTCACCCTCGACGTGTTCGTGCCGTTCTCGAAGGCACCCGAGTTCATGGCGTGGTACGAGCGCGAGATCGGATTTTTTCCGATGTGGTGCGTGCCGTACCGGCGCGTCCACGACTATCCATGGCTCGCCGATTCGTTCTGGCGCAAGCTCGACGACGACCTGTTCCTCGATCTCGCGATCTACGGCATGCGCCAGCACGGCGACCGCAACGTGCATCGCATGATCGAAGAAAAGCTGGTCGAGCTCGGCGGCATCAAGACGCTGATCGCACACAACTATTACGGCGAGGACGAGTTCTGGACGATCTGGAACCGCCGCAACTACGATGCGGTCAAGGCGATCACCGATCCGCGCGACTTGTTCCGAGACCTCTACGCCAAGACTTGCCGCGCCGCGATGGGCCACTCAGAAATGCGCTGACTTGGCGGCGGCGCGCGCGCACCGCATGCTGTGGCGATGCGGTGGTCGTGCGCTCTCGTGCTCGCGTGCGGATGCTCGGTCGACGGCTCGTCCGTGACGAAGGATCAGCTCGGCGCGCGCATGTTTTCCGATCCGGGGATGTCGAACCCGACCGGCCAGGCGTGCGCCGATTGCCACCACCCGCAGTTCACGTTTCGCGATCCGGAGGGCGATCACACGACCTCGATGGGCGTCGTGCAGGGCCGGTTCGGCACGCGCAACACGCCGAGCCTGCTGTACTCGGCGTACGTGCCGCCGCTTCACTTCGACGACGCGAACCAGCGCTGGGTCGGCGGCCTGTTCTGGGACGGCCGCGCCGCCACGCTCGAGGAGCAGGCCGCCGGTCCGCTGATGAACCCGCGCGAGATGAACAACCCCGACAAGGCCACGGTCGTCGATCACGTGCGCCACGCACCGTACGCGGAGCAGTTCCTCGAGCTGTACGGCCCGCACGCGCTCGACGACGTCGACGACGCGTTCGCCCACGTCGGCGACGCGCTCGCGGCGTACGAGCGTTCGCCCGTGCTCGCACCATTCTCGTCGAAGTACGACCACGTGATGGCCGGCACCGCGACGTTCACGCCGGCCGAGCACCGCGGCCTTGCTCTGTTCGAGGATCCGGCGCGCGGCAACTGCGCGAGCTGCCACCCCGCGCCGATGTTCACCGACTACGGCTACGCCAACCTCGGCGTGCCGAAGTACGCCGCCGACGGCTCACCGGATCTCGGCCTCGGCGCGATCGTCGGCGATCCGGCCCAGGACGGAAAGTTCCGCGTGCCGACGCTGCGCAACATCGCGCACACGGCGCCGTACTCGCACGACGGCTACTTCGAGAACCTCGCCTTCCTGCTCGACTTCCTCGCGACGCGCGACACCGGCTCGCGCGACGTCGCGACCTGCAGCCGCGCGGCGGGCAGCCAGGCGATCTGCCCGTGGCCGGCCGCCGAGGTGCTCGCGAACGTCGATGCGCGCGTCGGCCACTTGCCGCTCGACGCGCGTGACCAGGCCGACCTGCTCGCGTTCCTCGAAACGCTGAGCGATCAGGTCAGTGTGCCGCCGCCGCCGCCGCGACGGGCACGGTAAACAGGTCGCTCATCGCACTGACCGACGACGGGTCCTTGGCGCACGGCACCGAGTCGACGCCGAGGATGCCTTCGACCGTCTTCAAGTACGAGCTCGTGTCGTAGATCGTCTTCGACTGCATGCCGGCCACGATCATCGGCGAGATCGCGATGAACGGCGGGTCATCGCCCGCCGTGACCGAGCCGCTGCCTTCGTCCCACAGCAAGAAGATGACGCCGTTGTTCTTGTACGCGTCGGTCGCCATGAGCTTCGGAATCTCGGTCGACAGCCAGAGATCGCCTTGCGCGATCGTGCCGTCGTGCATGTCGTCGTCGAGGTTCGGCGTGATGAATGCGTACTTCGGGATCTGCTTGGCCGCGATGTCGGCGTCGAGCTGGCTGAAGTCGACGACGTGCTCCTGGCAGCGCGTCGACGGCTGGAACTGTTTGCCGTCCCAGCCGTTGATGTCGTCGAAATAAACGAACGGATCGTGCTTCGCCGCATAGCGGCCGTGCGAGACCAGGCCGCATGCGTCGCCCATGCCTTCTTCGTACGCCTTCCACGTAAGCCCGGCGAGCTCGAGCTGGTCGGCGATGTGCGACGTCGCGTCGATCGAGTGCGACGCGGGATCATTGTCATCGAGGATCCCGAAGTTCTCGCCCGCCACCATCTCCAGGTAGTTCGGCTCGCTCGGGTGAACGTACGAGTCGTGGTAGCCCATCGCGGCGGCATTCGCCTTCGCGAGCCCGTTGATGAACGGCGCCGACGAGTTTCCGAAGATGTCTCCCCGGCTCTTGTTCTCCATCACGATCGTGAACACCGAGCCCGTCCATGGCGATGGAGGCGCGGCGGTCGTCGTGGTGAGCGAGGCGCACTGCTCTTTCGTGCTGCCAGAATCGTTGGGGCTACAGCCCACGGCTACGGCGAGCGTTACTACTGTGACGGCGAAGTACTTCATCGCCGCACAGCGTGCGGTGACGAGTCACTCGTGGCAAGCAAGAATCATCGCGAGAAAATCTCTGATCTTGCGCGTGCGCACCTGCTCGCTGGCGGCGTTGCTGGAGCACGGGTAGGTTTTGATCAGAGTGGCGAATCTCGAATCAGCTCTGGACGGTACGACCGAGGCGCACGCGATGCGCACCGTCTCGGTCCTCGTCATCGACGATGATGACGAGGCGCGGGACATGTTGTCCGCTGTGTTGAATCACGCCGGCTATACCGTCGTGACCGCGGCCGATGGCGTAGAAGCGCTCCAGCTCCTCGCGACGATCCGCCCCGAGCTCATCCTGCTCGACGTCCAGATGCCCCGCTGCGACGGCGCGCAATTTCGCCAGCAGCAGCGGCGCCACCGCGACTGGATCCGGATCCCCACGGTCGTGATGACGGGCGTCGAAGCGGAGCCGGTGCTCGACGTCGGCGT
The DNA here is from genome assembly GCA_036490935.1 of Kofleriaceae bacterium. Lineage (GTDB taxonomy): Bacteria > Myxococcota_A > Polyangia > Haliangiales > Haliangiaceae > JABFXX01. Next base: position 14,401 of record DASXCY010000033.1, on the reverse strand, counting down.
CGAGCTCGCGCTGCGCAAGCCGATCCGCCGCCGCGAGGTGCTCGCGCTCGCGGAACGCTACTGCTCGGCTCGCCAGCACGACTAGCGGCGAGCGCTTTGCGGCGGAGCCTGCTCGCGATTCACGTCGTGCACCACCGGCGGCAGCGAAGCGATGTACGCCGCGAGTGCGCGCGCGTCGGACTCGGTGAGCTTGCTCCATGCCTCGGCGTAGTCGGCCATCGGCGCGCGCAGCGGTTGATCGTCGCGATCCTTCATCCCTCGCACGGCCTCTGCGATGTCGCCCTCGTGCCAGGAGCCGATGCCGGTCTCGAGATCGCTCGTGATGTTCGGCGCGACGACCTCGCGAAACCGCGTCCCGCCCGCGAACGGTTGGTGCGCGGCCGGGCCTGCGTCGGGTGTGTGGCACGCGCCGCAATGCATGAGCGTCGCGAGATACTCGCCGTGCGCGATCGAATCGCCGTCGCGATCGACGTAATGGCGCGAAGCAGCGACCGCGACCGGCCGCACGCCGTGGTGATGCACGTGGGGGATGCGGTTCGCGATCGGCGGCTGCGTGCGCAGGTACGCGACGAGCGCGGTCGCGTCCTCGTCGGTCATGCGGTTGTAGTACGCGTACGGCATGATCGGCGCGAGGCGATGCCCGGCGGGCGCGATGCCTTCGCGGATCGCGCCGAGGATCTGCAGGTCGCTCCACGCGCCGATGCCGGTGATGCGATCGGCGGAGATGTTCGGCGCGTACGCGACCGTGCCGTCGGGAAGCGGCAGCAAGTTGCCGCCGCCGAGCTCGCGGCTGTGGTCGTGTAATTTGCCGTCGGGCATGAGCGGCGTGTGACAGGTCGTGCAGCCGGCGATCGCCGCCACGTAGGCGCCGCGCCGGATCTGGTCGGGCGAGTACTTCACGACCGGTGCGCCGTCAGCGCTCGGCGCCGGTGTCTGTCCGTGGCATCCCAACACGCACGCGACCATCAATAACGGCGCTCTCGACATGTAGCCTCCTACACACGCGACGTAGATGCAGCGCGCGAGCCCGGCGGCTGCGAGCGGATCCGCACACCGTGCGCCCAGGTAGCGTTGCGCCGTGCGTCGAAGTTTTTGTAGTTGTTCTCGGTCGCGCCGGTGTCTAGCCTGCGATTCGTGACCTCGCGGCGAGTCAACCCGCCGGGCTCGCCGACACGGCATCCGATCGGCACCCCGCGCGGCTTGTCCACGAACACCGGCCCGATCGCCTCGGCCGCGTGGCTGGCGGCGCGCGAGCTTTATCCGCGGGATCCGAAGTGGCGCGTCGAGATCGAGCTCGCGGTCTCGACCGAGCAGCCGACCCGGTTCGAGCTCGAGATCTATGCCGAGGAATGGGGCTATCGGTTCAGCGCCGGCGAGCGGATGTCATGGATCCGCGTGACCGACGTCCCGTTCATCCACGGCCGCGACGACCACAGCTTGCTCCGCTCGACGCCATCGCTGCGCGAGATCGGCGCGCTGCTCCGCGAGCTCGAAGACAAGCACGCGATCGCGTTCGATCGCGACAACGCGGTGGTCCGCACGACGATCGACGGCGGCGAGGCGGCGATCCGCACCTGGCTCGAGACGCTATAGGGTCTCGACCCACGCGCGGATCGCGGGCTCGGCGTCGACCAGGCTCGTCCGCACGAGCGCCCACTTGCGCTGGAACTTGATCGCGTGGCGCGCCTCCAGCGCGCGCACCAGTGCACCGATCTGCGACAGGTCGGGCGTCACGCCGAGCAGCCCGAACTCGTCGCGGCCGTGCACGAACGCGACATCGGTCACGCGGATCCACGAGGCGCGCCCGGCGTGACAGAAAAAGAATCCCCACTCCTCGCCGAAGATTTCGATGTGAAAGCGCGAAGCGGTGCGCTCGTCGTACTCGGCGCTGGCAGGCTGATCGACGACGTCGAGCGCGATCTCGACGTGCCAGCGCGCACCGCCGATCGTCTGAAGAGCACGCGCCTGCAGCCAGCCCGCTGCGGCGACTCTCCCCGCGGTAGAGAAACCCGCGTCGGACTTCATTGCGATCAAACCATGCCTCGCCGGTGCGGGCCCGTACCACCGAAATCGCACTCGATCGCACCGTGCTCCAGCGCTCGTCGTGCGCTGGCGTCACGATGTCTTCCTAACTGCGCGCAACGAGGGATTTCGCCGCGGCTCCACACCGGCGTGGTACGTAGCTGTACCATGCAAGGTGTCGTGACACCTCCAACGATCCTGGTCGTCGACGACGACTTCGACACCGCGAGCATGTTCAGCGAGGCGTTGCGCGAGCGCGGATTCGCCTCCGAGTACGTCTTGTCGGCCGAGGAATGCTTGAAGCGCGCGCAGTCGCAGTGCCTCGATCTCGTCGTCACCGATTTCCAGATGCCGGGCATGAACGGCGTCGAGCTGTGCCAGCAGCTGCGCGTGATCGATCCGGACATGATGACGATCATCATCACCGGCGTCGGCGGTCTCGACGCCGCGATCGGTGCGATCCGCGCCGGCGTGTACGACTTCCTGACCAAGCCGGTGAAGCTCGAGGCGCTCACGATCGCGATCTCGCGCGCGCTCGAGCAACTGGCGCTCAAGCGCGAGCTGCGCCGGCTGCGCGCGACGAAGCAGGAGGTCGGCATCGAGGGCATCGTCGGCACGAGTCAGGCGATGCGCGAGACACTCGAGCTCGTGCGCCGCGTCGCCGACAGCGATGCGACCGTGCTCGTCACCGGCGAATCGGGCAGCGGCAAGGAAGTCGTCGCGCGTGCGATCCACAACCTGTCGCCGCGGCGCGATCAGCCGTTCGTCGCGATCAACTGCGCGGCGATGCCGGCGCCGCTGCTCGAGAGCGAGCTGTTCGGTCACGTGCGCGGCGCGTTCACCGACGCGAAGCACGCGCGCACCGGGTTGTTCGTGCAGGCGCAAGGCGGCACGCTGCTGCTCGACGAGATCGGCGAGATGCCGCTCGAGATGCAAGTGAAGCTGTTGCGCGTGCTGCAAGAGCGCACGGTGCGGCCGGTCGGCGCCGACCACGAGATCCCGGTCCACGCGCGCATCATCGCCGCGACCAACAAGGACCTCGAAGAAGCAGTCCAGGACAAGCGGTTCCGCGAGGACCTGTTCTATCGCATCAACGTCGTCGCGATTCCGGTGCCGCCGCTGCGCACGCGGCCCAACGACATCCTCGTGCTCGCGCAGTACTTCCTGCGCAAGATCGCCGCGCGCGCGGGCAAGGCGGTCGACGGGATCTCCGAGGCGGCCGCGCGCCTGCTCGTGGAGTACGACTGGCCGGGCAACGTGCGCGAGCTCGAGAACTGCATGGAGCGCGCGGTCGCGCTGTCGCGTCTCGACCAGGTGACGGTCGACGACCTGCCCGAGAAGCTGCAGCAGACGCGGCAGACCATGGTGATCGCGACGAGCTCGCCCACCGAGCTCGTCACGCTCGACGAGATGGAGCGGCGCTACGCGCGCTACGTGCTCGCGGCATGCAACGGCAACAAGACGCAGGCCGCACGCATCCTGGGCATGAACCGGCGCTCACTCTATCGGCGCCTCGAGGATCCGCAGCCGGCCGCGGCGGCGGAACCCGGCACCGAGCCAGAACCCGAACGAGTGACCTCGACGGGCTGATACACTGGAGGCGGTGAAAGCCTTCACCTACGGCTTGCGGATCGGGAAGTACGAGATCCGCGAGGAGCTCGGGCACGGTGGCTACGGCATCGTGTATCGCGCGCGCGATACCGAGCTCGATCGCGACCTCGCGATGAAGTTCCTGCGCGCGGAGTACGTGTCGCGCGTGCCGGTGCTGCATCGCTTTCTCCAGGAGGCGCGCTCGGCGGCGAAGATCGTCCATCCCGGGATCGTCACGGTGTACGAGTGCGGGCACGTCGAGGACCCGAGCTCGGCCGCCGACGGCAGCGTGTACATCGCGATGGAGCTGCTCGCCGGCGGGAGCCTCGGCGACCGCCTCGCGAAGGGCCGGCTCGCGATCGAGACCGCGATGGAGCTCGCCGGTCAGCTCGCGGCCGCGCTCGAGGCCGCGCACAACAGCGGCATCGTGCATCGCGATCTCAAGCCCGACAACGTGATCCTCGTTCTCGATGCGTCGCTGCCGGGCGGCGAGCGCGTCAAGATCCTCGACTTCGGCATCGCGAAGCTCAACGACGCCGACCTCGGCAACGAGGTCACCGGCGTGCACACGCACTCGATGATGATGCTCGGCACGCCGCGCTACATGTCGCCGGAGCAGTGCCGATCGAGCGCGAAGGTCGATCACCGCAGCGACATCTACACGCTCGGCTGCATCCTCTACGAGATGCTGTGCGGGCAATCGCCGTACGAGGGCGATGCCGGCGAGCTGATCGCGAAGCACCAGCTCGCGGCGGTGCCGCGACCGCGGGCGCTGCGGCCCGAAGTGTCGGCGTATCTCGACGTGCTCGTCACGACGATGCTCGCGAAGGATCCCGCCGATCGGCCGCAGTCGATGGAGCGCGTGCGCGAGGCGATCGCGGCGTGTGCGCGCGGCGAACGCTGGGCGCGCGGTCTCACGCAAGCGGCCGAGGACCCGCCGGAGCCACCCGACACCACGCTCGGCGGCGCCGCCGGTGCGGTCGACACGCGGCGCTCGCGCGCGCAACGCGCGTGGTGGTTCGCCGCCGGCGCCGCGGCCGTCGCGGCGGTGCTCGTGCCGGTCTGGCTGATCGCGCGCGGCCCCGCGCACTCGGTCGCCGCGCTACCCGACGCGCATGTCGCTGCGGTCATCGCGCCGCCGCCCGCGCCTGCGCCGATGCCCACTTCTGCCGATCGCACCGCGAAGGAGCTCGCGTGCCGCAAGTTCGCCGGCGCGCGCCAGTGGGACGAGTTGCTGCTGTGTGCCGACGAGCTGGCGCGTTCGGTGCCGGCGGGCGATCCGGTCGTTCGCGAGCTGACCACGATGGGGGTGATCGAGGCGCGCAACGCGACCTACATGGTGAAGGTCCAGGATCAGGTGACCGCGAAGGACCTGACCGAGGCGTATCGCTGGCTCGATCGCATCGACGACGAATCCGTCTACAAGGAGCAGGCCGCCGACGAGATCGATCGGCTCGCGCGCACCTCTCCGCACGCGGCGACCGTCGCGGTGCGCGCGTGCAATGCCGACAAGCTCGCGCAGCGCGCGCAGCAGGCGATCACGCTTGGCCAGTACACGTCCGCGCTCGCGCTCCTCGAAGGCTCGCTGCGCTGCCGCCCCGATCCGAGCCTGTATCGCGTCGCGCTGCTCGCCGCATGCAACGCCGGCAACGCGACGAAGGCGAAGGCGTACTTCGCGAGGCTCACGCGCCCGCAGCAGCCCGCGATGGCGCAGCTGTGCCTGCGCAACGCGATCGCGCTGCCGTGATCACCAGAGCGCCTGGGTCGCCTTGATGAACTCGTACGGGTAGCCGAGCTCGAACGCCGAGGCCTGATCGAGGCGATCGACCTGTGCAGGCGCGAGCTCGAGCTCGGCCGCGGCGAGGTTGGCGTCGACTTGCTCGACCGTGCGCGCGCCGAAGATCACCGAGCTGACCTGCGGCTTCGCGAGCAGCCACGCGAGGCTCACCGCCGGGGGCGTCGCGCCGAGCTCGCCGGCGACCGCACGCACCGCGTCGAGCACGCGCCAGTTGCGGTCGGTGTCGTAGCGCTTGAAGCGATCCTTCAGGCCGAGGCGCGCGCCGGCATCGGGCGGCTTGCCGCGCTCGAACTTGCCCGACAGGAACCCAGCCGCGAGCGGCGACCACGGCAGGATGCCGACGCCCTCCTGCCGGCACAGCGGCACGTGCTCGCGCTCGAGGTCGCGCACGATCAGGCTGTACTGCGCCTGCAGCGTCACGTAGCGCGCGAGGCCGCCGGTGCGCGACAGCCACAGCGAGTGCATCAGCCGATACGCGGCGTAGTTCGAGCAGCCGATGTAGAGCACCTTGCCCGCGGTGACGAGGTCGTCGAGCGCGCGCAGCGTCTCGTCCTCGGCCACCGTGATGTCCTGCATGTGGATCTGGTAGAGGTCGATGCGATCGGTGCCGAGCCGGCGCAGCGAATCGTCGCAGCACTTGCGGATGCGATAGCGCGACGCGCCCGCGCGGTTTGGCCCGTCGCCCATCGTGAAGCGGAACTTGGTCGCGAGCACGACCCGGTCGCGCACGCCGCGCTGCGCCATCCAGCGGCCGAGCACGCGCTCCGAGAGCCCGTCCTGACCGTAGACGTCGGCGGTGTCGATGAAGTTGACGCCGGCGGCGAGCGCGCGATCGAGGATCGCGAAGGTGGTCGCCTCGTCGGCGCCCGCCCCGTGCATGAACGACTTGTCGTCGGCCTCGCCGAACGTCATCGCGCCCAAGCACAGCGACGAGACCTTGACGCCGGCGCCGCCCAAGTTGCGGTATTTCATGCCGCGCACGGTAGCTCTGACCGATTCATGACCGCAACGGCCCGGCCGCGTCGGCTACGATCGCTAGGCTGTGGACGTGAATGCAGTCGAAACGGCGCGTGCTAGAGGCTGGCGCCGTACGTATTTCAGCGCGCACACGATCCCGTTCTGGGCCATCCACGTGCTCGCCGCGGCAGGCCTCGCCGTGCTCGGGTTCTCGTGGCTGGGCCTCGCGCTGTGCTTCGCGCTGTACGTGCCACGCATGTTCTTCGTGACCGCCGCGTATCACCGTTACTTCTCGCACCGCAGCTACAAGACGTCGCGCTGGTTTCAAGCCGTGCTCGCGTTCGGCGCCGAGATGACCGGGCAAAAAGGCGTCCTGTGGTGGGCGGCGCATCACCGCGTGCACCACAAGCTGTCGGACGAGCGCGGCGATCTGCACTCGGTCAGGCAGTCCGGCTTCTGGTGGGCGCACGTGGGCTGGATCCTCGCGCGCGATCTCGAAGGCACTGATGACGTGCGCATCAAGGACTTCGCGAAGTACCCGGAGCTGCGCTGGCTCGATCGCTACTGGTTCGTGCCGATGCTGTCGGCGATGGCGCTGACCTACGTGCTCGGCGGCTTCTTCGCGCTCGTGTGGGGCTTCGCGCTGTGCCAGGTGCTGTGCTGGCACGGCACGTTCACGATCAACTCGCTCTCGCATCTGTGGGGCCGCAAGCGCTACGCGACGACCGACGACTCGCGCAACAACCCCGTGCTCGCGCTGATCACGATGGGCGAAGGCTGGCACAACAACCATCACCACTATCAGGTGTCGGCGCGCCAGGGCTTCTACTGGTGGGAGATCGACGTCACGTATTACGTGCTGCGGGCGCTCGCCGCGGTCGGCGTGATCTGGGATTTGCACGGCGTCCCCGCGCACGTACGCGATGTGCGCGAGTCGCTTGCCGTCGACGTGAAGCTCCACCGGCTCGCCGCGGCGGATGATGTCGATGCGGTAGCTCGCCGGGTAGCGTAGCTTCGCGGAGATCGCGAGCCGCCGCTCGCGCGTGGAGATGTCGAGGCCGTCGAGCTCGGGGCCGACGGGATGGCAGTCGGCGTGGGCAAGCCCGGGCAGCAGCAAGGCGATGCCGATCCGCCGCATGGCGCGGTCCTGGCACGTGGCATAGTGAAGTCGTGCGGTTTCCGCGTGCCAATCTCCAGCTCCGGCGCGCTCAGGTCGTCCTGATGCTCGCCGTGCTGGTGCCCACCATCGCGATGACCGGCATCGGCATCCTGCTCCTCGCGATGGGCAGCTCGCTGCCGACGCTGTTCTCCGGCGTGCTCGTGCTGACGTTCTGCACGAGCTGCATCACCGGCTACATCCTGGTGTCGATCTTCGTCACGAAGGGCGCGTCGCTCGTGCGCGTGCAGAACGACTTCGTATCGAGCGTGTCGCACGAGCTGCGCACGCCGGTCACGTCGCTGCGGTTGCTCATCGATTCGCTGCGCGACTCGCGCCTCGCCGATGCCGAGAAGGCGCAGGTGCTGTCGTTGCTGGCGCGCGAGACCGATCGACTCGAGCAGCTCGTCGGCCGCGTACTCGAGCTGTCGCGTCTCGAGTCGGGCGCGTTCGTATTCGCGCGCGATCCGGTCGACGTGCGCGAGCTATGCGAGGAAGCAGTCGCCGCGTTCGACGCGTGCACGCTGGCGCTGCCGACGCCGATCGCGCGCGATCTCGAACCGGGGCTGTTCGTCATCGGCGATCGGCCGACGCTCGTGCGCGCGATCGTGAATCTGCTCACCAACGCGTGGAAGTACACCGGCACCGACAAGCGCATCGCGATCGAGGCGCGCGCGGCCGGGCGCTGGATCGAGCTCGCCGTGCGAGACAACGGGCCCGGCATCGCGCGCGAGGACCAAGAGGAGCTCTACGAGCAGTTCCACCGCGGTCGCGCCGCCGTGGAGAGCGGCCAACCCGGCGTCGGGCTCGGGTTGGCGTTCGTGCGCTCGATCGTGCGCGGCCACCGCGGCAAGCTCGTGCTCGCGTCGCGGCCCGGCGAGACGGTGTTCCGCATGCGGCTGCGCCGGCCCCGCGAGCAGCAGCCGCACGGCGCGCCGGTGCACGCGTGAGCAGCGGCGGCACGATCCTCATCGTCGAGGACGATGAAGCGATCGCGACCGGGCTGTCGCTGAACCTGAAGCTGGCCGGGCGCGCCACGGTCGTCGCGCGCGACGGTGAAGATGCGATGCGCCGGGCGAGCGAGCAGGAGTTCGCGCTCGTCCTGCTCGACATCAACCTGCCGAAGAAGAACGGGCTCGAGGTGCTGCAGGCGCTGCGCGCCGAGGACAACGTCGTGCCCGTGATCGTCGTCTCGGCGCGCGAGGGCGAGTTCGACAAGGTCAACGCGCTGCGGCTCGGTGCGGACGATTACGTCACCAAGCCGTTCGCGCTCGCCGAGCTGCTCGCGCGCATCGACGCGGTGCTGCGCCGCGCCCAGCCGGTCGCCGTGCAACCGGTCGCGACCACCACGAGCAACACGCTCGGGTTCGACGACGTCACGATCGATCTGGCGCAGCGCCTCGTCCGGCGCGCGGACGTCGAGATCAAGCTCACCCACCTCGAGTTCGAGCTGCTCGCGTTCTTCGCGCGCCATCCCAAGCAGGTGTTCTCGCGCGACCAGCTGTTCCGCCTCGTGTGGGGCCAGCACGTCGGCTCGGTGCGCACGGTCGACAACTTCGTCGGCCAGCTGCGCAAGCGGTTCGAGGCGGACGCCGAGCAGCCGCGCCACTTCATCACCGTGCGCGGCTCGGGGTACCGGTTCGATCCGTGACACGCCTGCTCGTCTTGCTCGCGGCGTGCAGCAGCCATCACGGCGGCGCCGCTGACAGCGCCGCGCCGCGCGACGCCGGGCAGGACGCCAGCGCGTGCGCGCCGCCGATCACGCCCGATGCCGCGCTCGCGAGCAGCGCGCCGGCGTGCACCGCGAATTCGATCCCCGGCTCGTGCCTCGAGGTCTCGACTTGCTACGGCTCGCGCATGCCGACCGCCGGACTGTGCGCCGGCCCGGCGAACCTCGAGTGCTGCACGCCGCGGTTCGCCGGCTCGATCGCGTGCGATCCCGACACCGTGCCCGAGCCGAACGCGTGCTTGACCGAGGAGCCGGGCGATGCCGGCTGCCCGGCGGGCATGGCGCACGTCGGCGCGTTCTGCATCGATCGGTTCGAGGCGTCGCTCGTCGAGGACGCCGCGACCGGGACGCAGCCGTGGTCGCCGTACTTCCCGCCGGCCGGCCACACCGTGCGCGCGGTGTCGCTGCGCGGCGCGGTCCCGCAAGCCTACATCTCGCAGCTCGATGCGACCGCGGCGTGCAGCGCCGCCGGCAAGCGCCTGTGCAGCGATGCCGAGTGGCTGCGCGCGTGTCAGGGCACCGCGATGTCGACGTACCCGTACGGCGACACGCGCGAGCCCGGCGTGTGCAACGACGCGCGCGCCGTGCATCCCGCGGTCGAGCTGTACGGCACGAGCGATTCGTGGATCTTCTCGCACCTCGACAGTCCTTGCTTGAACCAGGAGGCCGGCGGGCTCGCACTCACCGGCTCGCACGCCGACTGCGTCACCGCCGACGGCGAATTCGACATGATGGGCAACCTGCACGAGTGGACCGCGGATCCCGCCGGCACGTTTCGCGGGGGCTACTACGTGGACACGATGCTCAACGGCAACGGCTGCCTGTATGTCACGACCGCGCACGACACGAGCTACTCGGACTACTCGACCGGGTTTCGCTGCTGCGCCGACGCGATGTAGCGCGCGCTCACTGCACGACGAACTGCTGCGACCACGTATCCGCGCTCTCGATCGGAAACGCCATCGTGTCGAAGTCGCCATCCACCGCGTTCGGCTCGCTGAGGTGCGTGGCGACGAGCACGAGGTAGCGATGCTGGCTCTGGAACAGCGACGCGTCGAAGTGCGCGCTCGTGCCGACCACGATGATCGACGCCCCGACCGGAGAGATCGTGGTCACGCCGCCCGACGCGGCGATGACCTCGTAGACCAGCACGTTGGCGTCGTGAACCGGTCCGGCGCCCGCGATCGGCCACGTCACGTCGACCCGCGAGCCGGTGATCGCGATCGTCTGATCCGGCGTATCGAGCACGTGGCCGTCGAGCGCGGGAATCCCGGGGATCCCGACCGTGCCTGCGAGCCCGACGACGGCGTCACCGGTGCAGCCGGCCGCCGCGCCGGCCGTGATCTTCGCGTCGCGCCGGTTGCCGCTATAAACCACGAGCGGACTCGAGCCGGGCGCGGTCACGGCCACGCCCTCGCCGACGAACGACGAGATCACGAGCTGGCCGCCCGACATCGGGACGTAGACCGGCGGCGCCAGGTCGAGATCGTTCGCGTTCTTGTAGCCGCCGCTCGCGATGTCGATCGCGCCGGCGCCCGCGACCACATCCGGAGCCGGCATCCAGTACAGGATCCAATCCTGGTAGGCCGGAAAGCTGCCGGGCAGCGCGGCGTTCACGCGCGCGTATTCGGAGTCGCCGAGCGTCGCGAAGTGGATGCACGCGTTCGGCGGCACCGTGGTCGGCGCCGCCAGCATCAAGGAGCCGTCGAGCTGCTGCGTGATCGACTGCCCCGAGGCCGCCGCGATCATGGTGTACGGCGTCGAGCTCACCACGGCGTTCGGCGTGTACTCGAGCGCGTAGACGTAATCGTGGGCGCTCGCGTCGAGCAGGCCGACCGGGACGACGCCGGCGCCTTGCACGGCCTGCCAGTTGAAGTTGACGAGCGGACCGAACAGGCCGGTGTCGGTCTGCGAGTACTGGCCGGTGGAGACCACCCAGGCGCTGCTCGTCGCGGTGCCGCCCGCCGGAAAATCGAACGTCAGGAACGAACGACCGTTCGCGCGCGCGTCGAGCCGGCCGGCGCCTCGGTTGGACAACACGAGCTGTGGGAGCGAGACCTGCAGCTTACCGGTGGCGCCGTAGACCGTATCGTCGAGCTCGTAGGCTTGCCCGGGCGATTCGAGCCCGAACGAGAACGTGCCGTCCTCCTCGTACGCGACCTGCGCCGGCATCCCGTCGTCGAGCGTGGCGGTGAGCGAGATCTGGTCGCGCGGGATGACGTCGTCGGTGACGACCGGCTGGAAGCTGGAGTTGTTCGAGACGAGGTGCTGCACGACCCGGCCCGTGACCACGTTCGCCGCCGGCGCGTCGGGCTTCGCGCGGACCTGCGTCAGCCCGAGCAGCTGGTCGCAACCGAGCAGCAGGAACGCCGCTGCGACCGAAGCCCTCACCGCTCCAGCATACGCTTGGTGATACGCTTCCGGGATGGCCGACACGATCTTCGGCAAGATCCTCCGCAACGAAATCCCGTGCCACCGCGTCTACGAGGACGAGATGGTCGTTGCATTCCTCGACGTGAACCCGCTGTCGCGCGGGCACACGCTCGTGGTCCCGCGAGAGCCGGCCGAGACGCTCGACCAGCTCTCGCCCGAGGCATCGGCGGCGATCGGCAAGGTGCTGCCGCGCATCGCGCGCGCGATCCTCGCCGCGACCGGGGCGCGCGCGTTCAACGTGCTACAGAACAATGGCGCCGAGGCGCACCAGGCCGTGGCGCACGTGCACTTCCACATCATTCCCAAGCATGCCGACGGCACCGGGCTCGGCATCGGCTGGACCACGGGGAAGCTCGAAGGCGCCGACGCGCTCGCCCAGGCGATCTCGGAACAGCTGTGAAGGTAGCGCTCGCCGCCGTGGCGGTGCTCGCGACCGGCTGCTTGTACGTGCGGTACGTCGCGCAAGGCGCGAGCGGCCAGCTCGATCTGCTCGGGCGTGCGGAGCCGATCGAGAAGGTGATCAAGGACCCCGACACGCCGCTGCGCGTGGCGATGGAGCTCGCCGAGATCCCGGCGATCAAGCAGTACGGGCGCAGCTACGGGCTCAACATCAAGCACAACTACGAAAAGTTCGTGTCGCTGCCCGAGGGCCATCGCGCGGCGACGGTGTGGTTCGTCGGCGGCGCCGATCCGCTCGCGTTCCGTCCCAAACCGTGGTGCTTCCCGGTGGCCGGCTGCTTTCCCGGCCTCGGCTGGTTCGACGAAGACGACGCGGTCCACTTCAAGGAAGAGCTCGATCGCGAGGGGCTCGATGCGGTGGTGCGACCGGCGTCGGCCTACTCGACGGGCGGCTGGTTCCAGGATCCGGTGACGTCGTCGATGCTCGGCGGCGGCGACGATGCGCTGCCCTACCTCGCGAACACGATCCTGCACGAGTCGGTGCACGCGACGGTGTTCATCCCCGACGAGCAATTCTTCAACGAGAGCCTCGCCGAGTACATCGCCGACGTGCTGACCGACCACTGGATCGAGATCCGGTTCGGCCCGGGCTCGCCCGAGGACGTCGCATGGACGCTCGGCCAGGCGCTGTCGCTGCCGCGCACCGCACGCATGCTCGCCGCGTATCACGCGCTCGCCAAGCTGTACGCGACGAGCCTGCCGCGCGACCAGAAGCTCGCGAAGAAGGCGCAGATCATCGACGAGCTGGTCGCGGATCTGAAGCTGCGCAAGCGGCCGAACAACGCCACGCTCAACGAGGCCAAGCTGTACAACGGCGGCGCCGACGCGCTGCGCGACGCGCACCGCCACTGCGGCGACATCGCGAAGCTGATCGCCGCGGCCAAGCACCTGCGTCGTGAAGATTTCACGAAGACGCTGCAGGACGACCTCACCCCGATCGGCGCGCGACTCTCGTCACTCTGCGATCAGCAAAAGTTGATCCCCGCGCACTAGCCGCGTCATGATTCGCCAGGGAGAGGCCCGATCATGCGCGTAGCAGTGCTCGTTCTCGTCGCGGCCACCGTGGCCACCACCGCGTCGGCTGACTCGCATCACAGGCATGCGAAGAAGCATGTCGCGCACGCGCGCGATCGCGTCGAGATTCGCGGTCCGGTTCGCGGACAGTCGGTCGGCGCACCGTGGAACGGCTACCTGCGCGATGCCGCGCGCCTGCCCGACGGCGACGGCTACGTGATCCGCCGGCCTTGGCGCGCGTTCGGCACGCGGACGACCGTCGACTACGTGCTGCGCGCGATCACCGATCTGCGCGAGCGGTTCCCCGACGCGCACGTGTTCGCGATCGGCGACCTGTCGGCCGAGCACGGCGGGCCGATCACCGAGCACCGCTCGCATCAGACCGGGCGCGACGCCGACATCGGCCTCGTCTACAAGGACAAGCCGGCCAACTTCCCGCGCGACTTCGTGCACGCGAGCGAGAGCAACCTCGACGCCGCCGCGACGTTCGCCCTGGTGCGCGAATTCGCCGAGACCGCGCACGACGACGGTGGCGTCCAGATGATGTTCCTCGACTTCGAGGTGCAGGGCATCCTGTACCGCTGGGGCAAGGCGCACGGCATCGACGAGGACCGCCTCGACTACCTGTTCCAGTACCCGCACGGCCGCGGCTCGAGCGACGGCCTCGTCCGCCACGAGCCGAACCACGACAACCACCTGCACGTGCGCTTCAAGTGTCCGCGCGGCGACTCCGCCTGCCGCTAGATGCGATCAGCGCAGTTTGCGCCACAGATCGCCGGCGCGCGCGACGAGGCCGTCGCCGTAGAGCTGCCGGATCAGGCCGCGCATCCGCTTCGCCGCGTCCTTGGGCTGGCGGAACGTCATCATGTTCAGCGGGATCGACATCACCTGCTCGGCCGTCGACTTGATGCGCGTGAACTCGCGGATGCCTTCGTCGCCGTGGATGCGGCCGAAACCGCTCTCGCCGATGCCGCCGAACGGCAGCGACGGGATGCCGGCAAATGCCATCACCGAGTTGACCGACGTCATGCCGGCGCGCAGCTTGTCGGCGATCGCGCGCGCCCCCTTGCCGGCGAACACCGACGAGCCGAGGCCGTAGCGCGAGTCGTTCGCGAGCCGCACCGCCTCGTCGACCGATGCGACGCGCGCGATCGGGATCACCGGGCCAAACGTCTCGTCGGTCATCACCTTCATGCGGTGGTCGACGTTCGCGAGCACGGTCGGCTGGATGTAGTTGCCGGAG
>DASXCY010000032.1:0-74590 GCA_036490935.1 Kofleriaceae bacterium | reverse complement strand
AGCGACGTCCAGGTCGCGGCGTCGATACGATCGAGCGTCGGCGCGATCACCGCGCGATAGCCCGCGAGCTCGCCGGTCGGCGCATGCTCGTCGACGATCGCGAACGGCACCTGCGCGAGCTCGAGCGCGCGGCACACCGCGGTCTGCCAGCGCCGCGCCGTGATCGCGGCGGCGTCGAGCCCGAGCTCGGCCGCGCCGCCCGGCCCGAGGCCGATCGCGTCGGCGAGCGCCGGCGGAATCGGATCGAGCACCGACGTCGCCAGGCCGAACCGCCAGTCGGCGCGCAGGTCGAGCACCGCGATCGGCGTCGCGCGGCGCAGCGACGGCCAGTCGACCTCGGCGAGCGCGGCGAGCAGCGGCTTGATCCAGCGCGCGTGCGCCTCGAGCCGGCCGTGCGCGTCGATCGCGGCCCCGTAATAGCGGTCGCGCTCGACCGCCATGAACAAGTTGAAGCCGCGCACGCCGGCGGCGAGCAGCGTCATTAGACTATCGCGTTCGCGCGTCGGGTCGTCGGAAGGATCGAGCGGCGGAAACCACGGAAAGAACCCGACGCCGACCTCGGGCGCGAGCGGCAGCGGCTGTGCGTTGCCGGCGAGTGCGGCCGCGCGCCAGCGCAGCTCGGGGAACTGCGCGCGCGGCGTGTAGGCGTCGATGCCGACCGGCCCGCCGATCGCGCGCTGGATCGCGCGCAGCGGCGACAGCTGGTAGTGCCCCGGCGGCAGGTTGTGAAACCGCGCGAGCTCGCCGAGCCCGACGTCGTCGAGCATCGCCGAAAATTCGCCGAGCGCGCGCGCGAGGTAGTCGTCCTTGAACCGCAGCCACGCGATGCACGCCTCGGCATCTCCCCACGCGCGCGGCGGCTCGCGGCCGAACCACGCGATCGCGTCGGGGTGATAGTCGAGATCGTACGCGCCGGCGCGAAAGAACAGCTGCGCCTCGTTGTCGACCCCGATCGCGACGACCGGATCGCCCGCGAACGGCCGCACGACCTCGGCGACCTGCGCGAACCACGCGCGGACGTGCGCGCGAAACGCCGCGCTCGCATACGACGGGATCGGAAACGCGCGCGGCGGCGCCGGCAGCCACGCGGGCGTCCCGTGCGCGGTGCGCGCCTGACACCTGGGCTCGGCGAGCACCCAGTCGGGCATGCCGAAGCTGGTCAGCTCGGCGTTGACGTGCGGGCCCGGCCTCAGCACGACGCCGAGGCCGGCCGCGCGCGCCGCGTCGAGGAACGCCGCGAGGTCGCGCTCGCCGGTCCACGCACGCGTGCCGCGCTCCGGCTCGTGCACGCGCCACGGCACGTAGGTCTCGACGAGCGTGAAGCCGAGCGCGTGCATCTGGCGCAGGCACGCGGCCCAGCGCGCCGGCGGCACGCGCCAGTAATGCAGCGCCCCCGCATAGAACGGCACGTGCTTGCCGGCGACGCCACCGGGCGCGTCCGCGAGCGCGGAGACGATCAACCCGCGTGGATCCCAGGAAACTCGACGTGCTTCCACCGTCGGTCCTCCAGCACGAACCGGCTCGGCCCGCGCGCCCAGCTCGGCCGGTACGTCAGCGGCGTGCCCTCGCCCGTGCCGCGCGTCGTGTACTCGGGATCCCACGGCAACAGCAGGCTCGGCACATCGCCGGGTGCCAGCCGCGGCATGATCGGATGTGGCTCGTCGCCGCGCGCGCGGCCGGCCGCGAGGATCGCGTCGATCGAGGCGTGCTCGCCGAGCTCCCAGCAGGTGCGGATCTGCGGCGGCGGCAGTTGCAGCTCGCCGGCGCGCTTGAGCGCCTCGCGCGGCGACACCCACGTCTGGTCCACCGTCTCCGTCTCGTCGAAGTGCGGCTCTTGCCCCGCCGGCAACGCGGCGACGAAGAACCGCGCCGAGAATCGCTTGGCCTCGATCGACGGCGTGATCCAGTGCGACCACGGCACGAGCACATCGGGCGTGAACACCAGGCCGGCGAGCCGCAAGACCTCGACCGCGGGATTGCCGGCGAGCACGCGCTTGCGCAGCGCCTCCTGACTCGCGACCTGCAGCGTCTCGGCGGCGGCGCCGGCGTCCTTCGCGAACAGCACGCCCGCTTCCTCGAACAGCTCGCGCACCGCGGTGGTCCGCGCGTCTTCGCCCGGCTCCGACGCGCCGCCGGGAAACACGTACGACGACGCCATGAAGCTCGCGCCGCGATGCCGGCGCAGCAAGAACACCTCGGGTCCACGCGTCCCGTCGCGGAGCACGATCACCGAGGCCGCCTCGCGAATCACGGGCCGACAGTATCAGGATCCGACCCGAGGCCCGAGGCCCGCGGCCCGCGGCCCCGATCTCACTCGGCGACGCGCAATTCGCCGCGCACCGGCTCGTCGCGCAGGCCGAGGCGCTGCTCGATCGTGCGCTCGACGAACCGCGCGACGCGGCCATCCGGCGTCTCGAGCAGGAGCCGATCGGCACTCCCGCGGCGGCGCGCGAACACGCCGAACCAGGTCAGGAACCGCCAGGCCGGCGGCTGGCGCTCGACCACGAACAGCTGATCGATCTGCGTGACCGCGAAGCAACCGCGGTGATCGCACACTTGCACCGAGGCGTCGTCGACCTCGATCGTGACCTCGCACGGGAGCATGCCGCGCGGCGCGATCGACACCGTCAGCCGCAGGGTCGGCCGCCCGGTCACCACGCCGCGATACGGGCTGCGCAAGCGCTCGTCCGCATCGAACATCTCGAGGCGGACGGCAGCCGGCGCCATCCCTTACTCTAGCGCGTTACGGAACGACGACGAACTCGCGCTTCATCAGGCTGATGATGTTCTGCGCCGCGTCGAGGTCGCTGCCTGGAAAATTGTCCAGGACCTTCTGGAGCTGGCCGTGGTCGAGCACGAGCTGGAACGTGTCGAGCTCCGATGGCGACAGGTCGCGCAGGTGGCCGGCGAGCGGCGTCGGCACCGCGAGCGGCGAGCCCAGCGGTGGCAGCTGCTGCTGCAAGTTGCGGAATTCGTCGAGCTGGCGCACGCCTTCCATCAGCAGCCCCTCGGTCGACTCCTGGATCTCCTCCATCACCTGCATCTCGCCGCCCGGCTCGAGCTCGAACGTGCCGTTGAGCCAGGTCAGCATGCGGTAGATCGCCTTCTGCGGCTTGACCGAGAAGTCGTCGTTGATGGTGGCGAAGTAGATCTGGCCCTTGCGCAGGAAGATCTTGCCGATCGAGACGCCGTTGTTGATCGTCAGCACGCCCGACTTGCGGCTGGTCGACAGCAGCTGGAGCAGGTCCGGCAGCGGGATCTCCTCGATCACGCCCGACATCGGCCGGCCCTGGGTGGCCTGGCGCTGCTGCGCCCCGGCTTCGAGCCGACGGCGGGCCTCGGCCTCGGTCTGGGTCGCGACCGAGCCCTCGACCGCGACCAGCTTGATGATCGACGTGCCGACCAGGATGCGGTCGCCCTCGTGGAGCTGGGCGCGGCCGGCGATCTTCTCGCCGTTGACGAACGTGCCGTTCGTCGAGCCCATGTCCTGGATGTAGACGTCGGCGTCGGTCGACGAGATCTTGGCGTGGCGGCGCGACACCATGTCCTCGACCAGCACCATGTCGAGGTCGCTGGACCGACCGATGATGATCTCCCGATTCATCCGAAGCGGGAACTCGCCACCCTGGTACTTGCCCGAGATGAAGCGCAGTGCGAAACGCGGACGGTCGTTCATGGACGGCGAGGCGACAACCCCATGAAAATTTTAGTGCCCGACATGTATCGGGCGCAAGCAAACGCCCCGCTCATCAATCGGTGGCCGGCGACTCGTCTGTATATGCCTCCTGCGGAGGCCGGAGCGTGTTGACGATGCGGCGATAGACGTCCTCGGACACGACGAGGCTGGAATGGCCCAGCGGGACGGTCACGGCGTTGGCCCCGCGCAGGCGGGTGGTCGGCAGCGGCACGACCCAGTCGCGGGCGGCGGCGATCGTGTGGATCTCGACGCCCGGCGGCACCGGCCCCTGCGACAGCTCGTCGATGAACCGGCTGCGCGGCAGCAGCTGCCAAGACGACGTCGACCACAGCCCGAGCGTCACCACGCCGGCCAGGGCCGCCCACGTGCCGCGGACCGGCGTGCCCATCATGACGAGCTTGCGCACGCGGACGTGGCCGCCGAGCTTCTTCACGTAATACAGGCCGATGAGGCCGCCCATCGAGTGGCCGATGATGTCGATCTTCTGCGATGGGGTCTGCGCGAGGATGCGCTCGATCTTTCTGTGGATGAGGAACGCCGAGCGCCGAATGTCGCGCACGTTCAGCGTGCCGATGTTGAACGAGACGACGACGAAGCCGTCGTCGACGAGCCGGCGCTCGAGCATGTACATCGAGCCGCGCGTGCCGAGGAAGCCGTGGATGAGCAACACCGGCGGCGTCTCGGGTGTGACCTGGCCGAACGCGTCGCGCCGGCGCAGCCGGTTGCCGCGCACGAGGTGGCGCAAGTACGACAGGCCGTCGGCGGCGCCGCCGACATCTTGCGCGATCGTCGACCGCGATCCGAACCAGCGGCGCGGCGCTTCGAGCGCCCAGCGCACGAGCCACGACGAGCGCAGCGCTAACCCCTTCGGGCCCGACTTCGACACCTCATTCACGATAATCCGAGAATCCCTCCGAGACGAATCGCGAGCACTCCTTCGCGTATGCGTGGCTCGCCGCCGTCGAGGTAGGGTATTCGACCACCCTCCACACGCCGCGCGTGCCGATCACTCCGGTCCGCGCGATCACGAAGGTGCCCAGCCGGTAGATCAGCGCGAAGTCCCGCGCGCGCCGTAGCGAACGCGAATCGCCGCGCGGCACGAGCCCCGGGGCCGGCGCCGCATCGTCGGGATTGCCACCGGGCACCTCGCGCGGACCGGGCATGTGCGTCGGGCTCTCGACCGCACCCGCGGCGGGCGGCGGTGGCGCCGACGTCTTCGGCATCTCGGGCGGTGCGCCGACCTCGGCGAGCTTGGGCATCACCGCGGTCTCGGTGCGTGCGCGAGGCGGCTCGACGGGCCGCATCGGCTCGGGCGTCGCATCGGGCCACGGCTCGCCCTTGGGAGCAGGAGGCTGGATCTCCGGCAGCTCCTGATCTTTGGGCGGTGCGTCCGCAGCAGGCATCACGATCGGCTGCGTCTTCGCTTCGGTCGAATCGACCTTGGCTTCGACCTTCGCGTCGGATTTCGCTTCGGCTGTTTCGGCCTCGGGCTTCTTCTCGTCCTTCCTGGCCATGGTCTATCTTTTAACACGCGGGCAACGCGTCGCGTTATCGGGCTGACATCGTATACAGTCGAGACGGGTGAAGGATCCCGCGACTACCGAGCGCGTGGGGCGCTACCAGCTGCTCGAGCCGATCGGTGCCGGCCCGAACGGATCCGTCTCGCGCGCGAAGGTGTTCGGGGTCGCAGGGCTCGAGCGTCAGTTCGCGATCAAGCGGTTCTCGCCCGAGCTCACCGTGTTGTCGGCGCATGCGCAGGCGCTGTCGGCCTCGGCGCGCGCATACGGCTCGCTCGAGCACCCGCGCATCGCGCGCATGCACGAGTTCGGCGTCGCGCAGGGCCAGACGTTCACCGCGGTCGAGCTGGTCGCGGGCCTCGACGCGATGCGCCTGCTCGCCGAGACCAAGCTCGCCGGCAACGCGCTCGCGACCGGCGGCGTGCTCGCGTTGGTCTCGCAGGCGGCGCGCGCGGTCGGCTACGCGCACGGCCGCGGCATCAGCCACCTCGGCCTCGCGCCGACCAACGTGATCGTCACGCCGGACGGCGACGTCAAGGTCACCGATTTCGGCATCCTGTCGGCGACGTTGCCGCAGCGCCCGGTCGACACCGCGCGCCTCGC
Source organism: Kofleriaceae bacterium (assembly GCA_036490935.1). Taxonomy (GTDB): domain Bacteria; phylum Myxococcota_A; class Polyangia; order Haliangiales; family Haliangiaceae; genus JABFXX01. The sequence goes on along the minus strand of DASXCY010000032.1, from coordinate 68,773 downwards.
CGGCCGCATCGCGTATCTGTCGCCCGAGCAGCTCGCGGGCGAGTCGACGAGCGCGGCGACCGACGTGTTCGCGCTCGGCGTGCTCGCGTACGAGCTGCTCGGCGGCCAGCCGGTGTTTCGCGGCGAGACTCCGCACGAGATCGCGCAGGCGATCCTCGCCGGGCCGCCGCCCGATCCGATGCTGCCGCGGCCGATCGTGCGCGTGCTGCAGCGCTGCCTCGCGCGCTCGCCGTTCGAGCGATTCCCCGACGCGCGAGCGCTCGCCGACGCGCTCGATGCGGCGTTGCGCGTCGCGCCCGTCCCGGGCACGCGCAAGGACATCGGCGCGCAGGTCAAGAGCGTGATGGACCGGCTCACCGCGCTGCACGAGAGCCAGATGTCGGGGATGCTCGCGCTTCACGTCGGTACGGCGAGCCACGAGCACGGCGACATCGCGACCGAGGAGTTCGTCCGTCCCGACATGCCCGTGCCGGGTCCGACGCCGCTCGTCGGGCCGGGCAGACTCGCCGCGCAGCTCGCCGCGCGCGCCGCGGAGTCGCCGGGCGCGACGATCCCGGAGATGCCGAGGCCGACCACGACGGTGGCCGGCCTCGCGCCGCCGCCGATTCCGGTGCCGCCGGGGCTCGCGCCGTCGGGATCGCCGCGGCCGGGGATGATCGGTGCGCCGACGCTCGTCGGCATGGCGGCCGCGCGCAAGCCGATCGTGCCGACGATTCCGTCGGTGATCCCGCCGATCGCGCCGCGCAACGCCGAGGGCAGCGGGCCGCGCCCGCCGGTGCCATCGCTGCCGCGCGAGCCCCTCGTGCCGACGATGACGCCGCCATCGCCGCGCGGCATGACGAACATGCTCGACGAGCTGCACGACGAGACCGAGCCGTCGGAGCGCATCGAGCTGGCGGATCCGCACACCGCGGAGACGATCGACGCGAGCGTCCCCGACGTGCCGCCGCTGCACGAGGAGATCGAGAGCGATATCGCGGAGGAGATCGCGCTGGATCCGCGCGTCGAGACGGTGATCGAGGAGCGGCGCTATCAGACGTCGCCCGGCACGGGTGCGGGCGCGCGCATCGATCCAGCGACGAGCGAGATGCCACCGATGCAGCGCGAGGTGCTGCATCGCGCGATGCGGAGTCCGTCGGGTGAGATGGAGATGGTGCTGAGCGAGATGGCGGCGCCGGAAGAAGCGACGGGCGCGCCCGGCCCGATGGCGGCACCGGTTCCGGAAGTGCGGATGGCGACGCCGCTTCCGATCGAGGTGCACGAGCCACCGCCGCTGCAGTTGCCGAAGCCGCCGGGCCGAGAAGCCTCGGTGCAGACCGAGATCGGGGCGAACCTGCAGCGGCCGCAGCGGAGGTGGCCGGCGGTGCTGGTGGTGCTGATCGTGCTGGGCGGGTTGGGAGGAGGCGGGTGGTATGCGTATTCGCAGATGGAGAGTCCGCAGGCGGATGTAGCGGTGGGGCCGAAGATGAAGACGGGATCGGGATCGGCTACGGCGGCGGGATCGGCAGCGGCGGCGGGATCGGCAGCGGCGGTGGGATCGGCGGCCGCGGGATCGGCAACGGCGGCGGGATCGGCGGCGGCGGGATCGGCAACGGGATCGGCAGCGGCGGCGGGATCGGCAACGGCCGCGGGATCGGCAGCGGTAGCGGTAGCGGCCAGCGGCAGCGGTTCTGCGGTAGCGGCCAGCGGCAGCGGATCTGCGGTCAAGCCAGCAGCGCCGAGCTCGCCGTCCGAGTCCTTGCAGATCGCGACGACGCCAGCCGGCGCACGCGTGTTCCTCGATGGCGCGGACCAGGGCACGTCGCCGTTCAAGATGCCGGGCTCGGCGGATCGACACAACCTCGCGCTGCTGTTGCCGGGCCACGATCTGTACATCGCACAGGTCGACGGACACGGTCAGTTCACGATCGAGCTCAAGCCGATCACGCCGCGCGGCGGACCGGCGGGCATCAAGGTCATCGCGTGCAGGGCGAAAGATCGCTACTACGTCTACGTCGACGGCCAGCCGACCGGCATGACATGCCCGACCGAGCGCATCCACACCGACCTCGGCCCGCACACGGTCGAGGTCTACGACCTCGTCACCGAGAGCCGGCAAAAGTTTGACATCAAAGTCACGGACACGCGGCTCTCGTACCGCGTGCGCATCGACTCGCCGTGATCCAGACCTAGAGCGCATCTCCGACCATCGCAGCGCGGGCGCCTCGCGACGTACGTGGTCTCGCCTCGCAGGGGTTTCTAGTCGGCTTCTTCTTCGCCGGCTTCGGTGTCGAGCTTGTGGCGCGGGTCGAGGCCGTACTTGCGGATCAGCTCGCGCAGGTGCTTGCGATCGATCTGCGCTTCGCGCGCCGCGGCCGACAGGTTCATCTTGTGGCGGCGCATCAGGTCCTCGATGTACTCGCGCTCGAACATTTCGACGAGCTGGCCCTTCGCTTCCTTGAAGGGCAGATCGGTGCGGATGCCGAGCGCCGGCGCGGCCTCGCTGACGAGCGCGTCCTCGAGGTTGATGCTCGAGCCGCGCGCGAGCAGGCACGCGCGCTCGATCACGTTGCGCAGCTCGCGCACGTTCCCCGGCCAGCTGTGGCGCACGAGCCTCGCCATGTCCTCGGGCGTGACGGTCAGGCCCTGGCCGAACGACTGCACGAAATGCTGGATGAGCAGCGGGATGTCGCTGCCGCGCTCGCGCAGCGGCGGCACGCTCACGCGAATCACCGCGAGCCGGTAATACAGGTCCTCGCGGAACGCCTTCTTCGCGACCTCCGCACGCAGGTCGCGGTTGGTTGCGGCGACCACGCGCACGTCGATCTTCTCGTAGGTGTTCGAGCCGACCTTGCGCACCGCGCGCTTGTCGAGAACGCGCAGCAGCGACGGCTGGAGATCGAGCGCCATCTCGCCGATCTCGTCGAGGAAGATCGTGCCGCCATGCGCCTCGGCGAACGCGCCGCGGCGGTCGGTGATCGCGCCGGTGAAGCTGCCCTTGACGTGGCCGAACAGCATCGACTCGATCAGCTCGCGCGGCACGCTGCCGCAGTCGAACACCACGAACGGCCCATCTTTTCGTGGCGAATGATTATGGATCTCCTCGGCGATCAGCTCCTTGCCGGTGCCGGTCTCGCCTTCGATCAGCACGGTCGCGTTCGTCGCCGCGACATCCTCGAGCAGCGTGAACATCTGCCGCATCTTGGTGTCGCCGCCCACGATCGAGCCGAGCGCGGTGTTCGCCGACGGCTCGGGCTCCACGACTTCCTCGTCGGGCAAGAACTTGATGACGGTGCGGCCGAGCTTCACCTCGGCGCCGAACCCGATCGAGATCTTCTCGAACCGCGAGCCCTGGATGAACGAGCCGTTCGTCGAGCCGCAGTCGATCATCATGACTTCATCGCCCGCGAGCTGCGCCTCGAGGTGCTTGCGCGACACGGTCTTGTCGGTGAGCACGAGGCTGCATTGCGGACCCGAGCCGAACGACACCGCGTCGCGCGTGAGACGCACGGCCTCGCCGCGATCCGGCCCTTTGATCACGAGGAAGATGCCCCCCGCGTTCTGCCGCGAATACGACGGCGCGTCGTCGAGCAGAGCCGTTACGTTGGACCGATCTCGAGACATCTCCCCGGCAATCGCGATGGTAGCCCCGCGCGTGACCTGGTGTCTAGAGCCCCACCCTTCGCATCCCGTAACGATCCCGCACCATTACTTGCCGTCGGGCAAATTGGGTCCCGACAGCGCCACGATCAGGGCGGCAATTCCGGCGGCGACGAGGATCACGACGATCACCATCCATGGCTTGATCGCCACGCCGCGCGTGCGTCCCTTGGCGGCGCGCTCCGGCGAGGCCGGCGTGCTCGCGCGACGCTGCAGCTGCATCCTCTCGCCGGTCCCGAGCGGCGGTGGGGTCTCGACGCGGCGAGGCGGCGGCAGCGGCCTGACGACCGGCGTCGCGGTGATCGACTCGGATTGCGGCTCCGCCGTCGAGTAGGCCGGCGGCGGCGGCGGCGCGCCGAGATCGACGAGCGGGTTCGCGCCCTGCTGCTCGAGATCGATCATGTTGATGATCGACGTCAGCTCGACGCCCGCGAACTTGCCGACCTCGGTCTTCGCCCGCGGCGGCGTGTTCACCTTGGCGCTGCTCGCCCGCGCCGCGATCGAGTGGATCGACAGCGGCCCCGACGGCGCGATCTCGAGCGCGCTGTCGTCGTCGTCGTCGTCGTCCGGCCCGTCGTACACCTCCGTGCCGGCCCGCCGCGGGCCGAAATCGTCGTCGTCCTCGGCGGCGTCATCGCGCCACTGCTCGGGCGGCCCGCACACCTCGCGTAGCTCGACCGCGAGGTCGGTCGCCGACACGAGCAGCCCGTTGCGATGCGCGCACCGCATGAGCGCCTCTTGCAGCTCGCCCGCGGTCTGAAACCGCGATGTCGGCGACAGCGCGAGCGCCTTCAGCATGATCGCGTCGAGATCGGGCGTCAGGCCCGGCACCTTGCGCGAGATCTGCGGCACGGGTTGCGAGTAGATCTCGTCGGCCGACGTCGTGAGCCCGGCGTGCACGAATAGCCGCTCGCCGGTGAGGATCTCGTACATGCACACGGCGAGCGAGTAGAGATCGCTGCGGTGATCGAGCGGCTCGCTCTTGGCCTGCTCGGGCGACATGTAGCCGATCTTGCCCTTCACCTTGTAGAACAGCGACGTGTGCGTCGCCGCCTTCGCGATGCCGAAGTCGGTCAGCTTCACCTCGCCGTTGTACGAGAGCAGGATGTTCGACGGCGACACGTCGCGATGGATGAGGCGCAGCGGATTGCCGGTGAAGTCGCGCTTGGAGTGCGCGTACGACAGCGCGGAGAGCACCTCGCGCGAGATGTAGATCGCCGCCTTCGGCGAGAACCGGTGGCCGCGCCGCTTCGCCTTCTTGAGCAGCGTGCGCAGGTCGCCGCCCGGCAGGTACTCCATCACGATGAAGTACTCGTTGCCCGCGGTGACGAGATCGATCGTGTGGACGATGTTCGCGTGGTCGAGCGTCGCGCTCAGCTTGGCCTCGCGCAGGAACAGGTCGATGAACTCCTCCTGCTGCGTGAACTCGGGCAGCAACTGCTTGAGCACGACCTCCATCTCGAACCCGCCGGCGCCCATCTTCTTGCCGACGTAGATCGCGCCCATGCCGCCCTCGGAGAGATGCTCGAGCACGACGTAGCGGTCGATCGGCTGGTCGCCGGCCTGGACCATGCGCGGCCATAGTAACATCGGGGTGTGGCCGACGAGGATCGCTACCGGCTCGCCCCGGTGCGAGAAGTCCGTGCGATCGCGGAGCGCGCGCAGCGCGGCGAGCTCGCCGGCGCCGTCGGTGGCGCGCGGCGCACCGAGGCGGAGCTGGCCGCGGCCCGCGCCCGGTCCGAGGCCGCGCGCGCGGCGGTGGGCGCCGCGGTCGCAACGCGCGATGCCCAGCCGACCGCCGCGACCCGCGCGCTCGCCGATCGGTTCGTCGTGCGCAAGCGGCGCGAGCTCGAAGCGGCACGCAGCGACGAGCTTCGCGCCGAGACCGCGCATTCGGCGAGCGCCGGCGAGGTCGAGCTCGCGCGCCGCACGCTGGCTCGCGCACGCGCAGACCGCGAGGTGATCGAGCGCCACTTCGCGCGCTGGCGCGACGAGCGCCGCAAGCTGGCGGAACGCCGGGAAGACTAGTGCGCAACCGCGGCGCCGCACGGGTGTCGATCCGACATGCGCAGCTTGCTGGTCCTCGTCTTGCTCACCGCCCCCGCGCTCGCCGACTCGAAGCACGAGCCCAAATCCAAGTCCGCCGAGACCAAGCATTCCGACGATTGCGCGGCGGCGCGCAAGGCGCACCAGGACTGCGTGCTCACGTTCGAGAACAACGTGATCGAGGGCAACTCGCCGACCGGCGGCGGCACGACCGTCGCCACGCTGCCGACCACGAAACAACCGAGCCTGCTGCCGATCCGGCACGACTTCATCGTCGAGATCATCAAATCGGCCGAAGATCTGTAGACCCGGCAGGCTACGGGCGGTGAGTTACAGCTACTGCGCGCCGACCCCGAGGCCGAGGTTCTCGGCTCCGAAGCCAACCCGACCTGGCGCTGCTAAGGACACTTCAGGACGTCGCCGCAGTCCGAGTGGCTCGTCACGCACTCGGCGTGCTGCTGCACCTTCGCGACGTTGTCCTGGTCGGCCTCGAGCACCGAGCACGCGGCGATGCATTCCTTCTCGTCGAACGGCACGGTGCTCGACTTCTGCGTCGTGCACTCGTACTCGCGCGCGCAGATCTGCTTGCAGCGGGTGCTGCGCGGCTGCGTGCAGGCGACGGCGAGGAGTCCGAGGATCAGCGCGAGCTTCACGGGTTCATTATACTGCGCCGATGTCCCTGGCCGAGCGCCGCTGGCTGCGCTTGTTCACGCTATGCGCGTTGTTCTTCGCGCAGGGCATTCCGTGGGGCTTTCTCGCCATCACGCTGCCCGGCTACCTCGCCGAACGCGGGCTCGACATCGCGGTGCTCGGCAGCGTGCAGGCGATGTCGTACTGGCCGTACGTGTTCAAGTTCGCCGGCGGTCCACTCATCGATCTGTTCTCGATCCGGCGGCTCGGCCGGCGGAGGTCGTGGATCTTGTTCGCCCAGGGAATGATGGCGGTGACGATGCTCGGGTTCGCGCTCGTCGACGACGTCACCGCGCACGTCGACCTCCTGCTCGTGCTCGTGCTCGTCCACACGATCTTCAACGCGCTGCAGAACGTCGCGGCCGATGCGCTCGCGATCGATCTGCTCGATCCCGACGAACGCGGCCGCGCCAACGGGTTCATGTACGGCTCGAAGTACGCGGGGGGCTTGATCGGCGGCGTCGGCATCGCGCACGTGCTCGACTACGTCGGATTTCGTACGGCGGTGCTCGCGCAGGCCGCGATCCTCGGCGCGATCTTCCTCATCCCGCTGTTCGTGCGCGAACGCGGTGGTCCGCCACCGGAGCATGCGAAGCCGTCCGAGATCTGGCGCGTGCTCCGCCGCGTCTACAAGTTGCGCTCGCCGTGGACCGCGGCCGGCGCGATGCTCGTCATGACCATCGCCGGCGGCATGCTCGCGGTGGTCGCCCAGGCAGTCCTGATCCAGGATCTCGGCTGGAGCAACTCGCAGTACGCGAACCTGGTCGGCGGCTACGGCCTGCTGCTCGGCGTCCTCGGATCGAGCGTGGCGGGCTTGCTCGCGAAGCGAGTCGGTCATCGCCGGCTGGCAGCGGCCGGCTCGTTGCTGCTCGCGGCCGATTGGCTGGCGTTCGCAGCGGGCCACGCGTGGTGGCATTCCGACGCGTTCGTGTACGCGATCGGCCTCACCGAGCCGTTCGCCCAGTCGATCATGATCGTCGCGCTGTGGTCGGTGTGCATGAGCGTGACCACGAAGCAGACCGGCGCGACGCAGTTCGCCGCCTACACGTCGCTCACGAACCTCGGGATCATCATCGGTCAGCGCGCGCTCGCCGCGAACGCCGCCTCGTGGTGGAGCTATCCCGGCGTCTATGTCGCCGCCGGCATCCTCCAGATCGCGGTGATCGCGATCCTGCCGGTCATCGATCCGAAGCAGGTCCGCCGCGAGCTGCCGCCCGAATAGCCCTGCGACAGCGTCAGGCCTGCGACAGCGGTGCGACCGTCGCGGACGCTAGCCAACTGGCCGAAACCTGCGGCGCCGGAGCTGGCATCGAAGGTGAAATAGAGCTCGGCATGAACCGACTCGACAACATCGCAACCCGCCAGCGCGGCAGCCGCCTGCGCGACGTCGCGTTCGCCCTGTTCGTCGTCGTCGCCGGCGTCGTTTCCCTCACCACCGCTTCGCTCGCCGTTCGCGCCGCGCACGTCGAGCTCGCCAACCGCTAAAGGAGCTGCCATGACCCGCCTCGCTAATATCGCCACCCGCAACGGCTCGACCCGCCTCCGGGATGCCGTCTTCTCGCTGTGCGTCGCCGCGACCGCGCTCGTCTCGATCGTCGCGCTCGGATGATCTAGATTCCCGCCTGCTCATGGCAGGCAAGGTAAACGTCATCGATCATCCGCTCGTCCAGCACAAGCTCACGCTGATGCGCTCGAAAGAGACCAGCACGAGCACGTTCCGCAACCTGCTGCGCGAGATCAGCATGCTGCTGGCCTACGAGGTCTGCCGCGACATGCCCACCACGTCGATCGAGATCGAGACGCCGATCGCGAAGATGCGTGCGCCGGCTCTCGACGGCAAGAAGATCGCGCTGATCGCGATCTTGCGCGCCGGCAACGGCATCCTCGACGGCATGCTCGAGATCCTGCCGAGCGCGCGCGTCGGACACATCGGCCTGTATCGCGACCACCGCACGCTCGAGCCGGTCGAGTACTACTACAAGGTGCCCGACAACATGGGCGACCGCGATGCGATCATCGTCGACCCGATGCTCGCGACCGGCAACTCGGCCGTCGCCGCCGTCTCGCGCGTCAAGGCAAGCGGGCCGCGCTCGATCAAGTTCGTCTGCCTGCTGACCTGCCCCGAAGGCCTCAAGGTCTTCCACGCCGCGCATCCGGATGTCGCGGTCTACACGGCCGCGGTCGACGATCGGCTCAACGAAAAGAGCTACATCGTGCCCGGCCTCGGCGACGCGGGCGATCGCCTGTTCGGCACGAAGTAGTCCGAATCTTTTCCCGGCCGGTTACGAGCCGGAAACATGGTCCCGGCCACAGTCTGTAGATGAATACCGGCGATACCGCCTGGCTCCTCATCTCGACGGCACTCGTCATGTTGATGACGCCGGGGCTCGCGCTGTTTTACGGCGGCATGGTGCAGCGCAAGAACGTGCTGTCGACGTTCATGCACAGCTTCTTCGCGCTCGCGCTGGTGAGCGTGCAGTGGGGGCTGATCGGCTACTCGCTCGCGTTCGGGACGAGCTGGCACGGCGTCATCGGCGGCTTCGATTACGTCGGGCTCGAGGGCATCGGCATCGCGAGCACGCACGGTGGCGTGCCGCACCTGGCGTTCGTCGCGTACCAGTGCATGTTCGCGGTGATCACGCCGGCGCTGATCTCGGGCGCGTACGCCGAGCGCATGAAGTTCTCCGCGTATGTCGTGTTCACGCTCGCGTGGACCACGCTCGTCTACGATCCGATCGCGCACTGGACGTGGGGCGACGGCGGCTGGCTCGCGAAGCTCGGCGCGATCGACTTCGCGGGCGGCACGGTCGTGCACCTGTCGAGCGGCATCTCCGCGCTCGTCGTCGCGCTCGTGATCGGCAAGCGCCGCGGCTATCCCATCACGCGCCACGTACCGCACAACTTGACGATGACCGTGCTCGGCGCGGGCCTGCTCTGGTTCGGCTGGTTCGGGTTCAACGCCGGTTCGGCGCCCGGCGCCGGAGGCACCGCGGCGCTCGCGCTGATCAACACGCACCTCGCGGCGGCGGCCGGCGCCTTGATGTGGGTGATCGTCGAGGGCGCGCGCATCAAGAAGGCGACGATGCTCGGCGCGGCGTCGGGTCTGGTCGCGGGTCTCGTCGCGATCACGCCGGCAGCCGGCTATGTCTCGCCGGCGGTCGCGATCGTGATCGGGCTCGCCGCGGGCGCGGTGTGTTATGGCGCGGTGCTCGCGAAGGGCAAGCTCGGCTACGACGACGCGCTCGACGCGTTCGGCGTGCATGGCGTCGGCGGCGCGACCGGCGCGCTGCTCACGGGCGTGTGCGCGCGCGCCGCCCTCAACCACGGCACCGGCGGCGGGCTGTCGCTGGTCGGCAAGCAGGTGACGAGCATCGCGGCGTCGGCGGGGTGGGCGGCGGTCGTGACGTTCGTGCTGCTCAAGGTGATCGACTTGACGCTCGGCCTGCGCGTCGACCCCGAAGCCGAGCATGACGGCCTGGACGGGTTCCTCCACGACGAATCGGCGTACGGAAACTCCGAGTAGATCAGCTATGTTGGCAGAACGTCCGTAAAAACAGATTGACGGATTCCGCTGAAACGGATATCTGTCTAGTCATGAGCAACGCGGCGCTTGCCACCAACATCGTGAGCCTCGACGACTACCGTCGAAACCGCGGTGAGCGCCGGCAGATGGACGCGACGCGCCCGCAGCCGACCCCGGCGACCCAACCCGCACCAGCCGTGTGGGTATACTGGGTCCCGGTTTGGGTCTGGTGAAAAAGCCGACGTCCGGGAAACCTGTGGCAAGTCAACGGGTCGAGAAAGTCGTGCGCGAGGACTCGGGTCCAGCACCTGTTCCCGCGGCGGCATCGAACGCCGAAGCGACGACGGATCTCGCGCCGGTCGTCGGCACGAACCTGCGCCGGCTGCGCACGCGCCGCGGGCTGTCGCTCGAGCGGCTCGCGCAGCTCTCGGGTGTGTCGCGCGCGATGCTCGGCCAGATCGAGCTCGGCCAGAGCGCGCCGACGATCAACGTGCTGTGGAAGATCGCGCGCGCGCTCGAGGTCACGTTCTCGGCGCTGATCAGCGCGCGCACGCAGTCGGGCGCGCTGGTGCTGCGCTCCGCCGAGTCGAAGATCCTGACCAGCAAGGATCGCAGCTTCAGCTCGCGCGCGCTGTTCCCGTTCGACGAGCCGCGCCGCGTCGAGTTCTACGAGCTGCGGCTCGCGGCCGGCAGCGTCGAGGATGCCGACGCGCACCCGCCAGGTACGTCCGAGAACCTCGTCGTCACGCAGGGCACGATCGAGATCGACGTCGCCGGCGACACGCATCGCCTCGAAGCGGGCGACTCGATCCTGTTCGAGGCCGACACGCCTCACGCGTACCGCAATCCGGGCCGCGGCGAGTCGGTGATGTACCTCGTGATGACGTACGCCGAAGAGATCGGCTAGAACGCGCGCGCGAAGCCGACGCCGCCGCCGTGCGGCGCGAGCCAGCCGGTGACCGGCGCGTGGCCGTGGCCGCGATGCGTCGCGTACCAGATCGCGCCGGCCGCGACGAGCGCGCCGCCCGCGGCCAGGCCAAGGACGCCGCGCTCGCCGTCGCTGTGCGCGCGATCGGAGTCGCTGCGGAACTGCGCGTACGTGGTCGCGTGCTGCTTGTCGGAGTCGGCCGAGCTGCCGGCGGCGAGGTAATACGCGCCGGCGCCGAGCCCGACGAGCCCGACGACGGTGAACGTGTCGCCGAGCGGATCGCGATACCACGGCCGGCCTTCCGGCGCGGGCGTCACACTGGACGGCGGCTCGGACTCCGGCTCGACCATCGGCGCGCCGGCCGTGGCTGCTTGCGCCGGCGCGGGTGCGGGTGCGGGTGCCGGCGGCGCCGGCTCGGCGGGGTTCGCGGTGACGGCGATCGCCCGGCACTCGTCGCGCAGCGCTTCGACGCTCTTGCGATTCTCCACCGGCAGATCGGCGGCGAGCAGCTTCTCGTACAGCGGCAAGGCGAGCTCGCAGCGATCGAGCTTGCGCTCCGATTGCGCGAGCGCGAACAGCGTCTCGGTGTCGGCTTCGAGGTCGTACGACTTCTGGAGCGCCTCGGCCGCGACCGCGTACGCGCCGTGCTTGTATGCGTCGACGCCGCGCGCGAACTGTTTCTTCGCGGCCGCGCCTTTCGGCGCCGCGCTCGCCGTCGCGCTCGCGAGCGCCAGCGCGGCGATCAATGCGCGCCGCGCACGGGCATGAACACCGAATCGTCGTTCCATGGCTTGGGCTCCTCGGGTTTGGCGCGCGGGTTAGGTCGTGGATGCGCGTGGTGCGCGGGCTTGGGCTTGGCGGCGACCGCCGGCGGCGGTCGCGGTGTGGCCGGCGGCGGCGACGCTTCGACAACCGGCGCCGGCGCCGGTGGCGGCTGCGCGGCGGGCACCGGCGCCGCGGGCGCGGGCGGTGGCTCGACGGCCGCGGCCGGCGACATCTCGACCTTCGCCGGTGCGGCGGGCTCGGTTCCGCGCGACGCGACGAACAGCGCGATGCCGCCGCCGACCGCGACCACGCCGAGCAGCGGCAGCCACAGTCTCCGCCGCCGTCGCGCGACATGGATGTGCGTGGTCGGAGTCGCCGCGCGACCGACGCGCACGCGCTCGGTGACGTCGATCTGCGGCGGCGCGGCGATGGGTGCGGCGCTGTACAGCGTGCCCGGCGAGATCGGCACGATCGGCACGCCGCCCGGCACCGGCGTCGGCACGCGCAGCGCGCCCGGCGGCGGCGTCTTGCGCACCACGAGCGGCAGCGGCGGCGGCGGCAGCGGCGTGACCTCGGTCGGCTCGCCGATCGGCGCGTGCACGCCCGTCGTGTCCTCGTCGCCTGAGGGTTGGTTCACCGCCCGCGCCGCCTCCTCGGCGAGCGCGATGCGTTCCTTCTGCTCGATCGGATCCGGCGTCTTGCCGCTCTCGATGAGCGTGCGCACGACGTGCTGCTCGACGAAGAACGCGCCCTGCGTCTTCGCCTGCGCCCATTCCTCGAGGCGCTCCGGAAACAACGTCTCCATCAGCCGGTTCAGCACGAGCGGCGAGACGCGCAGCCGATTGTCGTGCGCGAAGTCCTCGAGGTCGGCCTGCAGGCGCTGCGCGTTCGGATAGCGGGCGGCGGGATCGCGCGCGAGCGCACGCATCACGATCTGCTCGAGCGCGGGCGGATAATCCGCGACGATGCGGCTCGGCGGCGGCGCGTCCTCGTTGACGATCATCGACAGCAGCGCGTACTCGCTGTCAGCCTCGAACGGCAGCCGGCCGGTCGTCAGCTCGTAGAGCAGCGCGCCGACCGAATAGATGTCGCTGCGGCGGTCGAGTGTCGAGCGGTTGCGGCACTGCTCCGGCGACATGTACGCGATCTTGCCCTTGAGCCCCGAGCTCTTCGTCTCGTGCGTGGCCGCGCGCGCGATGCCGAAATCGACGAGCTTCACGCCGCCGTCGTAGCTGACGAGCACGTTCGACGGCGAGACGTCGCGGTGCACGACCAGCAGCGGCTTGCCGTCGGCGCCCGCCTTGTCATGCGCGTAATGCAGGCCGCCACACAGGCCGGCCGCGAGCGTGAGCGCGGCGTCCATCGAGAGCGGCACGCCCTGATCATTCGCCGCGCGCGAGATGCGCGACAGATCCTCGCCGTGCACGTACTCCATCGCGAAGAAGTAGTCGCCGTGGTCGAGGCCGATGTCGTAGACCTGCGCGACGTTCGGATGGTGCAGCGTCGCGGCGAGCCGCGCCTCGGCGAGAAACATCTCGACGAACGCCGCGTTCGAGACGTACTGCGGCAGGATGCGCTTGACGACGACGAGCTTCTCGAAGCCCTCGATGCCGACCGTGCGCGCGAGGTAGAGCTCGGCCATGCCCCCGATCGCGATCTGACGGATCAGATCGTACTTGCCGAGCTTGTCGCCCGGCGCCAGGTGGCGCGACTGGAGATGAGCCGGATCTCCCACGCTCGACGTTTAGAATAGACGAATCTCCTGTCGCCTGCAGTACAATGAAAACGATGGCCAACCACGCGGTTGGAGCCGTTGCGCTATGTCTCGCGGCATGCAGCCCGTATGGCGGCGGCTCGTTCGCATGCACGACGGATGACTCGTGCGGCGCCGGCGGCGTCTGCGAATCCGACGGGTTCTGCGCGTTTCGCGATCCGTCGTGCGCGTCGATGCTGAAGTACGGCGCGTCGTCGGGGCCGAATTCGAACGACTGCGTGCCGGTCGTGGGCGGGGATGGCGGCGTGGCCGACGCGGCGCCCGATACGCCGCCGGATGAAGTTTGCTACGGCGTCGGCCTCGTCATCCCATGCTTCGCGAGCGCGCCGACCGGTGCGGTCACGCTGTCGGCCGCGATCGACACCGATACGTTCGCGTGCTCGACCGTGATCGGCACGAGCCCCGGTTGCGTGATCGCGGCCGACACGCTGACCGTGACCGGCACGGTCAGCGTGACCGGCACGAAGCCGCTCGTGCTCGTGGCGGTGACGGTGATCGATGTCTCCGGCACGCTCGATGCGGCGAGCCACGCCGGCGGTGCGCGAGGCGCGGCGGCGAACGCGGCGACCTGCAATCCGGGCACGGCTCCGAGCGGCGCGCACGACGGCGGCGCCGGCGGTAGCTTCGGCGGCGCGGGTGGCAACGGCGGCGGCGGCACCGGAGTCGCGGGCGCGACGATCGTGCCGGCCGCGCTGCAAGGCGGCTGTCCCGGTCAGGACGGCGGCGGCGCGGCCAAGGGCGCGCACGGCGACGGTGGCGGCGCGGTGTACTTGATCGCGGACGGCTCGATCGCGATCACCGGCACGATCGACGCGTCGGGCACCGGCGCGACCGGCGGTCAGGCGACGCAATCGGGCGGCGGCGGCGCCGGCACGGGCGGCATGATCGGCCTCGACTCGCCCACCGTCACCGGCGGAACGATCTTCGCGAACGGCGGCGGCGGCGGCGAAGGCGCCACCGCGGGCGGCAGCGCCGGCAATCCCGGCCAGGATCCGACGACGGCGGCCATGCCCGCTGCCGGCGGCACCGGCTCGACGAGCGGCGGCGACGGCGGAGCCGGCGCGGCAGGCCCAGGGGCCACCGGCATGCCCGGCGTAGCTGGCACCGGCGGCGGCGGAAACGGCGGCGGCGGCGGCGGTGCGGGTGTCGTGAAGCTCTATCGCGCGACGATGATCATGGGCGGCAGCGTGTCTCCGCCGCCCAGCTGATGACCTGCGCAACGCTTCGCGTTGCTGCGCTCCCCGGCCGAGCCGGGGCTTGCATCAGCAGCACATCATCATCATCGGCATTCCGCCGCACATCATCATCATCGGCATTCCGTTCTGCATGCACGACGTCATCATCGTCATGCGCTCCTTCATCTGCTCCATGTGCGACGGATCCATCGGCATCATCTTGCAGATCATCCCGTCCTTGCCCATCTCCATCGTCATCTTGCACATCATCGGCATCATGCCCATGCCCATCATCGGGTTCATGCCCATCATCGGCATCGGCATCATCATCGGCATTCCGCCCATGCCCATCATCGGGTTCATGCCCATCATCATGGGGTTCATCATGCCCATCATGGGGTTCATGCCCATCATCGGGTTCATGGGCATTTGGGGCATCTGGTGCATCATCGGCATCGGCATCGGCATCGCGTTCATCATGGTGACTGCATGCTATGGACCGTCCGCGCCGGCGCAAGCTGAGTGCCGTGACGAATTCCATTTTCCTCCGTCCGTGCGGATGGGTGTCTCGCGCGCCGGAAATCTCTCCGCTCCTCCGTGCACCGCGTCCGTCGCAACAGATGATATGAGGCTGAGCTATGCCCGGTGCGAGAGGTCGCAGATTCGCGGATGCGCTCGATCCGGCGGCGGCCGCGCTCAACGCATCGGTCGACTTCGACCGACGTTTGCTGCCGCATGACGTCGCGGGATCGATCGCGCACGCCGAGATGCTGGCCGCGCGCGGCATCATCTCGGAGGCGGACGCGCGCGCGATCGTCGACGGGCTGAGGCGCGTCGAGCACCGGCTCGCGGCCGGCGAGCTCGCGTGGGACGCAGCGCTCGAGGACGTGCACATGAACGTCGAAGCGCGGCTCGTCGACGAGATCGGCGAGGCCGGGCGGCGCCTGCACACCGCGCGCAGCCGCAATGACCAGGTGGCGACCGACTTGCGCCTGTACGCGCGCGACGCGGCCGATCGCGCCCTCTCCGCGATCCGCGAGCTGCGCCGCGCACTGCTCGTGCAGGCGCGCGCCCACGTCGACACGCTGATGCCCGGCTACACGCACCTGCAGCGCGCGCAGCCGGTGCGGCTCGCGCATCACCTGCTCGCGTACGACGCGATGCTCGCGCGCGATGCCGGCCGCATCGCCGATGCGCGCGCGCGCGCCGACGAATCGCCGCTCGGCTCGGGTGCGCTCGCCGGCACGGCGCTGCCGATCGATCGCGAACGGACCGCGGCGGCGCTCGGCTTCGCGCGCGTGACGCGTAACTCGCTCGACGCGGTCGGCGATCGCGACTTCGCGATCGAGCTGGTCGGCGCGTTCGCGCTCGCGCAGGTTCACCTGTCGCGGCTCGGCGAGGAGCTCGTGCTGTGGGCCTCGCAGGAGTTCGCGTTCGTACAGATCGGCGAGGCGTACTGCTCGGGCAGCTCGCTCATGCCGCAGAAGATGAACCCCGACCTCGCGGAGCTATTGCGCGCGAAGGCCGGCCGCGCCGCCGGCGCGTGGGTGACGCTCGTGACGGTCGTGAAGGGCCTGCCGCTCGCGTACAACAAGGATCTGCAGGAGACGCAAGAGCCGCTCTACGACGCGGCCGAGACCGTGCTCGCGTGCCTCGACGTCGCGCGCGGCATGGTCGTCAGCCTGCGCTTCGATGTCGCGCGCATGCGGGCGGCGGTCGACGCGGGCCACCTCGTCGCGACCGAGCTCGCCGATTATCTCGTGACCAAAGGCGTGGCGTTTCGCGAAGCACACGACCTCGCCGGCCACCTCGTGCGCATCGCGGCGACCCGCGGCCTCGAGCTCGCGCAGCTCCCGCTCGCCGAGCTGCGCGCGGCGCACGCGGCGTTCGGCGAGGACGTCGCCCCGTGGCTCGATCCGGCGCGCGCGGTCGACCGGCGCGCGCTCGTCGGCGGGCCCGCCCGCGATCAGGTCATGGCCGAGATCGATCGCGTGGCGCGCGAAATCGACCCCGGCGCGTAGCGCCGATCGACCATCGCGCCTCGTGGTACACGAGGGCGATGCCAGCGTTCGACTACAAATCCGGCGAGCTGTGCTGCGAGCAGGTCCCCCTCGCGAAGATCGCCGGCGAGGTCGGCACGCCGGTCTACGTGTACAGCCGCGGCGAGATCGAGCGCGCCTACCAGGCGTTCGATGCCGCGCTCGCCAGCGTGCCGCACGAGATCTGCTATGCGGTGAAGGCGTGCTCGACGCTCGGCGTGCTCGGCGTGCTCGTGCAGCTCGGCGCCGGCGCCGACATCGTCTCGATCGGCGAGCTGTATCGCTGGCTCAAGGCCGGCGGGTCGGCCGAGCACGTCGTGTTCAGCGGCGTCGGCAAGACCGAGGCCGAGATGCGCACCGCGCTCGAGGCCGGCATCGGCTGCTTCAACGTCGAATCGGCCGAGGAGCTCGAGCTGCTCGCGCGCGTCGCGGCATCGCTTGGCAAGCGCGCGCCGGTGTCGATCCGCGTCAACCCCGATGTCGATCCCCAGACGCATCCGTACATCTCGACCGGGCTCAAACAGAACAAGTTCGGCGTTTCGATGACCGAGGCGATCCCGCTGCTGCGCGACCCGCGCGACGGGATCGAGATCGTCGGCCTCGACTGCCACATCGGCTCGCAGCTGGTCAAGACGGCGCCGTTCGTCGACGCGATCGCGCGGCTCGTCGCACTCGTGCAGCAACACGGCATCCGGTTGCGCCACGTCGACATCGGCGGCGGCCTCGGCATCGACTACGGCAAGGGCGACGGTGCGCCGCCGAGTCCGGCCGAGTACGGCGCCGCGGTGCTCGCCGCGCTCGCGCCGCTCACCAGCCGCGGCGTGAAGGTCGTCGTCGAGCCCGGGCGTGCGATCGTCGGCGCGGCCGGCGCGCTCGTCACGCGCGTGCTGTATCGCAAGCGCAACGACGCGAAGCACTTCACGATCGTCGACGCGGCGATGAACGATCTGATGCGCCCGGCGCTGTACAACTCGTTTCATCCGATCCAGGCGGTGCGCCACGCCGACCGCGCGACCGTCACGACCGACGTCGTCGGGCCGATCTGCGAGACCGGCGACTTCTTCGCGCGCGATCGCGAGCTGCCAGAGCTGGAGCCGGGCGAGCTCGTATCGATCGGCGCGGCCGGCGCGTACGGCGCGGCGATGAGCTCGAACTACAACACGCGGCCGCGCGCGGCCGAGGTGCTCGTCGCGGGCGATGCATTCTCGATCATTCGCTCGCGCGAGACGTACGAGCAGCTCGTCGCGAACGAGCGGCTCTGACCGCTGTCACGGCCACACCATCGCGTCGCTGCCGGCGACCGCGCGCGCGTTGGTGACGTCCGCGAGCCAGCGCTGCAGCGCGGCCGGCTGACTCGGCACGGTGAACGCGTACTGACTGACGAGCGCACCGCCGTCGCGGGACCAGTCCGTCGCGAGCACCAGCCCACGGCGCGTCATCCAGACCATGTGCGGCGGCGTCTCGAGCGGGAGATAGATCGCACTCCCCGCGGACTCGTCGAGCACGGCGATGCCGTTGCTCGTGGGCGCGGCGAGCCAGTTGCTGGTCCGCGAACCGCTGAAGTCTCCGGCGGCGCCGAAGCTCAGCGTTTGCGGCGGCTCGCTCTCGGGGAGCATCAACGAACCCGCGGTCCCGACGACGACGTGGTCGCGCGACGCGAACAGCTCGGTGATCTTGGCCGGCAGCTCCAGCGCGTGCGGGGCAGCGCGGCCATCCCACGACCACAGGGTGCGATCGCGCGAGGCCCACACGCGCCCGTCGGCGCCGACCGCGAGTCGATCGGCGTCGCTCGGCAACCGCGTGCGCGCCACCGCACCCGTCGCGATCTCGAGCCGGACCAGCTCGCGGTCGTCGAGGATCGCCGCGACGACCCCGTCGTGCTCCGACACGTTGACGACGGGCGCGCCGAGCGCGAGCAGCACCCGCGCCGCGAACCCGCCCTGGTTCGTCCAGCGCACGATCGCACCATCGTGCCGTCCAACGTAGACGCCGTCGTCGCCGACTTGCTCGACATCCATCGGACCGAGCTCCGCGAACGCGTGGCCGCTCGCCGGATCGGCCGCGATCAGCTCGTCGACAGCCGTTCCCTGGGCGTCCGGTCGCAGCACCTCGAGCATCAGCAGCGTGCCCGTCGCGTCGGGAAACGCCTCGCGGAGCGCCAGCTGTTCGCCGAGCGAATGCGACTTCCAGGTGGTGACGTCGTAGCCGACGAGCTCGATCGAGCCCTTGAGCGTCCACACCGTGTCGTCGGTCGCCGCGACAAATTGCTCGCCGTGATCGAGCTCGTGGAGCCGGGGCGCGAACGTTTGCAGATCCCACGCGAGCAGCGTGCCGTTTCGTGTGCGCGCGACGAGGAACCGACCATCGGGCGACAGCGCGAGCATGTTGTATGCGAGGCGGCGCGCCGGAATCGTCCACGTGCCGGCGGGCTCGATGATGACGATCGAGCCATCGTGGCACGCGTACGCGGCGCGCTCCGCGACCGCGGCACGAGCGGGGAACGTGCACACCTCGCGGTTCAGGCGCCGTACGCCGTGCTCGTCGGCGCGCACGAGCCCGTTCACCGTCGCGATGTACGCGGCGTCACCGACGACCTCGCCGTACACCGGCGTCTCGAGGGCCCACGCGCCGAGCGACGTGACCTCGTCGCCACGCACGCGCCACGCCGCGAAGTGCGAGGCACCCACCGCGATGATGCCGCCGGGGACGCTCACGAAGCCGTGATACGCGAAGTCGATGGTCAGGGCGTGCGTGCGCCCGCCGAGCACGACGTGCGGACCGCCCTGCATGCCCACGAGCTCGGTGTCGTCACCGAGCTCGAGCGGCTCGTCTCGCACGAGCGCGAACGATGCGTCGAGCGGTCCCGCCTCGTACACGCGGTCCTGCACCCGGACCCAGATCGCGCCATCGCGGGCGACGACCACGGCGTTGTGGTCGGCTGGGATCTGCCGGCGACGACCCGTCACACCGGTCGCGATGTCGAGGTCGACGAGCTCGTTCGAGGTCGCGACTCCGAGGTGTCGGCCGGCGTCGAGCCAGACGGCCGTGTGGCCCTCCGGGACCCGACCGAGCGAGCGCCGCGTGCGCGCGGTCAGATCGATGATCGCGAGGTCACCGGTCAGCACGTCGATCGTCGCCGCATGGCGGCCGTCGGGCGCCATCACGATCGCATCGTTCTCCGAGCCCTGAAAGCCGAACGGGATGCCGAGCAGCGCGGCTGCTTGCGCGATCGACGCGGCCTGCGGCCACAGCGGCGAATCGGGCGGCAACCGGCGCAGGAGCTGGATCGCGAGCGTGGGATCGATGTCGAGCTGCTCCTGTGCGCGCTGCACGAGCAGGCGGTCGGCGGCCGCCATCGCCTCGTGCTGCCGAGACTCGGCGACCGCGCGCGCGTCGTTCGCGTCGTCGCGCTCGGCCACGATGCGGCGCACCGAGAGCGTCGCGACCGCGGCGAGCACGAGCGCGCTGATGACCGCGACCGCGACCGCCGCGCGGTGGCGGCGCACGAACCGGGCGAGCCTCGCGCGCTTGCCGTAGCGGTACGCGCCGACGAGGTTCCCGACGAGGAATTGCCGCAGATCCGCGGCGAGCGCGCCGGCATCGGCGTAGCGAGCCGCGGATTGACTCGCCATCGCCTTCTGCACGATCGCGCGCAGATCGGGGGGCACCTGCGGCGGCATCGCGCGCCAGTCGGGCGGCCGGCCGGCGCCGGCGAGGCCGATCATCTCGGTCGCGCTATCGCTCGCGTACGGCGGCTTGCCGGCGATCACGTAAAACAGCGTCGCGCCGAGCGCGAACACGTCGGCACGCGCGTCGACCGACTCGCCGCGCGCTTGCTCCGGCGCCATGAAGCCCGGCGTGCCCGCGACGGTGCCGACGCGCGTGAGTCGCGGATCCGACGGCGGCAGCGCCGCGTCGACGTGCGTCTCGCCGATCTCGCGCGCCAGGCCCCAGTCGATCAGCAGCGACTCGCCGAACGGGCCGATCAGGATGTTCGTGGGCTTGATGTCGCGGTGCACGATCGAGCGCGCGTGCGCGTAAGCCGCCGCCTCGCATGCGGTGAGGACGTGCGGGATCAGCGCGAGCCGCGCGGCGAGCTGCGCCTTCTCGACGACCAGCTCGGCGAGCGGCCGGCCGTCGATGCGGCGCATCACGTAGTACGGTGTGCCGTCGGGGCTGCGCCCGGCGTCATGGATCGGCACGATGCCGGGGTGCTCGAGCCGCGCGGTGATCCGCGCCTCGCGCTCGAAGCGCGCGAGATCGACGGCGCCGGCTGCGAGCATGTGCTTGATCGCCACCGGCCGGCCGAGCGCGCGGTCGAACGCGTCGTCGACGCGGCCCATTCCGCCCCGGCCGATCTCGCCGACGCGCTCGAACCGCTCGGCGGCGCGATCGAACGCGCTCGGCATGGCCGGCGGCGGCTGCGGGTCGCGCGCACCGCCGCCGGGGCCGAGGTCCACGGTGGCCGCGGCGCTGCTCTCGTCACGGTTGCCGTCCGCCACCGTCGGCGATGATATCCTGGACTCGTGGGACGTCGCCTCGCCATCGCGATCGCGTTCGTCGCCTGCGCCTCGTGCGGCGACAACACGCCGGGCGAGGATCTGCAGGGCGGCGACACGACCGTCGACGATCGCACCGACCAGGCATTCACGCATTACGCGAAGAACCTGACGACCGACGAGCAGTACACGTTCCAGGCCGGCAAGGGGCCGTTCGATCTCCAGTGGGAGACCTTCCAGGGGCTCGGGCCGCTGTACAACGACGATCAATGCTTCGGCTGTCACGGCAGCAACGGCCGGGGCCGCTCGCAGATCGGCCCGGAGAGCGCGCGCGAGGACATCAACGGCCCGCAGTCCGAGGCGCTCGTGCGCATCAGCCTGCCTGCCTCCGACGGCGCGCCGAGCACGCCCGGCGGCGACGTTCCGGCCGGCGATTTCGGCCTGCAGCTGCACGATCACGCGACCGCGGGCTCGCCGCAGGTCCACATCGATCTGATGTGGACCGAGCTGGGCGGCGGCACGTACGGCGACGGCACGGCGTTCTCGCTGCGCCAGCCGACGCCGATGATCACGACGGTCGAAGAGCCGCTGCCGGCCGACGCGATGTTCTCGTACCGCACCGCGCCACGCATGATCGGCCTCGGCCTGCTCGACGCGATCGACGACGCGACGATCGAAGCGCTCGCCGATCCGGGCGATGCCGACGGCGACGGCATCGCGGGCCACGTCAACATGGTGTGGGACCCGATCGGAGCGCAGACCGCGCGCGGCAAGTTCGGCTGGAAGGCGAACGTCCCGACGCTCGTCGCGCAGGCCTCCGGCGCCGCGTTCAACGACATGGGCCTGACGAACAAGTACGTCCCCGACCCGATGGGCGGCGATCCCGACGTGCAGGACACGCAGATGGACGAGCTGGCGTTCATGGTCGCGACGATCGCGGTGCCGCGCGCGGCGCCGCGCGACTCGGCGGCGATCCGCGGCCGCGCGCTGTTCGATCAATTCCAGTGCTCGAGCTGTCACGTCGTCACGCTCGAGACCGGCGACTCCTCGGTCCCCGAGCTCGCGCACCAGACGATCCACCCGTACACGGATTTGTTAGTCCACGACATGGGCCCAGGCCTGGCCGACAACCGGCCCGACTACCAGGCGAGCGGCACCGAGTGGCGCACCACGCCGCTGTGGGGCCTCGGCCTCGATCAGATCGTGCGCGACACCGTCACGTACCTGCACGATGGCCGCGCGCGTACGCTCGAGGAGGCGATCCTCTGGCACGGCGGCGAGGCGATGGGCGCGCGCGAGAGCTTCCGCACCGCGGTGAAGTCCGACCGCGATGCGCTGATCGCGTTCCTGAACACGCTGTAGAATCGGTGGGTGGACGAGTCGGAGGACACCGCGCACGATCCGGCGCGCGGGCCGTTCGCCGACGACCTGCGCGTGACGGCCGGCACCGACGTCGGCGGCTACGTCATCGACGGCGAGCTCGGCCGCGGTGGCATGGGTATCGTCTACGCCGCGACCCATCCGGTGATCGGCAAGCGCGTCGCGATCAAGGTGCTGAAGCCGTCGCTGTCGGCGAACCCGGCGTCGGTCGAGCGCTTCATCCAGGAGGCGCGCGCGGTCAACCAGATCGGCCACCCGAACATCGTCGACATCTTCGCGTTCGCGGCGCTGCCCGACGGCCGCCGCTACCTGGTGATGGATCTGCTCGAGGGCGAATCGCTGCGCACGCGCGTGCGGCGCGGGCCGATGCACGTACGCGAAGCGGCGCACGTGCTCGACGAGGTCGCCTCGGCGCTGATGGCGGCGCACGCCAAGGGCTTCATCCACCGCGATCTCAAGCCCGACAACATCTTCCTCGTCACTCACCCGAGCCGCACCGACGTCAAGCTGCTCGACTTCGGGCTCGCGAAGCTGCTGCCCGCGGCCGGCGCGCGCGTGTTTCGCACCGCGACCGGAGCGCAGATCGGCACGCCCGATTACATGTCGCCCGAGCAGCTGCGCGCCGCCGACGATCTCGACACCCGCACCGACGTGTACTCGCTCGGCGTCACCGCGATGGAGTGCCTGATCGGCAAGCGCCCGCGCCGCTTCAGCGACGGCACGTTCGACGGCGGCACGCCGGAGCAGCTGCTCGCGCCGACGCAGGCGCCGAGCGAGCTGCGTGCGCTGGTCGCGGCGATGGTCGAGTCGGATCCGGCGCGGCGGCCGACGCTGGTGGCGGTGCGCGCGCTGGTCAAGCGGCTCGGGCCGTCGCTGCCGACGCTGTCGGTCGCGGGCCTACCGGTGAGCGTGCCGTCGCCCGCGCCGGAGTCGCTCGAGCTCACGGCGTCGAAAGTGGGCGCGCGCCCGATCCTGCCGACGCCGGCGGCGGGGACCCCGTCGCTGCGGCCGTCGCAGCCGGAGCTGTCGTCCCCGGCGCTGCGCTCGGCGGGAGGCCATCCGTCGACGACGATCGGGGTGCCGCCGCCGCCCGCGCAGCCGCGGATGTCGCGACCGCAGCCGGTCGCGGCCGCGCCAGCCGCGCCACGCGCCACCGAAAGCCGCACCTGGCTCGCCGTCGCCGCCGTGCTGCTGGTCGCCGTCGCGATCGCGCTCGTCGTGGTGCTCGTCCGCTGAGCTACAATCGGCGACGTGCTCGAAGAGGTCGAGGCGCCGCTCGCACCGGGCACCGAGGTCGGCGGCTACGCGATCGACGGCGTGCTCGGCCGCGGCGGCATGGGCATCGTGTACGCGGCGACGCATCCACTCATCGGCAAGCGCGCCGCGATCAAGGTGCTCCTGCCGCTGATGTCGAAGAACCAGCGCGCGGTCGAGCGCTTCGTGATCGAGGCACGCACCGTCAACCAGATCGGCCACCCGAACATCGTCGACATCTTCGCGTTCGGCGCGCTGCCCGACGGGCGCAGCTACTACGTGATGGATCTGCTCGAAGGCGAGCCGCTGCGCAGCCGGATCTCGCGTGGCCCGCTGCACGTCAGCGAAGCGACGTCGATCATCTCCGAGATCGCGTCGGCGCTGGTCGCCGCGCATGCCAAGGGCATCATCCACCGCGATCTCAAGCCCGATAACGTGTTCATGGTGACCATCCCCGGGCGGTGGCCCGAGGTGAAGCTGCTCGACTGGGGGCTCGCGAAGCTCGCGTCGGGGCCGAACGCCAAGCTGCGCACGCTCGCCGGCCAGGTGCTCGGCACGCCGGTGTACATGTCGCCCGAGCAGGCGGCGGCCGGCGACGTCGATCATCGCACCGACATCTACGCGCTCGGCGTGCTCGCGTACGAGCTGCTCGCCGGCGAGGTGCCGTTCAAGAAGCCGACCTCGATCGACACGATGGTCGCGCACGCCGAGGATCCCGTGCCGCCGCTCGCGCGCGCCGCACCGAACGTGCCCGAGGAGCTCGCGCAGCTCGTCGAGGCGATGCTCGCGAAGAGCCCCGACGACCGGCCGACGCTCGCCGCGGTGCAAGCCGTGCTCAAGCGCCTGCGTGGCTCGAAGATCCCGACGATGACGGCGGCCGGCCTGGAGATGGCGCCGGCGCCGCCGACGCAGCCGTTTCGGATCCCCGACGCACCGATGTCGCAGCAGATGACGCGGCCGCGGATGATGACCCCGCTGCCGATCGCGGCGGCGCCGATCAGCGCGCAGATGCCGGTGCCGATGATTCCATCGACGACCCCCGGCTATTCGATCCCGTCGATCCAGACCGCGCAGGGCTCGCTACCGCCGCGCATGGCGCCCGCGGGCTCGCAGCGGCAGACCGCGGCCGTGCCGGCACGTGCGCCGCGGCGCTGGCTCGTGATCGTGCTCGTCGCGCTGATCGTCAGCGCTGCCGGCATCGCGATCGTGCTGCTCACGTGACGTCTTTTTCGACCTGCACGCGCGCGTCGTTGTAGGCGGCCTGCCCGGCGAGATCGGCGAACGCGGCCGGCACGAGCGCGTTCGCGGTGAAGCCGTTGCGCGAGTGCTTGCGCCACAGCCCCTTCGGCAGCACGCACACGCCGGCGCGCACGTCGCTCGAGACCCTCGCGAGGCAGCGCACCTCGCCGTGAGCGTTCCACGCGCGCACGCGATCGCCGCTCGCGATCCCGCGCGCGGCGGCGTCGGCCCGTGACATCTCGAGCGTCGCGGGCGCGCTGCGCAGCTGGCCGAACGTCGAGCTGATCTGCGTCGCGAGCGCGGGCGAGATCAGCGCGAGCGGAAACTCGCGGGTCTCGGGATCGGGCTTGTACGCGTAGAGGCCGCCCGGGCAGTCGTCATCGAGCGCGGCGGCGACCAGGTGGATCTTGCGATCCGGCGTGCCCGGGAACGATTCGACGAACATCACCGGCCGCGCGCCGCCGACCGGTTGGGCGACGCCGCGCTCCGCGAGCTGTGCGCGCAGCTCGCCGCCGTGTGGGCTGGCCGCGAATGTCGCGGCCACGAGCTCGTCGTCGGTGGTCGCGTCGCCGGGTTGCACGAGACCGAGCCGGTCGAGCAGCGCCCCGAACAGCTGGTTATTCGAGCGCGCCTCGCCGGGCGGCGTCGCCACCGCGGGGCTATCGAACATGCGCATCGTACCGTAGCCGCGGCGCAGGTCGCGATGCTCGAGGAACGCGGTCGCGGGCAGCACCACGTCGGCGAGCTGCGCGGTGTCGGTCCACACCTGTTCGTGCACGACGACGAACACGTCCTCGCGCGCGAGCTGCTCGACGAGCTGGCGCTGCGCCGGTGCGGTCGCGACCGGGTTCGCGTTGTAGACGAACAGCAATTCGATGCGCGGGTCGCGCAGCTCGGCGAGCGCGCGCGCGAGGTCGCTCATGTTGACGTGGCGCGCGATCCGCGGCTCCTCGCCGATCGCGGCCTCCGATCCGGTGGTCCAGCGCGCGTCGCCGTTCGACATCGTGAAGCCGCCGCCGCGCACGCGAAACTTGCCGGCCACGGCGGGCAGCGCGAGCACCGCGGCGACCGCGCTGCCGCCGTTGCGATTGCGCTCGAGGCCCCAGCCCGAGCGCATCACCGCGGGCGAGCTCGCCGCGTACAGCTCGACGAACCGCTCCAGCGCCGCCGGCTCGATGCGCGCCTCGCGCGCGGCCGCTTCGATCGACCACGCCGAGGCGCGGCGCGCGAGCTCGTCGACCTCCGCCGCGTGCTCGGCGAGAAATGCGCGATCTGCGAGGCCGCGTTCGAACAGCGCGTGGATCATCGCGAGCGCGACCGGAAGATCCGCGCCCGGCCGCACCGCGAGGTGCAGATCCGCGCGGTGCGCGAGCGGCGTCGCGCGCGGATCGATCACGACGAGCTTCGCACCGCGCTCGCGCGCCCGTTCGATCACCGGCACGAGGTGGATGCCGGTCGCCGACGGGTTGACGCCCCACAGCACGATCAGCTGCGCGTGCTCGTAATCCTCGAGCGCGACGCCGGCCATCTCGCCGTACAGCCCGCGGGTCGCGGCCGTGGTCGCGGCCGCGCACAACGTGCGATCGAGGTTCGACGCGCGTAGCCGGCGGAACAGCCGGGTGGCGAGTGCGCCCTCGGTGAGCCAGCCGTTCGAGCCGCCGTAGTGAAACGGCAGGATCGCCTCGCCGCCGGAGCGCGCGCGGATCGTCGCGATGCGGTCCGCGATCAACGCGAGCGCGTCGTCCCAGCTCGCGCGCCGCCACTGGCCGCTGCCCTTCGCGCCGGCGCGGATCATCGGATGCAGCACGCGGTCGTCGCCGTACAGATGATCCGCGATCTTGCGGACCTTGCCGCAGATGAAGCCGTCGGTCAGCGGTCCGCGGCGATCGCCGTCGACGCGCGTGACGCGCCCGGCCTCGACGGTGACGGTCAGCCCGCACAGATCGGGACAATCGAGGGGACATGCGCTGCGATGCTCGGCCATCAGAACGTCGCTCCGAACCCGTAGGTTAGCGTCTGGCCGCCGCCCGCGGTAGGCGCGCGACCCAGCGTCGGCGTCACCGCGAGGCGCGGCTCGTCGAGGTTGCGCGTCAGCACGCCGCCGATGATCAAGCCGGCCGCGAGCCCGCCGAGCGCGAAGTTCGAGGTGCGCTCGTCATTCTGCACGCTGACGCCGTTGGCGCGCGCGAACACCGAGAGCGTCGCGAGGCCGCCGACGATGCCGACGACGCCGCTCGCGTCGATCAATGCGGCGTGACCGCGGCTGATCGTGAAGTAGCGCTGGAGCAGCACGCCGCCGATCGTCCCGACGCCCAGACCCGACAGTACGATCCCGCCGCTGATCTGTGGACTCCCGTTGAAGCTCAGCGTCAGCAGCGAGCTCGACACCGTCCCCCACAGCGCGCCCGAGTTGATGATCGCGGCGTCGCCAGCGCTCGGATTGGTCTTGCTGCCGGCGTAGTACGCGACTGCCGCGCCGACGACGATCCCCGCGCCGACGCCGGGCGACAGCGTCGTGAAGTCGCCCTTGTTCGTGACCGTCGCGAGCAGCGCGCCGCCCGCGACTCCGCCGCCGAGTGAGCCGGTGACGGTGAGCGAGCTGGTGCCGAGCTGCAGATCGCTCGGCGTGCCGTAGTAGATGCCGAAGAAGCCCGCGGTGAGCCCGCCGACCGCGCCGAGCGCGTCGTAGAAGAACGTGTCGTTCGACGAGCCGGCGAGCAAGCCGCCGGAAACGCCCGCCGCGACGATGCCGTAGCCGAGCAATTGCTTGCGGCCGTACTCGGGCTGCGCCTTGAGCTCGAACGCGACCTGCGTGTCGCGATCGGGGAGCACCTCGAGCTCGCGCGTCGTCGCGAGGTGATCGGGCGCCTCGGCGTAGAGCTGGTAATGGCCGCCCGGCAGCTCGGCGTCGAACGCGCCCTGACCCATCGGTTTCTTGTCGAGATACAGCTTCGCGTCGACCGGCACGGCGCGCACGTGCAGGCGGCCCTTCACCGGATCGAGCCGCACGAAATAGGTGTACGGCTGGCCGATCTCGGCCGTGATCGTCTGGTTCTGCGTGTGATAGCCGGGCCGCTCGATCTTCATCTCGTACGTGCCGCCCTTGACCTCGAGCTCGCGGCCCGCGCGCTCGCGGCTCCTCGCGACCCCCGCGGTGTTCGACAGCGTGATCTGCGCGTCCGCGGGCTCGGTGTTGACCCGGATGCGGGCGGGCAATTTCTCCAGGATGCCGATGTGGGCGAGGATGTTTTCCTTCTCGACCTGCGGATCCGGATCGCACGTGCCGCTCTTCTTCGCGTCGGGCGGCACCTTCTCGACGTAGCGCTCGAAGTACGCCAGCGCCTTCGCGTACTCGAGCTTCTTCTCGTACGTGTTCCCGATGTCGACGAGGATCGTGTAGTACGGGTAGATGCAGTACGCGGCGACGAGCTCGTCGACCGCGCCTTGATAATCGCCCTGCGCGAACAGCACCTCGCCGCGCTGGTAGTGCTCGGAGCCCTGGGCCCGCAGGTGCGCGTCGTCCATCGGCGGCGGCGGCCGGCAGTCGTCGATCTCGAGCACGAGCACGTCCTTGCCGATGTAGCCGGCATCGGACACCGAACGCGCCGGCTGCGCGAACGCCGCGGCACCGGCGATCGCCACCCCCACGAGCGCGAGCGCGAATCTCACTACTTG
Organism: Kofleriaceae bacterium; assembly: GCA_036490935.1. Lineage (GTDB taxonomy): Bacteria > Myxococcota_A > Polyangia > Haliangiales > Haliangiaceae > JABFXX01. The sequence goes on along the minus strand of DASXCY010000032.1, from coordinate 40,147 downwards.
GGAAGACTACCGCTACCCTGGAACGGATCGCCATGGAATGTCCCGGCGGTCTGATCCTTCGGCCCGGCCGAGCCCGAGCCGGGCTGCTTGACGAGCTTCGTCGTGTTCGGGGCGCGGCCGACCGCGCGCTTGAGCTTGATCTTGACCGGCGCGTTCTGCGCCTTTTGCGCGAGCGGGTTGATCGAGAAGTGATCGTCGTCGTACCCGTTGAACTGGGCGATCAGCTTGAGCGGCTCGTCGTGGACGACGAGCGGGATGTCGCACGGCGTGGTGCCGTAGTCGCGACCATCGTCGGCGCCGAAGATCTCGGCGCCGATCGGCACGGAGTGTACCTGCACCTTGATCGTCTCGGCCTCCGGCCGGGGCGGCCCCGCATCGATCGCCAGCGCCGCGACGCCGGCATCGATCGGCTTGGCCACCGCGGCCACCCGCTTCGCCTTCTTGTCGGGCCCGCCGCCGCCCATCAGCAGCACGACCACGATCGCGATGCCGCCGACGAGCACGCCGACGCCGCCGATCGCGTACGCGAGCTTCGGGATCTTCGGCCGCACGAGCAGCCGGCGCGGCCCGGTGATCTTCGCGCGCTCGGTCGAGCGCGTCGGATCGTCGAGCACCGCGTTCAGATCGGCGAGCATCGCCGCCGCGTCCACGTAGCGGTGCTCGCGATCCTTCGCCATCGCCTTCTGCACGATCGCGTCGAACTCCTCGCTGATCTCGGGCCGCAGCTCGCGCACCGACGTGGGCTCCTCGTTGAGCACCTGCGAGATCACGCTCAGATAGTTCTGGCCGGAGAACGGCACGCGGCCGGTCGCGGCCTCGTACATGATGACGCCGAGCGCGTAGAGGTCGACGCGATGGTCGAGGTTCTCGTCGCCGCGCGCCTGCTCGGGCGACATGTAAAGCGGCGTGCCGAGCACCATGCCGGTCTGGGTGAGCCGCGGCTGGTCTTCCTGCTCGTCGGAGCTGCGCAGCGACTTCGAGATGCCGAAGTCGACGACCTTGACGAAGTCTTGGTCCTTGCGCTTCAGCATGAACACGTTCTCGGGCTTGATGTCGCGGTGGATGATCCCGTTCTTGTGCGCGTCGGCGAGCGCGGACGCGGTCTGCGCCGCGATGCGCAGGATGCGCTGCTCGGGCAGCTGCGTCTCCCGCCCCAGGCACTCCGCGAGTGACTCGCCGTCGAGGAACTCCATCACCACGTACGTGCGGCCGTCGTCGGTGTTGCCGAAATCGGTGACGCGGATGATGTGCTCGTTGTCGAGCGACGTCGCGAGCTGCGCCTCTTGCTTCAGGCGCGCGACGATCGCGTCGCGCTTCGCGTACTTCTCGAGCAGGACCTTGACCGCATAGCGCCCGCCGATCTCGGCGTGGGTGGCCTCGTAGACCGCGCCCATCCCGCCTTGCCCCACCTTGCGCTTGACGATGTAACGCCCCGATAACGTCACACCGACCAGGTCGGCGAGCAGGCCCCGGTCGAGCTTCGGCACGGCATCGGTATCGACCCGGCCGATGTCGCTCGCCGAGGTCCGCCCCGCGACGGCCGTATCCGACGCGGCGAGCGCCGCCGATTCGTGGCCGCCCTCCGACGACCGCACGACAATGCGGTTGGGTGTCTCCTGCGCCGGACGACCCGGCGCCGTGGATGCCGAGCTACCGCGCGGAGGCTCGTCGCCTTGGCCCGATGACATCGCCCTGTCGTCGAGCTTACCACGGCTTGACCCACCGCCAGCGTCGGGCTATGAGGCGCACCCATGGCCAACTACAAGGTCGCTGATCTGAAGCTCGCGGACGCGGGCCGTTTGCGCATCGATTGGGCGGAGACCCGGATGCCGGTGCTGATGGCGCTGCGCGAGAAGGGCAAGCAGGACAAGCCACTCAAGGGCATGCGGATCGCCGGCTGCCTGCACGTGACCAAGGAGACCGCGGTGCTCATCCGCACCCTCGTGGCGGCGGGCGCCGAGGTGAGTTGGTCCGGATGCAACCCGCTGTCGACGAACGACGAGGTCGCTTCGGCGCTCGCCGCCGACGGCACCTCGATCTACGCGTGGCACGGGCTGTCGACAGAAGAGTTCTACTGGGCGATCGAGCGCACGCTCGACTTCAAGCCCACGCTCACCCTCGACGACGGTGCCGACCTCATCTTCACGGTGCACAACAAGCACAAGGAGCTGGTGAAAGACATCATCGGCGGCACCGAGGAGACGACGACCGGCGTGCATCGCCTACGCTCGATGGCGAAGGACGGCAAGCTCCTGTACCCGGTGTTCGCGGTCAACGACAGCGAGACCAAGTGGGACTTCGACAACGTCTACGGCACGGGCCAGAGCTCGCTCGACGGCGTGCTGCGCGCGACGTCGATCCTGGTCGCCGGCAAGAACGTGGTGGTCGGCGGCTTCGGTCACTGCGGCCGCGGCGTCGCCGAGCGCGCGCGGGGCCTCGGTGCGAGCGTGATCGCGACCGAGATCAAGCCGACGCAGGCGCTCAAGGCGGTGCTCGAAGGCCACCGCGTGATGCCGATGGACGAGGCGGCCAAGCACGGCGACGTGTTCATCACCGCGACCGGCATGAAGGACATCATCGTCGGCCGTCACTTCGACGTGATGAAGGACGGCGCGATCGTGTGCAACACGGGGCACTACGACTGCGAGATCAACCTGAAGGATCTCGAGCAGCGCGCGAAGGGCCGCCGGACCGTACGTCCGAACTGCGACGAGTACACGCTCAAGGACGGCCGCCGCATCTACGTGCTGGCGCAGGGCCGCCTGGTCAACCTCGCGGCCGCCGAAGGCCACCCCAGCGAGGTGATGGACATGTCGTTCGCGAACCAGTACCTCGCGCTGTGCCGGCTCGCGAAGGACGGCAAGCACCTCGAGAAGAAGGTGTACGAGCTGCCCAAGGAGCTCGACCAGGAGCTCGCCGGGCTCAAGCTGTCGACGATGGGCCTGTCGATCGACAAGCTCACGGCGGAGCAGATCGCGTACGCCGACGACTACTCGGCCGGCACCTGATCGGCTACGGGTTCGCTGACGTCAGCGCCAGCCGTAGTAGAGCGTGACGACGGCGTCGAGCTCGCGCGAGTCGCCGCGCGGCCGCATGATCGCGCCGCCTTCCCAGCCGAAGCGGCGGCCGTGCGCGAGCGCGAGGTACTCGCCGAGCACGAATTCGGCGCCCGGATCCTGATGCGCGCCGATCACGAGCCCGCGGCCCGCGACATACACGCCGGTGAGCATCGGCCATGCGCGGCGATGGCTCGCCATGTCGAATTCGGCGCGCAGCCCGGCGCCCACGAAGCCTTCCGCGTGCACGTCATCGGCGAGAAAGCCGGCGACCAGCTCGGGCACGAGCCGGCCGTCGGTCGCGACCGCGCCGGGCTCGGGGATCGGCAGCGCCGGCTCCTCGAACGTCAGCGTCAGCCGGGCGCCTCCAAGCTTCGCGAGGTCGTTGCTGTCGCCGGCCGCCGAGTACGTCGCGCCGGTCGCGCGCGCATCGCCGGTCACGCCGAGCGCCATCACGGTCGAACGATCCGCGTGCGCGGTCGCGGAGACGAGCAACACGGCGAGCACCAAACGCATCGCGCTGGAGCTTACCGCTCCACGGTGCGTCTGTTCTGCTTGATTTCGGCGTGCCGGCGTTTGCCTTCGAGCCGGCGCCGCTTCGAGCCGCGCGAGGGACGGGTCTCCCGGCGCTGCTTGGGGCGCTCGAGCGCCGCGCGTACGATCAGCGCGAGCTTGCTGGCCGCGTCCTCGCGGTTCTTGCCCTGATCGCGCGTCGCGGTCGACGTCACGATCAGCGTCCCGTCACCGGTCAGCCGCGAGCCGAGCCGGCCGAGCAACCACGTCCGGTCGTGCTCGCGGAGCGCGGCCGACGCGCGCACGTTCCAGCGCAGATCGACCTTGCTCGACACCTTGTTGACGTTCTGCCCGCCCGGTCCGCCCGAGCGCGCGAACGCGACTTCCAGCTCGCCGCCCGGAATCGTCAGGGCCGGCGAGACAATGACGTCCCGCACTCAACGCTCCCGTGCGAGGCGATCGCCGGCTGCGACCTTCGCGGCGCGGGCGCCTCGCGACGTAAGTCCGATGCTCGCTCGGCCGGTAGATCCACGCTCGGCCATCGCCGCGCTTCGGGCGTGCGCCGTGATCCACCTCCCGCCGCTCGGTCTCGCTCGCCGCTGACCTCGCACCGGAGTGGTTAGCCGCCCGTCCCGGCCTTCCTGCGCCGCTTCGGCGGAGGAGCCTTCTCGGCTTCCTCGTACACGCGCACCTCGGTCTCGGCCGTGGTCTGCACGGCCTCGAGGTACAGCGACGTGAGGGCCATATGATCACCGCGCAGCGCCTCGTAGTAGCGCTGGCGATCGATCGAGTGGACGATCGCGATCGGATAGCCCTCCTCTTGCAGCAGGAGGTTCGACGCGATGCGGATCGTGCGGCCGCTCTCCTTCGCCCACGGGAAGATGCCCATGAACCGCGAGTGCAGCGCGGCGACCTTCTCGATCACGTGCATCTCGCGCAGCGACGGATCTTCGATCCACTCGCCGAGCTTGCGCATCGCCGGGAGGATTTTCTCCGGCGGCGCGATGTCGTGATAGTAGAGGCGGTGCAGCGGGTTCTCCTTGCGGAACGGCAGGCCCTTGGCCTTCTCTTCCGGGGAGAGGATCGAGTAGATGTCGCGGATCGTGTCGAGCTTGAACAGCTTCTTCTTGTTCGCCGCCTGCTCGGCCGCGAAGTTGCACGCCTCGTCGAACCGCCGGATCTCTTCGTAGGACGGGATCAGTGACGGGTCGCTGATGATGCTCGGATCGACCGCGGCCTTGATCTCGCTATAGCTCAGCACCTCGCCTTCGAGCGCGGCGTCGTGGTGAATGAGCGAGATGCGCAGCCGATTGTTGAACTCGGTACGCGCGACGTGGTTCGCAGTCGTGATCGATTGCCGCCACGCCGTCACGGCGCGCTCGACCTCGCTGAAGCGAGCGTCGATGTCCTCGGTTTCTTTGTACCTGAGCACTGTTAACGCGCGTGGAGTCTACGGTCGACCATCCGGATCGTCAAGCAAGCGAGGCCACACTTCCTTACATCTAACTGCACACCAGTTGCGAGGCGATCGCAAGATTTCTGCAAACTTGCACCGGCTGCGTGGTACCAACGCCGCGCGTGGCCGCGTTCGAGCACGAATCGGTCCTGGTCGAGGAGGTGGTTCGCTATCTATCCCCTCGTTCTGACGGGGTTTATTGCGACTGTACGGTGGGCGGCGCCGGCCACTCGGCGCGGCTTTCGGGCCGGATCGTCGGCATCGACCGCGACCCGGCTGCGCTCGAGGCCGCGCGGGCTCGGCTTGGCCCGGAAGCGACGTTGGTGCACGGGAATTTCGGAGACGTCGCGGCCATCCTCGCCGAGCTGAACGTGCCTCGGGTCGACGGGTTCGTGCTCGACCTCGGCGTGTCATCGCCCCAGCTCGATCACGCGAACCGCGGCTTCTCGTTCTCACACGACGGGCCGCTCGACATGCGCATGGACCCGACCGCTGGTCCGACCGCGCTCGACCTCGTGCGCGAGCTCGAGGCCGACGAGCTACGCGACGTGATCTCCGAGCTCGGCGAGGAGCGCTTCGCCAGGAAGATCGCGCGCGCGATCAAGGAGGCGGTCGAGGCCGATCGGCTGCACACGACCGCCGAGCTCGCCGCGCTGTGCGCGCGCGCGATCCCGACGATCGAGCAGCGCAAGTCCAAGATCCACCCCGCGACGCGCACGTTCCAGGCGCTGCGCATCGCGGTCAACCGCGAGCTCGACCAGCTCGCGCAATTCCTCGCCGCATTTCCCGATCTGCTCGCGCCGGGCGGTCGGTGCGTGGCGATCAGCTTTCACTCGCTCGAGGACCGACTGGTCAAGAACGCGTTTCGCGACCTCGAATGGACGTCCTCGCTGCCGCCCGTGCATGCCGAGCGCGCCGGCGAGCGCGTCGAGGCGGTCGCCCACGTGCTCACCAAGAAGCCGGTGTTCGCTTCCGACGACGAGGTCGCGCGCAACCCGCGCGCGCGGTCGGCTCGGCTGCGCGCGTGCGAGCGGACGACCGCGCCTAACGTGCCTGCAAACAGTGCTGGATCCCCACATCCCGCAGGAACACCACCTCGTAAAGGCCCGCGTCGAGCGTTTTGACCATCGGCGCGATCCGTTTCACCCGGTCGCAGTCGCCGTGCGCGGCGGCGTCGCGCGCGCGCTTGGTGGCCTGCCAGGCCTCGTCCTGATGGACCTGCTGCACGTTGGCGGGCTCGTCGACGTCGTTCGCGTCGGCGAGCAGATAAACGACCACGCTGCCGAGCGAGGCGAGGCCGAACGTGACGTCGGCGCCGACGAGCGCATCCTTGCTCGCGCCCGACGAGCCGCCGACCGCCAGCGACGTCGCGAGCACGCCGACGAGGCCGACGACCAGCGTGCCCTGGCTCCACTTCATCGTGGACTGGGCCTGCTTGGGCGTGCAGCTGCACGCGAGGACCGCGACGAGAGCGATCGAGCGCATCGGCGGCAGTATCGCTCAGCTCCAAAAAATTGCACCGGCGCGCGCGCGCAGCTCTAGTGGAGAGACGTGACATGACGTCGTCCGCCGCCTCGGTGTATCGGATCTTTCGGCGCGACGACCAAGCGGCGCCGGTGCGGTCGTTCGTGATCGCGCTCGTCGTGACTGCATGCCTGCTGGTCGCGCTCGGTGTGCTGCGCGTGGCGCGCCGGCACGAGGTGCTGCAGCTCGGCTACCAGCTCTCGCACGAGGTCGAGCACGTGCGCGAGCTGCGCGAGGCACATCGCCGGCTCGAGCTCGAGCACGCGACGCTGTCGGCGCCCGATCGCATTCGCAAGCTGGCCGGCGAGCTCGGCATGGCGCCGGTCTCGGCCGATCGCATTCGCGTCGTGACGTCGCCGCACCGCTCGAAAGTGGCGGTCGCGCCATGAAGGCGATGACGCCGGGCGTGTCGCGCGCGGCCCGCATCCGCGCGTACCTGACGGGGCTGCTGATCGCGGCCGGTCTGGGTGGCGTCGCGATGCGCGCGTGGGCGCTGCAAGTCGATGACGGCGATCGCTACCGCACGCTCGCCGATCGCCAGCATGCGTCGCGGGTCGAGATTCCGGCGCCCCGCGGCGACGTGCTCGACGCGCAGGACCGGCCTCTCGCGGTGAGCGCCGATGCCGAGTCGATCTGGGCAAACCCGCACGAGGTGCGCGACGTCGCCGCGACCGCGGAGAAGCTCGCGGCGCTGGTCGGCGGCGATGCGCGGCTGCTCGAAGCCAAGCTCGGCGGCGATCACAAGTTCGTGTGGATCGAGCGCCACGTCGGCCCGGAGATCGCGCGCCGCGTGCGCGACGCGCAGCTCGCCGGCATCGAGGTCGCGCACGAGCCGAGGCGCTGGTATCCGGCGCGCATGGTCGGCGGCGCGGTGATCGGCCGCGCCGACATCGACGGCAACGGCCTCGACGGAGTCGAGCTCGCGATGAACGACGTGCTGACCGGCCACGCGTCGGCGACGCGCGCGCTGCGCGACGCGCGCGGCCGCACGATGCTCGCCGAGGGCCTCGACGATGCCGAGCCCGGCGCGACCGTGCACCTATCGCTCGATCGCACGATCCAGGCGATCGCGGAGGACGCGGTCGCCACGGCGGTCGTGACGAACAAGGCGAAGAGCGGCGTCGCGGCCGTGGTCGAGGTCGGAACCGGGCGCGTGCTCGCGCTCGCGAGCTATCCCGCGTTCGATCCAAACGGCGCCGCCGGTCGCGAGGTCGGCCGCGACCGCGCCGTCGCCGACGCGTACGAAGCCGGCTCGGTGATGAAGGTGTTCACCGTCGCGGCGGCGCTCGATGCCGGCGCGGTGGCGCCCGACACCGAGTTCGAGATCAAGGGCGAGATGCGGATCGGCTCGAACGTGGTGCACGACCACGAATTCGACGCGTACCTGACGGTCGGCGGCATCATCAAGCGATCGTCGAACGTCGGTGCCGCGAAGATCGCGCTCAAGCTCGGCCGCGACAAGCTGCACGACGGACTCGCGCGGTTCGGGTTCGGCGCGAAGACCGGCATCGAGCTGCCCGGCGAGCAATCGGGGCGGTTGCGCGATGCCGTGCACTGGCGCGATATCGACGTCGCGTCGATCGCGCACGGGATCGGGATCACCGTGACGCCGCTGCAGGTCGCCGCCGGCATCGCGGCGATCGGCGACCGCGGGATGTATCACCCGCCGCACGTCGTCGACTCGGTCGTCGACGGCGATGGCACCGTGCTGTATCGGCCAGCCGCGCAGCCGCGTCGGGTGATCTCGGAGCGGACCGCGGACCAGATGAGCGCGATGCTCGCCTCGGTGTTCGACAAGGGCCCGCAGCCGGGCACGGCGGCGGAGATTCATGTCGACGGATTTCGCTGTGGCGGCAAGACCGGCACCGCTCACAAATACGATCCCGAGACCAAGACGTACTCGCAGGATCATTACCTAGCGTCGTTCGCCGGGCTCGCGCCGATCGATCACCCGCGCATCGCGGTGGTCGCGATGATCGACGATCCGGAGGGCGGCGATTATTACGGCGGCAAGGTCGCCGGCCCGGTCTTCGCAGACATCACGAGCGCGACGCTGAAATACCTGGGCGTCCCCGGGATTGCGAGCACTGTTCTGCCCGAAGTCCGAAGTCCGAAGTCCGAAGTCCGTCTCGGCCAGTTCGTGGGCCTGGGCATGAGCAAGGCGATCGAGCTGGCGAGCGAAACCCACGTATCGATCGACGTCCGCGGAACGGGGCGAGTCGTGGCCCAGGAGGCCGGGGCGAACGGCGTCGTGAAGCTGACGTTGTCCGACGAGCGCTAGCTTGGCCGCTCCGCGGCACGCGCTCGGCTGAGCAGCCGCGCGCTCGCACGACTCGCGCGCGGGCGATCACTCGCCTTAGCTTGAATCGGTGCACGAAATCGGGGAGGCTGCGCGTTCGATCGGTATGACTCTCCGGCAGCTCATCGACGGCCTCGGCGCGCGCCTCATCGGCGACGCCGAGACCGCGGTGCGCGCGGTGCGGGACGATTCGCGGCAGATCGAGCGCGGCGACGTGTTCGTCGCGGTGCGGGGGCTGCGCAGCGACGGCCACGCGTTCGTCGCGGCGGCGATCGAGCGCGGAGCCGCGGCGATCGTCGTCGAGCACGAAGTCGCGGGTGCGAGCGTGCCGCAGGTGATCGTGGCGTCGGCTGCTCGCGCGCTCGGCGTGCTGGTCGGCCGCGCGCTCGGCGATCCGGCGAAGGCGATGACGCTCGTCGGCATCACCGGCACGAACGGCAAGACCACGACCACATACCTCGTCGAGAGCATCCTCGCCGCCGCGGGCGCGAAGCCCGGCGTGATCGGCACCGTCGACCTGCGCTGGGCCGGCAAGGCGGTCCCTGCTTCGTACACGACGCCGACGCCGGCGCAGCTGCACGGCACGCTCGCGCAGATGCGCGATGCGGGCTGCACGCACGTCGTGATGGAGGTGACGTCGATCGCGCTCGCGCAGGAGCGCGCCGCAGGGCTGTCGTTCGCGGTCGCCGCGTTCTCGAACCTCACGCAGGATCACCTCGACATCCACGGCACGATGGACGCGTATCGCGAGGCGAAGCGGCGGCTGTTCAGCGAGCTGCTCGACGGCACCGCGGTCGTCAACATCGACGATCCGGCGGGCGAGGCGATGGCCGCGGGCTGCGCGAAGGTGCTGCGCGTGTCGGCGGATGGCCGCGATCGCGCGACCGTGCGCGTCGCCGAGCAGGAATCGACCGTGCGCGGCATCCGCGCGCGCATCGCGACGCCGAGCGGCGAGGTCGCGATCGAATCGAAGCCGCTGGTCGGGCACTACAACGTCGCGAACATCGCCCTGGCCGTCGCCATCGCCGAGGCGCTCGGCATCGCGCACGACGCGATCGCGCGCGGCATCGCCGCGCTGCCCGGCGTCCCGGGGCGTGTCGAGCGCGTCGCGAACAGCGCCGATCTCGACATCCTCGTCGATTACGCGCATACGCCCGATGCGCTGCGCAACGTGCTCACCGCACTGCGGCCGCTCGCGAAGCGCCGGCTCATCTGCGTGTTCGGCTGCGGCGGCGACCGCGATCCGACGAAGCGGCCGAAGATGGGCGCGGCGGTCGCCGAGCTCGCCGATCTCGCGGTCGTGACGAGCGACAACCCGCGCACCGAGGGCCCGCGTGCGATCATCGACCAGATCCTGCCCGCGGTGCCCAGGCCGTTCTTCGTCGACGTCGATCGCCGCGTCGCGATCCGCGCCGCGATCGCCGAAGCGACGCCGGGCGACGTCGTCGTGATCGCCGGCAAGGGCCACGAGGACTACCAGATCCTCGGCACCACGAAGGTCCACTTCGACGACCGCGAGGAAGCGGCGGCGGCCGCGACCGAGCGCGAGATCCGCCTGCTCGCCGGGCTCGCGCGCGACGCCGGCGGGGCGCTGACCGGCGACGCCAACACCGCGATCGATCGGGTCGCGATCGATAGCCGAGCCGCGGCGCCGGGCGCGCTGTACGTCGCGATTCGCGGCGAGAACCACGACGGCCATGCGTTTTGCGGCGATGCCGTGCATGCCGGCGCACGCGCGGTCGTCGTCGATCACGCGGTCGACGTGGCCGTGCCCCAGATCCGAGTCACGGACACGCGACTCGCGCTCGGTGCGATCGCGCGCGCGCACCGCCGCGCGTGGGACGGCAAGCTCGTCGCGATCACCGGCTCGGCCGGCAAGACGACGACGAAGGAGCTGACGCGTGCCGCGCTCGCCATGGCCGGCGCGACACATGCCGCCGACGGCTCGCTCAACAACGAGACCGGGGTTCCGCTCACGCTACTCGGCCTGCATCGCTTTCACGAGTTCGGCGTCGTCGAGATGGGCATGCGCGGCGCCGGGCAGATCGAGTACCTGACGAAGCTCGCCGAGCCCGACGTCGCGGTCGTCGTCAACGCCGGCACCGCACACATCGAGCTGCTCGGCTCGACCGATGCGATCGCGAAGGCGAAGGGCGAGATCTGGCTCGGCCTGCGGCCCGGCGGCACGGTCGTGCTGCCCGCCGGCGACGGCCGGCTCGAGGGCTACGCGCGCGAGCATCGCCCGCACGCGCGCCACGTCAGCTTCGGCGAGCACGAGCTCGCGGACGTGCGCCTCGTGAACTACGAGCCGCGCGACGCGGGCGGATCGATCGAGCTCGACGCGTTCGGCGAGCGCCGCTCGCTCGAGCTGCACCTCGTCGGCCGGCACGCTGCGCTCGACGCGTGCGCCGCGCTCGCCGCCGCGCATGCCGCCGGCGCGTCGATCGATCAGGCGCTGGCAGGACTCGCGCGCGCCCGGCCGCCGGCGATGCGCGGCGAGATCGTCGAGCTCGCCGGCCGCAAGCTGATCGTCGATTGCTACAACGCGAACCCGGCGTCGATGGCCGCCGCGCTGCGCGCCCTCGCCGAACGCGCGCACGGCCATGCGGGGCTCGCGGTGGTCGGCGACATGCTCGAGCTCGGCGCGCTCGCGCCCGAGGCGCATCGCGACGTCGGCGCCCTCGCGAAGCAGCTCGGCGTCGGCGTCATCGCGCTCGGCGAGCACGCGGCCACGGTCGCCGGCGCGGCCGGCGATGCCGAGGTCGCCGCCGATCCGGCCGCCGCCGCGGCCCGCGCGCTCGCCCGCACGAAACCCGGTGATTGGTTGCTACTCAAAGCATCGCGCGGCATGCGCCTGGAGCGCGTGCTCGAAGCGATGCGGGGGCTCACGTAGATGTTGTTCCACCTGTTCTACGGCGCGCTCGGAGACAAGATCAGCTGGCTGCGCGTGTTCCGCTATCCGTCGACGCGCATCCTCGCCGCGGCGATCACGTCGCTGCTGCTGTCGTTCATCATCGGCCCGAAGTTCATCCAGCGGCTCAAGGACGGCCAGATCGGCGAGACGATCCGCGCCGACGGCCCCGCGACGCACAAGAAGAAGGCCGGCACGCCGACGATGGGCGGCTCGCTGCTGCTGTTCTGCCTCGCGGTGTCGACGCTGCTGTGGTGCGATCTGCGCAACCAGCTCGTGTGGCTCGCGCTGTCGGTGACAGTCGCGTTCGGCGCGATCGGCTTCGCGGACGACTACATCAAGGTCGCGAAGAAGAACAAGGCCGGCCTGCCCGGCAAGCTGCGCCTCGTCCTCGAGTTCGCGGCCGCCGGCGGCGCGATGGCGTATCTGTTTTATTCGAACGCGATGGGCACGGACGTCACGTTGCACCTGCAGCTGCCGTTCACGAGCTTCGCCGAGCACAGTCCGGTGCTGCCGGCGTGGCTGTATGCGATCTTCGGCGCGTTCGTCGTCGTCGGCACCGCGAACGCGGTCAACTTCACCGACGGCCTCGACGGCCTCGCGATCGGACCTTCGATCATGAACGCGGGCGTGTTCATCATCTTCGCGTACATCGCGGGCGTGCCGACGCTGCTCCACATCGTCGGGCCGCACGGCGGCGATCAGAACGTCGCGCAATATCTCGGCATCGCGCACATCGTGGGCGCGGAGGAGCTGGCGGTGTTTGCGGCCGCGCTGTTCGGCGCCGGCTTCGGCTTCCTCTGGTACAACGCGTATCCCGCGCAGGTGTTCATGGGTGATGTCGGCTCGCTGTCGCTCGGCGGCGCGATCGGCATGCTCGCGATCCTGACCAAGAACGAGCTCGTGCTGCTGATCTGCGGCGGGCTGTTCGTGGTCGAGGCGCTGAGCGTGATCATCCAGACCGGCGTGTACAAGGCGACGAAGAAACCGGGGCCCGACGGCAAGCTCGTCGGCAAACGCGTGTTTCGCATGGCGCCGATCCACCATCATTACGAAAAGCTCGGCTGGGACGAGCCGAAGATCATCGTCCGGTTCTGGCTGGTGTCCGCGCTGCTCGCGCTGCTCGCGCTCGGCACGCTGAAAGTGCGATGACGCCGGAGCTGCATGGCAAGCGCGTGGTCGTGGTCGGGCTGGCGCTGACCGGCGTCGCGGTCGCGAAGCTCTGCGCGCGGCGCGGCGCGCGCGTCGTCGTCACCGACGGCAAGCCCGCCGACAAGCTCGCCGAGCAGATGAAGTTGCTCGACGGCGTCGCGGTCGACTGGGAGCTCGGCGGCCACCGCGAGCAGACGTTCACGAGCGCGGATCTGGTCGTGATGTCGCCCGGCGTGCCGACGTTGCCCGAGATGCGCGCGGCGCGCGCCGCCGGCGTCGAGGTCATCGCCGAGATCGAGCTCGCGTATCGCTTCCTCGATCCGCGCGCGACGCTGATCGCGATCACCGGGACGAATGGCAAGTCGACGACGACCGCGCTCACCGGAAAGGTGTGCGAGGCGAGCGGCCGTCCGACGTTCTGCGGCGGCAACCTCGGCAACATGCCGCTCATCGATGCGGTCGATCATCCCGCGAACGCGCCCGGTGGCCTGATCGTCGCCGAGGTCGCGGCGTTCATGCTCGAGAATTGCACGACGTTTCGCGGGCACGTCGGCGTGCTGACGAACGTCACGCCCGATCACCTCGACCGCTTCGGCACGATGTTGCAGTACGCCGAGATGAAGGGGCGAATCTTCGACTTCCAGCGCGCCGACGACTTCGCGGTCGCGAACTGCGCGAGCGGTTGGGCGATCGGCCAGACGAGCGGCATCCCGTCGCAGCTGTTCGCGTTCAACGTCGCTCCCCACTACCCGCGCGGTGCATTCCGCGACGGCCGCGAGCTCGTCCTGCGCCTGCCCGACGAGGAGCGCTACCCGACCGACGACCTCGCGATCGTCGGCAATCACAACATGGACAACGCGATGTGCGCGTACCTCGCGGCGCGGCTCGTCGGCGTCTCGGTCGATGCCGTGCGCGCCGGCGCGCGGGCGTACCGGCCGCTGCCGCACCGCATGGAGCTGGTCGGCGACAGGGACAACATCTACTTCTACGACGACAGCAAGGGGACGAACGTCGACGCCGTCGCGGCGAGCGTGCTCGGCTTCCCGCGGCCGCTCGTGTTGATCGCGGGCGGTGTCGACAAGGGCGGCTCGTACGAGTCGATGCTGCGAGCGCTCGACGGCACGTGCAAGGGCATCGTGCTGATCGGCAAGGCCGCGCCGCTGATCCGCGCGGCCTGCGCCGAGCATCGCGTGAGCTACCCGGTCATCGACGCGACCGACATGCACGACGCCGTGCGCCGCGCGACCGAGCTGTGCGCTCCGGGCGACGCGGTCGTGCTGTCGCCGGCGTGCTCGAGCTACGACATGTTCCAGAACTTCGGCCACCGCGGCCGCGTGTTCCGCGAAGCGGTGGAAGCGGTCGGCGCGCGCCGGCTCGATCTGGTCTCGTAGTATCGTCGACGAATGCTTCGCCTCGGGTTGGTCGCGCTCCTCGCCGCGTGCAGTGGCCACTCGCAGGTCGCGCCGAAGGCGCCGAACAACGAGCTGATCGTCGGCGAGTTCGCGCGCCGCCCGCCCGCCGGCACGACCGCCGCGCGGTTTCGCGGCGACGGCTCGGTCGTGATCGCGCACGACCGCGCGAGCCTCGATAGCAAGCCGCTCGCGACCGGCACGTTCCAGCTCGCGGGCGATCAGCTCACGCTCACTTACCAGACCGGCACGATGTGCCCGGCGGGCTCGTCGGGGACGTACAAGGTCGTGCTGTCGAAGGTCGGCATCCATTTCGTCAAAGTTCAGGACGCCTGCGCCGACCGCGCGCAGATCGACGGCCAGACCTGGTTCAGGCAGCACTGATGCGCACGTGGATCGCGGTCGTCGCGCTGACCGGCTGCAACTCGCTGTTCTCGCTTGACCCGACGCACCTCGCCGATGCGGACCTCACCGACGCGTTCGAGCGGCCGGCGATGCCCTGCGACGAGCGCGGTGTCGCGAACCTCGACGAGGACGGTGACGGCATCGTCAACGGGATGGACAACTGTCCCGGCATCTACAACCCGGATCAGGCCGATCGCGACAGCGATGACGTCGGCGATGTCTGCGATCCGAACCCCGACATCGCAGGCGACGCGATCGCCGACACCACGTACTTCCAGACCGGCCTCGGCTGCTGGGTGCCCGATACGATCGAAAACTGGAGCCTCCCCGCAACGCCCGGCGAGGTCACGACGCCGTCGACCGGCGCCGCGACGCTGACACTCCAGCTCGCGGTGACCGACGCGACCATCGAGGTCGGCCTGCAGGCGCCGGCGCAGCAGGTCTCGGTCCTCGACGCGCTGCGCCTCAGCGCGAGCGAGCAAACGGCTAACTTCGATTGCCGGTTCGCGACCGGCGCCGACCCGGTCGAGATGTACGCCGACTCGGGCGGCAGCTCGGCCAGCGTCCAGTTCGGCGCCGGCTATCACCGGCTGCACTTGCACGTCGACGCCACCGGCTCGAGCTGCGACTTCGACGGGGCGCTGGCGACCGACACCGAGGCGACCTCCGGCACCATCGACAGCTTCGCGCTGTACAGCGACATGACCAGCATCGCGTTCGCTTACGTCGTCATCTACTCGTCGCCGTAGCCTGCCGAAAATTCGCTCTCGCGACGCGCCGGCCCGAGGATGACGGGATGTCGGTGCTCGGCCGTCTCGTCGAACGCGTCGCGCGCTGGCGCCCGCGGCGCGAGCCCGAGGTCGCGGCGCTGCCGGCGAGCGCGCAGCTGATCGCGGTCCAGGAGCCCGGCCAGGTGTTGCCGGAGCGCTCGTACGATCTCGTGCTGCTCGCCGCGATGCTCGCCCTGCTCGGCATCGGCACGGTCGAGATCTACTCGGCGACCGCCGCCGACGCGCTGACCAACTTCGGCGACTCGGCGCACTTCCTCGAGCGCCAGCTCGTGTACGTGGCGTTCGGCGGGTGCGCGCTGTGGTTCGGCGCGCGGCTCGACTACCGCCGGTTGCGCGCCTGGACGTACCCGTTGCTCGTCATCGCGCTCGTGCTGCTCGCGATCGCGCTCGTGATGCCGGCGACCAACGGCGCGAGGCGGTGGATCCCGATGGGGCTGTTCACGTTCCAGCCGGTCGAGATCGCGAAGCTCGCGCTCGTCGCGTATCTCGCGACCTCGCTCGGCCGCAAGGCCGATCAGGTGAAGACGTTCACGGTCGGCTTCGTACCGCATCTCGTGGTGTGCGGCGTGATGATGGCGCTGCTGCTCAAGCAGCCGGACCTCGGGTCGTCGGTCGTGCTCGCCGCGACCACGCTCGGCATGCTGTTCATGGCCGGCACGCGCATCTCGTACATCGTGCTGTCGGTGCTCGGCGCCGCGCCGATCGCGTACCACCTCGTGGTCGGCACGCCGTGGCGCATGCATCGCTTCCTCGCGTACTTCAACCCCGACGCGTACGCGAACAAGGAGGCGTATCAGTTCATCCAGGCGCGGCTCGCGATCGGCTCGGGCGGGCTGTTCGGCGCCGGGCTCGGCGGCGGGCACCAGACGCTCGGCTACATGCCGGAGGCGCACAACGACTTCATCCTCGCGCCGATCGGCGAGGAGCTGGGCTGGATCGGCGTCGCGTGCGTGCTCGCGCTGTTCGCGATCCTGGTGTGGCGCGGCGTGCGTGCGGCGCTCGGTGCGCGCGACGTGTTCGGCGGCTACCTCGCGTTCGGCATCACGCTGCTGTTCGGCGTGCAGGCGCTGTTCAACGTCGGCGTCGTGCTCGGCGTCGTGCCGAACAAGGGCATCACGCTGCCGCTCGTCAGCTACGGCGGCAGCTCGCTCGTGATCACGATGTTCCTGGTCGGCTTGCTGCTCGGCGTCGGCCGCCGGCCGGAGCGGCGCTCGTCGGGCGGCGGCGGCCGCGAGCCGGCGCGCAAGAAGCGGGTGCGCGTGCGCGTTGTAACGGCATGACGAGGCTCCTCATCGCGGGCGGCGGCACCGGCGGCCACCTGTTTCCCGGCGTCGCGCTCGCCGAGGAGCTGCGCGCGCGCGAGCCCGACGCCGAGATCCTGTTCGTCGGAACGCGGCGCGGCATCGAGGCGCGCGTGCTGCCCGACCTCGGCTGGCCGCTCGAGTTCATCGACGTCAGCGGGCTGAAGACGGTCGGTGCCGCGGGCACGCTACGCGGGCTGACCCGGCTGCCGCGCGCGCTGTGGCAGGCGCGCCGGCTGGTCAAGCGGTTCCAGCCCGATGCGGTGATCGGCGTCGGCGGCTACGCGTCGGGCCCGGTCGTGCTCGCGGCGCGCCTGCGCGGCATCGCGACGGCGATCTGCGAGCAGAACTCGATCCCCGGGTTCACGAACAAGCTGCTGGGCCGCGTCGCGCGCGCGGTGTTCCTGTCCTTCGACGAGAGCCGGCGGTTCTTCAAGCCGAACAAGATCGTGATGAGCGGCAACCCGGTACGGCGCGGCCTCGTTCAACAATTGCTCGCGGCGGCGCCCACCGACGACGACGCGCGCGTGCACGTGCTCGTGTCCGGCGGCTCGCAAGGCGCGATCGCGGTCAACGAGCTCGCGTCGCGCGCGCTGATCGCGCTCGCGAAGGAGCTGCCGCTCGCGATCGTGCACCAGACCGGCGAGAAGGATCGCGACGCGACCGCCGCGCGGTACGCCGGAGCCGGCGTCGCCGCCGAGTGCCACGCGTTCATCAAGGACATGGCGAGCGCGTATCGCCGCGCCGATCTGATCGTCGGCCGCGCCGGCGCGACGACCGTCGCCGAGCTCGCGATCGCCGGCAAACCGGCGGTGCTGATCCCGTATCCGCACGCGGCCGACAACCACCAGGAGCTGAACGCGCGCGAGATGGCCGACAAGGGCGCCGCGCTGATGGTTCGCCAGGCCGAGCTCACCGCCGACGCACTCGCCGACGCATTGCGCCCGCTGCTCGCGGATCGCGACCGTCGCGCAACCATGGGCAGCGCGATGAAAGCGCTCGCGAGACCGGGTGCAGCGAGCGCGGTGATCGATTGGTGTCAGGCACCGTTCGTGCTCGTACGCCCAGGGCGATGACGTTATAACGACCGCACGATGGCGTGGGTCAAGATCCCGAAGGAGCACCACCCGCTGTTTCGCGCCGCGCTGCCGAAGGACGACCGTGTCGACACGATCGCGATGTTCGGCGGCGTCGCGGCGCGCGTCAATGGCTACATGTTCGCCGGCCTGTTCGGGAACTCCGCGATGGTCCGGCTATCGCCCGAGGATTTGCAGAAGGCGGCGAAGATCGGCGCGGAGCCGTTCGATCCGATGGGCAACCGCAAGGCGTTGACCGATCGCGTGCTGCTGCCACGGTCGGTGATGACACGGCCCGCCGTGCTGCGCGGTTGGCTCGCGCGCGCGCTCGAGTTCACCGCGACGCTACCGCCGGTCACAGGTTCCAGGCGTGCTAAGAAGCCGGCACAAAAGCGCGCGACCAAGCGTTGATCGAGTAGCCGCAGATGTTTCGCAAGCAAGACACCAAGATCCACTTCGTCGGCATCGGCGGCATGGGGATGTGCGGCATCGCCGAGGTGCTCGCGAACATGGGCTATCGCGTGTCGGGCTCGGACATGAACGACACCGAGATCACGCGCCACCTGGCCTCGATCGGCTGCACGGTCAAGCAAGGGCATCGCGCCGACAACCTCGGCGAGGCCGACGTCGTCGTCGTGTCGAGCGCGATCCGCGGCTACAACCCCGAGGTCGAGGCCGCCCGCGCGCGGCAGATCCCCGTCATCCCGCGCGCCGAGATGCTCGGCGAGCTGATGAGGATGAAGTACGGCATCGCGGTCGCGGGCGCGCACGGCAAGACGACGTCGACGACGATGATGCACACCGCGCTGATGGCGGCCGGGCTCGATCCGACCGCGGTGATCGGCGGGCGCGTCAACTCGCTCGGCCTCGCGAACGCGCGCTGGGGCAAGAGCGATTACCTGGTCGCCGAGGCCGACGAGAGCGACGGCAGCTTCCTCACGCTCACGCCGACGGTCGCGATCGTGACGAACGTCGACGCCGAGCACCTCGATCACTACGGCACGTTCGATCACGTCAAGAAGGCGTTCACCGACTTCTGCAACCGCGTGCCGTTCTTCGGGATGAGCGCGCTGTGCCTCGACAACCCGGGCGTGCAGGCGATCCTGCCGAACCTGACCAAGCGGTTCACGACGTTCGGCATCTCGTCGCAGGCCGTGTATCGCGCGCGCAACGTCCGCCACGAAGGCCTGGTCACCCGGTTCGTCGCGTGGCGCCGCGCCGACGAGCTCGGCGAGGTCGTGCTGCCGATGCCGGGCGCGCACAACGTGCTCAACGCGCTCGGCGTGCTCGCGGTCGCAGACTTCCTCGCGATCCCATTTGCGACCTACGTCAGCTCGCTCGCGCAGTTCGAAGGCGTCGCGCGGCGCTTCACCGTGCGCGGCGAGATCGGCGGCGTCACCGTCGTCGACGATTTCGGCCATCACCCGGCCGAGGTGCGCGCGACGCTGTCGGGGGCGCGCGCGAGCTTTGCGGGCCGGCGCGTGATCGCCGCGTTCCAGCCACATCGCTTCACGCGCACGCGCGATCAGCTCGCGGAATTCGCGGTCGCGTTTCACGACGCCGACAAGATCGTCATCTGCGACATCTTCGCCGCCGGCGAGAAGCCGATCGACGGCGTGACCAGCGAGGCGCTCGTGCAGCTCGTGCGCGATGCGGGCCATCCCGACGCCGTCTACGTGTCGCGCCGCGAGGACCTCGCGCGCTGGCTCGACGACCAGGCCGGGCCGGGAGATCTCGTCATCACGCTCGGTGCCGGCAACATCCAGCTCACCTGCAACGAGGTGATCGAGCTGCTCGAGAAGCGCTTCGGTCCCGCCACGAAGAAGAACCTCGTGCGCCTCGCCGAATCCAGCGCCACCGTGGCGCGATGAGCGCGCGACCGAACGCGCGAACGTCGCGCCGCCACCGACAGTGCCGCGGGCGCGAGCGAGCGCAATAAATGCTCGTCGTCGAGCGCGACGTCCCGCTCGCGCCGAAGACCACGCTCGGCATCGGCGGCGCCGCCAAGCAGCTCGTGCGCGTGACCAGCCTCGGCGAGCTGCCCGAGGCACTCGCGCTATCGCCCGACATCCTGGTGCTCGGCGGCGGCTCGAACCTCGTCATCGGCGATGCCGGGTTCGCCGGCACGGTGCTCGAGATCGCGCTGCGCGGCACCGCGATCGATCGCGACTCGGTCTCGGTCGCGGCCGGCGTCGCGTGGGACGACTTCGTCGCGCAGATGGTCGAGGCCGGGCGCGCCGGCGTCGAGTGCCTGAGCGGGATCCCGGGCCTGGTCGGCGCGACGCCGATGCAGAACGTCGGCGCATACGGCCAGGAGGTCGCCGACACGATCGTCTCGGTGCGCGCGTACGACCGCGAGCGCGGCGAGCTGGTGACGATGACGCGCGATGACTGTCGCTTCGCGTATCGCTCCAGCGTCTTCCGCGGCAGCGCGCGCTGGATCATCGTCGACGTGACGTTCCGCCTGCCGCGCGCCACCGCCTCGGCGCCGATCCGCTATGCCGAGCTGCAGAAGGCGCTCGGCACCGAGCGCGCGCCGCTGCACCACGTCCGCGACACCGTGATCGAGCTGCGCCGCGGCAAGGGGATGGTCGTCGATCCGGCTGATCCGGAATCGCGCAGCGCCGGCTCGTTCTTCACCAATCCGATCGTCGCACCCGAGCTCGCGCCGGCCGGCGCGCCGAGCTGGCCGCAACCCGACGGCCGCGTGAAGCTCGCCGCGGCGTGGCTGATCGAACGCGCCGGGTTCGCGAAGGGCCACACGCACGGCCGCGTCGGCATCTCGAACAAGCACGCGCTCGCGCTCGTCAACCGCGGCGGTGCGACGGCGCACGAGCTGCTCGAGCTGGCGCGCCTGATCCAGGACGCAGTTCTTGCGCGTCACGGCATCGCGCTCGCGCTCGAACCGATCGTCGTCTAGGTCTCTGGCGAGGCCGGGGCACTTTGGGCTACGGTTCGCGCCATGCGACTTTCACATCTGATCGTGGTGACAGCGGTGTTGTGGTTCACTCCTCTCGTCGCGCGCGCACAGCCCGCGACCTGGGACTCGCGCGGCTGGGTCATGCTCGGCGAACGCGAGGTGCACGGACACGGGCGCATGGAGCGCGACGTGATGCCGGTCGGACGTCAGGATGGTCGCTTCAACAGGCTGACGATCGTCGTCGAGAACAGCGACCTCGAGATGGTCGACTTCGCGGTCAAGTTCGAGCGCGGCGAGGCGTGGCATCCCGGCGTCTCGCACTTCTTCCGCGAGGGCCAGCGCACGCGCGTGATCGAGTTCCCCGAGACCGCGTGGGGCAACACCGCGCGCGCGATCGCCGCGATCGAGTTCGCGTATCGCAACGTCCCCGGTGAAGGCCACGCGCGCGTGCAGGTCTGGGGCTGGCGCACCGGCGCCACGACGGTCGCGGTCCCGCCGCCGCCGCCGCCGGCCCCGGCGTGGGATTCGCGCGGCTGGGTGCAGCTCGGCGAGCGCGAGGTGCACGGTCACGGCCGCATGGAGCGCGACGTGATGCCGATCGGCCGCCAGGACGGCCGGTTCGGCAAGCTCACGATCGTCGTCGACAACAGCGACCTCGAGATGGTCGACTTCGCGGTGAAGTTCGAGCACGGCGCACCGTGGCACCCGGGCGTCTCGCATTTCTTCCGCGAAGGTCAGCGCACGCGCGTGATCGAGTTCCCCGAGACCGCGTGGGGCAACACCGCGCGCTCGATCGCCGCGATCGAGTTCGCGTATCGCAACGTCCCCGGTGAGGGCCACGCGCGCGTGCAGGTGTGGGGCTGGCGCAACGCCGAGGCGTCCGCGCCTCCGCCCGCGCCGGTGTGGAACTCGCAGGGCTGGATGGCGCTCGGCGAGCGCGAAGTGCACGGCCACGGCCGGATGGAGCGCGATCACATCGAGGTCGGCCGCCAGGACGGCAAGTTCAGCCAGATCACGATCGTCGTCGAGAACAGCGATCTGGAGATGATCGACTTCACCGTCAACTTCACGCACGGCGACCCGTGGCACCCCGGCATCTCGCACGTCTTCCGCGAGGGCCAGCGCACGCGCGTGCTCGAGCTGCCGGCGAGCATGTCGGGTCACGCCGAGCGCGCGATCCAGTCGATCGACTTCGCCTATCGCAACGTCCCTGGCGAAGGTCACGCGCGCGTGCAAGTCTGGGCTCGATGAATCATCCGTTCGGCGGACGCCGCGTCGCCGTGGTCATGGGCGGGCTGTCCGCCGAACGTGAAGTTTCGTTGAACACTGGAGCCGGCGTGCTGGCGGCGCTCGTCGAGCGGGGCTGGGATGCAGCCGGCGTCGACTGGCGCGAGGGTACGAGCCTGCCGCGCCTGCTCGATGACGCGCGCGCGCAGATCGTGTGGAACGCGCTGCACGGCACGTGGGGCGAGGATGGCGCGGTGCAGGGCCTGTGTGCCTGCCTCGGCTTGCCGTGCACCGGCTCGGGGATCCTCGCGAGCGCGCTCGCGATGGACAAGGTGATGAGCAAGCGCATCTTCGAATCGAACGGCGTGCCGACGCCGCGCTGGAAGGTCGTACACGACGCGGCCGAGCTCGTCGACTGGCCGCTGCCGTGCGTGGTCAAGCCGTCGCACGAGGGCAGCTCGGTCGGCGTGTCGATCGTCGAGGCGCGCGATCAGCTCGCGGCCGCGGTCGCCGAGGCGAAGAAGTTCCACGGCGAGATCATCGTCGAGGACTACATCGCCGGCACCGAGGTGTTCGTCGGCATCCTCGACGGCCGCGTGCTCGGCTCGGTCGAGGTGCGCCCGGCGACCAAGTTTTACGACTACGAGGCCAAGTACAAGCGCTCCGACACCAAGTACTTGCTGCCGCCCGAGCTGGCGCACGACCTCGTGTCGCGCGCCGAGACCCACGCGCTCGCCGCGTACAACGCGCTCGGCTGCACCGGCCATGCGCGCCCCGACTTGCGCATCGCGGCCGACGGCTCGCCGTTCGTCCTCGAGGTCAACACGCTCCCCGGCATGACGAAGACCTCGCTGCTGCCGAAGATCGCGCGCGCCGCCGGTCTCGACTACGGCACGCTGTGCGAGCAGATCCTCGCGTCGGCGAGCTAGCCCGCAACTACTTCTTGCAGACCATGTCGTAGACCTTGTTCCAGGTCTTCCCGCTGTCGCGCGACTCTTCGCCCCACATGTGCGCGCCCTTCTTCAGGTCGCTCATGTCCATGTGGTCCTTGAACTGGGCCTTGCCGCGCATGTCCTGAGTCTCGGCATCGACCTCCATCTTCATGTCCTTCATGCCATCGGACGTGCCGGCCATCGAGCCGCCCATGTTGTCCATCATCATGTTGCGCCACTTCTTCGTCGTCGGGTCGAACGTCATGTACGACTCGAACTTGTACTTCATGGCCGTCTTGCCCTCGCCCATCGTCCCGGAGAACGAGTCGTGGCCCCAGTAGCCGTCGAGATCCGACTTCGTCGTCATCGTGCCGGTGAACTTGGTGTCCTTGCCGTCCATGCCCATGCCTGTGCCGGTGCACCTCCAGGTGCCGGTCATCGACTTCAGCATGTCGGCCATCTCCGGCGGCGGCTTGGGCGTGTCGGCGAGCGCGGTGCCGCCGATGGTCAACGTGACGAGAGCGAGTAGGGTTAGCTTGGTCATGGGGGCGCATTATAGTCGGGTGATCTGCGCGTGTGCGCTGGCTGCATGCGGAGCTGCACCGCAGCCGGCGCCGGAGATCACTCCGCATGCACCGCCGCCGCCGCGCATCGTCCATCACCTCGACGATCCGGATCTCGCGCCGCGCGAGCCGAAGAAGCTGCTCGCGATCGACTGGGCCGGCACGCAGCTCGCCGACGACGCCGCGGCGCTCGCGCTGTGGCAGCAGATCGCGCCGACCGGCGACGACTGGCAGCTCAAGGTCGACGAGATCCCCGGCGACCTCCCGGTCGCGCACCGGCTCGCGATCGCGCTCCTGCACGAAGGCAACTTCGCGTGCCCGGCGCCGGCGGCGCCGCCGTGCTCGAAGGCACCGCCAGAGGTCGCGCCGGCGGCGGCGACCGCGACGCTCGCCGATCCGTGCCTGCGCCGGCTGCTCGCGCTGTGGGCGATCGACGAGCTCGACGCGAGCGAGCTGCCGAGCGTGCGCGACGCGCTGCACGCGATCGCCGCGTTGCCGCCGCCCGAGTCGCAGCTGATCGATGCCGCGATCCGCGCGTGGCCCGAATCTGATTTCGACGACCGCTACGCGCTGATGGCCGCGGCTTGGCAGGCCGGCCAGCACGATCTGGTCAACGCTTTGATCGGAGACCTCGACGAGCCGCACGTGCTCGCCGCGCTGACGCAGCTGCACGCGGGCGGCGCGCTCGAGGTGTTGCCGACCGAGCTGCACCGCACGGCGTTTCTCGGCGCGATCCGCGACGACAAGCTCGCGCCGTCCGCGCGCACGACCGCGATGGACGAGCTCGCCGCCGAGGTCGAGATGACCGGCGCGCACAAGCTCGAGCGCGACCTCCACGCCGCGCTCGCCGCGGCGACCAAGTCGACCGACTGCGAGGTGGCCGCACACGCCGCGCGCGTGCTCGACGACTTCGGCGATCGCTCGGCCGTGCCGAAGCTGCCGCGGACGAACGCACCCGCCGCGATGATGCGCGGGCTGTGCGTGCTCGCGAGCTTCGAGCGCGCGCAACGCACCGACGAGGCGTCCTACTTCGCGACGTACGTGCCGGCGCGCGGCCTCGAGCTGGTCACCATCACGTACGACCCGTACAGCGACAGCGATCCCGACGGCGACGGCGACGATCACACCACGCACACCGCGACGCTCGTGCCACCCGCCGAGGTGGTCGTGCCGGAGATCGACGACCTCGTGGCCGCGATGCAGCACTGTTCCGGCACCGTGTGCCGCAGCGACGACCACGAGTTTCGGTTCACGTTCAAGCCGGGCGCGGGCGGCCTCCTGCTCGCGCGGCTCGAGGTCGCCGAGCTGCCGCCGTGCCAATCCTCCGTCATTCACAACCCTTAGCGGCGCCGGCTCGGGATGTGGCACGATAGACGCGATGGCTCGCATGCTCGTCGTGCTCGTCGTGCTCGCGATCGCGGGGCCCGCGAGCGCGCAGGTCTTCAAGCCGCGCGGCAGCGCCGCGAAGTCGTCCGACTCGGGCGCGTCGTCGAAGAAGACCGCGAAGGTGGCGCCGAAGAGGCCCGCCGCCGACGCCGACGATGATTCCGACTCGCCGCCGCCGAAGAAGACCGCCGCGAAGAAGCACGTGGTCGAGTCCGACGATGACGATTCCGATGCACCGCCGCCGAAGAAGACCGCGGCCAGGAAACCGACGAAGACCGCGGCTCGCAAGACGAAGCGCAAGGCGGCCGCGAAGAAGCGTGCGGACGCGGACGATGACGACGACGACGATGCGCCGGCGGCTGCGAAGAAGGTCGACCCCGACTTCGTGAAGATCACCGACGACGACGACTGACGCTGAGGGCGGAAGCCTGGAGGCAGGAGCCTCCGGGTGGACCTCGACCCTCGGGCTTCGGGCCTCGAGTCGGAGAGTTAGGCGTGTCACGGGCGTTGCAGACGCGGGTGGCATGCGAACCGGACTTGTCGTGCTCCTCGTCGCGTGCAGCAGCTCGAACGATCACGCCGTGACGCCCGACGCGGCGGCGGTCGATGCCCCGGCGGTCGATGCCCCGGCGATGGATGCCCCGGCGGCTGCGCTGGAGCTCGGTACGGTCACCGCGCACGTGCCGGCGGCGTGCTCGAACGGAGCGGGATCGAGCGCGACTTGCCAGCTGCTGTCGATCTCGTGCGGCGCGTACAGCGATCAGGTCGAGCTCGCGGTCTCGCGGCCGGCGTTGCCGATCGGCACGGTCACGCTGCACGGCGGCGGCGCGGGCACCGGATACTGGGGCGCGCAGCCGGATCTGATCACGCCGCTCCTCGCCGCCGGCTTTCAGATCGTGCAGCTGAAGTGGGTCCACGACTGGCAGGTCCCGGGCGCCGGTGCGCGCCACGCGGCTTGCCTGCCGGCCACCGCGTACCAGTGGATCCACGACAACCTGCGTGGCGCGGGCGGATTCTGCGGCGCAGGCACGAGCGGCGGCGGCGCGACGCTCGGCTACTCGCTCAGCGCGTACGGGCTCGAGTCGATCTTCGACTACGCGATGATCGTGTCGGGGCCGGCGGTATCGAAGATGGATGTCGGTTGCGACCTGCCGGACTACACCGGGCCGGCGCCGAGCCTGTGTCCGCAGATCCCGCAGCCGCTGAACCCGCTGCCGGCGTCCGCGATCGACGGCATCGAACAGACCACGACGTGCAGCTGCACCACGCCGGACTGCGTGCTGGCGGCCGACAAGACCAGGTGGGCCGCCGACAGCATCGTCACCGACGGCGCGAGCTACACGTATCCGCACACCGCGACGAGCTTCTGGTTCTGCGGCAACTCCAACACGAACGGCTCGACCGGCGGCGGCGCGTTCTACTACGCCGCCGTGGCGGGCGTCGCGAGCAACGACGTCTCGCTGCACTGCTACGCGGGGGCGCAGTCGACGTGCAAAGGCGAAGGTGTGTTCGACGATCCGAACGCACTAGATGCAGCGGTCGCGGCGATGACCGCGGGCTGCATCGCGCGCCACTGATCCGCACGCCCGTTCAGGTGGGATTTGTCGTCGACAAAATCGGTGACAAACCGATGGCAAAAAATTGCCCTGATGATCGCGACATGAGTATTTGCGAATCATGGATCGATCCCGTCGCCCGGGCCGAACATCAGTGTGCCCGGCGCCGAAGGAGAGCGCGCCGCAGCCGCCTCCCGCGTCTTCGCGGCTGACACTCAAGCCGCGCCGCAACCCCCGAGCGGATGCGCCGGCGAAGAACCGGCGGCGCACGGTCCAGGGATCGCTGTGGTCACGCGTGCCCAGGCCGGGCGCGATCGTCGATGCGTGCGGCCGCGCGCTGCGCCGCGGGCTGCCGGTGATCGCGGCCGGCGCGGTCGCGCTCGCGCTCGGCGGCACCGCGTGGGCCGGCTACCACTTCGTCACGACCTCGCCGCACTTCGCGATCGCCGAGATCGCGGTGCACGGCAATCATCACGTCACGGCCGACCAGATCCGCGCCGAGCTGCCGGTGCACGCCGGCGACAACGTGTTCGAGGCCGACGTCGACGCCGCGCTGCACGTGCTGCGCGCGAACCCGTGGATCGAATCGGCCGCCGCGCATCGCGTGCTGCCCGACACGCTCGTCCTCGACGTGCGCGAGCACGAGGCAGTCGCGCTCGCCGAGCTCGGCGGGCTGTACCTCGTCGACGCGGCCGGCCGCCCGTTCAAGCGCGCCGACCTCGCCGCCGGCGACGGCGCCGAGCTGCCGATCGTGACCGGCATCGACCGCGCGGCGTATCTCGCGCACCCCGACGACGCAGCCGCGCTCGTGCGGGCCGCGCTCGCCGCACTCGCGACCTGGCGCGATGACGCGTCGCGCCCCGCGATCGGCGAGGTTCACGTCGACCCGCGCCACGCGCTCGTGCTGCACACGTTCGATCCGGCGATCGCGATCGACCTCGGTGCACTCGATTCCGAGCTGCCCGCGCGCATGCAGACGTTCGACGCCACCTGGGCCGACCTCGGCGATGCCGAGCGCGCGCACGCCCGCGCGATCCACGTCGCTTCCCGTCCCGCCCACGTGACCGTCTCTCTCGAGGACCTCTAGACCGCCATGCCCAAGCCCAAGACCAGCGAAATCATCGTCGGACTCGATATCGGCACCACCAAGATCGCGTGCATCGCGGGCGAGGTGACCGAAGACGGCGTCGACATCATCGGCATCGGCACCGCGCCGTCGAAAGGGCTGCGCCGCGGCTACGTCGTCAATATCGATTCGACGGTCGCCTCGATCCAGCAGGCGGTCGACGAGGCCGAGAACATGGCCGGCTGCGAGATCTCGCAGGTGTATGCCGCGATCTCGGGCGCGCACGTGCGCGGTCTGAACTCGCACGGCATCGTCGCCGTCAAGGACAGGGAAGTGCGCGACGCCGACATCGCGCGCGTGATCGACGCCGCGAAGGCCGTCGCGATCCCGATGGACCGCGAGGTGCTGCACGTGTTGCCTCAGCAGTACGTCGTC
Organism: Kofleriaceae bacterium; assembly: GCA_036490935.1. Classification (GTDB taxonomy): domain Bacteria; phylum Myxococcota_A; class Polyangia; order Haliangiales; family Haliangiaceae; genus JABFXX01. The sequence goes on along the minus strand of DASXCY010000032.1, from coordinate 12,169 downwards.
GACGACCAGGACGGGATCCGCGATCCGCTCGGCATGGCGGGCGTGCGGCTCGAGGCCAAGGTGCACATCGTGACGACCGCGGTCGCATCGGCGCAGAACGTCATCAAGTGCGCGAACCGCTGCAACCTGCAGGTCGCCGACATCGTGCTCGAGTCGCTCGCGTCGGCGCAGGCCGTGCTCGAGGACGACGAGAAGGAGCTCGGTGTCGCGCTCGTCGATATCGGCGGCGGCACCTGCGACCTGATGGTCTATTCCGACGGCGCGATCGTGCACACGTCGGTGCTGCCGCTCGGCGGCGGCCACGTCACGAACGACATCGCGACCGTGCTGCGCACGCCGCTCGACTCGGCCGAGAAGATCAAGCGCAAGTACGGCTGCGCGTGGCGCGGCCACGTCGAGCACGGCGACACGATGGAGGTGCCGTCGGTCGGCGGCCGCACCCCGCGCGTGCTGCCGCGCATGGAGCTCGTCGAGGTGATCGAGCCGCGCGTCGAGGAGATCTTCGAGCACGTCAAGAAGGAGCTCATGCGCTCCGGCTATTGCGACGGGCTCGCCGCCGGCATCGTGCTGACCGGCGGCGCGACCGCGATGGACGGTGTGTGCGAGATCGCCGAGCAGGTGCTCGGCTTGCCGACGCGGCGCGGCGTGCCGACCAAGATCGGCGGCCTCGTCGATGTCGTGCGCTCGCCGGCATACTCGACGGGCGTCGGCCTGGTGATGTTCGGCGCCGATCGCGGCAGCGAGTCCAAGGCCGCGGCCCGCGACGGCGAGGATCGTCCCGGGCTGATCAAGCGCGCCTGGGGCCGGCTCGCCGAGATGTTCTGAGCCGGGGCACCGCGCCGAGCGGCTACGATCGGGCTGATGCGCCGCGCGCTTCCGTTCGTGCTGGTGCTGGCCGCGTGCGGCCGCGTCGGATTCGATGCGACCGGCGACGCCGCGTTCTCCGGCGCGCCGCGGTGCCCGCCCGACGTGCTGCTGTGCGACTCGTTCGAGGACTCGGACATCGACACGTCGCGGTGGATGATCGCGAGCGCGCCGGACGGCACGCTCTCGTACGACGGCTGGGGCGTCTCGAACGACGTCAGATCGTCCACGACGCCGATGCCACTCGACACGTGGGTGTGCCTCGAATGGCAGCTGTCACCCGGCGCGATGAGCATGTGGATGAACGACGTGCCACTCGCCGGCATGCAGGACACGCCGTGGACCATGCCAGCTTCGACGCAAAAGCTCGCGATCGGCCTCCAGTACCAGACCAATCCGGGCGTGGAGATCACCACCTGGATCGACGAGGTCATCGCCGACAGCGCGCGCATCGGCTGCGCGAAATAACGACATCGGCGTCGCGGTCCAACGCATCGCGGCCGGCGCGCGCCCGATAACCTCACGACAATACACGCGGCGCGGCGGCCCGGCCGTTGCTCGGCGGCGCGGCATGATTCGCTTTTGCTTGCTGGTGCTGCTCGCCGCGTGCGCCGACCATGCCGCGCAGCCCTCGATCTCGTGCGGCTCCGCCACCTGCGGCGGCGCGCAATTCTGCGCGCAGGTCTGCACGTGCTGCGGCATCGACGCCGGCGTGCCATCGGGCTACGACGAGTGCCGCGCTACCCCCGCCCCGTGCGCAGACCTCGACGGCGAGGCGCTGCGCGAGTGCCTCGGCTCCCAGACCGGCGGCGAAGCGCTCGACTCGACCGCGCCGCGCGTCGTCGCGTTCCCGTGCGAATGAGCTCAGTGCGCCGCCGCCGCGGCCGAGGCGGGGTCGCCGCCGAGCACGACCGTCATCGCCTTGCCCTCGGGCACGAACACGAACTTCGAGGTCGGGCTGGTGAGCGCGCGCATCTGCACGAGCAGCGGCGTGAGCGTCTTGGCGAGCACGTCCTGGGCCTTGGATTCGCCGTCGGCCCGCACCTTCGTGGTCTCGGCGTCGCTTGCCGCCGAGATCTTCGCGGTCTCGGCGTTCGATTCGGCCCGGATGCGCGCGATCTCGGCGTCCTGCGCCGCGATCTTGATCTGCGCCTCCTTCTGCGTCTGCAGCTGCTGGATCACCAGGCGCTGCTCGATCGCCGTCTGCACGGCCGCCGGATAATCGATGTGCTGGAGCGCGATGCGCCCGAGCTCGAGGTGGTGGCCCTTGAGCCGCTGCTCGACGTGGTCGCGGATCTCGGCCTCGATCTTCTCGCTGTTCTCCGGCAGATCGACCATGTTGTAGTGAGCGAGCACGGTGCGCGTCGCCGTGAAGAACGCCGACTGCACCACGGTGTCGTAGTACTGCGCGCCGAGATCGCGCTGCAGGTCGTACAGCTCGGCCACGTTCGGTCGCACCGCGATGCCGGCTTGGACCTCGAGGTGGACGTCGTCGGCGGTGAGCACGTGCATCTTCTCCTCGTACTCGTTCCACTGCGCCGGGAACAAGATGATGTGGTTCCACGGCATGTGCCAGTACAGCCCCTCGCGCAGCACGTGGTTGTCGAGCCCTTTGCCGGCAAAGACGTACAACCCGACCTTGCCGGCCGGAATCGTCGAGGTGCACCCCGCGAGAAGCGCACACGCGACGACGAACGTGTTCTTCATGTGCAATCGGATCGCATATGCGTTCCGATTGCGGAATTACGATCTCGTGAAGTCAGGGGGGGACCGCGCCGGTGTTCACGTCGAAGCCGGAGCGCGACATGATCGCGGTGATGTCGACCGCCTCGAAGTTGTCGGCGGTCACCGACTGCACCTCGCTGAACGTCTCGTCGGCCCAGGCCGCGCTCGGCTCGCCCTGGACGAACATCGCCGAGCCGCCGTCGGCGATGTAGAGGCCGTACTGCTGCATCGCGGTCAGGATCGCGACCGATTGCGTGTGGAAGCCCGACGGGATCTGGTAGCCGGCTTTCAGGCGGAACAGCTGGCCCATCGGCGGCAGCGACGCGCTGGCCGTGCCGTTGTCGGTCTGATGCCGCGCCGGCCACACGTACGACGTGCGGATGCTCGCCGACGGGATCGTGAAGCGCAGCGCGTGATCGATGTGGCCGCTCGACGCCTCGTCGGCGCGCAGCAGCAGCGGATAGATCGGAAACCCCGCCGCGTCGGACGACGTCCACGTCATCGGCCGCAGCGCCGTCGAGCGCAGGTCCCAGCTCGCCGAGCCGAAGATGTCCCAGCCGCCCGAGCCGTCGGAGTACACGTGATACAGCTCCCACAGCCGGCAGTTGTCGCTGTCGACCAGCAGCACGTGGTGGTCGCCGTAGTTGGACTGGTCGGTCTGCACGCCGCTCTCGACGAGCGGCATCGCCGGCATCGGTAGCGGCGCCGGCGTGCCCGGGCACGGCGACACGACGCCCTTCTGCGACGTGCCGCAATCGCTCTCGTCGAGCGGATCCCAGTCGAGGCCCGGATCCGTCGACGAGTACGAGACCTGCGGCCAGGCGAACGAGTTGCCGGTCACGACGTTCGACGGGATGCCGTAGTAATCGTCTTGCTGCTGGTCGGTCTCGGTGCCGAGATCGAGGTGGACCTTGACCGAGCCGCCGATCGTCGAGATGTAGCCCGACGTCCCGTTGTCCATCGGCAGCGAGTCGATGCGCGTGTTGAAGATGAAGTTGGCCGGAAACACCGGGCACGCGCCGACCGCCGGGCCGTCGCCGGCCGGCTCACCCGCGTCACCTCCGCCTCCTCCGCCGCCGGAGTGCGTGCCACCGCATGCCACGAGCGCACACACCAGGACCAGTCTCATGGTGCCCCCAAAAAGTTGCCCTCGATCATCGCGCACTTTCATATGGCTTTACCAGGGAGCAATTCCAACCATGGCACTCATCGAATTCGACGACGTCAGTCACGCGAAAATCCTCGTCATCGGCTGCGGCGGCGGCGGCGGCAACGCGGTCAACACCATGATCAGCGGCAACCTCGACGGGGTCGAGTTCGTGGTCGCCAACACCGACCTGCAGGCGCTCGAGGCGAACATGGCGCCGCACAAGGTCCAGCTCGGCAGCGCGCTGACCAAGGGCCTCGGCGCGGGCGCCAACCCCGATGTCGGGCGGCGCTCCGCCGAGGAGAGCATGCAGGGCATCGCCGACATCATCTCCGGCGCCGACATGGTGTTCGTCACCGCCGGCATGGGCGGCGGCACCGGCACCGGCGCCGCCCCGGTCATCGCGCAGATCGCACGGGACTGCGGGGCGCTCACCGTCGGCGTCGTCACCAAGCCGTTCGGCTTCGAAGGCAAGAAGCGCAGCAAGCAGGCGGTCGAGGGCATCGAGCGACTCGCCGCGGCGGTCGACACGCTGATCGTCATCCCGAACAACCGGCTGCTCGCGCTCGTGGGGCAATCGACCTCGATGGTCGAGGCATTCCGCAAGGCCGACAGCGTGCTGCTCAACGCGGTGCAGGGCATCAGCGACCTGATGACGGTGCCCGGGTTGATCAACGTCGACTTCGCCGACGTCCGCACGATCATGGCCGGCATGGGCCGCGCGCTCATGGGCACCGGCGTCGGCTCGGGCAAGCGCCGCGCGACCGAGGCGGCCGAGATGGCGATCAGCTCGCCGCTGCTCGAGGACGTCTCGATCGAGGGCGCGACCGGCATCCTCATCAACATCACGGGCGGTCCCGACCTCACGCTGCACGAGGTCAACGAGGCGAGCACGCTCATCCAGCATGCGGCGCACGAGGACGCGAACATCATCTTCGGCTCGGTGATCGATCCGAACCTGTCCGACGAAGTTCGCATCACGGTCATCGCGACGGGCTTCGATCGCAGCGCGAAGACGCAGGTGATCGTCGAGCCGCCGGCCACGCACGGCACGGCGAGGCCGAAGGCGCACCAGATCACGCTGCCGTACGATCAGTCGACGCAGATCACGAAGGAGTATCCGCCGCCGACGCCGCCGCGTGGCGGCGGCAAGCAACAGGCGCGCATCGTCGACGATCCCGAGATCCACTTCGAGTGGGCGCAGCCCGAGCTCGCGGAGGTTCATGCGGTCGAGCGCGCGCTCGAGGATCTCTCCGAGCCAGTGCCCGAGGACGGGCGCATGGCGAACGGCTCGGGCCCGTCGACGCCGGCCGAGGGCGCACCGCTGGTGTCGCCCGATCGCAAGCGCGCGCAGTCGCGGCCGAGCATGAAGGCCGTGCTCGCCGGCGAGATCGACACCGAGAGCGAGCTCGACGTGCCGACGTTCATTCGCCGGCACAACACGCAGCACGGCGCCTGAGGGTCGGAAAACTCCTTTCGCCGAAGCCGTGCCGCGAAGCGGCCAAGCACCTTTAATTTGTCTCCAGCTTCGCTTATGCGATCGCCATGCGTTCACTCGTCCTGGCGATCGTTCTAGGTTTCGGCTCTGTCGCGCACGCGGATACCAAGACCAAGGTCACGTGGTACGGCCACTCCGCGTTCCGCATCGACACGCCGTCGGGCAAGGTCATCCTCATCGATCCGTGGATCACGAACCCGTCGAACCCGACCGGCAAGGACGACCTCGCGAAGCTGACGAACGTCGACCTGATCCTCGTCACGCACGGCCACTTCGATCACGTCGGCGATTCGACGCAGATCGCGAAGCAGTCGCACGGCGCGAAGCTGGTCGCGACGTTCGATCTCGGCAACGCGATGATCGGCACGATGGGGTTTCCGAAGGACCAGTACGGCTTCGACACCGGCGGCAACTTCGGCGGCACGCTCCAGCTGCTCGGCGGCGAGGTCGCGATCACGTTCGTGCCGGCGATCCACAGCTCCGGCATCGGCACCGACCCGACGCACATCCAGTACGGCGGCAACCCCGGCGGCTTCGTGATCGCGGTGAGGGGCGGCCCGACGATCTATCACACCGGCGATACCGACCTGTTCGGCGACATGGCGCTGATCGGCAGCCACTTCAAGATCGATCTCATGCTCGCGTGCATCGGCGATCACTTCACGATGGGCCCGGATCGCGCGGCCGAGGCGGTGAAGCTGGTGCGGGCGAAGCAGGTCGTGCCGATGCACTTCGGGACGTTCCCGGTGCTGACCGGCACGCCCGCGGACTTCGGCAAGGCGCTCAGGAAGGTCGGCGCTCCGGCGAAGCTCGTCGAGATGAAGGTCGGCGGCTCGATCACGCTATAACGGGGCGTGCTCGAAGACTCCGCCGCGCGCTGGCTGCTCGTCGCGCATACGGCGCTCGGGGTCGCGGCGGTCGGCGCGGCGACGCACCTCGTGCTGTGGCTGCGCCGCTACGTGCGCGGCGAATTCGCACGGCGTCGCGCGGTCGTGCGGTTCGCGTGGCTCGTGCTCGCGCTGCAGCTCGGCGCGATGCTGTGCGGCATGGCGATGTACCCGACGTACAAGGTCGAGGTGCGCACCGCGTATCTCGAGAACGCGCCGGCGATCCTGGCGCAGCAGGAGGCGCGCGACCAGGCGCTCGCTCACCTCGCCGACCGCGAGCACGTCGCGCCGCCCGAATCGAGCGCGACGACCGAGCTCGTGCACCGCGCGGCGCTCGCCGCACGCTGGTTCGACGTCAAGGAGCATTGGGTCGCGCTCGGCGCGTTCGTCGCCGCCGCGCTCGTGCTCGTGCTGTCGCTGTGGGAGCCGCGCGAAGGCAGGGCGATCGGCTCGCTCGTCGTCGGGCTCGCGGCGATCTCGTGCGGCACGCTGTGGCTCGCCGCGATCATCGGCGTGCTCGTCGCGTCGTGGCGCGCGGTGTAGTTACTCGCCGATCAGGAACATCCACTCGACGAGCAGCGCCTCTTGCGTGCCACCGCCGTGGAGCGCGACCGGGCAGTTGCCGCGGCACGCCGACGCCGGAATCGCGTCGGCCGGGCTGAACGCGAGCCGGAGGCCGAGCTGCCAGCCGTCACGGCGCGGCCACACGCGGTTGTTCAGCTCGAGGCCGACGCCGAGGTGGAGCTCGGACTGCGGCGTGTCGATCGGCGACGTGCGATCCGCGTCGACCTGCCAGCGGCCGTACTTCTCGGCGGCGCCGGCCTCGGCGTAGAGCCCGGTCGCGTGCGTGCAGTCGTAGAAGCGCCAGCAGCGCGGCCCGACGCGGCGCACCAGGTCCGCGCGCAACGTGACGCCGAGGCGATGCACGCCGGCGGAGCTCGCCTCGGGATCGAAGAAGCTGAGGTACGCCCACTCGCCCTCGGCGACGATCGGCCCGAGCCGATAGCCGAACGTGACCATCGGACCGAGCTCGATCGGCGTCGCCGCGTCGGCCTCGGGATCGTGCAGGCCGTAGGTCAGCCCGAAGCGCGCGGTCGGGCCCGCCGGCGCCGGCGCCGCGAGCACGCAGATCGTCGCCGCCGCCACGATGATGCGCATGTCCGGCAGCATTCGGCACGCCTCGACCGTCGGCAAGCCGGATCGCATCGCGGGCGGGAGTCGTGTTAGGACCGCGACATGCGAATCCTCGTGGCGAGCCTGTTGATCGCGGCCGCGTGCGGCGCCCCACAACAGAAGAAGGACAACACGATCGTCGACGAAGGGTCGGCGGCCGCGACCCCCGACAACTGCTGCTGCAAGACCATCCCGGAGACCGCGGAGAAGGAGATCCTTCCGGTCTACGCGATGCTCGGTCGCATGGATTGCTCGTCGAGGCACGGCGACTGCGTGGCCGACGTGCAGTGTAACGGCGCGGCGCCCGCGCCCAATCCGGTCGCGCCTCCGCCGGAGCCGTCGCCGACCGACACCGGCGTGCCGCCGCCGCCGGACCTGCCGCACAACTAGCTAGAACGTGAACTCGAGGCTGGACTGGAACAGCATCGAGGTGTCGACGTAGCTGCCGCCGCTGTCGGTCGGCATCATCTCGCTGCATGAGACGCCCCGACACTCGGCGGCGAGCATCGGCTCGTGCGGCGCGACCGCGAAGCGCCAGCCGAGCAACCAGGCGACGCGGTGCGGGAAGATCATCAGGCCGAAGCCGGCCTGGCCTTCGGTGCGCTTGGTGTCGGCCGGCACGACGCGGCTGTCCGCGATGCCCGGCTTGTACCAGGTGTTCCACGCGGTGCCCGCGCCGCCCTCGACGTAGAACGTGACGAGCGAGCGGTGCTTGTCGACATGCGGACCGAAGCGCACCACGTCGAACCGGCCCATGAGATCGAGGCGCTGGCCGTGGCCGACGCCGATGTCGCCGTCCTCGTAGCCGAGCGGAGTGAGCGTCACGCCGTGCGCGCGAAACGCGAGGTAGCTGTACTCGACCTCGATGCCGAGCCGGCCGAACCGCTGGCCGGCCGCCGCGCTGAAGCCGAGCGCGAGCACGTCCGTGGGCGCGCCGTAGATGAAGCCGGCCGCAGTGCCGATGCGCAGGGTCGAGCCGTTCTCCGAGCCGGGGAGCGGCGCCGGCACCATGCGGTCGGCGGCCGACAGATCGGGCGGCGCATCGGGTGGCAGATCTGTCGGCGGATCGGCCCATGCGACACCCGCACCTGTGAATGCGAGGCACAGCGCTGCAAATTGGAAGCGACGGAACTCCCTCATGTTGCACCTCGGACGCGATCGTGCGGCCGCATCTACTGCAGCATTCGTACGCGCGACCCGCCAGCCTGATTTCGCGCTTCACGCGGACTTCACGTTCGCGAGCGCGTCGTCGAGCGCGCGCGTCATGACGGCGAGCGGCGGCTCGCGGCCGGTCCACAGCGCGAGCGCGTGCGCGGCCTGGTGGACGAGCATCGCGCGGCCGTCGAACGTGACGCGCGGCGCCGCGGCGTCGAGCAACGCGGTGCGGCGATGATAGACGAGCGTGCCAACCCACGCGGCGGCCGGGAGCGCCGCGACCGGCAGCTGGGCGGTGAACGCGGCATCGGCCGCGGGGTCGAGGCCGGCCGACGTGCAATCGACGAGCAAGTCGGCGCGCGCGAACGCGGCATGCAGATCGGGCCACGGCCGCGCGCACAGCTCGACGTCTGCGCCGGCCGAGCGCAGCGCGTGCTCGACCGCGCGCGCCGCGCCGCCCTTGCCGAGCAGCACCGCCCGCGCGCCGCGAACGGCGCGGCCGAGGCCGTCGAGAAAGCCCGCGACGTCGGTATTGTGACCGACGAGCCGGCCGTGCTCGAGCGCGAGGCAGTTGACGGCGCCGAGGTCGCGCGCCGCGCCGCGCAGCTCGTCGCACAGCGCCGCGATCGCGAGCTTGTGCGGCACCGTGACGCTCGCGCCGAGCATCGGCAGCGCGCGCAGCCCGATGATCTCGCGCGCGAGCTCGTCGGGCGGCACCGCTCGCGGCTCCATGCGCGCCTCGATCCCGAGCGCGGCGAACGCGGCGTTCAGGATCGCCGGGCTCTTCGAGTGCTCGACCGGCCAGCCGAGGACGAACGCGCGCATCACGGCTCGACGGCGAGCTCGGCGCCGTCGCGGCGGGCCTGCTCGAGTGCGCGCGACACGTCCTTCATCAGCTTCCCGAAGCTGAGCGCGGAGCCGGGCTTGCCGCCGGCGACCGCGCCGACCAGGCGCGGCGGGAACGCGCGGCCCGCCGACACGACCGGATCGAGCTCGGCGACCGCGGCGATGACGCGGCGACCGAGCCCGGTCGCGCCCGCGAGATCGGTGTACGGCAGCAGCACGAGGAACCGCTCGTGATCGAGCTGCGTCGCGAGATCGATGTCGCGGATCGTGTGGATGAGCGCGTTGCCGGCGCGCGCGCGCAGGATGCCGCGAATGCCCGGCGGCGGCGGCGGCGGCGCGATCTCGACGGCGAACAGCGCGACCGACAGCGGATATTCGTAGCGGCGCGCACGACGGATCTCGAGCTCGAGCACGCGCTGGAACACCTCCATCGGCTGCAGCCCGCGCGAATCGTCGGCGATCTCGTCGAGCCGCGCGCGCAGCACTTGTTCGTTGCCGCGGGCCATCGCCGCCGCGGTCCGCTCGACGTGCAGCCGCGCCGCCGCGAGCACGATCGCGCCGAGCCGGTCGGCGTCGTGCGGCCGCATCGTGACCAGATCCGCGCCGGCTGCGATCGCGCGGCGTGCAGCCGACGACGAATCGCCCAGAGGCGCCGCGATCACGATCGGCCGGCGCGGCTCGAGCGCGAGCGCGGCATCGACGATCTGCGTCGCCGGGCCCGGAGTCGGCGCGAGTGCCACGAGCACGGCATCGACGTGGCCGCGCTGGATCGCGTCGAGCACGCGCCGCACGGCGTCGCCGCCCGCACCACCGATCGCGACGCGGTGCCCGGCCGCGGTGATCGCCGCCTGCGCCGCTGCGAGGTGTGCGCCGTCCTCGAACACCGCGAACCGCAACGCCGGCAGCTCGGGAAGCACGGTCTCGGCGACGGCTTCCGGCGGATTCGTCGTCGGCCGGCGCGTCGGAATGCGCGTCTGCGCGCGTTTCTTCGCGCCCGGCGGCGGAGGCGGCGCATGCCGCGCGATGGCAGGCGGCTCCGGCAGATCGGGCTCCTCGTCGGGCGGGGCGTCGCCGTCGTCGGCGCGGCCGCCGCCGAGCAGGTCGTCGAGCGCGGCGATCGCGGCGCTCGGCAAGTCGTCGGGAAAATCGGTCGGGGCGCGCCGGCCGGAGCGCGTGCCGGGGCGGCGTTGCTTCGCGCGGCTCACTTCTCGCCCTCGACGCGCTCGACCATCACCTCGAGCGAGCCGCGCGCGACGCGCACGTGCAGCCGGTCGCCCGCCGCCACGCTCGCGGCCTCGCGGACGATGGTCTCGCCCGCGCGCACCACCGCGTAGCCGCGCTCGAGCACGGCCAGCGGCGACAGCGCGTGCAGCTGCGCCCCGAGCCGGCCGAGCTCGCCGCGGCGCTCGTCGAGCCGCGCCCTCATCGCGGCATTGCTGCGCGCGACGAGCGGATCGAGCGCGGTGCGGTGCGCGAGGATGCGCGCGCGGGGATGCAGGCCGGCCAGCCGGCGATGCAGCTCGTGCAGCTGGGTGCGCGTCTGCGCGAGCGCGCGCTCGCCGCGCGTGTGCAGGCTGACCGTCACGCGATCGAGATCCTGGTGCGCGCGAGCGAGCGCGTGGTGCATCTCGCGTTCGAGCCGGCGCCGCTCCTTGCCGAGCAGCTCGGAGATCGCCGCACCCTCGGGCACCGCGAGCTCGGCGGCGGCGGTCGGCGTCGACGCGCGCGCGTCGGCCGCGAGATCGGCGAGCGACAGATCGACCTCGTGCCCGACCGCGCTGATGACCGGCACCGGGCAGCGCGCGATCGTGCGCACGACGCGCTCGTGGTTGAACGCGCCGAGATCGGTCGCCGCGCCGCCGCCGCGCCCGATGATCAGCACGTCGACGCCGGCGCGCACGACCATCGCCATGCCGGCGACGAGCTGCGCGGGCGCGAGCGGGCCTTGCACGGCCGCATCCGCGATCAGGATCGGCGTCGGCAACCGGCGTTGCACCGTGCGGATGATGTCGTGAATCGCGGCGCCCGACTTCGACGTCACCACGCCGATGCGGCGCGGGAACCGCGGCAGCGGACGCTTCTTCGCCGCGGCGAACATGCCCTCGGCCGCGAGCTTCTGCTTGAGCTGCTCGAGCTGCGCGGCCTCGGCGCCGAACCCGGCCGGCTCGACGAAGTCGCAATACAGTTGCATCTTGCCGTCGCGCTCGTAGACGCCGAGCCGGCCGCGCGCGCGCAGTCGCTGGCCGGTCTCGATGCGAAACCGCATGCGCGTCGCGTCGCGGCCCCACATCACGACCGGCAGCACGCAGTCGCGGTCGCGAAGCGCGAAGTACACGTGGCCCGAGCTCGGCTGCGAGACCTGCGCGACCTCGCCTTCGAGCCAGACCAGGCCGAGCGCATCGAGCGTGCGGCCGGCGAGCCGAACCACGTCGCCGATGCGAAGCGGTTGCTCGCGGCTCGATTGCACGCCTACACCGTATCAAGGCAGGCGCGGGATCGCGACGTCTCGACCACCACTGTGCACCACGAGCTGCGCCGAGCCGAACGTGTAGCGATCGGTCGAGGTCGTCGAGAAAAACTCGGTGTCGGCGGTCGGCATCAGATCCTGCGGCGGCTCGTCGTTGTTCTGCACGGTCAGGTGATCGGCGACGTGCTTCACGACGAGCAGCGCCGTGCCGAGCTGATAGCGGCCCGCGTAGCCGTCGAGGATCGTCGAGTCGACGTGGACGACGCGCCGGTCGGGCGGCGGCCGCGGCGGCAGCTTGTCGTACGGCGTGAAGCCTTCCCATGCGATCGGCGTGTCGCGATCGCCGAGCAGCGTCTCGATCAGCGCGGCGTAGATGCCTTCGCCGTTCGAGCTGTTCGTCATGATGA
>DASXCY010000031.1:0-91337 GCA_036490935.1 Kofleriaceae bacterium | reverse complement strand
CGTTCGGCATCGGCATCGACTACGCGATCAACATCGAGGAACGCCTGCGCCGCCGCGGCAAGCAGGCGATCTCGGCCGCGCTCGCCGAATGCGCGCCGCCGGTCGTGCTCGCGTCGCTGACCAGCGTGATCGGTTACGCGTCGCTCGTGCCGGCCGCGAGCCGTGCGCTCGCGTCGTTCGGCATCCTCGCCATCATCGGTGAGGTCTGCTGCGTCGTCGTCGCGGTCGCCGTCGTGCCGGCGCTCTGGGCGTTGTCGAGAGAACGCGCCAGCGAGTGATGCGCGAGCTGCCAGCGCCGGATCGCGGTCGCGCAAGAGGCGAGGCCGCAGAGCGCGAGCGTCACGCCGATGATCGGCAGCGCTTCACCCGGCACGAGCGACGCGATCAGCGTGCCGCCCGAGACCAGCACGACGCGCTCGGCGCGCTGCATGATGCCGCCGCTCGCGGTGGCGCCGAGCGATTCGGCCCGCGCGCGCGTATAGCTGACCATCATCGATCCGGCGATCGCCGCCATCACGGCGAGCAGCCAGATCGATTCGTGCGTGTACCAGGCGTAGCCGGTGAACACCGCGAGCTCGCCCCAGCGATCCGAGACCGAGTCGAACAGCGCGCCGGCCTTGGTGTCGCGGTTGGCGAGCCGCGCGAGCCGGCCGTCGAGGATGTCGAAGATGCCGGCACCGGCGTAGAGCCACACGCCGATGTAGACGTAGCCGGCCGCGACCACGCCGCCAGTCGCGAGACACAGCACGAGCGAGACCACGGTGATCTGCGTCGGCGTCACGCGGTGGATGAGGCGGCGCTCGAGCGGGCCGAGCGCCCACACGAGGTAGCCGGCGAGGAACGGCCCGAACACCCGGTTGTGCTTGAACCCGAATACCGGCGGGCGGCGCCAGCCGTACACGAGCATTCCGAGCAAGAGCAAACCCACCACGACGATGGCGGGCGCTAGGAGCAGCAAATAGTCCACGTCTACGGTTGAGTTAACACGCGGCTCGCCGAGTGACCAAGGGCAAAATGCCGCAACACACTACTTAACCGTAGCAGTTTGCCGATCCTAGCCGCGAGACGGCGTTAACCGTGCGCCGCTGCCTCGGCGCCCGGCCAGCGTCGCCGGAGCACCGGCGTGATGCGGAAACACAACACGCCGAGTGCCATGCCGGCGAGGCAATCGGGCACCCAGTGATGGCGCAGGTACACGGTCGAGAGCCACAGCGACACGACGAACGGCAAGCACAGCCAGAAGAACAGCCGCGGCCGTCGCGGCGACACGCCGGCGCCGAATCGCCAGCCGTAGAGCAAGGTCATCATCGCGATCGCGCAGTGCATCGAGGGGAACGACGAGTGATCGCGCACCGGATTCGCCGAATCCCACGCGCCTTGCGACCATTCCCAGAGGCCGAAGTACGAGTGGAGCTGCGGCGGATCGAAGCCGCCGTGCGCGAGCGGGCCGTAAAATCGCGGCGGCCCGGCGGGGAAGATGATGAAGCACAGAAACCCGATGCACATGTGCAGCACGACCGACGTCGCGAGCTCGCGGAAGTCGGCGCGCCGGCCGCGCAGCGACAGCAGGACCGCGAGGGTCATGGGCATGATGAAGTACAAGCCGTAGGCGAGCGCGAACCAGTCGGTGAGCAGCGGCGTGTTGAACCGCCCGATCCACACCGACGGCTCGATGCCGAACACGCGGACGTCGAGCGCGAACAGCGTGTCGTCGATCGGAACTTTTCGGATCACGCCGGTGAACTGGTGCAGGTTCTCGAACACGATGACCAGCAGGATCATCGGGCCCCAGTCGCGCAGGATGCGCCGCGACGCCTCGAGGAACAGCGCGCGCTCGTTGCCGGTGCCGAGCGTGATCGCGCGCGCGCGATACATGAAGCGGATCGCGACGAGCCCCAGGCCGAGGCCACCGGCGATCGCGATCGAGCCCTCGCCGGCGACGTGGAAGCTCGCGCCGTATGCGACGCCGAGCCCCGCGAACAGCGCGAGGAACATCAGGAACAACGTGAAGTCGGGACCGAGGAACGCGAGCGTGCGCGCCACCGGCGACTGCTCGGGTGCCGGAAGGCTGAGCGACTCCATCGAGAATGCGAGAGTTAAGCCCGGCATCGCCGGCTGTCAAACGAATCTTCCGGCGAATGCTGGAACGGGGCTTGACGGACCGCCACGGACGGATTTTGCTGTGCGCTTGAAGTCTCGCGCGGTGCGTCTCGCGATCGCGGCCGTCATGCTCGTGCTCGTCGTGCTGTACGCGCGGCGCGTGCAGTGGAGCGCGATCGGCACCGCGACCGCCGATGCCAGTATCGCGCTGCTCGCGCTGTCGGCACTCGGAAATGTTCCGTTGATCTGGCTCAAGGCGCAGCGCATGCGGCTGCTCGTCGCGTCGCGCGTCGCATCGCCGCGCCTCATGGCCATGTACGTCGCGAGCTACGCCGCCGACAACCTCGTGATGTCGCAAGCCGGGCTCGGCGTGCGCGTCGCGATGTTGCGCAAGGATGGTGTCCCGCTCGCGAGCGCGGTCACGAGCCAGGCGGTCGAGAAGGTGCTCGAGGGCGTCTCGCTCGCGGTGCTCGCGGTGCCGGTGCTGGCGACGCTCGAGCTTCAACCCGAGCTCGAGAGCTCGCTGCGCTGGTTCGCGATCGGTGGCGGGATCGTCGTCGCGCTCGCGGCGGTCGCGGCGCTCGTGTGGCGGCGCAAGCTGCGCGTCGTGCAGCGGCTCGCGGACGTGCTCGCGATGCTGCGCGACCCGGCGCTCGCGGCGAAGCTGCTCGCGCTGTCGGTCGCGGCGTGGATCGTCGAGGTCGCGATCCTGCTGTGCGCCTTGTGGGCGCTGCACGTGCACGTGCCCGGGGTGGTCGGGCCGACGCTCGTCCTGCTCGCGGTCAACCTCGCGGCGCTCGTGCCGGGCCTACCCGCGAACATCGGGCCGTTCGAGGCCGCGTGCGTGCTGGCGCTGGGCACGTTCGGCGCCGCCCAGGATCACGCGCTCGGGTTCGCGCTCATCTATCACGCGCTGCACACCATCCCGGTCACGCTGGTCGGGCTGCCGTTACTGCACCGCGCGACGCGCACGGTTGTATGATGTGCACGTGGGGTGGCGCTCGCTCGCGTGCTTGGTGCTGGCTGCTGGCTGCAGCCAGATCCTCGGCGTCAACGACGTCACGCTCGGCGATGGCGGTGGCGGCGGCGGCGGTGGTGACGGCGGCGGCGGCTCGGCGTGCGTGATGGGCTCGCTGATCGATGCGTGCTTTCACACGCTGCCGGCGGGCGACGTCACGCTGAATTCGCCGATCAACACCGACACCGACTCGCGCTGCGTCACGCAGGCGCAGCCCGGCGGCCCCGACGTGTGCATGATCGGCGGCGCCACCGTGATGGTGACCGGCACCGTGCGCGCGACCGGCAAGAAGCCGCTCGTGCTGGTCGCGGTGATGGACCTGACCGTAAATGGCGTGATCGACGTCAGCGGCATCGCGCTCAACGCGCCGCCGGCCGCCGTCGATCAGAGCCCGTGTCCCGGCGTGGGTAATGGCCTTGACGGCAACGGCCCTGGCGGCGGCGGTGGCGGCGCGTTCGGCACCGGCGCGAAGAGCGGCGGCCAAGGCGCGGCGAACACGCAAGGCGCAGGCGGTACCGCGAGCACGCCGCCGGCGTACATCCGCGGCGGCTGCAGCGGCGGCAAGGGCGGAAACGGCAGCCCGAGCACGGCGGGCCTCGCCGGCATCGGCGGCGGTGCGGTGTACTTGCTCGCGGGCGATTCGATCGACGTCGGCGATGGCTCGAGCATCAACGCGTCGGGCGGCGGCGGCGGCGGCGGGTCGCTGGTCGGCGGCGGCGGCGGTGGCGGCGCGGGCGGCATGATCGGGCTCGATGCGCCGGAGGTCGACGTCGAAGGCGACGTGTTCGCGAACGGCGCTGGCGGCGGCGGCGGCGGCGACACGACCGATGTCGGCAGCTCGGCGTTCACCGGGAGCCTCACGGCGGCCGCCGGCGGTATGGCGCCGAACGGAGCGTCCGGAACTGGCGGAAACGGCGGCGTCGGTGCGCAAGCGCCACTCGTCGGCAGCTCGTGCCCCGGCGGTGGGTGCGGCGGCGGCGGCGGCGGCGGCTCGGTCGGCGTGATCTGGATGAACTACCAGTTCTCGACCGTCGGCGGGAACATCGTCCCCGACGCGATCCCCTAGAAGCGGCCCGCCAGCGAGAAGCCGTTCGTCGTCGCGCTCACGCGCACCGCGTGCTCGCCGCTCGGCGCGGTGATCCACAAATACACGCCGACCGCGGCGATCACGGCGCCGCCGACGACGAGGCCCGTCGATACGTTGCCGTACGTGCGCGCGTCGTTGACGTGCGACTCCGCCATGTCGACCTGCGCTTGCGTCGGGCACAGCGTGCCGCCGCAGACGTTTTGCGCGTCGCTCCATGCCGAATTCGCGAGCACGCCGAACGCGATGCCGGCGGCGAGCACGACGCCGCCGCCGATCGCGGCGAGCTTGCCGGCGCGTGCGCGATGCGACCGCTCGGGCACGGTCTCGGCGACCGCCGCGTGCTCGGGCTCGGGATGCTTCACGACCGCGACCGTCTCCTCGCCGTGCACGAGCGCGAGGTTGATCGGCACGGTCTTGGTCTCGCCTTCGGTATCGATCGTCACCTTCGCGGACAGCTCGCGAAAGCCGTCGGCACGCGCGACGACGTTGTAGTCGCCGAGATCGACCTCGATGGGCAGGTTGGCATCGACGGGCTTGGGGCCGGTCGGGCCGTCGAGCGTGATCACGAGGCTCGCGGGCGGCTTCGCGACTTGCACGATGAGCCTGGGCACGCGCGGCTCGAGCTTGGACTGGTACTCGGCGGCGAGCGCCTTGCGCTTGGGGTTCGTGTCCTTCGCGACGACCTCGCGGTACGCGGCGAGCGCGGAGGCGAGCTTGCCGACCTTGTCCTCGCACTGGGCGAGGTTGAACAGCGTGCCGAGCTGCGGATCGAGGTCCTGGGATTGCGCGAACTTCGAGCAGGCTTCGACGTAGTGGCCGGCCTTGTAGAGATCGCGGCCTTCCTTGAAGAGCGCGGTGGCGTGAGGGGATTGTGCGAACGCCGAAGCCGCGGTGAGGGCGACGGAGCAGAAGACCAGCTTAGATGCGGCTGTCATTGATGTCGTCCGCGTGCGGCTTGGGGGTGTGGTGCGGCAGTTTTTTCTTTTCGGGAACGGGGACGGCAGCGGGAACGGGGACGGCAGCGGGAACGGGGACGGCAACGGGAGTCGGACTCGGACTCGGACTCGGAGTCGGACTCGGGCTCGGAGTCGGGCTCGGAGTCGGACTCGGAGTCGGAGTCGGACTCGGAGTCGCCGCGGGCGACGAGACCGAGCCGCCGCCGCCGCTATTGGCGATGATGACCGCCGCGGTGACGCCGCCGGCGACGAGGACGGCGCCGAGCAGGGCGGGGAGCTTCCACGAGCGCTTGGCGGGCGGTGAGTCGAGTGCGCCGCTCGCGTTCTGGAGGGTGGTCGGCGAGGCGGGACTGTTCGCCACCGTCGGAGATGTCTCGAGGCGATGCCCCGAGGGCGAGTAGCTGGCCGCGGAGCCGCGCAGCATGCGGCCCGCCGCGGCGGCGAGATCGGGGCCGCCGGCGGCGAACGGCGCGAGCGCGGCGGCGAGCTCGGCGACGTTCTGGTAGCGCGCGCCGGGATCCTTTTGCATACAGCGCGCGAGCACGTGCGCGAGCGCCTGCGGCGTGCCCGGCGGTAGCGTGGGCAGCGGATCCATCGCGATGCGCAGCGTGAGCTCGGTGATGCTCTCGGCGGTCCACGGCTGGCGGCCGATCACGAGCTCGTAGAGCGTGACGCCGATCGACCAGATATCGCTGCGCGCGTCGACGTTGCGGCTCGACTTGAGCTGCTCGGGCGACATGTAGCCGGGCGAGCCCATCACGCTCGCGGTTTGCGTGAGGCTGAAGTTGCCGTGCTGCGTCGTCTTCGCGACGCCGAAGTCGAGCACCTTGACGAGCGGCGTCCCGTCGGGGCGCGTGGTGAGGAACAGGTTCGCCGGCTTGAGATCGCGGTGGGTGATGCCGAGCGCGTGCGCCTCGGCGATGCCGACGCACGCCTGGAGCACGAGCTCGCACGCGCGCTGCGGCGGCAGCGGGCCGTTCGCGCGCAGGATGCTCGACAGGTCGCGGCCGTCGAGCAGCTCCATCACGATGTAGGGCGTGCCGTCGTCGAACGCGCCGACGTCGGAGACGCGGCACACGTGCTCGCTGCGCAGCTGCGCCGACGCACGTGCCTCGCGCTGGAAGCGCTCCATCAGCTGCGCGTTCGACGCGAGCTGGCCGTGCAGGAACTTCAGCGCGATCGGCGTGCCGAGCCCGAGGTGCGTGGCCGCCACGACCATGCCCATGCCGCCTTCGCCGAGCATGCGCTCCATGCGGTACTTCCCCGCGACGACGCTCCCCGGCGCGAACACGTCATGATCGTGGCACGCGAGGCGGCCCGCTACAAGCGGCTCAACCGGTCCTCGAGGTCGCGCAACAGCTCCTGTTGCAGCTCGTCGGGAATGTTGTCGTAACGCACCTGCTCGATCGCGGCGCGCAGGTGGCGCTGCTTGTCGGCACCGGTCAGGTGTTCGAGCGGCGCGAGCAGCGCGGCGAGCTCGATCGCCGACACCGCGCGAACCACTTGCTCGCGCTCCCGCGGCTCGCGAAACGCCTCGAGCGCGCGAGCCAGCGCGCTGCGGCGCGCGACGCGTCCGGAGGTCTTCGCGATCTTCGCGATCCAGTCGCCGACATCGAGCGGCGGCGGAATCGCGACGGCGGCCGCCGGGGTCGGCACCGCGATGCGCGCCAGCTTGTAGCGCTCGAGTAGCTTGCGGATCGCGGGATTCTCGACGAGCTTCGCCGCGTTCTGCTCCGCGAACTTCGCGGCGTACGAGATCGACTCGAAGCGAAACGCGCTCGAGCTGCCCGACCAGCCGAGGTAGGCGATCGCCTTGCCCGGCGCGCTGCACGACTCGCGCACCGCGCGCTTGGCCTGGGCGCGCCGTGACGTCGCGATGACGACCGCGAACACGATGCCGGCGAGCGCGACGGTCACGCCGATGGCGGGGCTCGAGGCCGCCGCGATCGCACCACCGGCGACGATCCCGATCACGACGATTCCCGACGATGCCACGCCCGCGGAGTCCCAGCGCGCGACGTGCGCCACGCAGTGCGCGCAGTAGGGAAAATCGACCCCACGCGCGCTGTCGGCGCTCGCGCGATCGCGGGCGGACCGCGCGATCGGCACGCTGATCTCGGTGTCGGGTGTTGCACCACAACACGGACAGTCGAGCGGCACGGCGAAGCGGCGCGACGCGACCTCGACGAGCGTGCCCTCCATGCAACAGCCATCGTACCGAAGCCTGTGGGAAGATGGTTGCTGATGCGGGCGTTGCCGTGGATCGTGCTCGTGGGCTGTGCCTTTCACGCAGGTGCGGCATCGAACGGCGGCGATGCAGGCAGCCGCGGCTCCGGCGACGGATCCGGCGTTCGGTCGGCGAAGCGCCGCGTGAAGCTCACGTTCCAGAACGGCATGCGCAGCGAAGCGCTCGTCGAGCTCGCCGCGCTCGTCGTGCTCGATCCGACGCGTATCGATTACTCGGACTGCCAAGCATCGGGCGCGGATCTGCGCTTCTTCGACGCGGACGACACGACGCCGCTCGCGTACGAGATCGAGGCGTGGAACCCCGGCGCGCGCTCGCTGGTCTGGGTGAACGTGCCGCGCATCGACGCCGCGAGCGACGCCGACTTCATCTACATGCATTACGGCGATCCGTCGCTTGCCGATGCGCAGGATCCGCCGGCGGTGTGGACCAGCCACGCGCAGGGCATCTATCACATGTCGCAAGATCCCGGGCCGGGCGGTCTCGACGACATGCGCGACTCGAGTCAGGCCGCGAACCACGGCACCGCATCGGCCGCGATGACGTCCGCGGATCGGGTCGACGCCGCGATCGGTAAGGGCTTGCGGCTCGAGGGCAACCAGACCGGCGTGACCGCGTCGGCGATCGCGCTCGGCACGTACACGTGGGCGATGTGGCTCGACGGCGATGCCGCGCCGGTCGCGGGTGGCGGCAACACGGAACCGCTCAACGAGGATCCGAACTTCAACTTCGCGTGGGATCACGGCCTCGCGCCGTACGTCACATCGGCCGCGCACGAAGGCACGACGAATACCTGGTACACCGCGCATGCGGGCGCGCTCGCCGCGGCGACCTGGTATCACCTGAGCGCGACGTACGACGGCACCTCGCTGTGCATGTACGTCGATGGTCAGGCCGCCGGTCCGTGCACGCTCGCGAGCACGCCGCTGCCACCGTCGGGACCGTTGCTGATCGGCAGCGCGACGAGTGTGCAAGCTTCGTTCACCGGCATGATCGACGAGGTTCGGCTCTACGACGTTGCGCAAACTCCTGCACGAATCGACGCCGAATACGCGAGCCAGCGCGCCGACGAAGCGAATCCATTCGTCACGTTCGGCGCGACCGAAGTCGTTCCGTGATCATTCCGGCGCGGGGCAATTTTCTCGGTTGTCATCGCAACCGCTTCGTATATGTTCGTGCGCCGTGCGGAAGCTGTTTCTGCTCTTGATGGTCGCGTCCGCGTGCTCGATGTCGCCGCAGTCGAACGGCGGCGATGGCGGTGGCGGCGGCGGCGGCGGCGGTGGTGGCGGTGGCGGCGGCGGTGGCGGTGGCGGCGGTAGCGACGGTGGCCTGATGCCGTCGTCCGACATCTCGATCATCGTCGAGCCCAACGGCAACAAGGCCTCGGAGCTGCTCGCGGCGATCAACGGCGCGCACGACTCGATCTACATGACGATGTACCAGATCGATAACTCGCCGATGCTCGCCGCGCTGGTGGCGCGCAAGCAGGCGGGCGTCGACGTGCAGGCGATCCTCGACGGCTCGACGACGTGCAAGTCGTGGAACACGCCCGCGTACAACCAGCTCCAGGCCGCGAACATCCCGGTCGTGTGGTCGAACCCGAGCTTCACGTACACCCACGAGAAGACGCTGATCATCGATGCCAAGACGGCCTGGATCATGACGATGAACCTCAACACGTCGCCGCCGTCGGACAACCGCGAGTACCTCGCGGTCGACACCGACGCCACGGACGTCACCGAGGCGACCAGCGTGTTCCAGGCCGACTTCTCGATGCACACGATCACACCGAGCGGCAGCCTCGTGGTCGCGAACGCGAACGCGCGCCCGAAGCTGGTCGCGTTGATCGCGAGCGCCGCGTCGACGCTCGATGTCGAGGTCGAGGAGCTCTCGGATCTCAACACGCAAGGCGTCGTGCCGGCGATCGTCTCGGCCGCGCGTCGCGGCGTCACGGTGCGCGTCGTGCTCGCGGCAGGCACGCCGGAGTCGTCGCAGACGACGGCCATCAACGAGATCAAGGCGGCGGGCGGCAAGGTCGTGGTCACCGGACCGACCTCGGACGACGGCACCACGAGCAACCCGTACATCCACGCGAAGTCGATCGTCGTCGATTGCACCGGCACGTCGTGCACGAGCGGCTTCGTCGGTTCGGAGAACTTCTCCGGCGGCTCGCTCGGCTACAACCGCGAGCTCGGCGTGATCTTCACCGCCCAGAGCGAGCTCGCGAAGGTCGAGCAGGCGATCTCGACCGACTTCTCGCACGGCACCGCGCAGTGACGCCGCGACACGGTCGCGACCGTCGCGCGGCGTCGCAGTAGTGTCGCGGACTTGTCCTGCAACCGCGACCCGCGCACGATGTCTCGTTGCCGAACAAGGAGGCACTCGTGCAAGAAGCATTTCGTCTCGGTGGCTGGGGCATGTACCCCACGGCGTTCGTCGGCATCGTGCTCGTGATCTCAGCGGTCAACTTCGCGCGTCATCCCGAACGCGGCGGCCTACCGCTCGTGCGGCGGCTCGGCGCGCTGGTGATGATCGTCGCCTCGCTCGGCTTCGTGAGCGGCGTGGTCAAGTCGTTCACCTCGCTCGGCGATGCCGAACCGGCCAAGGCTCACGTCTTCGCGCTGATCGGCTTCGGCGAGTCGCTGGTCAACGTCGGCTTCGGCTTGTTCCTGCTCGTGATCGCCACCGCCGCCACGTGCGTCGGCATGTTCCGCGATCGCTCGGCGAGCAGCGAGCTCACCGATCCGCATCAGCGCTGACGCTGGGTGCCACGTTCCGCGCGTGATCGCGGCGAGCGTCCGGCGTGACCCGAGATGTGATGCCCGCGACCGGCGTCGTCCAGGTGGTGGTCGCCGGCGCGGCGGTCTACGTCGTCATCGCCGCGAGCGCCGGCGCGAAGGGCCGCGTCCTGCGCCTATGACGAGCAAGAGCGCGAGCCACGCCGAGCCCGCGGGCGCGCCCGCGTTGCAGCCGCCGCAGCCGGCCGACTTGCCCTGGTCGGGCTGACCGCCGCCGTCGGGCATGCCGGCGCCCGCATCGTTCGTGCCGTCGCTGGCGTCGGGCACGCCGGCATCGGGCGGGATCGTGATGCCCACGAGATCGCCCGCGCTGCCGATGAAGCGATCCTCGTCGACGCCGCCCGAGATTCCAGACACCGTGCCGGTGTCGGAGTATTGCCAGAACACCGCCGCCTGCCACGGCGCCGGCACGTTCGCGCACGTCGCGTAGCTCGCGATGAACAGCGGGAACGTCGCGAGCATCGGGTCGGTGAACATCACGTCGCCGAACCACGACGGATAGCTGTAGATGAGCGGGGTCACGCCGGTCGCTTGCTGCACGGTCATCAGCCAGTCGTACGTGCGCTGCTTCAACGTCGCGGTCGCGACCCAGCCGGAATCGCCGGCGTACTCGCAATTCGCTTCCGTGTTGCCCTGGCTCGCCGAGGTCGGGCACTCGAGATCGAGCAGCGGCGGCAGGTCGCCGACCGCGAGCCCGCCGGCCGCGTTCAGCTCGTCGAGAAACCACTGCGCCTGGGTCACGCCGTCGATCGTGCCGTCGAAGAAATGGTACGGGCTGCGCAGCACGCCCGCCGCCTTCGCGCCCGCCCAGTTCGCGACGAACGTCGATTGCTTGTTGTAGTTGCCCTGCGTGGCCTTGATGAACGCGAAGTCGCGGCCCGCGGTCTTCACCTTCGTCCAGTCGATCGTGCCCGTGCCTTGATAGACGTCGACGCCCTCGACCGTCATCGTCGGGCATTGCTGCACCGCTTGCTGGAGCTCGCTCTCGCGCGGCGCGCACGTCACCGACATCGCCGCGACGCACGCGGGCAGCCACCACCGCCGAGCCATGCGCGCAGTATGGCACACGTGCTATTGGGTCCTCGTGGCCGAAACGGTGCTGCTCGTGCACAGCGGCGGGTTCACGTCGCGGCAGTGGCGCAAGCTCGCCGAGCGCCTCGCGCCCGACTACCGCGTGCTCGCGCCCGACTTGATCGGCTACGGCGCACAGCCGCGCTGGCCGCCGGGCAAGCCGTTTCACTTCAGCCAGGACGTCGTGCGCCTGGCCGGCCTGCTCGATGCGCCCGCGCACGTCGTCGGCCACTCGTACGGCGGCCTGCTCGTGCTCCAGCTCGCGCTCGCGCATCCCGAGCTCGTGCGCTCGATCACGGCATACGAGCCGGTCGCGTTCGCGGTGCTGGGCGACCACGACGTCGAGGGCCTACCGGCCTACGTGCCCGATGCCGCCGGCGTCGACGAGGCGTGGCTCGCCGCGTTCGTCGACTGGTGGAACGGCCCCGGCGCGTGGGCGGCGCTGCCCGAGGACACCAGGCGCGCGTTTCGCGACGTCGCGTGGAAGGTGTCGCAGGAGGTCGGCTCGCTCGCCGCCGATCGGACGCCGCGCGAGCGCTATGCCTCGATCGCGGCGCCCACGCTGCTGCTCGGCGGCGGCCGCACGCCGGCGGTCGAGCAGCGCGTCGTCGCCGAGCTCGCCGCGCTCCTGCCGAACGCGACGCTTCGCACGTTTCCCGAGCTCGGCCACATGGGACCGATCACGCACGCGAGCCTCGTGAACGCCGCGATCGAGGCGCATCTACGCGTGCATTGATCGCGGTGTCGGCTGCACCCGACAACATTGCTGTAGTGGGACGCCGACAAGGGGCAGGATGCTCGCGCTACGCGCTGCGGTTTCGCGGACATGTACCTGGCAAACGGCTTGCTGAGAGGGATTGCCATGCGACGCCTCCTGCCGGCTCTGCTGCTCCTCGGTTGCGGCACCGATTTCACCCAGCCGCCTCCGCCTTCGACGTTCGTCGCGGATTCGCCGCAGGTGTACGTCGCGAAGGTCAAGAACATCCTGGTCGGCGAGCCGCCCACCGACGCCGAGCTCAAGGCAGTCGTCGCCGATCCGAGCGCGCTCACCGGGCTCGTCCAGCAGTGGATGCAGACCGACGCGTACGCCGCGAAGATGGAGGTGTTCTTCGAGCTGCAGTTCCAGCAGACGCAGATCACCACGTCCGACACCATCGACCTGATCCCGCCCAAGGGCATCACCAAGGTCGCGGGCGGCGACATCCTGCTCCAGAACATCCGCGAGAGCTTCGCGCGCACGGTGCTCGAGCTCATCAAGGAGAACCGGCCGCTCACCGACGCGTTCACCACGCATCGCGTGATGATGACGCCCGCGCTGATGTCGCTGTACGCGCTCATGGACACGCGCCAGGTGCTCAGCGACGGCACGACGATCGTCGACAACTTCGCGAAGGCCAACAAGGGCCTCACGTTCACGGTCGAGCAGTCGCTGGGGGCGATCCCGGCCTCGGACTCGGTCACGCCCGGCAACAAGAACTACATGACCTGGTACGTGCCGGATCTGGAGAAGCAGAAGTACGGCGGGCAGACGTCGTGCAATGGCCTCGACCCGATCACGTACTCGATCGACTCGTACGATCTGTGGATGGTGATGCTCGGCCAGATACCGGCGCACAAGGCGCCCGACGGCACGAAGTGCAACGACAACGTCACCGTGCTCGGCGACATGCAGCTCGACGGCGCCGATGACTTCGGCGGCACCGCGGCCGACGGCTACGCGGGCTGGAAGATGGTCACCATCCGCACGCCGAATCAGGGCGAGGCGACCACGCGGTTCTTCGACCTGCCGACGCTGCGCTCGGGCAGCGAGCTCGTCATCAACACGCCGCATCCGGGCTTCTACTCGACGCCCGCGTTCTTCGCGAACTGGGCGACCAACGACTCGAACCAGATGCGCGTCACCGTGAACCAGGCGATGATCGTCTCGACCGGCCACGCGTTCGACGGCGGCGACGACACCACGCCCGGCGTGGACCCGATCCCCGGCCTCGACACCGAGCACGCGCAGCCCGGCACGCAGTGCTACGGCTGCCACCAGCTGCTCGATCCGATGCGCTCGATCTTCGCGAGCACGTACGGCTGGTACTACTACCCGCAGGATCTGCAGCAGTACATCGATCAGCCCGGCATGTTCGTGTTCCAGGGCGTGGTCGCGCCGATGTCGACGATCGACGACTTCGCGAACCTGCTCGCGGCGCACCCGATGGTGGCGCAGGGCTGGGCGCAGAAGCTCTGCTACTACGCGAACTCGGCGCCGTGCGACCCCAACGATCCCGAGTTCCAGCGCATCGTCGGAGACTTCGGCAAGGACCTCAACTGGTCGAACCTGGTCACCGAGCTGATGACGTCGCCGATCACGACGAACGCGACCCACACGGTCAC
Source organism: Kofleriaceae bacterium (assembly GCA_036490935.1). GTDB lineage: Bacteria > Myxococcota_A > Polyangia > Haliangiales > Haliangiaceae > JABFXX01. The sequence goes on along the minus strand of DASXCY010000031.1, from coordinate 77,680 downwards.
GTGGGACACGAACGGCGAGGTCATCGCCGTGAGCCGCCGCGATCACCTGTGCGCGGCAGTCAATAGTCGTCTCGGCTTCATCGACGTCTGCCAGCTCGACAGCTCGATCGTCGGCCGCAAGACGTCGACGATCGCGCAGATCGTGAGCGGCTTGCCGTCGGACGGCTACGGCCGCGGGTCGCCGATCCCGGTGCTGCCCAACCAGCCGAACCTGTTCTATCGCGCGGGCCTCGAGACGGTCTGCGAGGAGCTGGCGGCGGCGACGATCGATGCGACGCCGGATCCGAACCAGCCCAACGCGAAGCAGTGGTCGAGCTCGCAGCCGCCGGCCGCGATCTCCGACTTCGTCACGATCCTGATGGCGCTCGCGCCGTCGGATCCGCGCAACGCGCAGGCGAACGCGATCCTGCTCGATCACTACAACCAGGCGCTGTCGCAGAGCGGGTCCGCCACCGACGCGCTGCAATCGACGTTCACGGTCGCGTGCCTGTCGCCCTCGTTTATCGGAATCGGGATGTAAGGAGCAGCCATGAAGATTTCACGCCGCAACCTGCTCGGTACCACCCTCTTCGGCGCTGGTTACGTCGGCCTCCGTGCCCTCGCCACCGGCCTGCCGCTGTCGCTGTTCGTCAAAGGCCGCCGCGCGCTCGCCGATGGCAGCGCGTGCGCGGACGCGTCGAAGGCGCAGTACATCATCATGACCACGTCGGGCGGCGGCGATCCGCTCAACCCGAATGCGCCCGGTTCGTACGTGACCGGCGCTTACAACTGCCAGGCGCCCGGCATGGACGCGACGGCGATGACGCTCGGCAGCACGCAGACGAAGGCCGCGCTGCCGTGGACGCAGCTGCCGCAGGCCGCGCTCAGCCGCATGACCGTGTGGCACATCATGACGAACACGCCGGTGCATCCGAAGGAGCCCGATGTGCTGAAGCTCGCGGGCGCCACGCAGGCGAACGAGATGCTGCCGTCGATCCTCGCGAAGCAGCTCGCGCCGTGTCTCAACACGGTGCAGACGCAGCCGATCTCGCTCGGCGCGAGCACGCCGAACGAAGGCCTCAGCTTCAACGGAGCGGCGCTGCCGATCCTGCCGCCGCTCGCCGTGCAGGCGATGCTGACCGCGCCCGATAGCCCGCTCACGAACCTGACGGGGCTGCGCGACACGACGCTGTCGAAGCTCGACGACCTCTACCGCAGCAGCGCGACGCCGGCGCAGTCGAAGTATCTCGACTCGCTGATCGCATCGCAGCAGCAGGTGCGCAATCTCAACGATGGCCTGCTCGATCTGTTGTCGTCGATCCAGGACAACTCGGTCGCGTCGCAGATCGCGGCGGCGATGGCGCTCATCCAGATGAACGTGACGCCGGTGCTCGTGATCCACATCCCGTTCGGCGGCGACAACCACCACGACACCGGGCTGCTCGGCGAAGGCGCGGCCACGGTCACCGGCCTGCAATCAGTCGGTCAGCTGATCTCGTCGATCCCTCCGGCGTACACCGACAAGGTCTCGTTCATGTCGCTGAACGTGTTCGGCCGCTCGATGGGCTCGGACAGCGCGAACGGCCGCCAGCACAACGCGAACCATCAGGTGTCGATCACGATCGGCAAGCCGTTCGCGCCGGGCATCATCGGCGGGCTGTCGCTGGCCGACGACAAGGGCGCGTGTCTCGACATCGACTCGGCGAGCGGCGCGGGCAAGACGGGCGGCGACATCTCGGCGGTCGACTCGCTCGCGGCCTACGGCGCGACCGTGCTCGCCGCGGTCGGCACGCCGGCGTCGACGATCTCGACGCTGATCCCGACCGGCAAGGTCGTGGCGGCGGCGCTCGAGTCCTAGAGCGCAGATGCGCTCTAGCTCAGCTGGTCGGTTCGCGGCGCTGCGAGCCGAGCGAGCCGAGCACGCTGCTCGCGGTCTCCGACAGCGCTTGCTCGCGTAGCGCGGGCAGCTGGCTCGCGAGGTAGCGGTGCACGGGCACCTGCACCTTCGCGGTGCCGGAGCCGAACTCGCGCAGCTTGCCGGCGCGATCGGACACGACGACGTGCATCGTCATCGTCAGCTCGACCATGCCGCGCGTGGTCTGGAGCTGCGACGCGACGATCGAGACGTCGAACTGTTCGCTCGCGCTGTCACGGCGCGAGGCCGCGAGCTCGGACAGGAACACGCGGCGCACGGTGTCGGCGTCGGGTGCGATCCGGCTCGCCGCGATCGCGACGTGCACGGTCGGGGTCGCCGGCGTCGCCGTCGCGTGGACGAGCGGAGCCACCAGCACGAGGCCAAGCGCGAGCACCAGCGGTCGCCACCTTGCGCGCATGGTGGGGACAACGAGCACCATCCATGCCACGGGCAAGCGCGGGGAATCACGCGCTTGGGCTGGCATGCCGAGTAGCCGTGGCGGCTACTGCAGCGAACCGGTGACCGTCAGCGTGTTCTGGATGCGGAACGTTCCCGACGCGCTGCTCGCGCCGTAGCCGTACACGCGCAGCTCGACGATCGCGGTCGACGCGTTCACCGACAAGGCCGGGGCCGTCGCGGCATTCGGGTTGACGTCCGAGCTCTGCGTGAAGCCGTCGTCGCTCGTCGCGACGCTCGCAGAGGGCGGGCCGGTCGCGCTCGCCTTGGTGTCGATCGCGAGCGACGTCAGCGTCATGCTGCATCCGCTCGGCGGCTGCAGGCCGAACGTGTAGAACTTGGTCGGGTCGGGCGACGCGCCGGTCGCCCACCCGCTCGAGTTGATCGAGTTGGCGCCGGTCATCGCGGTGAGCGAGGCCGAGCGCGCGGCGTCGCCGGCGCTCACGCCGGTCGCGCTCTGCGACGCGGAGGTCGAGGCCTGATTGCCCGCCGCGCCGGTGAAGTCCCACGTCGCGAGCACGCCGGAGAACGGGGTCGAGCACGAGCCCGTGACCTGCGGCGCATCGATGCGCACCGGTGCATCGGGCCGGTTCTGGTTCGTCGAGGCATCGCTGCCGCCGGAGCTCGGCGCGTCGATCGAGCCGCTCGGCGTGTCGCGGCCGGTGGCGGCCGCGCAACCGCACCAGGCGCATAGCGCGACGGCCCCTGCACGACGGAACTCCATGATGCCGGGGACGCTAATACGAGACCGCGCGTCCTGTCACGAGGATCCGAATCACCGAAACCGTCACCGTTATCTGCCTCGAATGTCTCAGGGATCGGCTGTCGGCTCGACGAAGGCCAGGCTCACGTGAGAACCCGCCGTGACGACCACCTGCGCGGGCGGGCCGGTCCGGCCGCCTCCGATCGAGACATCGTAGACGCCGGGCGGGAGCTCGGTAAATCGAAACCCGCCGTCGTGCTCGAGCTGGGTGGTGTACGTGACCTCGCCGAGCGTGGCGGTCGCGGCGTACGGGCGAAACATCGCGCGCGAGCTGGTGAACGTGCCGGCGATCTCGCCGCCGGCCGCGACCACGAGGTCGACGTCGGTCTCGGTTTCGGCGAGCGTGCGAGCAGGCGACGAGCCGCGCGTCGGATGAGTCGCGTCGATGCGGCGCGATTGGTCGGATGCGGGACCGAGCCCGGCGAGCTCGAACGCGCCGGTTGTGTCGCTGCGCGCCGTGGACGTGCCGGCGAGCAGGCCGCGCAGCCCCGAGTCGAGGCCCGAGTCGCTGCGGATCGTGACGGTCGCGCCGGCGACCGGTGCGCCGGTTTCGTCGCGCACGTGGCCGCGGACGACGCGGCCGCGCTCGACCGCGATGTCGCCGAGATCGGTGGCGGCCCCGGCGGTGACGCGCACGCCTTCGAGCGTGCGCGTCGCGAACCCCGGACCGACGATCGCGACCGCCCACGTGCCCGGCTCGACGCCGCGCTGCACGAAGCGGCCGCCGGCATCGCGGACCGGGTTCGGCGTGTCGGAAGCGATCGTGTGCGCATCGGCTTCGACGACGAATCCGAAGTACGGCACCGGCTGGCCATCGAGCACGACGCGGCCGCCGATCGAGGCGAGCTCCGGCAGCACGAGCCGCAGATCGCGGCGCTCGGTCGTTGCCGTGATCGCGCTCGCGTTCGTGCGCAGCTGCTCGTCGTCGTGATGCACCTCGAGCTCGTAACGACCGGGCGGCAGGCCGCCGAGATCGAAGCGGCCGTGCGCGTCGGTTCTGTCGGAGCCGATGCCGTGCGGATCGTCCGAGGTCGCGGTCACGCGCACGCCTTCGACCGGCGCGCCGGCGGGGTCGACGACGATGCCGGCGAGGCTCGACGGTTGCACGACGAGGCGCACGTCGGCGCGGCCGTCGCGCGCGATGGTCAGCTTCGTGCTCGGCGAGCCGGCGCGCGCGGTGTGCGCCATCACGTCGAGCTCGCCGGGCGCGAGGCCGGTCACGATGAAGCGGCCGGCGTCGTCGGTGGTCGTCGATTTCCAGTCGAGGACCACATCGGCGTGCGCGACCGGTGCGCCGCGCTCGTCGACCACGAGGCCGCGCAGCGCCGCGCCCATCACGACGTGCAGCACGACGCCTTCGCGCGCGTGGACGCCGTCGGTGTCGATCGCGAGGTCGGGCGCGGCGGCGCGATCCTGCGAGGTCGCGCGCAGCACGTAGTGGCCGCGCGCGGCATCGGCGATGTTCCAGCCGCCGTCGTCGTCGCACATGATGACCTCGCTGCGGCCGGCCTCGGCGTTCTCGACCTCGGCGAGCGCGCGCGGCACGGGCTTGCCGGTTTCGTCGACGACCGTGCCCGCGAGGCGCGCGCCGGATCCGAGCACGACGTCGCGCTCGATCGTGGCATCGGGATCGTCGCCGGTGTCGAGGTGCTCGGTGTACGGCGCGTGGCCTTCGGCCGACACCGTGAGGTTCGTCGAGTCGCTGTCGATCGCGCGCAGTCGCGCCAGTCCGTCGCGCCCCGTCTTCGCGCCGCGCGACGACGACTCGACCTCGGCGCCCGCGAGCGGCGCGCCGGTCGCATCCGTGACGCGCACGATCAGCGTCGGGCCGCGCGCGAGCTCGAGCACGACCGGGTCGCTCGTCGCGTCGAGCGTGACGTCGCGATCGTCGGCGTACCACGCGCCGTGCTCGGCGGTCACCGCGTAGGAGCCGGCCGCGAGCCCGTCGAACGCGAACGAGCCATCGAGCTCGGTGGTCGTCGTGCGCTGCTCGCCGAGCGTGACGAGCACCCCGCCGGCCGGCTGTTGATCGGCGCCGACGACCTGGCCTTCGAGCCGCAGCGCGCCCGGCACGATCGGCAGCAGGTGCGGCACCTCGACCGCGTGCGGGCTCGCCGCGATCGCCACGCGCGCCGGCGCGCGATCTCCATCACGCGCGCTCGCGTGCGAGCCGCGCAGCGCATCGCGACCGAGCCAGCACGCGGCGATCACGACCGCCGCCGCCGCCACCGCGATCGATCTGCGCGCCGTGACCACCACATCTATAGACGTACGTGGCGGCTCGTCGGGTTCGCCGAACCACCTCGCGATCGCGAGTAGGCACGCACCCACACGGTCCCACCGATCTCACGGAGAGCCAACGCGCGCTCCCGCGGTACTCGTGAGACGATCTGAACATGGGGATACTTCGCTGGATCGCGACGGTGGCGCTGGCAGGGTGCGCGACGGCTGGGCTCGAGACCGTGCCGCAGTCCGACTGGAACACGGTACCCACGGCTCAACGGGCGATGCTCGACGCCGCGTACAACGCCGATCGCAACCAGGCGCAGGCCGAGGTGCGCGCCGCGACCGCCGCGGTCGATCACGAGCGTGCGCTCGTCGCCGTGCAGCCGCGGCACAAACCGGCGGCGGCCGATGACGACGCGCGCGCGCGCGCCGATGCGCTCGCCCGCGTCGATGCGGCGAACGCCGACCGTGCCCGGGCCGAGCTGGTATGGCGCGAGCGCCGGCTCGATGCCGCGCGCGATCGCCTCGCGGTGATCGACACGCAGCGCGAGCTCGATCGCGCGCACGCGGTCGACCGCAACATGGTCGGAGACGACTACCAGGTCGCGCCGTATCGCGGCCAGCTCGCGCAGGCGCAGGTCCACTGGTACGCGACGAACGAGCGCGCGGCGGCGGCCCGCGCCGACGTCGTGCGTGCGAGCGCGGACGTCGCGTCGGCGAAGGAAGCGTTCGCGCAGCTGGTGCGCGGCGACGTCGATCAGATGGCAGACGCCGAGCGGGCGCTCCGGCTTCCGGGCTGGAGCACCGACCCCACCGAGACCGGGCATCGCCGCGGTCTCGTGTTCGTGCGCGCGAGCGCGCCGCTCGCGCTGCATCAGCGTGGACTTCACCGCACCGCGATCGCGCCGCTGCTGCGGTGATTCGCGGTCAGTGCGCGACGTCGCCGGAGGCGTTGAACGTCGCCGTGCACGACGAGCCGTCGTCGAGCAGGAAGTCGATCTGGCCGTTGCCGGTCACGGCGTCGTTGCCGTCCTCGTCGAGCGTGGCGCTGATCGTCTGCGTGCAGATGTTGCTGAACTCGCTGCCCGGCCCGCTGTCCGTGAACGACAGCTCGCAGATCGTGCTGGTGCACACGATCGCGCCGCCGGTGTTGCCGCCGTCCAGCCCTTGCTCGGCGCTGATCGTGTAGCCGTCGGCGGCGGTGGCGATGTCGAAGTTGATGTCGTACGTCGGCGGCAAGCCGCTGGTATCGCAGTCGCCTCCTCCGTCGAACGCCAGCGTCACGTCCCAGTTTCCGTCGGGAATCGGCGCGGGCGTCGTATCGCTGCTGCTGCACGCAGCGAGGGGCGAGAGGGCAGACAAGGCGAGACAAGCGAGGATGATGCGCATGCATCGTTCTTATCACGGTCCCGATATGCCCCGCTCACATCACGACACGATAGAGCGTCGTCGCTGCGCTCCCGGTGGAATAGTACAGCGCGTTGTCTTCGACGACCGGACCTACAGGGTAGGTGGCGCCGTTCGAAACGATCTGCACCGCGTCGCTGCCGTCGTTTGCCACGCGGCTGATCGTGCCCTGATTCACGGTGGGTGGCACGCCGAGCCCGCCGTCCGGCGTGATCGGGCCGACCTCGCTCCAGTACACGAACGTATCGTCGACCGCGAGGCCGAGCGGACGCGTGGCGAGCGTCGCGATCGTCGTCGCGGTGCCGCCGCCGATGTCGACCGATCGGATCGTGCTCGGCGATGTGCCGTCGAGCGGCGTGCTCGTCCAGTACACGCGACCGTCGGAGACCGCGATCGCGGCGGGCGCGCCGTCGAGGATCGTCGCGGGCGGCAGCGTGTATTGCGCGGGCGCGAGCTGATGCACGGCGCCGCCGGCGATCGGCACCGACGCGACCGCGCCGAAGTCGTCGCTCCAGTACACGTTCGCCTCGTCGACTGCGATCGGTCCGACGGTCGACAGTCCCGACGCGAGCACGACCGCATCGCCGCCCGCGAGGCGCTGCTTCACGACCGTCCCGACCGGGTGATCGCTCGAGCCGAACGTGCTCCAGTAGATGTTGGTGGCGTCGACCGCCACGCCGAGCGGCTCGGTCGCGGTCGCGATCGTCGTGGTCGCGCCACCCGCCGCCGGCACGCTGGCGATCGAACCCTGCGGGAAGTTGCCGTCGGCCCAGTACACGGTATCGCCGCGCACCACGATCGTTCCGGCGAGCGCGAACGCCGCGCCGGACTGCGGCTGCACGAGCTCGGTCGCGCCGGTGCCGTCGGTCGAGACCTTGCCGAGGCCGCCTAGATCGAGCCAGTACACCTCGCCGCCGGAGAGCGCGAGCGAGATGATCTGGTTCTGGTTCTGCGCGAGCTGATCGGACGGGCTCGGCGTCCCGCACGGCGGCGGCTGCGAGTGATCGGGGCTCGTCGTGCAGGCGGCGAGCAAAGCGAACGCGAGCGCGTGGTTCATGAGCGGCGCTCGTGCAATGCACGAGCCGATCGGCAACTTCGCGGGACGGCTCGGCGCGGGGGCCCCGCGTTTCAGTTTTCTGAGAGCGATGCTAGCGTCGGCATATGCGCTGGACGATCGTGATGGTGACCGCGTGGAGCGCGGTGGCGAGTGCCGATCCACCGACCGTCGCGCCGGTCTCGGCGGATCAGTTGCCGGCGGGCGTGACGCCGCATGGCGACAAGCTCGAGTGGGGGATGACGTTCGTCGACAAGAACGGCGCCAACTACGTGCTGGTGTCGGAGCACATGGACACGAAGCACGACGGGCCCAGCCCGGCGATCACGAGCTGGCTGTACGTCGATCCGTGGATCGTGCCCAAGGGCGGCAAGCCGCGCGATCTGTTACCGGTGCGCGACTTCGTCGCCGACTGCGTCATGGGCGATGCGTCGGTGAAGTTTCACGACGCGTCGTTCTCGGTGACCGACCTCGATCGCGACGGCATCGCCGAGCTGACGTTCGGTTACGAGCTCGGCGATTGTCACAGCGACGCGCGGCCGACCACCTACAAGGTGTTGCTGATCGCGAACGGCACGAAGTACATCCTGCGTGGCACGACGCGCGTTCGGTTGGACGGCGAAACCCAGGGCGGCTCGTTCACACCCGATCCCGCCGAAGCGAAGTGGCCGGCGGCGTTCCTCGCGCACGCGAAGGACACCTGGGCGAAGACCTCGGCCGCGCAGCACTAGCTGCCGTGGTACGCCTGCGGGATGCGCTACCGCCATCTCGCCGCCTGCGCGCTCGTCGCCGCGTGCGGCTCGTCGACCCCGCCGCCCGCACAGCCCGCGCCGCCGCCGCCCGTCGTGGCCGCACCCGAGCCGCCGCACGTCGACGCGACCGCGACCAAGCCGGCGCCGGCCGAGGATCCGTACCTCTGGCTCGAGGATGTCACCGGCGACAAGTCGCTGGCGTGGGTGCGCGAGCGCAACAAGGCATCGCAAGGCGAGCTCGAGGCCGCGCCCGGATTCACGGTGCTGCGCGATCGGTTTCGCACGATCCTCGAGTCGAAGGACAAGCTGCCGTACGCGACCAAGCGCGGCCGCTACCTCTACAACTTCTGGCAGGACGACGCGAACCCGCGCGGCCTCATCCGCCGCACGTCGCTCGCCGAGTACAAGAAGGCGAAGCCGGCGTGGGAGACCGTGCTCGACATCGATCAGCTCAACAAGGACGAGCACGCGAGCTGGGTCTTCAAGGGCGAGGGCTGCCTGTATCCGAAGTACGAGCGCTGCCTCGTCGAGCTGTCACCCGGCGGCGGCGATTCGGTCGTGATTCGCGAGCTCGACATGGTGAAGAAGAAGTTCGTCGACGGCGGCTTCTCGCTGCCCGAGGGCAAGAGCTCGCTGGGGTGGAAGGACGAGAACACCGTGTACGTCGCGACCGACTTCGGCCCGGGCACGATGACGCCGTCGGGCTACCCGCGCATCGTCAAGGAGTGGAAGCGCGGCACGCCGATCACGGCCGCGGTGACCGTGTACGAGGCGCAGCCGACCGACGTCGCCGCCGGCGCATCGCGCGCGTGGGATCACGGCAAGAGCTACGACCTCGTGTCGCGCGAGATCTCGGCGTTCACGAGCGAGACGTTCCTGCGCGGCAAGGACGGCAAGCTCGTCAAGATCGACGTGCCGGTCGACGCGAGCCCCGACATCTGGAACGACCAGCTGCTGGTCACGCTGCGCACCGACTGGAAGGTCGGCGACAAGACGTGGCCGAAAGGCGCGCTGCTCGCGACGTCGCTGCCGGCATTCCTCGCCGGCAAGCGCGACTTCACGATGCTGTACGCGCCGTCGCCGACGACCTCGCTCGACTCGACCGCCGGGCTCAAGAGCTCGATCGTGATGAACGAGCTCGACAACGTGCACAACAAGCTGTCGGTGTGGACGCTCGGCGCGGCCGGCTGGAAGCACAAGCCGATGGCCGGCATCGCGGGCGGCGATCTCGCGACGCGCTCGGTGTGGGCGGTCGACAGCGACGGCACGAGCGACGACTACTGGCTGTCGACGTCGGGCTTCATCGAGCCGTCGACGCTCGCGCTCGGTGCGCTCGGCAAGGCCGCCGCGCCGCTCAAGAAGAGCCCGGCGTTCTTCGATTCGACCGGCCTCGTCGTCGAGCAGCACTTCGCGACGTCGAAGGACGGCACGAAGATCCCGTACTTCCAGATCTCGAAGGACAAGCTCGCGCTCGACGGCTCGCACCCGACGATCCTGTACGGCTACGGCGGATTCGAGATCTCGCTCACGCCCGGCTACGATCCGGTTTCGGGCGCGGCGTGGATCGAGCGCGGCGGCGTCTACGTGGTCGCGAACATCCGCGGCGGCGCCGAGTACGGTCCGGCGTGGCATCAGGCCGCGCTCAAGCACGATCGCCAGCGCGCGTACGACGACTTCATCGCGGTCGGCGAGGATCTGATCGCGCGCAAGGTCACGTCGACGCCGCACCTCGGCATCAACGGCGGCTCGAACGGCGGCCTCCTGATGGGCGTGATGCTCGTCGAGCGGCCTGACCTGTGGGGCGCGATCGTGTGCCAGGCGCCGCTGCTCGACATGAAGCGCTACCACAAGCTGCTCGCCGGCGCGTCGTGGATGGAGGAGTACGGCGACCCCGACAACGCCGAGGATTGGGCGGCGCTCTCGAAGTTCTCGCCGTACCAGAACGTGAAGGCGGGCACGAAGTATCCGCGCACGCTGTTCACGTCGTCGACGCGCGACGACCGCGTGCACCCGGGCCACGCGCGCAAGATGGTCGCGCGCATGCTCGAGCAGGGCCACGACGTCCTGTATTACGAGAACATCGAGGGCGGCCACGGCGGCGCGGCCGATGCCGAGCAAGCGGCGTACGTCAACGCGCTGAAGTACACGTTCTTCGCGAAGCAGCTCGGGCTGCAGTAGCGCGTCAGTACCCGGCGGTCGCCGAGCGTCAGAACGCGCTCTTCGGATACGGGCTCGCCGGGAACGTCTGCGCGGCGACCGGCATCGCGGACGGCGTGGTGCGGCCGAACACGAGCGAGATGCCGGGCGCGCCGTCGGGGAACGCGGGGCTCGTGCCGGGCGTCGCGGCCGCCGAGAAGTCGCCGTTCGCCGGATCGGTGAAGTCCGGCATCTGCACGCTGCTGCCCTGATCCTCGCCGAACGCCTGCCACGCGGCGAGCGAGCCATACGTGACCTCGGGCTTCGTGCTGCACAGGTCGGTCTGGGAGAAGAACGTCGGCGCCACGCAGGTGCCGCCGCTCAACATGCAGTACGAGTTGCTCGCGAAGTCCTGGTAATTCAGTGCGTCGGCGCCGCCCGATCCGAGGTAGCGCGCGGTGCCGTTCTTCTGCACCGCGCCTGTGTCCATCAGCACGATGTTGCCGGTGAACGCGAACTGCTCGATCCCTTTCGCGGGCGGGCACACCTGCGGCCCGACGACGCCCTGCCGGCCGTACGCCGCGATGTTGTTCGTGTAGACGTTCGGCACGCCCGCTTCCTGCGGCCCGTACGTCATGTTGTAGACGAGCGCGCTGCACCGGTAGCCGAGGTTGTTCTTCACGGTCCAGCCGCCCGTGCCGTTGTCGAGGTAGAAGCAGTGGCCGCCGTAGCCATTGGACACGCCGCTCGCGGTCGAGTCGGAGACGTCGTGACACGAGTTGTGCACGAGCTGGTTGCCGGCGGCGGTGCCGGTGCCTTGCGCGAGCGACGTCATCGCGTAGAAGCAGCCGCCGTCGTCGGTCGCGCCCTCCATCACGCCGTAGAAGTTGTTGTCGTGGACGTTGTTGTTGTACGCGCCGTGCGAGGTCGCCGCCGACGAGCCCTGGCACTTGTCGCCGGCCGGCATGCACAGCTCGAGACCCGCGTGATACGAGTCGGTCGCGTCGTTGTGGCCGAGCTCGCAGTCGTGCACGTCGCCGAAATCGACGAGGTCGCTGCCGCCGACGATCCGGCCGGCGCCGGCGAGCGCGTTCTCGACGACGTGAATGCGCGCCGGCACGTTCGCGTCGGTGTCGGACGGCCCCGGCTTCTCGCCGACGCGCACGCCATGCGAGCCGGTGTCGAAGATCGCGCTGTACTCGATGCGGTCGTCCTGCGCCTGCGCGTCGCCACTCGAGACGATCGCGATGCCGACGCCCGTCGTGTGCGCGAACGTATCGCCGTGGAACACGACGTTCTGGCAGCCCGCGCAAGTCACCATCGCCGGCACGTTCGGCTGCAGCTGCGTCGCGGCGTAGCCGGTCTCGGGAATGACGTAGTTATCGTGCTCGAACGCGATGCCGCTGAACGTGACGTAGTCGAGGTCGGTCGCGGCGAGCACCTGCGCGGCCCGCGGGATCTCGATCGTGGCCGACGTCGGGTCTTCGCCGGCGTTCGCGAGGTAGTAGACCGTCCACGGCGCGGCCGAGCGATCGAGGAACCATTGCCCGGCGGTGTGGAACTGCGCGCGCACGTTCTCGACGATGTAGTGATGGCCCGGGTGATAGCCGTGGAACGAATTCTTGGTGGTGTCGCCGGTGAGCGTGACGAGCGTGGTCGACGTGTCGATGCTCGCGACGCGCTCGATATCGACGTCCCATTGCTCGAAGTCGTAGAGCATCACGTCGTGTGCGGGCGCGGCGCCGCCGCCGACGAGCTTGCCCGGCGCGGCGACCGTGAAATCCGCAAGCGACGCGATCGGATCGCCCGCCGTGTAGACGAAGCGGTCGTAGCAGGTGCCGCTGCACGCCTGCGACGCGGCGGCGATCTTGTAGTACGTGCCGACGGGCGACGTCGCCGAGCCGAGGCGCGGCCGCAGCCGGCGCTCGCCGTTGTAGTACAGCGCCTCGAAGTACGGCGTCGCGGCGGGCAGCGTGGTCGCGAAGCACGGCGCGGTCTGGCTCGCGCACAAGCCGGAGGTGCTCGCGGCCCAGCCGGCGACATGCGTGCCGCCGGACAGGACCGGTGTCTCGCCGGTGTAGTTCGTGTACACGATCGGCGCCGCTTGCGTGCCGCCGTCGGCGTGCGCGAACGCCAGGGCCGTGCCGTAGTACGTGCCGCCGCGGATCGCGACGGTCAGCGGCTCGGTGCCGGCGCGCGCGCGCAGATTCGCCTGCGCCTGCGCGACCGTCGCGACCGGGCCGGTCGTGCCCGAGACGAACGTCGCCGACGTGCCGTCCCAGCTATCGTCGCCGTCGGTCGCGACGAATTGATCCGCGTCGGTCACGCCGCCGGACGGCGCGTCGACGCCGGCGTCGGTCGCGGCCGAGCCGTCGCCGCCGGAGGGCGCGTCGGCCGAGCTCGTGCCGTGACTCGAGCTGCTGCACGAGGCGAGTGCGAGGAGCGATGCGAGCGTGCGGAGATGTGAGCGCGACATGCGCTCGGCGATTTGCAAGCGCGAGACCTCGCCGGTGCCCTCGCATCGCACGCGGTTGCGCGATCAGAAGCTGGTGGCGCGGGCCTCCGGAGATGGCGCGCGCCTCCGGACGATCTAGATCGACTGCGTCTTCTTACCGGCCCTCACCCAGCCGGCGATGCCTTCGGGCATGACCGCGACGTTCGTGTAACCGAGGCTCTTGGCGCGCACGGCGCCAACATGGCAAGCGCTTCAACCAGGGTTCGCACAGTAGAAGACGAGCGCGGCCGTCTTGTCGGCGGGCAACTCGCTCGGCTTGTAGTCCTCGTCGTCGGTGAGCAGGATCGCGCCGGGCACGACGCCCATCTTCTTGCGCGTGTGATCGGTGTTGACGTCGACCGCTTTGAGCTGACCCGAGGCGATCGCCTGATCGACCTGGTCGACGGTCATCTCGGTCAGCTTGGCCTCTGCGGCCGGCTTGTCGGCCGGCTCCGCCCGGCCGCCCTGGTCCTGGCTCCGAGCATCGGACTTCGTACAGCCGGCCGATGCCGCGAGGGCGAGTGCCGCAGCGAGAAGGATCTTGCGCATGGCCACACTTTACATCTCGATTGCCGATCCGCGAGCGTGTAGTGTCCCGCGCCGTGCGAACGGTCATGTTCATCGGTTTCGTGGCCGCGTGCGGCGGCGGCGCAGGACATGCGCCGGATGGCGGCGCCATCGCCGATGCGCCGGGGCAACTCGACGCGGGACCGGCGACCGCGACCGTCCGGGTGCATTACCCGGCGGGCAGTCACGCGCTCGCGATTCGCGGCAGCGGCGGCGGGCTGTCGTGGACGACCGGCGCGGCGATGACGCAAACCGGCGACGTCTTCACGTTCGAGCTCGCCGATCTCGCGCAGACGATCGAGTGGAAGCCGCTGCTCGACGACGCGACCTGGGCGCGCGGGCCGAACTATCACCTCGCACCGGGCGCGAGCCTCGACGTGTATCCGCACTTCACGGCGACCGCCGGCCAGGTCACGACGTTCGCGGCGGCGTTTCATTCGACGATCCTCGGCAACGATCGCGCGATCTACGCGTATCTGCCCGCGAGCTACGCCGAGAACACCGACGCGACCTACCCGGTCGTGTACTTCCACGACGGCCAAAATCTGTGGGCCGCGCTGCCGCAGCTCGCGTTCTCCAGCACGTGGAACGTCGACACCGCGTTCGACGCGGCGACCGAGACCGGCACGTGCTCGGGGTGGGGCGCGCAGCCGCTCGGCGGCACGCCCGCCACGTGCACCGGCGACGGCGACTGCGGCGCGGGCGAGACCTGCGAGACGTTCCCCGAGGCGATCGCGATCGGCGTCGCGAACACGTCGGGCCGGATCTACGAGTACACGCCGACGACCGATCCGTCGACGCCCGGCGGCGGCGGCGCCGACATGTACCTGGCGATGCTCGTCACCGAGCTGAAGCCGGTGGTCGACGCCGAGCTGCGCACGCGGCCGGATCCGGCCTCGACCGCGCTCGTCGGGAGCTCGCTCGGCGGGCTCGTCACGGCGTATGCCGGCACGACGCACGCCGACGTGTTCGCGCGGCTCGGCGAGCTATCGCCGTCGACGTGGTGGAACACCGATGTCATCGTCGGCGACGTGACCGCGGCGCCGGCCTCGCCGCGGCCGGCGATCGTCTACGTCGACTCGGGGCAGGGCGACGTCGACGACGAATCGGATACCGACCAGCTCGCCGCGGTCTACGCCGCGCAGGGTTACGTCGACGGCGCGACGTTCCGCCACGTCGTCCAGCCGGGCGCGCAGCACAGCGAGACGTACTGGGCGGAGCGGCTGCCGGGTGCGCTGCAGCTGCTGCTCGGCGCGCGCTGATCGCGATGTGTCGATTTCGTGCGACCGGCCGCCGGCTCGTGGCTCGATCCCGCGTGCGGAGTCTTGGTCTTGGTTTCGTGATCGTGGCCCTGGCGGCGTGCGGGCCGGAGCGCCCGGGCTCGGAGTCGAATCCACCGGATGCGCATGGCTCGAATGTCGATGCAGGGTCGTCGTCGACGTCGATCGATGCCCCGGCGGCGACGTCTCCCGATGCCGCGCAGGCCGATCCGTGCGCCGGCGTGACCTGCGACTCGCCGCCCGCGGCGACCTGCTCCGATTCGGCGACGCTCGTCACGTATTCGGCCGGCACGTGCAGCGCCGGCAGCTGCTCGTACTCGCCGGCGACGCAGGCGTGCGCTTCCGGCTGTTACGCCGGCGCCTGCGTCGGTGCGGGGACCGACGCGTGCGGCATGTGCGATCGCGTCTGGCAGTGCGATGCCGGCGTCGACGAGTGGTCGTCGATCTACGATTCGTCGGGCCTCGGCTGCGCAGACGAGCGCACCGGCACCACGGTGCGCTGCGACGGCACGTTCGGCAACCCGGACGAGGACGACTACGACCAGGGCACGTGGAGCACGACCTCGTACGGCTTCGAGCTCACGTTCGTCGGCATCAACGGCTTCCCGGACGTCGAGGTCGACTGCTACCCGGATTGATCGCGGCGTGACACCAGAAATCTTCAAGCTCGCGGAATCCGGCATGATGAGGCATGGCCGAGCCCGACGACCGCGACACCACGGCGGACCTCCCGAGCTCGGAGCTGCGCACGACCGCCGAGGGCAGGCGCTCGAGCCCACGGATTCCGGCGCCGCGCTCGAGCCGTTACGAGGTGATCGATTCGATCGGGCGCGGCGGCATGGGCGAGGTGTTGCTCGCGCGCGACCGCGTGCTCGGCCGCGAGGTCGCGCTCAAGCGCCTGCTCGACGGCGATCCGAGCTCGCAGCTCGAGTCGCGGTTCGTGCGCGAGGCACGCGTGCAGAGCAAGCTCGATCACCCGTCGATCCCGCCGGTCTACGAGCTCGGCACCGACGACGCGGGCCGTCCGTTCATCGTGATGAAGCGGCTCGCCGGCACCGTGCTGTCCGACGTGATCGCGAAGCCGAGCGAGGCGTTCTCGCGAGAGCGCCTGCTGCGCGCGTTCGTCGGCGTGTGCTTCGCCGTGGAATACGCGCATGCACGCGGCGTGATCCATCGCGACCTGAAGCCCGCGAACATCATGATCGGCGAGTTCGGCGAGGTCTACGTGCTCGATTGGGGTGTCGCGAAGCTCGTCGAGGATTCCGACGTCGAGGTCGATGGCCTCGTACGCGATGACGACACGACGCAGGTCGGCGCGGTGATCGGCACGCCGGCGTACATGCCGCCCGAGCAAAAGGAGGCCGGTCGCGGCGACCTCGACGCACGCAGTGACGTGTTCGCGCTCGGCTGCGTGCTGTACGAGATCCTCGCGCGCCGGGCGTTCTACAAGCGCGGCAATCGCGACGAGCGCCGGCCGTCGCGCGAGGCGCCGGATCGCGACATCCCGCCGGAGCTCGATCTCGCGTGCGCCGATGCCACGCATCACGATCGCGGCGAACGCCTCGCCAGCGCGCGCGAGCTCGCGGATCGCGTGCAACGCTACCTCGACGGCGACCGCGATCTCGCCGTGCGTCGCGAGCTCGCGCGCGAGCATTTGGGTGCCGCGCGCGGCAAGCTCGGCGCACGCGACGAGGCCAGCCGCGCCGTCGCGCTGCGCGAGGCCGGTCGCGCGCTGGCCCTCGATCCGTCGCTCGTCGAGGCGGCTGACATCGTGCATCGCGTGACCGTCGAGCCGCCGGCCGAGATCCCGCCCGAGGTCGAGGCGCGCGTCGCCGCGACCAACGCACGCCGCGCCGCGGAGCACGGCCGTCGCGTGATCGCCGCGAACTGCACGCACTTCGCGACCGCGGCGATCTTCGTCGCGATCGGCGTGCGTGACCTCGCGTACATCGTCGCGTACGTCGTGCTCGCCAGCGTGCTCGCACTGTTCGCGTTCTTCGCATGGAAGGAGTTGCTGCCGTCGAACGTCCGCCGGACGGTCGTCGTCGTCGGCAACGCGTTGATCGTCGCGCTGTTCACGCAGATCATCTCGCCGATCATCGTCACGCCGATGGTGGCGATGCTCGTCGTGTTCCTCGCGCTGCGCAGCCCTGCGTTTCACGGCCGCTGGGCGTTCTATGTCGTCGCGACCCAGACGCTCGCGCTGATCGTGCCGTTCGCGCTGCAGCTCGCCGGCGTGATCGCGCCGAGCATCTCGATCGTCGGCAACGACATCCGGTTGCACTCGAGCGTGCTCGAGATGCGCGAGCTGCCGACGCTGCTCGCGCTGATCGTCACGACCGCGGTCGTGCCGGTGTTCACCGCCGCCCTCGCGCTCGGCCACGAGACCGCGCGGCTCGCGCACGATCGGCTGCTGCAGCTGCAGACCTGGCGGCTCGAGCAGCTCGTGCCCGACGCTCAGCCGTCGTAGCGGATCGCGATCACCGTCGCTTCGCCGCCGCGCGGCAGCTCGATCGCGTCGCCGGCGCGCGTGTTCCACAGCGCGTTCGCGAGCGGCGATTGCCAGCTCAGCGCGCCGCGCTTGACGTCGGCCTCGATCGCACCGACGAGCCGATAGGTGCTGCGCTTGCCGTGCTCGTCTTCGAGCTCGACGGTCGCGCCGAACCCGACCGCCTCGCGATCCGGCGGCGCGGGCGCGACCAGCGCGGTCTCGAGATGCGCGGTGAGCTCGCGCGCGCGATCGCCTCGCTCGCCGGCGCTCACGAGCTTCTCGAGCTCCGCGCGCGCCGCCCGCATCCCCGCCTCGGTCACGAAGTTCGGCTCCGGCACCGGCAACCCGCGCGCCGCAGGTGGCGCGACCGGGGCACCGTCGTCGTCCTGCGTGAACGCCTTGCTCACCTCCGAAGCATAGCGCTGTTATCCTCGTCGCGATGACGGCGAGGGTTTACGCGGCCTGTCTGGTCGCGCTGTGCGCATGTCGCGATCGCGGTCCGCAGTCGAAGGAGCAGCGCGCCGGCGACGCGATCGCTCGAGTCACGAAGATCGAGCAGGATCTCGTGCACGTCCGCGAGCTCGAGTTTCGCGATCCGGTGCCGGCCGCGTACCAGACGACGGCGGACTTTCGCGCCTTCGTGCACGGCGCGGTCGACAAGAATCGCGCGAAAGTGGCCGCACACGCGGAAGCCCTGGAGCGCCTGGGTTTGCTCGTCGACGGTGGCGACCGGGCGCTGCTGCAATCGGTCGTCGACGGCACCACCTTCGAGTGACTACCGACCCATGGCCGGCCGCGCGGTCATCGCCACGAACCGCGCGGAAGCGTCCCGACGGTGCATCTACCTGAGATGCCAGCAAGTACCCATTGCGAGTGAGCGCTCACTCAGTTATGCATAGGCATGGCTCGCGCCGCTCCCCTCGCTCCGGCTGCTCGGCGCGCGAGCATCATCGCGGCGACGCTGCCGCTGCTCCGCATCTACGGGCGCGCGGTCACGACGTCGCAGATCGCGCTCGCCGCGGGCGTCGCAGAAGGCACGCTGTTTCGGGCGTTCGTCGACAAGGACGAGCTGATCGCGGCCGCGGTCACGAGCGCGTTCGATCCGACCCCGGATGAGGCGTCGCTCGCCGCGATCGATCGCGCCCTGCCGCTGCGCGACAAGCTGATCGCCGCGATCGAGATGCTGCAGCGCCGCGTCTCGCAGATCTGGCAGCTCATCTCGATCCTCGGGCTGTCGCCACCGCCGCCCGATCGCAAGCCGGCCGCCGGACCGGACGACTCGCGCGTCCGCGCGCAGCTCGCCGGGCTGTTCGAGCCACATCGCGCCGAGCTCCGCTGCGAGCCCGAGCACGCGGCGCGCCTGCTGCGCGCGCTCGCATTCGCCGGATCGCATCCGCGCCTGATCGACTCCCCGCTGACCGCGCACGAGATCGTCTCGCTCTTGCTCGACGGAATTCGCGTGCCCACAGACGACGACGAGGACAACTGATGCTGTTCCGCTTGCTTCGCAACCACCTCCGGCCGTACGGCAAGCAGCTCGCGATCGTCGTCGTGCTCCAGCTGGCCGGCACGATCGCGTCGCTCTACCTGCCGAGCATCAACGGCGACATCATCGACGGCGGCGTCGCGACCGGCAACACGACGTACGTGGTCGAGATGGGCGCGATCATGCTCGCGATCGCCGCGTTCCAGATCGCGTGCTCGATCGCCGCCGTCCGGTTCGGCGCACGCATCGCGATGGGCTACGGCCGCGACGTCCGCGACGCGATCTTCCATCACGTCGGGCGGCTGTCGGCGCGCGAGGTCGGGAAGTTCGGCGCGCCGTCGCTGATCACGCGCACGACGAACGACGTGCAGCAGGTGCAGATGCTCGTGTTGATGGGCATGACGATGCTGCTCATGGCGCCGATCATGTGCATCGGCGGCGTCGTCATGGCGTTGCGCGAAGACCTCGCGCTGTCGCGCCTGCTGCTCGTGTGCATCCCGCTGCTCGCCGGCTGCATCGGCCTCATCATCGCGCGCATGATCCCGAAGTTCCGCGCGATGCAGCCGAAGATCGACACGGTCAATCGCGTGCTGCGCGAGCAGATCACCGGCATGCGCGTCGTTCGCGCGTTCGTGCGCGAGCCAAGCGAGGGCGATCGGTTCGAGGAAGCCAACGTCGAGCTCACCGACATCGCGCTGCGCATCGGCAAGCTGCAGGCGTTGATGTGGCCGACGGTGCTCCTCATCTTCAACGCGTCCACCATCGCGGTGTGGTGGTTCGGCGCGCACCGCGTGGAAGCCGGCTCGATGGCGACCGGCGCGGTGACCGCGTTCATCGGCTACCTGATGCAGATCCTGGTCGGCGTGATGATGACGACGTTCATGTCGATCATGATCCCGCGCGCGGCCGTGTGCGCGGAGCGCATCGTCGAGGTGCTGGACACCGAGCCCGCGATCGCGCCGCCCGCGAAGCCGGTCGCGCCGGCCGAGCTCACCGGCACGGTCGAGCTGCGCGGCGTCGAGTACCGCTACCCCGGTGCGACGGCGCCGGTGCTCGCCGACATCTCGTTCACGGCGAAGCCGGGCGAGATCACCGCGATCATCGGCTCGACCGGCGCCGGCAAGACCACGATGCTCGAGCTGATCCCGCGCCTCGCGGATCCGACCGCGGGTCAGGTGCTCGTCGACGGCGTCGACGTACGCGACCGCGAGCCCGAGGAATTGTGGGCGCGCATCGGGATCGTGCCGCAGCGCGGGTATCTGTTCTCGGGCACGATCGCGTCGAACCTGCGGTTCGGCAACCCCGACGCCACCGACGAGCAGCTGTGGCACGCGCTCGAGCTCGCGCAAGGCAAGGACTTCGTCGCCGAGATGCCTCAGGGCCTCGAATCGCCGATCGCGCAGGGCGGCACGAACGTGTCGGGCGGCCAGCGCCAGCGCCTCGCGATCGCGCGCGCGCTGCTGCGCGAGCCCGCGGTGTTCCTGCTCGACGATGCGTTCTCGGCGCTCGATCTCGCGACCGAGGCGAGGTTGCGCCAGGCGATCGCGCCGCGGCTCGCGAAGTCGGCCGTGATCGTCGTCGCGCAGCGCGTCGCGAGCATCCGTCACGCACATCAGATCCTCGTGCTCGACGCCGGCAAGCTCGTCGGCAAGGGCACGCACGCGCAGCTCGTGCAGACCTGCCCGACGTACGCCGAGATCGTGACGTCGCAAACCGAGGAACAGGAGGCGGCGGCGTGAGCGAGAAGCGAACAGGCGGGCCAGCGATCCGCGGGCAGTTCGCGGGCGGTATGGCACCGCCGCAGAAAGCGAAACACTTCAAGTCGTCGGCGCGCCGGCTGCTCGGCCTGCTGGGCCCGCAGAAGCAGCTGATCGCGCTCGTGCTCGCGTTCGCGGCCTCGAGCGTGTCGCTGTCGGTCGCCGGCCCCGACCTGCTCGGCAAGGTCACGAACATCGTGTTCAAGGGCTTCATGGGCAGTCATCCGCCGACTGCGAACGCGAACACCGCGAAGCTCGCGAGCGCGATGCACGTGGAGGCCGGGCATGGCATCGACTTCGATGCGCTCGCGCACCTGCTCGTCATCATCATGGCCCTGTACGCAGCCGCGTCGCTGCTGATGTGGTTGCAAGGCTACATCCTCAACTTCGTCGTGCAGCGCACCGTGCGCAAGCTGCGCAGCGACGTCGACGCGAAGCTGATGCGCGTGCCGCTGTCGTACTTCGATCGCCAGCAACACGGCGAGGTGCTGAGCCGCGTCACCAACGATATCGACAACGTCGCGATGGCGCTGCAGCAGACGCTCAGCCAGATCCTCGTCGCGCTGCTCACCGCGCTCGGCGTGCTCGTGATGCTCGTCGTGATCTCGCCGCTGCTCGCGGTGATCGCGCTCGTCACGGTGCCGCTGTCGGTCGTCGTCACCGCGAAGATCGGCCGGCGCGCGCAGAAGGGCTTCGTCGCGCAGTGGAAGCACGTCGGTGCGCTGAACGGCCAGATCGAGGAGGCGTTCACCGGGCACGCACTCGTCAAGGTGTTCGGGCGGCGCACGCAGGTCGAGGCGCGGTTTCGCGCGAAGAACGACGAGCTGTACGACGCGGGATTTCGCGCGCAGTTCGTCTCGAGCCTGATCATGCCGGCGATCGGCTTTCTCGGGAACTTGAACTACGTCGCGATCGCCGTGGTCGGCGGGCTGCGCGTCGCGTCGGGCGCGATGCTGCTCGGCAGCGTCCAGGCGTTCATCCAGTATTCCCGACAGTTCTCGCAGAACTTGAGCCAGCTGGCGCAGGTCGCGAACATCTTGCAGTCCGGCGTCGCGTCGGCCGAGCGCGTGTTCGAGCTGCTCGACGAGCCGGATCAGTCGCTCGATCGCGGCGCCGAGATGCCGCCCGAGTCGCCGCGCGGCGAGGTTCGGTTCGACGACGTGTCGTTCCGCTACAAGCCCGACGTGCCGCTGATCGAGCACCTGTCGCTCGTCGCGTCGCCCGGCCAGACGATCGCGATCGTCGGCCCGACCGGCGCGGGCAAGACGACGCTCGTCAATCTGCTCATGCGGTTCTACGATCTCGAAGGCGGCGCCATTCGCCTCGACGGTGCCGACATCGCCGCGATGCCGCGCCGAGCGCTGCGCGCGAAGCTCGGCATGGTGCTGCAGGACACGTGGCTGTTCGGCGGCACGATCCGCGACAACCTTCGCTACGGCAACCCCGACGCGACCGACGACGAGCTGCTCGCGGCGGCGAAGGCGACGTACGTCGATCGCTTCGTGCGCGCGCTGCCCGGCGGCTACGACACGATGATCGACGAAGAGAGCTCGAACCTGAGCGCGGGCGAGAAGCAGCTGATCACGATCGCGCGGGCGTTTCTCGCCGACCCCGCGATCCTCATCCTCGACGAGGCGACGTCGTCGGTCGACACCCGCACCGAGGTGCTCGTCCAGCGCGCGATGGCCACGCTACGCGAGCGCCGCACGAGCTTCGTGATCGCGCACCGGCTGTCGACGATCCGCGACGCCGACCTCATCCTCGTCATGGAACACGGCAAGCTCGTCGAGCAGGGCACGCACGACCAGCTGCTCGTCGCGGGCGGCGCGTATCACCACCTCTATCACGCGCAGTTCGCGGCTCCGGTCACGTGAGCTGATCCGACTCGGACTGGCACTCGCGCTCGGATGCGCTACTACCGAACGATGCGCGCGTGGCTCGTCGTCGTGGGGATGCTCGGCTGGCAGGTCTCGCCTGCGCTCGCGCAGCCGGCGCCCTCGGCCATCGATGCGAAGGACGGCGACGGCTGGACCGCGTTGCAGCGCGCGGCGATGGGCGGCAAGGTCGCCGAGATCGAGCGCCTCGTTCATGCCGGCGCGAGCCTCGAGGCGACGGATCCGCACGTGTATCAAGGCGCGACCGCCGTCGAGATCGCGCTCGATTACTCGAACGGAGCGGCTGCCGAGAAGCTGCTCGAGCTCGGCGCCAGCATCGCGCCGCCGCACGACGCGAACTTGCTCGAGCTCGCCTCGCGCGAAGGCGAGGATCGCATTCTGGTTCGCTTGCTCGCGCACGGCGTGTCGCCGGCCGGCACCCGCGCACTCGCGTACGCCGCGCATTACGATCATGCCACCGCGATCGCGCGACTCCTACGCGCCGGCGCGCGCGTCGACGAGATCGATCACGATGATCACGATTACACGCCGCTGATCGTCGCGTGCCAGAACAACGCGGCCGGAGCCGCGCGCGCGCTCGTCGCCGCAGGCGCGAAGGTCAACGCGCGCGACAGCGACGGCATGACCGTCCTGCATTGGGCCGTGTACGGCGCGCGGCCCGACGAGATCCACGTCTATCGCGACCTCGGAAAACCGCACGACACCATGTATATCGCCCACGCAGCCGCACCGATCGTCGAGCTGCTCGTCGCGCACGGCGCCAAGGTCGATGCGATCGACGGCGACGGCAACACCGCGCTTCACGAGGCCGTGTTCGTGAACGCGGCGGCCGCCGCTCGCGTCCTCATCCACGCGGGCGCCAGACGCAGCATCCGAAACCACGACGGCCAGACCGCGCTCGACATCGCGCGCGGTCGCCAGAATGATGTCGAGCCAGAGCTGGCTCACTAGGGAGCACGGCGCCCTGGCGTCACTACCGACCCAGCGCGCCTGCGAGCGCGGCATCGACCGCGTCGGCGTTGCCAAATGCGCCAATCACCTGCCTGCCGAGCGCGAGATCGGTGGAGACGAACGGATGAAACGTCGCGAGCGTCAGCTGTGCGACCTGGGCTGCGAGCCGGTTGTTGAGCTCATCCGGCAGGTCGAACAGCGCCTGGAGTGCCAAGCGATCCGCCATCGCATCGGAATCGGTCGCCGACGCCAGCAGCCGGTCGATCACCTTCTGGCGCGCGAGCACGAACGAGGCACGGTAGGACTCGGGGTCACGGCGCATCTCGGCGACGATCTTCGCGAATGCACGCCCGGCCTCGCGCGCGCGGCTCGCGTCGGCGCGGCCCGCGATCTCCCACATGCCGCCGGCGCGACGAATCACATAGCTGGCCGAGAACCCGTACGTCACGGCGTCGCTGCCGCGCAGCCGCTCGAGCTGCGCGTCGAGCACCGCTTCGAGCACGAGCCGTTTGGCGTAATCGGCGTCGATGCCGACGCCGGCCTGGAACATCATGTCGAGCTCGACCGTCGGGGATGGCTTTGACTGCACGCCTCGCACGTATTGTGGGCCGGCCAAGCCATGCGGGGCCAGCTCGACCGGGTTGCTGCGATCGCCTGACGATGCCGGGCCAGCGTCGTACGCGATGTGCTTTTCGACGACATCGACGTCGAAGTCGCCGGTCACGATCAATACGGCGTTGCTCGGCACGACATGATCGCGCGCCCAGCCGATCACGAGGTCGTGGTGCAGGTTGTCGACGCTGTCTTCCGTCATCCCCGGTCTCGCGTATGGATGGCCCGCCCCGTAAACGGCGGTCAGCAGCTGCTTGCGATAAGCGACCGCTTCGCGTGCGCCCTTCTTCTGAAGCTCGACCTTGAGATATGCCTTACCCGAGTCGGATAGCCCATAGCCGGGAGAACGCAGCTCGGCAGCGAGGGTCCTCACCAGTCGATCGACGTCGGGGGTCATCGTCACGTCGCTGAACGTCAGCGAGTCGGCGGTGACCGTGTCAGCGCCGGCAAGGTCGGCGACACCCTCCGCGCCGACCGGATCCTGTGCGTTGCCGGCTGCGATTACGAGCCGCCCGTGGACGACCGGCTCGTGACCGTACGGCCAGAGCACGACCGTCAGGCCGTTGTCGAGCTTGTAGCGATCCGGAGGGAGCGTGGACCGCGGCGTCGGGATCGGCAGCGGCCGGTCCGCCAGCGATCCATCGACCATCACGCCGGGGCTCTCGACCGTCGGCGCGAACTTCGTCGCGTTGCGTGTGGCTGCCTCCCCGCTTGGCTCGACGAGCACGTAGCGGGCACGGTCCGGCGAGAGCCATTTCTCGGCGAGCGCGCGCGTGGATTTGGGACTCATCTCGCCGAGCTCCTTGATGCGCCCGATCAGCAGCGAGGTATCGGCCGTCTCGGTGAGGATGTTCGCAGCTAGCTCGTTGCGGCCGGCAAGAGACTCCCAGCGTGCGATCAGATCGGTCGCCCAGGCGTGCCAGCGGAGCGCCCAGTGCAGGCTGTCCCGCGTGTCGTCGCCGTTGTAGTAGACGCCGCGCAGAGCTCCGTCGATCGACCGGCGGAGCTCGTCCTTGGCTTCGTCCGCCTTGCTCGCCGAGATCAGCGTGATCGACGAGACGAGCACCGGCGCATAGGCGCCGCCGATGACGAACGTGCTCGAGTCGTAGCCCCACCAGCTGTTCCAACCACCGCCCCAGGCGCCGATGGCCGGCCACACCATCTCGAGAGCGCGATACTCGCGGCTCGACATGGGCGGCAGCGGGAAGGTCGCGAACCAGATCGGCTGATCGACGTCCGCCTTGACGCGTACGAGCTCGTGGCGCGGTACGAGCGGCGCCGGGATGCGGTCGGAGGCGGGCGCGCGCTTGCGGAGACGATCGAACACCTTGGTCGCATTGCGCACCGCAGTCTCGTCGACCGCGCCGCTGACGACCACGAGCGCGGGGCCGCGCTGGTATTCGTCGGCGAGGAACGCGCACACGTCTGCGAGCTGGAGCTTCGACACGCTCGCGACGGAGTCGACGCGCCGGTACGGGTGGCCCTCGGGATAGACCGCTTCGAACAGGGCACGCCGCAACGACGCGCTCGTGCCGAGGTTCTGGCGCAGCTCGTTGAGGACGACCTCGCGCTCGCGTTCGAAGATCGCCTCGGTCAGCCCGCCGCAGCCCAGCGCGAGGCGGTCCGCTTCGAGCGCCAGCAGGTCGTGGAGTGCAGTCGGGTTCGCAACAGTCTGATAGTCCGTGTAATCCGCTGCGGTCTCGGCATTCCACCCGATCGCGAGACGGCTAAGCTCGGCGGCAATCGAAGTAGTGTGATCGTCGTGCGTGTACTCGACGGCAAACAACATGTGCTCGACGAGGTGCGCGAGCCCTTCCTTGCCCGGCGGATCGTTCGCCGAGCCGACGGGGTAGCGAACGTCCAGTTGGATCACGGTTGCTTGCGGCTCGGGCAACACCGCGAGCACGTAGCCGCGATCCGACGCGAAGATCGATCCAGCCGTGTGAATCTCGAGCCGCCGATTCGGTTCGGGCGGCCTGGCGAGTGCGCCACATGCCGCGACGAGCGCGCACCACAGCACCTGACGCTTCATCTAGTGACCGTATACCAATCCGAACGTCGTCGCACTGGAGTCGGAATCGATGTCGAGCACGGAGGAGTACTGTGCAAACACACCGAGCCAGTGGCGCTTGATCGGCATCCTCGACGGTCTTGCTGACTGGATCGGTGAAAGTCTCGTTCGACGGCTGGTTCGGACGCGACGCCGCCCTCGAAAAATTGCGCCGGGCTTCAAGCTCGGCGCGAAACGGCACGCAAGATGAAGGTCTGGCGATCATGGCGAAACCGACGAATCCGAAAAGCGCGATGAGCGCGATGGATAAGATCATGTCCAAAGGGATGGGCGCCGCGAAGGCTGCGAAGGCCGCGATGAGCGGTCTCGTCGGCGTTTTCTCGACGCTCGCGAAGCAGCATGGCGAGGTCAGCGCGCTGCTCGAGCGCGTGAAGCGCAACGCAGACAAACGCGCAGACCTGTGGCCGACGATCAAGATGGAGCTTCTCTCGCACGAACAGGGCGAGATGCGCGTCGTCTATCCGGTGCTGCGCGAGCACGTGGAGACCCGCGAGCTCGCCGATCATCACGACCGCGAGGCGTCCGAGCTGCGCGAGACGATCTCGCGCATCGACGCGCTGGCGCTCGAGGACCCGATGTGGGCGGCGCAGTTCGACCAGCTCGTCGACCTCGTGAAGCACCACGTTCACGACGAGGAGAGCGAGATCTTCCCCAAGGCGCAGAAGGCGATCGGCGACGACCGCGCGCGGGAGCTGGAACCGCTGTTCCTCCAGGCCAAGCAGCAAGCCGCGCACGCCGCGTGAGGTCGACCATGGCAGCCAGCAAGAAACGCCGGAAATCGGGTAGCGAACGCGGGCGCGACGAACAGCGGCGCGAGGACACGCCGCGCTACCACGGTGGCGACTGGGCCAAGGTGGATCGCGAGCGTCCACCCGAAGGGCCGATCCCGTCGGGGAACCCCGACCGCCGCCGGAACAAGCGCGGGTAGTTCCTCGCTACATTGTGGCGGCGGCGTACCCGTGCTACGCATGGGGCACGTTCTCGTCGAGGGCGAACGTGGCTCAGATGCCGCGTGTAACTCGCCCCCCTGTGCGGCTTTCGGTGGAGGCGTCTGCGATAGCCGCCTAGAGGTCCACCATGTCGTATCGTCTAAACACACGCCCGGAGCGCATCTTCATCTCCGTGGACGAAAGTACCGGGCGGTCGACGACCTCCTTCGCGCCGGCCGAGGCAGGCGCCCCGATCGTGCACGAGTCCGACCGCACGGGCGAGCTGGCGATGCGCGACGCGAAGGCGATCTCTCAGATCTACCCAGGCTGCTCGATCCACGGACCGCATTACCACGCGGCACGACCGCCGGGGCGCAAGCGAATCGCACGCAGACCGCCCAACCAGGAGACAGGTGAAGAATGAGCAGTCAGCGCCCCTCGTTTGCGAAGCGCGAACGCGAGATGAAGTTGAAGGACAAGGCGCGCGCGAAGGCCGAACGCCGCGCCGCGCGCCGTGCCGAGCCGCGTTCGGGCTACGGCCCGCCGATCGGCACTGAAGACGAGGCCGCCGCCGCGGTCGCCGCCGAGGCTTCGACCGTGCCGGGCGAAGCCGGATCCGATCCCAGCACGTCGCCGGTAAGCACGCCGGATCCGACGCGCCCCCGCCAGTAGCTGGTCCCGCTAGCACCGCGCGCGCAGACCGTGGTGACGAGCGTGTGGATCGAGCGTACGGTCACCGAGCTGTGCGCTCGTCACGGCGTTGCGGCCGCGCCGGTCGTGCCGTTTCGCGACGGCTCGAACCTGGTCGCCGCGGTCGGCGAGCGGCACGTCGTCAAGCTGTTTCCGCGGGCGCATCGCCACCACTGGGAGAGCGAGCGGCGCGTGTTGCCGCGATTTCGCGACGCGCTTCCGGTCGAAGTGCCGGAGCTGCTCGCGGCGGGCGAGCACGATGACGGGTGGAGGTACGTGATCATCACGCGCGTCGCGGGGGACAGCCTCGAGGCAGTGTGGCCGCGACTGGCGCGCGACGAGCGCGAGGCGGTGCTCGCGCAGCTCGGCGACGTGATGGCAGCGGCGCACGCGCAGCCGGTGGCGGAGCTCGAACAGCTACCGCCGCGCTGGGCCGACTTCGTCACGGCTCAGCGCGCGCGCAGTCGAGAGCATCACGCGCGGCTCGGCATGCCCGCGTGGTTTCACCGCGACCTCGACGCGCTCCTCGACGCCGCGGATCCGTGGCTCGCGAGCCTCGCGCCGACCGCGATCCTCACTGGCGAGTACACGCCGTTCAACCTGCTGGTCGATGGAGCGCGGCTGACCGGGATGATCGATTTCGGCGACGCGATGATCGGACCGCGCGAATACGACCTGCTCGGCCCTTCGCTGTTTCTCGCCGCCGGCGACGGCGGACTGCTGCGCACGCTGTTCGCGCACGCGCGCGGGCCGAGCTGGCCGCTCGAGCCAGAGGTGCGGCGAGGTCTCCTCGCACTGTTCGTGCTGCACCGCTACAGCAATCCCGACACGCAGCTGCGGCTCGCGGCCTGGCGCGACCGGGCTCGCTCGATGGACGATCTCGGCCGGATGATCTGGCCGGATGCCTAGCCGCGGCGTGGAGACCTCGAGCTCATGGACGGTCGAGCCCCCCGTGGACCTCTCGCTGGACGCGTGGAAGGCCGGTTTCGCGTCCGAAGCAGCGCGGATTTCGTAGACCGCGCTCCAAACCTGAAGGGCGCGGTGCACCGTATCAGCCCATGCTTACGCCGTCTTGCGCCGCGATTCGTGGGGTGCTTTACAAATCTCAGTCAAAGACGCCGCGGAACAGTCGACATTCGATCGATATCGGGCGAAACCTCCTGCTGGTTCACGCTGCTTTAGGGGACCATTTTGGTCCCTGGCGTGGATCACGTGTTACGAGGAGTGCGAACGATGGCTGAAGGTACGATCAAGAGGCTGACCGATAAGGGTTTTGGTTTCATCGCGAACAGTTCCGGTACGGATCTGTTCTTCCACATGTCGGCCGTGGAGGGCGTCAGGTTCGAGGACCTGCGCGAGGGCCAGAAGGTCAGTTACAACGAAGGTCGCGGGCCGAAGGGCCCTCGCGCAGAGAACGTGAAAGTGATCTGAGCGAACGATCGACGAGAAAAGGGCCGGTCTCGTACCGGCCCTTTTTGTTTTCGGGCTCCGCATCGCCCGCATCGGCGATGCATCGAGTACGCGACCGAACGCGCGCGCGGCGCTGAAAGCGCTCGGGCGTGGCAACTCGTGAGCGTTACTCTAGGAATCAGAACCGGCCCTGCAGCCCGAGCCCGAGTTGCATGACGTGAACAGGGGTCCCGTCGCCGTCGGAGCGCGTGTGTGTCTCGTCCAGGTCGGCATCGAGGGAGGCAACGAGGTCGACGTGATCCCGCAGGCTGATCAGCAGGTTCGCACCAGCGAGGACGAACAGATCGACATCGTTGGGCGGGCTGTAGATCATCTGCAACGCACCGTGGAGGTGAACCGCGACGCGATCGGTCATCGAGAACAGGAGCCCGGCCGGCACGGTAAGCACGTAGTTGTTCGGTGTGTCGCCGTTCGCGACGACCGACAGGATCGACTCGCCGAAGGACGTCGGAATCGAGCTGGACGTGTTGTAGCCCTGGGCAAGCGCGAGCCCGACTCCAGTCGGTGCGGTGCTCCCGCTGACGAACGCGACACTTGGCGACAGCTTCACTTTGATCGGCGCACCGACACCAAACGCGTAAGCATTTGTCGACGAGCCGAATTCGGCACTCCTGCTCACGCCCGCGTCGATCCGCAGCGCCAAGTCTTCGTTGTAGCCGCGAATCGCGGTAGCCGTCAGCGCACCGAATGTCGTCGGATCGAGGCACTCCGTCACGGCGAGGCCGAGCTGAGCCCGTGAGTTGACCCCGACGGAGGCCGAACTAAGGATGGCCGTTTGCTCGGGCTCCGTATCGCTGATCTCGAGCGCGGTACCGAGCTGGACTTGCCCGGGCCGCAACAGCAGCGGTCGATCGATCCAGGCGTCCGCGTCGTCGAACAATGGAGAGGGGCGCGAGGGATCGCTCGCCCCCGGCTGAGCGCTCGCAGCCGAGATCGTCGAGCACAACATGGCGAGCACGAGCGGGCGCGAGACCATGGTCTGGCCGGCGAAGAGCAACTCGCGGACCAGCGCCGATTCGACGATTCGACGAGATCCAACTGCAGACGGAGTCCAGGTGTTGCATTTCTGCGCCGAGCATCCACCGCCCTGCCAAACACCTGACAGGCGGTGCGGATCGAAGCATCGGTGCGCGCCTTCGGTTTCGGCGAGCGGACCTGACTTCGGAAGGTCTGCTGTCGTCGCGGTGAACGGCCGTCGCGCCGAGTCTGCGATCGCACTCCGTCGACGTCACGCCGCGGTCAGGCCGCCGTTCACGGGCACGACCGCGCCGTTGACGAAGGATGCCTCGTCGGAGACGAGCCAGGCGATCGCGTGCGCGACCTCCTCCGGCGTGCCGGCGCGGCCCATCGGCACACGTCGGGCGAGCGCTTCGGGATGACCATCGGTCACGCGATCGAGCATCGGGGTGAGTGTCGGTCCTGGCGCGACGACGTTGACGCGGATGTGATCGGCGGCGAGCTCGAGTGCGGCGGCACGCGACAGCCCCTCGACGGCGTGCTTGCTCGCGACGTAGATCGCCATGCCCGGCATGCCGCGGCTACCGCCGGTGGAGCTGAGGTTGACGATCGAGCCGCCGCCGGAGCGCTTCATCGCGGCAATCTGCGCCTTCATCGCGAAGAACATGCCGCGCACGTTGGTATCGAACACGCGCGCGTAGTCCACGCTGTCGAAGTCCGCGACGCGGCCGCGCGCCTCGACGGCCGCATTGTTGACGGCGGCATCGAGCCGCCCGAACCGTTCGAGCGCGAGCGCGACGAGCGCCTGCGAGCTCGCCTCGATAGCGACATCGGTCGCGCGGAACGCGACTTGCGCGGCGCCGAGCTGGGCGATGGCTTGCTTCGCCGTTTCCTCGTTGCGGCTGCCGAGCACGAGTCGCGCACCGCGCCGCGCGAGCTCGCGTGCAGTCGCGAGGCCGATCCCACTCGATGCTCCTGTGATCAGGACGACCTTGTTCACGGCGCACCTCCAGCGCTGGCGAGCTTGACTTGATCGATCGCCGCTAACATCTGTGCGACCGAGGGCCGGACCTTGAAGTCGGGGTCCGAGTGCGCCCATCTCACGATCCCCGTGCGATCGATCAGGAACAGCGATGGCATCGCGATCTCGTGGTGGGTCTTGCCGGAGTACTGTTCGAGATCGACGCCGAAGCTCTTCATCTTCGCGAGCTCGTCGCCTTCGACGTGCTTCACGACGTGAAATGCCTCGATCATCGCGGCGTCGCTATCGCTGAGCACGGCGAACGGGATCGAGTACGTCGCGTGGAGCTTCGCTTCCGCGTCGGGCGTGTCGACGCTGACCGCGACGAGCGCGATGCCCCGCTTCTGGAACTCGGGATACGCCGCGACGAGCTCGTGGATCTCGGTGTTGCAGAACGGGCACCAGCCGCCGCGATAGAACGCGAGCAGGACCGGCCCCTTCGCATACAGCGCGGATAGCGCGACGTCCTTGCCATCGAGGTCGCGACCGTGCACGTCGGGCACCTGGTGACCGACCGGAATCCCGGTATTGGGCGCGAGCACGCCGACGCGATCGGCCGGCGTTGTGGCGTAGGGTTTACGCACCGGCGGTGCCTGTTCCTTCGCTGCGGGATCGCTCGACGAGCCCGAGCAGCTCGCGAGCACGAACACGGCGGCGGCTAGCGCCCTCACGCGGAGATCCCGCGCAACGCCGAGAGGATCGCCGCCGGCTCGAGCCGCACCATGTAATTCGGATCCACGTGCGCGAGCCGCACGACGCCGCCGCGATCGAGCACGAACGTCCCCGGCATCGGCGTCTCCCACGAGTCGTCACCGTTGAACTTCGGCAGCGGGTTCCCAAACCCGGCTTGCAGCTGCTGCAGTATCTCGCTCAGCGTGAAGACCAGCCCGTAGCGGCGCGCGACGTGGTTGCCCACGTCGCTGAGCACCGGAAACGCGAGCTGCTTCCGGTCGACATCGGTCAGCGCGTAGTCGGGAGTCTGCGGCGAGATCGCGACGAGCTCGGCACCGAGGGCGTGGATCTCGCCGAGCACGGCCTGGTAGGCGCGCAGCTGCAGGTCGCAAAACGGACACCACGAGCCGCGGTAGAACGTGACGACGACCGGCCCGCGCGCGCGCAGTGCGGACAGCTCGACCGTGGTGCCGCGGGCCTCCGGAAGCGTGAACTCGGGGGCGCGCGCGCCGACCTGCAACGCGCGCCCGGCAATGCGCGACGCGGCGAGCTTCTCGAGCTCGACACCGAGGGTCGCGATCACCTCGCGCGGGGCGCGCTCGGCCATCGCGGTGGTCAAGCGCGCGATCTGTTCCTGTAACGTCGGGTCTTCGCTCATGCTGATTCCTTTTCGGCGAGCGTCGCGTCGAGCCAACGCTCGACGCGACGGAGTTGCACTGCGAGCACGTCGCGCGACCGCAGCGTGTGGGCGACGAGGAGCGTCCCCTGGATCGACGCCACGAGCTCGGCGGAGCGCTCGCTCGCGCCGCGTTTCGTGAAGCCGAGCTCGCGGAATTGCTGCTCGGCCCAGCGGAGGTACGTTGCAAGCAGCCGCGCACCCGCCCTCGCGAGCGGCTCGGTCGCGCCGAGCTTCTCGAGCTCCTGGCACAAGCTGCCATGTGGGCAGCCGAACTCGATGATCGAGTCGGCGGAAGCGAGCGGCGCTCGCACGAGGCGCCGGAGGCGCGCGCGGGGGTCGCGGTGCGCCTCGACCCAGCCGGCGAACATCGCGAGCAGGTCCGTCTCGTGTGACGCGATCACCGCCTCGGCGAGCGCTTCCTTGGTCTTGAAGTAGTAATAGACGTTACCGAGCGGGACCTTCGCTTCTCCGGCGACGGCGGCGAGCGTCGTGCGCTCGAATCCTCGCGCGTGCAACAACTGCTTCGCAGCACGCACGAGGTGCTCGCGTTTCTGCTCGGAGGCGTAGGGCGCCGGCACGATGTGAGTTAGTAACCTAACATAGTCTGCAAGCTCGTCAACGTGCCGCTCGACCGCGACGACGGCCACAATCCGGAGGTCCGGCGCGCCGGCGAGCGCCGGTCCGACGTGACGCGGGCGTCACAGCACGCGCAGATACGCCACGAGGTCGCGTTTCTCGTCGGCGGATAGCTTGGTGCCGAGCACGAGGTTGAAGAACTCGACGGTATCCTCGAGCGTGAACAACCGGCCATCGTGCAGGTACGGCGGCGAGTCCTTCACGCCGCGCAGCGAGAACGTCTTGAAGATGCCCTCGGCGCGACCCGAGTAGAACCGCTCGACCTCGAGGTCATGCGTGAGGTTGTCGGTGAAGTACGCACCCGCGTGACAGCCCGCGCATTGGCCTTTGGCGGCGCCGCCGACGACGTCTGGCTCGAACGCGGAGTACACGTCGAACATCGACGACGGCCACGCGCACACATTCGACATCGCGCTGACCGCGTTCTCGGCTCCGGCCGCCATCCAGGGCCAGACCAGCAGCGACGAGGGCCACAGTCACGGCGTCTCGATCAGCGCGGCGGACCTGCAAGACGTGGAGACCGGACAAACCGTGACGGTGACGACCGCCACGAGCGAAGGCCACACGCACGTGCTGACGCTGGTCAAGGTCGGTATCAGCGACTCATGGGTGAGATGTTAGCGAGCGCACGCCGATGACGGCTCACGCAGCGCCGATCGTGTCTACAAGTAGCGCGCCGCCGGAGCGCCGGCGCACTTCGCGATGCCGGCGGCGTGACGCGCGCGCGGCCGCGACTGGTCACTGGAGCGCGACGTCGGCGACGATGAAGCCCGGCTGCGCGGCGACCACCGGGGCACCGAGGTGGACCCCGCCGAGCGATGGCATCGGCAGCTTCGCGAGCGCGGTGCTCGCTTGTTGACCGACGATGCTCCACGCGCCGGTCACGATGCCCTGCACTTGCGCGTCGGTCAGCTCGCGCGAACCGTCGTCGGCTTGCGCGAGCACCTGCGCGAACACCGTCGGTGCGCCGAGCGCGAGCGAGATCGAGCCGTTCACCGGTGCGGCCGAAACCGTCGTCGTCAGCGAGAGCGCGATCTGCTGCAACGGGTTGCCGCCAGCGTCTTGCACCACGATCAGCGCGTCGCCGACCGCGAGTTGCAGGTTGCCGCTGGCATCGGTCGAAACGGTTGGCGGCAGCGCGAGCGAGACCTTCAGGTTCGCCGCGTCGGGATCGAGCAACGCGGCGAGCACGCTCAGCGACGAGACCGGGATGGTCGCGTCGAACGCGCCGGCTGCCCACAGGCCCGCAAACAGCTGGTTGACGAGATCGTTCGCGACCGCGACGCCGAGGTCGGTAGTCGACGCGAGCAGCGACGAGGTGAGCGGCATCGGATCGGTGACGAACATCCCGCCGTCACCGCCGGTGACGCTGACCTTCGTCGTCGCCGCGACGAACAGCCCGCTGTCGGAGATCGTCGCGGTGGTCGGGGTGATCGAGATCTTGGTCGCGAAGCCGAGCAGCTTGCCGTCGAACGGTGCGGCGAGCAGCGCGGCGAGCTTGGCGTTCGCGATGCCCGGGACCTTGCTCGCGATCGCATTGGCGAGCGCGCTCTGCACCTTGGTCTGGATCGTGCCGCGAAACAGATCGACGACCTCGCTCGGCACGCCGCCGACCGCGAGCTCGAACCCCGACAGCGTGACCGCCGGGCTGGACAGCGACGTCGCGAGCTTGCCGCTCGTGACGTGAAGACCGAGGTCGCCGCTGACGTGCGCGGCCGATGCGCTGACCGTGATCGTGTCGCTGCCACCGATGCACGCGACCTTGAACGATACGCCGAGCTTGACGCTGACATGCTCGAGCGTCACCTCGGTCGCGAGCGCGCCGCTGGAAGGCGCGAGCGACACCGCGACGTCACCGATCGAGACGTCGTCGATGTTGACGACCGCGCCGAGACAGCCGCCGTTGTCGTAGATCGGATTCAGCGCCTTCGCGACGGCGGTGTAGTCGATCGACTTCGCGTCGACCGCGACCGCATCACCGATCGTCGCGAGCGCAGCCGCACTCGCGTGCGCGCCGATCGCCGAGTCGACCGAGCCGTCGCTGGCCGCCAGCTCGCCGGCGAGCACCGCGCGCACGTCCACGAGCTTGTCGCCCGACCTGTCGATCGCGTCGGTCTCGATCACCGAGATGCCGGGCGGAACGGTCGCGGTGGTCGAGAAGCTACCGTCCTTGCCGACCGCCACGGCGTTGCCGAGCACGGTCACGACGACCGCATCGCCGGACGCGGTGCCGGTCACGGTCACCGAGCCGCCGGTCGTGGTCGCGCCGCGCGCCGGCGTGGCGACCTCGAGCGCCAGTGGAATCGGCTTGCCCGGGCTCGACGAGCAGGCGGCAAGCGCGACGGCGGCGGTGATCGTGGCGACGATGGCCCTCATGGCGCGCGATGATTGCAACGGGAGGGCCCATCCGGCCGGCGCGTAACCTCGCGAGCACGAAGGCGGAAGCTCGAGCCGCCACGGGGGCGCGCCCCGCGACCGCGGACGACCGTGGGCAGGACGCGGTGGGCAGTAGCGGGCTGTGGGAGACTCGGGCAGCGATGCGTGCAGCACTCGTCCTCGTCGCCCTCGTCGCCCTCGTCGCGCTCGCCGCGTGCGGTCGCAGCGGAGGTGCCACGGCCGACGCGGGCGGCGATGCCAGCGCCGGCGACGGCACGCCCACGCGCGTGCCGTGCACGAGTCAGTTCGGCAACGCGCTGCCGGCGACGCCCACGTACGGTCGGCTCGACGGCTACCTCGTCGCCGTGGTCGCGCCGAGCAACATGAACAGCTGCAACGACGACGACTCGCACGTGCACCTGCAGATCCGCATGAACGACGAGATCTACGACGTCGCGATCGACGCCACCGACGCGCAGACCGGCATGGACGACGTCCACACCACGACGCTCGAGCTCGCGCTGCCCGCCGGTGGCCCGTGGTCCGAGGGCTGGCATCAGGGCTTCGGCGTCGACTACACGTCGCTCGGTGTGAGCCCCACCGATCTACCTCTCGACACCAAGGCGCAGATCGTCAACGCGCTGATGACCGACCTCGCGACCGTGAACCACATCAGCGTGTTCGCCACGACGTACGGTGGTTCCGGCATCCACCTGGTCCATCGCGAGGGCAACGCCCACGATGGCCTTGTCGTCACCGACCCGCTCTCGCCCGTGGCGCACCTCCGGCTGTTCAGCTTCACCGGCCAGACGTTCCTCGAGCTACGTCCAGGCCGACCCGCCGAAGCAAAAATCCCAGGTCGGGCGGCAAGGCGATGACCGAACGCATGGTGAGCGCTTGCCGAACCAGCAAGCACGCCGCGTACGATCCGGTGCCGAACCCGTTGTTGCAGCC
The DNA here is from genome assembly GCA_036490935.1 of Kofleriaceae bacterium. Lineage (GTDB taxonomy): Bacteria > Myxococcota_A > Polyangia > Haliangiales > Haliangiaceae > JABFXX01. The sequence continues at coordinate 41,004 of DASXCY010000031.1, read as the reverse complement.
ATGAATCCGCGGTTCGCAATCGCGGTGTGTATCGCCTGTGTGATCGGTTGTGGCGGCGACCACGTGATCGAGTCGAAGGTCGCGATCGAGCTCGCGGAGCAGCCGATCATCAAGGATGGGATCCGCAGCATCTACGAGATCGATCTCGGCGCGCTTGCCGCAACCGCACGGCCCGCGGCACTCGAGCGCGCGGTGCGCACGATGCGGATCCGACTCCAGCTCGCGCACGCTCGTGGTCACGTCGCAGTGGATGGCGAGCGAATCGTCGTCGATCTCGCACCGGTCGACGAGGACGCGATGCAACACGTGATCGAGCTGCTCGAGCGCACGGGCCGGCTCGAGTTTCACGCGGTGGTCGCCGGGACGCCGATCATGGCTGCGCTAGCCGAGCACGCGAAGACCGATCCCGCGGCGATCGCCGCCGAGATCACGACCTGGCGCGATCACTGGACAACCGACGACGGTGCGCACCCGGAAAACTCCGAGTGGGCGCTACTCGCCACCGACCGCGAACAGGCCGTGAGCCGTGTCGACGCCTCGACCCGTCACTGTTGGAAGCAAGGGCCGGGCGATACGATGCTGTGCCGCACCTCGGGACAGAGCGTGATCGAGGCCTACCTCGCGACCCTCGCGACCCAGGATCCCGCGCTCGCCATCCCGCGCGATCGCATGCTCGCGTTCGAGCTCGGACGCGCGCACGACAACCACCCCGCGCAGTGGCGCACCCATCTCGTCGACCCGACGCCGGCGGTCACCGGCGATTCGATCGTGCGCGCGTCTCTCGATCCACCCGATCCCGACGACCCCGAGATGCAACGCATCCGGATCGAGCTCGACCGCGCGGGCAGCGAGGCATTCGCGGCGTTCACCGAGCACCACGTCAACGACCGGATCGCCACGATGCTCGACGGCCGCGTCGTGAGCACGCCCGTCATCCAAGCCGCGGTGCGCGGCGGCAGCGTGACGTTGCGGGTCGCCGAGACGGCGGATGACGCGCGCCAGCTCGCGATCGTGCTGACCTCGGGTGCGCTCCCCGGGCCGGTGACGCTGGATCGTCTCGGCAAGCTCGTCGGAGGCGTCATGCAGCGAGACCCGAACGCGCCGCCCGAGGCCGACGTGAAGCCGACGCCGTTCATCCACGAGGAGCACTGCGGCAGCGTGAAGGCGACGTGGCGGGGTGAGCACGACCCGACCGACAACTACGACGCGTACAAGTCGTTGGAGCTCGAGGTCGTTGGCCGCGCGAAGCCATGGACGCAAGACCTGCTCGACGTCGCGGTCGACGCGAGAACCCCGTCGCTATTCTCACCGGACTGTCAGCACGTCCTGCTGCTCACTCATCGCAATGGCCCGTATCACATCATCAAGACCGATCGCATGGCGGCGTATCTCGACGGCGCGAAACCGGACTACATCCTCGCGGGTGAGAAGGATCCGAAAGGGATCACCGGCACCGGCGTGTTTCGAGGCGGTGGTTGGCTGTCGAACACCGAGGTCGCGTACACGTGGGGCTGCTGCGATCCGCCGATCACGACCAAGTTCGTGATCCCGCCCTGACGCGAGCAAGATGACGCTTGAAGTACGGTGTGTTCGCGGGCCCGACTAAGTTAGCAGGTGCTGTGGACGAGGGCGACGACCCGCTCGCTCGTGATGCGGCGGTTGTACTCGGCGACCGCTTGTTCGCTCTGGAGCACCAGCACGTTCGCGGCGTGTTCGCGCGCGAAGTCGACCGTCGTTTGCGGCACCTGAAGGACCAGGTCGACACCACGCGAGAGGATCACGACGTCGGGTTTCGTCGTGAAGAGATCTTCCAGATCGGCGATCTGGATCCCCGGATCATGACGGGTCCCCGTCTTGCGCCAATCCCATTCCTCGACGCCGCCGGGGAACAGCCGCGCATCTTTGAAGACGCGACCAGTCGAATCGACGATCTGGCCCCAGCGAAAGCTCGTGATCGCGAGGTTCTCCACCTGGCTCATGCTTGTGACGATGGTAGCACCTCGTCGGAGTTGCGATCTCGAAGCAATCCTGGTCCGTCCAAGTACTGCGGAGATCGATCGAGGTATGCGTGTGCGTCGTCGGTCAACGCGCACCCGCCCTCGACGCGGACGAGAAGGCCGCAAGCAATCAGGCTGTCGGTCAGCGAATCGATCAACTGCGCGAGTAGTGGATGAGCGAGCCGCGAAAATTCTCGTGGTGCGCTGACGATGAGCTCACGAAGTGTTTCGATCGTGAAGACGTCGCTGCCAGAGGTGCCGCGCAACCTTTGTGCTGCGCGGAGCAGCTCGCCTTCGAGATCGAGCCCCACGAGGCGAGTCCGTGGTGCAACCGCGATGCCGCATGTACGCCACCCCCAGGTCGCAAGCTTAAACCTCGCGTTTCGACAGAGTGGCGAAGTTGCTCGCGCGCGCAGCGCCTATCAGGCGAGAGGAGCGACGAGCAATCGGTCCGGATCTCGGTTGGCTTGGAGCAAACGCGCCGACGCGGTTTCGGTCGCGAAGTGCCGCGCATAACGGGAACGCAGTCCCTGACGGTCGAGCAGCTGGCGGTGGCCGTCGAGACCGACGCCGTACGCGACGAGCTCGGTGCCCGATTACGCCAGATCGTCCCACGCGAGCAGGACCTGCGGCGGGTCGCGCGCGGGCGCGAATGCCGACGGCTCGTGCGGCAGCTCGAGCGCGACGAGCAGGGTGCGCGCGACGGTGGGGTCGGTGACCACCGCGACGACGCTGCGACGGCCGCCGCACGCACACTGCAAGACGTCGTCGGCGAATACGCGGCGGAGGAGGTCGGCCCACGGCAGCCGGCCGGCGCTCACCAGCAAGCCGTTTCGCGATTCATGGTCGCAGTGTAGGCATCGGAACACGATTCGACTATTCGGAACTTTGGTTCTCTCGTGTCGTTAATCTCGGCACGTCGCCCTATCGCTCGGCGCACATGGAGCCGTGCTCGTCGAGCCAGCGCAACAGGCCAGCGATGCTGGCCGTCGCCAGGGCAATGCTCGTGTCCGCGGCGCCGTAGTAGATGCGGAGCGCGTCGCCGTCGGCGCCGATCGTGTACCCGCACGGAAACGTCACGTTGCCGACATCGCCGCTCCGTTCGTAGGGCTCCTCGGGGCCGAAGATCCACGAGTCTCCTCGCGCCACGCATTGCTCAGGGTGCTCGAGATCGAAGAGCGCGAGCCCGAGCCGGTAGAGGCAGCCCGCCGCGGTGTGCCGCACCCCGTGATACAGCATCAGCCAACCGCGACGTGTCTCGATCAAAGGCGGCGATAGCCCGACCTTGTTCGCGTCCCACCACGCACCTTTGCGCGCGGCCAGCATCAGCTTGTGCCCGCCCCAGTTGCGGAGGTCGGGCGAGTAGGAGATCCAGACGTGCGCCCCGGAGTCGTACATCGGGCGATGGATGAGCGCGAATTGACCGTCGATCCGACGCGGCAACAAAGCAGCGTCCTTGTCGTCGGGTTGCATCACCAATCCGTAGCGATCGAAGCTACGGAAGTCGTCCGTGAGAGCGAGCGCGACGCCGGGTCCACTCTTGCTATATGCGGTGTATGCGATCGCATACTTGCCGAGCTCGTCGACAAACGTGATCCGGGGATCTTCGATCCCCCAGAGCTCCTCGGGATAGCGCTCGGGGTCGGCGCGCAGCGTCGGCTCCTCGTCGATCACCCAGCCGTCGACGCCGTTCGCCGATCGCGCGGCGCACAAGTGGGAATGGCCGCGCCGATCCTCGACGCGACACAGAAGCAGTGTCGTGCCATCGCGCAGGAGCGTGGCTCCTGCGTTGAATACGGTGTGCGCCGGGTACGGCCAGTCGGCGGCGCGCAGGATCGGGTTGCCGGAATGCCGGACCAGCAAGGTTTCGTAGCGGCTGTGGGTCATGACAACAACGTCGGTCCGATCGGGCGTCGCATCGCGCCGATGCGATCGCTCGAGCGCATCTCGAACAGGGCGAGCAGGAACGACAGCGTCGACTCCGCGCCTTGATTGGCGTTGATTCGATCCGCGTGGAGGCCGTCGTGACATGCGCCGGTCGCCGGGTCGTAGAGAGGCCGCTGCAACTCGTTCTGTCCCAGAAACCAGTCAAATGCTCGCCGCGCGTGCGAAAGCCAGCGCGCATCGCCCGTGATGCGTCGCGCGTCGACGCACGCCGACACCACCGACCCCGCTTCGACCGGCTGCTGATCGAAGCGAGCCTTCGCGGCTCCCCGCACGTAAAAGCCGTTGGAACCGATCGGAGCGAAATAGTCCTCCTTGGTCGTCTGGAGCGCGACCAACCAGTCGAGGGCCCTCACGCCGACGGCCTGCATCTCCTCGTTGTCTAGCCACTCCGAGGTCACGATCAAGGCTTGCGGCAGGCGGGCGTTGCAGTACGTCAGCCGATCTTCGAACCATGGCCAGTCATGGGAGCTCGACCGAGAAAACAGATCCAGCAGTCGCTTCGCGAGCTCGCGTTGGACCGCTTGCACCTGGCTGTCGCCCCAGAACGCGCGCAAGTACTCCGCGATCCCGAGCAACGCGTACGCCCACGCCCGCGGGCTCGACAGCTCGAGTACCGGTGTAACGCCGGCTTGGAATAGCGCACCGGCGAGACTCTGTCGCCCCGGATCGCTCGATCGGCCCACGACCGCTCCGAGAGCCCAGATCGCGCGGCCGTGGCAATCGTCGGAGCCGGCCTGCTCGTCCCAGCGTCTCGCGTAAGACATGAAGTTGCGGAAGCGCCGGCTCTTGGGCTCGAACGCGTGCTTCACGAACGCGAGGTATCGCGACGTCAGCGCGCGTACGAGCTTCGGATCGTCGGTCCCGCTGTCCTCGGCGAGTGCCATGAGCAGCAGGGCACGCGCGTTGTCGTCGAGGCAATAGCCTTCGGCGTAGCTGGGCACGCTGAAGTCGGCGTGCTGGAGGATGCCGGTGTGATCGGTCAAAAAGGCTGAGGTGCTCGAAGTTGACGTCGGGTAGCTCGGCCGCGCGCGCGACAAGCGTCTGCGCGTGAAATTTCTTGCGGTCGTGCTGGCGATGTTCGTCGCACGCGCGCTCGAAGCTCGCGACGTAAGCGCCTGCGACCGTCGGCCACAGCTTGTCGACCCCATACGCTGCCGCGCGTTCGCCCAGGCTCCGGCGCTTCGCGTCGTCGCCAAGCAGACTGATCACTTCGCGTGCAATCGCTGCCGAATCCGCTCGGGGGATGAGAATGCCGCGCCCGTCGGCGAGCAGCTCCTTGGCATGACGATACGGCGTCGAGATCACGGCGCGGCCCCCTCCGACGGCGTAGGCGAGCGTTCCCGACGTGCTCTGCTCCATGTTGAGATACGGCGTCACGTAGATGTCGGCCGCCGACAGGAACTCGGTGAGCTCGACGTTGCTGACGAAACGGTCGTGGAAGATCACGCTGGCCTCGACGCCAAGCCGAGCGGCCCGCGCCGCGAGCCCGAGCCGGTAGATCTCACCGGCTTTCTCCTTGACGTGTGGATGGGTCGCACCGAGCACGATGTAGACCGTCTCGGGATGCTCCTGGAGAATCGCCGGCAGCGCGTCGATGACATGCTCGATGCCCTTATCGGGCGACAGCAGGCCGAACGTCAGGATCACAGACTTACCGGTGACGCCGAGCTGCTCTTTGCGATCGCCTTCCGGCAGGCTCGGGATCCCATGCGGGATGAGGTCGATCTTCGCAAGCGGCACACGATGCACTTCGTGGAGCAGCGCCGCGCCTTGCTCGGTCATCACGACGAGTCGCGACGACAGCTCGGCGAGCTCGTCCATCACTCGACGCTGGCGGTCGTTCGGCGCCTCGAGGATGGTGTGGAGCGTGGTGACGATCGGCATCCGCAGCTCGCGGAGCAGTGTGAGGACGTGACTTCCCGCCTTGCCACCGAAGATCCCGTACTCGTGCTGGACCGATAAAACGTCGACTCGGTTGACGTTCAAGTAGTCGGCGGCGCGTCGATACGAGATGAGATCCGGCTCGGTGATCTCGAACTGGACGCGCGGAGGATAAGCATGACGTCGTCCCGCGTCGTTCACGGCGAGCACGAAGCAGTCGGCCTGCGGACGCGCGCGTGCGATCGCTTCTGCGAGGTCGGTGGTGAACGTCGCGATGCCGCACTGGCGCGGGAGATGATTCCCCAGCATCGCGATCCTCTGAATCGATGTCGTCACGTCTTGGTTGCCCATCTATCCTCCCGTCGAGATCGGCCACTATGGGCGCCCGCGACCAGGAAGACAACGAGCGGATGTGTCGGGTTTCTCGACGCGAGGACTCGGAACAACCTAATGTTCGAATGATCCTTTGCGACGTACAACCGTGTGATGAGGGCTCTCGCGTGCGTCGGATCGAGTGCCAAGGCGCGCGCATGGCCGCCGCCTGCATTGCGGCTTACTAGTCGCGTGTGCTCCGCGTGTCAGAGCACACAGGAGGTTCGAGCGCGCACTCCGGGGGCCCTCGGGTTCTGCGTCGGGTGCCTAGAACGATCCCGAGCCGCCGCGACAGATGACGAGCTCGGTGGGGAATGTTGACGAACAGCAGCGTCGGGGCGGTTGTCGTCGGATTCGTTGCGGTGCCAGCGGTCGCGTCCCGTCTACAACGGAAGGCGATGCGGGATCGCGATCACGAGCATCCATCGACCTGAGGATGTTCTCGTCGCATGAAGATCCAGATTCGCCGGTCAGGCGGTAGGCCGACCAAGATCGAACGAGCCCAGCTCAAGAGCCGGCTCGACTTCGCGCTCGCGCGGTTCGGCGAACGGATCGATCTCGTGATCGTTCGCCTCTCGGCTGATGTAGCCGTTCCTCGGTACGTACGCTGCCAGCTCGAGGTGAACGTCGACGCGGAGGTCGTGATCGTGGAACACACGGACATCGATATCTCGCTCGCCGTCGAGCATGCAGCCACTCGAGCGGCGCGTTCCGTGGCGCGCGCGATCGAACGGCGATCCTGGGCGGCGGAGCGTTAGCCCGCGCGTCAGGCGAAGATGTGTTTCCGTGCGACCTGACAAATGGCCGCTACCGCTGGGTTCCTGATCTTCTTTTCGACCGAGATCGCAAAGAATCGCTGGCGGAGATCCTTGGCGCGTCCCACGAGCTGTACTTGATAGCGTCGCCGAATTTCGTCGACGATCACGTCGGGTGCCGCGAAAATCCCGAGCCCCGCCTCGCCCATCACTGATGCCAACGCCAGGTCATCGAGCTCGGCGATGATTTCGGGTCGAAGGTCTCGGGACGCGAACCACTCGTTCAGCGCCCGCCGGAACGTCGAGTCGCCAGCCGGAAGCAGAACGGGAACCCCATCGAGCGAGCGGGGGAACCCTCGGCGGCACGACCTGGCGAGTCGGGGCGCTGCGAAAAATGAAGTCCCGCACTCGCCGAGCGGATGGCTGAACGTCCGCACGGATGCAGTAGCGGCTGCAGGTGCGTCGGAGAGCACGACGTCCACCGTGTGAACCGCCAGCTCCCCCATAAACGCTTCGATCGAGCGGTCCTGGCGGCAGATGATGCGAACCTTGTCTTGAAGCTCGAACGCCGGCTCGAGGATCCGATGCACGATCGACTTCGCGATGACGTCGGAGACCCCGACGACAAGCCGCATCTGTTGCCCGGTGGACCGCCCCTTGAGGGTGTCTTGGAACTCTTGACCGAGCGAGAAGATCTCGTCTGCATACCGGAAAGCGATGCGCCCGTTGTCGGTCAACACCAGGTTCCGCCCCTTGTGCGTGAATAGCTTCACGCCGAGAACCTCTTCGAGGCGATGGATCTGACCGCTGATCGTCGGATGCGCGAGGCGGAGCTCCTTGCTCGCTTGCGTGATGCTGCCCTGCTTCGCAACGACCCAGAAGTAGAGCAGGTGGTGGTAGTTGAGCCACTCCATTCCGTGGCGAGTATGTCGTGTTTTTGGAAGTATGCTCGCAACCTGTCGAATATCTAGTCGTCGCGAAATTCGGCGCGAGCCGCAGCTTGTTCTGCGGCTCGCGCGTCCGCGCGGCATCGCGGCGTTTCCCCGGTTCGGTTGGGCTCTGCCGCCGGTCTATCTACTGTTTATCGGGACCTTGCCGTCATCGCTGGCTCGGCCGTTGCGGTCGTGCGCGGGTCGCGGCGTTTGATCGCGTTGCTGGTCGGGGGGCCGCTGTTCCCACGTGGCGAGGTCATCGCGATCGAGCAGGCCGGGAGCGCCCATAAGATGAAGGCGTCCGTGGCGCAAACGTGGCGCAAAACGCAGTACCCAGCGATTGATCCCTCAAAGATGATCGCCGGTTAGGTGGTGGAGATAAGGGGGATCGAATCTAAGGTGCGCTGATCGGAACGATAACCGTTTCGCGATCCTGCAGTGACCACGCTGATCTGCGCGCCGAGCATGTTCCGGTTCGTCCTCCTTGCTCCCCTTGCTCCTCGTTGTTTTCGACTCGCGTGGCAGCCACGTGGCAGCGGGCGCCCGTGCACGAAACTGAACCGTTGGTGCAGTTCCGTGCGATCGAAGGCTTGCACAAAACTAAACCTACGGTAACGTTTCGTGCATGGTCGTCGCCCGGAAACCCACGTGGAATCGCCTCTATGAAGTGGCGAGCGGGCAGGAGGGGCACTTCACGACCCAGCAGGCCGCGGAGGCAGGATACTCGCCTCAGCTGCTACGCAAGCACATTCAGGCCGGACGAATGGTCCGTGTCCGCCGCGGAATCTACCGGCTGGTGCACTTCCCCGCAGGCGAGCACGAGGACCTCGTCGTCATCTGGCTGTGGTCCGAGCGACAGGGCGTGTTCTCGCACCAGACCGCGCTTGGGCTCCACGGACTCTCCGACGTTCTGCCTTCGAAGATCCATCTCTCGGTGCCGACCACGTGGAGCTCCCGGCGTCTCCGCGTGCCGGCGGGTGTGATCGTGCATCATGCGGATGTCGCCAAGAGCGAGCGTTCGTGGTTCGGTGCGGTCCCGGCGACGTCACCGTCGCGCACGCTGGAGGACTGCTCACGTGACAAGATCTCGCCCGATCTTCTACGCCAGGCCGCACAGGACGCGCTCGCTCGCGGGCTTGTCGGGAAGCGCGACCTCGGTGAGGTCCGGCGAGCGCTACGTGGTCTCGGAGGCCTCGCGGCGTGAGCCAGAAGTACGAATCGCCGGCGGCGCTCAAGCAGGCGCTGGAGCACAGGCTCAAGGCGGCTACCCCGGCGGGCGTGCCAGTCGCGCGCACGCGGCAGCTCGCGGTATTCGATCGATTCCTCGCCCGGATCGCGGTCGTGTTCGGTGACGCTGCGACGCTTAAAGGCGGCGTTGCCCTCGAGCTGCGCCTCGAGCGTGCTCGCACCACGAAGGACATCGATCTGCGTGTCATAGGAACCCCTGACGATCTACTCGAGCGACTTCAGAAGGCCGGGCGTCTCGATCTAGACGACTTCCTGTCCTTCGAGATCGATGCGGATCCACATCGACCCGAGATCGACGCGGAAGGAATGAAGTACGACGGCTTTCGGTTTCGAGCCGAGGCCAAGCTCGCGGGAAAGCTCTACGGTCAGCGCTTTGGTATCGATGTGGCGTTCGGCGATCCAATCCTCGATCTGCCCGAGACCGTGGTCGCCGATGACGTCTTCGGGTTCGCCGGCATTGCGCCGCCCTCGATCCAGATCTATCCGATCGAGACTCACATCGCGGAGAAGCTGCACGCGTACACGCTGCCCCGCGCGCGCCCCAACTCGCGCGTCCGGGACCTGCCCGATCTGGCGCTGCTCGCCACGATCCGGAGGCTCGAAGTCGCCCGTCTACGTGCTGCGATCGAGCAGACGTTTGCATTTCGCGCCACGCACAATCAACCGACGACATTGCCGGTGCCGCCAACCAAATGGCGCGATCCATACGCTTCGATGGCTACCGAAGATTCGCTTCCGTGGCCAACGCTTGACGAGGTCTTTGATGCGGCGAGGGCGTTCATCGACCCGGTCCTCTCCGACCCAGCGTGCCCCCCGATCTGGAGCTCGACCTCCAGGCGATGGGAAAGTTGATCGTGCCGGATCGCGCCGACGAACGCGCACGGTTGATCGAGGCGCTCGAACAGGCAAGTGCCCGCGTCACCGCGCTGGCGGCAGAACTCGATCACGAGAAGGAACGGGTCGCCCGGCTTCACGCGCAGCTGGCCGGACTCGACGAGGAAGCATGCGCCACCGAGCCGGTTCCAACGGTGTCGGTCGACAAGACCGCGACGGTTCGGCAGCCAAACGAGAAGCTCGCGATCTTCCGCGGCCTCTTTCGCGGGCGGCCCGACGTCTATCCGACGCGGTTCGTCAGCCGAGAAGGCAAGCAAGGCTACCGGCCAAGCGCTGGCACACGCTGCGCCACACGTTCGGGACGCACGCCGCGCTCTTTGGCGTGAACCCGTGGCGGTTGCAGTCATGGATGGGGCACAAGCGGATCGACGAGACGATGATCTACGTCCACGTGGCGGAGACCCATCGGCGCGAGATCCCCGAGCCCGTCCTGGAAGCGGGCAACGCGGAGCGCGATCCGGACCGCCGGATCCTCGCGATGCTCAGCGCGCGTGGCGCAAACGTGGCGCAAAACAAAACCGGCGAAGACCAATCTTCAAAGGTCCTTCCGGTTAGGTGGTGGAGATAAGGGGGATCGAACCCCTGACCTCGTGAATGCCATTCACGCGCTCTCCCAGCTGAGCTATATCCCCAGGACGGACGGGTTGATACCGGCGTCGTTCGAGACTGTCAAGACGGTCAGGAGTTGTCGTCGGGCTTCTTGGGGTTGGCGGGCACGTCGTCCGGGTGCATGTAGTCGGCGAGGTCGGAGTCGGAAGAGTCGGCTTCGAAGGTGATGCCGCCGGGGCGGGGGACTTTGCGGGTGCCGCGGACGGTCGGTTGATCGACCGTCGGCTCGTCGGGAGCTGGTGGGCGCCAGACGCGAGCCGTGCCGGTGGCGGCGGCGCGCTTGCGGTTCGGCGGAGCCCAGGTTTGCCCCGAGACCGTGCCGTCGCCGGTAGTTCGGCGATCGAAGCGCGAGCGGTCACGCGACGAAGCCGAGGCAGGCGCGGCGCCGGCATCGGCGTCGTCGCCGTCGAGGTCGTCGAGGCGGGCGACCACTTCGCGCGCCTCGGGCAGCTCGCCGAGATCGATCTCGCCGCGGCGGACGAGATCGAGCACGATCTCGCCGAGCTCGGCGAGTAGGCCCTCGCGGCGGCGCGAGGAGAGGGCCTCGTCCAGGCGCTCGCGGCCGGAGCTGACCCCACGTTCCAGGACCTCGCGAGTCGTGCGTAGCAGCGTCCCGAGCGTGCCGCGCAGCTCGGGAGGACGCAGACCGCCCCCACGTCGTTGACGTGCCATGTGACGAGACTACCCCATTTGATTTACCGTCGTCGGGCCGTGACGAGATGCCTCTGGCTCGGCGTGCTCGCCGCCGTATCCGCGTGCCCCGCACCCGAGCTGCCGCCGGCGCCGATTCCGCCGGTGTCGACAGGTAAGGTCCGCGTGCGCGTGTTCACCGAGCCGTCGCCGGTGCGCGCGGTCGGCGCCGTCGGCAAGATCGTGTTCGTCGCGACCGAGGACGCCGTCGAACGCTGGGACGATCAGGGCAACGTGCTCGCGATGTCGTCCGACAACGGCCTGCCGGGCATGCACATCGTCGCCGTCGCGGCCGACGCCGATCGCAAGCGGTTGTGGATCCTGTCCGACGGCGGCTTCGGCTCGTACGACACCGAGTCGAAGGTGTACAGCGAGGTCACGCCGCCGCCGCCTGGACTCGGCGTCGACTACGCCGCGATCGCGAAGGAAGGTGGCGCGAGCGTGGCGCCCGCGGTCGACAACGGCGCGTGGCTCGGCACGTCGCACGGGCTCGTCTACGTCAGCGATCGCGGCGGTTGGGCGCAGACGTCGATCAAAGATCCGGTGCGCGCGCTACTGCGCGATCGCACGGGCTGGCTGTGGATCGCACAGAAAGCCGGGCTCTCCGCGCGCAAGCCGACCGGCGACATCATCAAGATCGGCTCGGCACAAGGGCTCGACATCGCCGAGCCGCGCTTGCTCGTCGAGGCGCCCGGCGATCGCGTGCTCGTGATCGGCGGCGACGATCAGGGCCACGAGCGCATCGCGATCGGCCGGCAGACGACGTGGACGAGCTATCGCACGATGCCCGAGATCACGTGGGACGCGGCCACGCGGCGCGGTAACGCGATCGTCGTGCTCGGCGGCGGCCACGTGTATCGCCTCGCATCCGCGGGCGAGACCACCGTGCGTCCGCTCGCCCGCGATGGCTTGCGCCTCGTGCCGCTCGCGGGGGGCACGGCGAACGAGTGGGTGATCGATCCGATCGATGTCGTGCCGCCACCGGGCGCGACCGCGCTCGGCTCCGAAGACGACGAGCTGCTCATCGGCACGCGCGACCTCGGCACCGCGCGCTATCGCGACGGCGACGCGAGCCCGCACGACTGGCTGCGCCGCAAGCAGATGTTCGAGTCCGCGACGACGCTCGCGGTCGCGTGCGCGCGCGCCGACGACTGCTGGGTCGCGACCGGCGCGCCGCAAGCGTGGCACTGGACCGGCGAGCGCTTCGTCGCCGGCGGTCCCGACCAGCTCGTCGTCGCGGTCGCGCGCGATCCGAGCGGCGGCATCTATGCGGTGCATCGCGCGCCGCTCGACAAGGAGCTGCATCTATCGCGCATCGATGGCACGACCTGGACGCCGGTGCCCAAGCTCGCGATCGCGATGCCCGGCGACGCGCCCGACGTCAGCTTTGCGCGGTTCGCCGCGCCCGGCCAGCTGTGGCTCGGCTTGCGCTATCGCGACGGCCACGAGCAACACGCGTACGGCATCGCGATCGTCGACACGGTCACCGGCAAGGTCACGTATCATCGCAACGACGTCGCCGCGTCGCCCGACAAGAAGGCGCGGATGCTGCCGGTGCCGGTCGGCGTGGTCGATGGCGACGTGCGCGGCGATACCGCGTGGTTCGCGACCAACGAAGGCGTCGCGCGGCTCGTCGGCGACCGCGTCAAGCTGTGGACCGAAGCCGATGGCCTGCGCAGCGAGCTCGCGCGCGCGGTGACGATCACCGAGAACGGAGGCGTCGTCGTCGCGACCGGCGCGGGCGCGGGCGTGTGGGACGGCAAGACGTGGAGCTTTCCGGCCGCGCTGCGCTTCGACATCAACGACGTCGTCGCGACGCGCAACGGCCAGGTGTGGATGGCGACCGATCGCGGCATCGCGGCGTGGGACGGCCAGAAGGTGCGCCGCATCGACGCGCGCCGCGGCCTCGCCGAAAATCAGGTCCTCGACGTCGCGGCCGATCAGTTCGATCGCGTGTGGGCGCGCGGCCCGGGCAGCCTGACGCTGATCAGCCAGTAGCGGCCGAGGTGCGATGGCAGTGGGACGCGCGTGACCGCTACTGCGCGACGGTTTCCTGGGCGTCGGTGCGCACGCGGTAGTGCTGGTTGATGTAGTCCATCAGATCGATCAGGTTGGTCTCCATCTGCGCGGGGCCGCCGAGCGGCGAGTCGAGGAAGAACGTGCCCTGTTCGCAGCCGTCGCCGTCGCGGCAGCGGCCGTCGGGGAACACCATGATGAACTTCTGGATGCGAGTCGCGAGCGGCTCGGTCGCGATCATGTGGTTCGCGATCACCGCCGATAGCGCGACGAGATCGCTCGGCTGCTGGCCGTAGCCGTGCAGCACGTACACGACCGGGTAGGTCTTGGTCGCGTTCGCGGGATCGTTGTAACCGGGCGGCAGATACAGCGAGAACGGGTTCATGCGGCCCGTGTGCGGCGACGTGAACATCTCGTCGGGCAGCATCTGGCCGCCGTCGTACGAGTCATCGAGATCGCCGTCGGGCAGGCGTTTGTCGATGTATTTGAACGCGGTCTCGATGCGATAGATGATCTCGTTCGCGGTGCCGACGTGGCGGCCGTCGCCGTTCATGATCTGCGCGGCACTCGCGTCTGGCGTGCCGTAGCGCAGATACGCATGCTTGGGGATCTGGTCCCAGTCGATCTCGGTGAAGTCGTACGTGTTCTCGTCGTCGCCGGGCACGAGGCCGCCAAAGCTGTCGTACACGCCGAACGGCAGCTCGCCGGTCGCCATCGCCTGACCGACCGCCGCGTTCGCCGACACCGACGCGTTGAAGAAGTCGCGGATGCCGGCGTCGAACCACATCGAGAAGTGCGCGCGCTGATCCGGCGTGAGCGTCGCGAGGAGCAAGTTGTAGTCGCTGCCGTACCAGCGCTGCACGTTCGGCGACAGGTCCCACTTGCCGTTGCCTTCGCCGTAGTCGTAGCAACCCGAGACGCCCACCGGTGGCGTGTCGCCGGCCTGGCACGTGCCCGCGACGCCGTCGAGGCCGACGTCCTCGAACGGCTCGCCCTGGTCGTAGTTGCCGTTGCCCTCGGTGCCGAGCGGGTTGCGTAGATAATGATAGTCGTCGTGGTCCGGATCCGGGTTCGTCACCGGGTCGTAGCCGGGCTCGTCGGCATCGGCGAGCCCGTCGCTGCCGACGTCGGACCACGGCTCGTAGCCCTGCGAGATCACCGGCTCGCCGGAGTCGCGCACGTTGTTGCCGTCGAGATCGACCGCGAGCAGCACCTGCGGTGGATCGGTCTGCGCCTGGCTCGGATCGAACACGCCGAGGCCCAGCGTCTGGCCGTCGCCGCCGTCGCAGTACTCGATCACGGGCTTGCTGCCGTCGGGGTTGAAGCGCGAGTCGTAGAAGTCGTGCAGCACGACAGGGGTCGCGCATTGCGTCGCGCTCGGCTGCGCGAACGTCGCGAAGTCGACGCCGGGTGGCGCGTACGCGTTGGCCGGATTGAAGATCGCCGGGTTCGACAACGCGCGGCTGAGATCACGCGCGGCCTTCAGGTAGAAGCTGCGATCCGACGTGAGGCCGGTGCCGCCGCCGGCCTGATAGATCATGTGCTCGTAGTCCGAGGCGGTCTCGAACTGCTCGGGCTTGGTCGACGCATTCGGGCACATCTGGCCGAGCTTGCCGCTCGCGTTGTCGCAGAAGCCGCCGAACAAGAAGTCGTTGACCATGTGCAGCGTGTAGATCATCGACGGACCGGGCTCGCCACCGAGATCGGCCGTGACGTCGAACCGATCGGGGTGGCGCAGGCCGATCGACATCGCCGCGTTGCCGCCCATCGACACCCCGACGATCGCGTTGAAGTGGAACGTTTGCGTCGTCTGCGTGCCGGCGTTCTCGTCGGCGACGACCTGGTACGTCGTCAGCTCGAGCGCGCGGAACGCCGCGAGCGACGCGTAGCCGTCGTGATCGTCGAGCTCGCGGTTCGAGACCGCGGGAAAGTACGGCTGACCGCCGGCGCGCTGCGCGACGATCCGCACGGCGCCGTTCGTCGCGCCCTTCGGCAGGCGCGCGGCCTTGTACGGCAAGGTCAGCGTGAACGCGCGATTCGACCAGGTGCCTTCGTCGCCGAAGCTGATGGCCGGGCCGAGCGCGACGAAGCCGGAGGGCACGATGTCGGCGGCGCACGCGATCGTGACCGGGTTCATCGGCAGCGTGGTGTCGTTGTCGGCCGCGATCGCCGCGCCGTTCAGATCGCCGCCGCCTTTTGCGGTGACCGCGCTGTTCGCGGCCAGCGTGCCCATCGCGCTGCCCGTGCACTTGATCGTGGTCGTATGGTCCGTGCCGCATGCCGCGGCGAGGACGGAGATCGCCAGGAGGGCCCTCATGTGCGCGCAGCGTACACACAGACCGCCGAAACTCCACTGGAATCGGATCGCGCCAGAAATTGGCCCGCGTGCGAGGCGATCCGTAACGTCGACGTATTAGATGAAGAGGTTGGCCGACATGCACGTGCCGCCTGCGCTGCGGCGCTGGGCGTTGCGCCTCGGCCTCGCCGTCATCGTCGCGCTCGCGCTCGGCAACTTGCCCGGCGGGCTGCTGCGCCGCGACGCGCGCGCGCTCAAGCTCGAGCAGCAACTGGCCGAGCAGCGCGCCGACGCGGCGATGCTGGTCGATGACAACGCGCGACTCGTGCGCGAGATCGACGCGCTGCGCAGCGACGTGCACGCGATCGAGGATCGCGCGCGTGCCGACCTGGGCATGGTCTATCCCGACGAGATCGTGCTGCACGTGGAGCCCTCGCGATGACGAGCCGCAAGTGGCGGCGCACGCTGCGCCGCGCGGGGAAGGTCTCGGCCGGCGCGTGTGCCGGCGCGCTCGCATGCGTCGTGGTCGCGGTCGGCGGCGTCGACGGTGCGTCCCTGCTCGGCGCCGCGAAGATCCCGCTCGCGCAGGCGATGGTCGCGACCGGCGTGCTCGCGCTGGTCGCGGCGGCCTTGATCCGGCGCGTGCAGTTCGCGCCGCCGTCGGCGCGGGCGCAGCGCGTGTCGCTGTGGCTCGCGGCCGCGACCGATCTCGCCGATCTCGAGCTCGCGCTCGCGCTCGTCGCCGGCTGTCACGTCGCGATCGCGGTGACCGGCGGCCTGCGTTCGCCGGCATATCCACTGCTCTACGGCCTGGTCGCGGCGGCGGCTACCGTGCTCGCTCGGCCCGGCACGCTCGCGACACTCGGCGCGGCGCTGTTCCTCGAGGCCGCGCTGCTCGTGCGCACCGGCGTCGGCGAAGGCGCCGCGATCGCCGCGGTGCTACACGCGATCTTCCTCGGCGGCGCGGCTGCTTCGCACGCCGTGCTGCTGCGCGGCCTGGCGCGCCGTCATCGCAAGCGCCACGCGAAGCGGCTCGACGAGGAGCTGGCCGCGCTACGCGATGCCGCGCGCGATTACCGGCTGATCGCCGCCGCGCTCGGGCCGGGCAGCCGCGCGCCGCGCACGCGCGACGAAGAAGAGCGACTGCTCGCGATCGGCGGCGTCGGCATGATCGGCGATGCGCTCGCGTGGGTGCTCGGCATGCTCAAGCGTGCGCTCGGTGCGCGGACCGTCGCGCTCGTGTGGGTCGAGGACGATCCCGAGCGCGTGAAGCTCAAGGAGATCGTGTCCGATGCCGACGACATCGTCGAGCAGCGCCGGCTCGCGAACGCCGGCGTCCTCGGCGCCGTGCTGCGCGATCGCCAGCCGCTGCTCGTCGCCGCGACCAAGCCCGGCCAGCTGCCCTACTACGACGGCGGGCGCGCCGGCGTCGCGCTCGTCGCCGTGCCGATCGTCGAGGGCTCGCACCTCCGCGGCGTGCTCGCCGCCGACCGCGATACCGCCTTCTCCGAAGCCGATCGCGATCTGCTCGCCGACGCGTGCGGCCAGATCCTGCGCGCGGTGCAGACCGAGCAGGTGTTCCGCGCGGTCGAGCGCGCGAAGTACGAGCACGAGCGGTTCTACCAGGCGACCGCGATGCTCGGCCGCGCGCTCACGCCCGAGCAGGTGATGGAGACCGCGTTCGACGCGTGCGCGGCGATCGCACCGTTCGATGTCGGTGCGATCGCGCTCTACGACAAGGATCGCGCGCGCCACAAGATCAGCGCGGTGCGCGTGGCGCCGGGCGGCGAGGGCATCGTCGATCCGAGGCAGCTCGCCGATCTCGAGTTCCGCGACAACGCCGGGCTCGCCGCGATGGTCGTCAAGAACCGCCATTACCTGCCGGCCGGCGGCGAGCCGCGCGAGGTGTCCGCGCCGATCTACACGCGCAAGGTCAAGGTCGACGACGCGAAGTCGCTGCTCGTGCTGCCGATGCTGTCGGCCGACCTCGCGATCGGCACGCTGACGCTCGTCGCGCGCGCCGAGAAGCGGTTCTCGAGCGACGTGCGCGACATGCTCACCGTCATCGCGAACCAGGTCGCGGTCGCGCTGCAAAACGGCCTGCTGTATCGCCGCATGGAGACGATGGCGACCACCGACGGCCTGACCGGGCTCACGAATCACCGCTCGTTCCAGGAGCGGTTCGAAGACCTGCTGCAGCGGGCACAACGCCACAATCACAAGGTCGCGCTGCTGCTCTGCGACGTCGATCACTTCAAGAAGGTCAACGACAACTACGGCCACCCGATCGGCGACGAGGTGCTGCGCCGCGTCGCACGCGTGCTGCAGGAAGTGCCGCGCAAGATCGATATCCCCGCGCGCTACGGCGGCGAGGAGTTCGCGGTCGTGCTCGACAACGTCGACGTCGCCCAGGCCAAGGCGGTCGCCGAGCGCATCCGCATCGAGATCTCGAAGGTCGTGGTCGAGTCCGAAAAAGGCCCGCTCGGCGTCACCGAGTCCATCGGTGTCGCCGCGTTCCCCGACGACGGCCGCGATCGCGCGACCCTCATCGAGCGTGCCGACCTGGCGCTCTACCACGCGAAACACACCGGCCGAAACCGAGTGGTGACGTGGGCAGAGGCCCAGTCGGCGAAGACAAAACAAGCGAGCTGAGCGGAGGCTACTTGCGGTGGTTGACCCACTCGGCCGCTTCGTCGAGCTGCTTCTTGGCCTCTTCGATCGCGTCCTTCGCCTTCTGGCCGTGGCCGCCTTCGTCCTTCCAGATCGGCTCGTTCGACTTCTGCGAGGCGGAGATCTCTTCCCACGCCTTGTTCAGGCTCTCGTTCGCCTTCTGGAGGTGCGGGTGGCCGCGGAGCGGGCCGGCGGCGAGAAATCCGGCGGGCAGGGCAATCAGGGCGGTGAGCAGTGCAACGCGAAGCTTCGACATGTTTTCTCCTTAAAAGTTCGGACGGCTTGGTGCCTGGTGCAGCGGTCGTGCCGCCGCACCAATTACGTTGCGGGCACTTCTAACACGAGCGCCCGGGGCACATGGCCACGACGGGGCAGTTCGGTGTGAGTACAATAGGAGCCGGTGACGTTGGGTCCAGCCGAGGTCGGATCGACCGCGAACAGTTACGAGATCATTGCCCGGCTCGCAGTCGGCGGCATGGCGGAGATCTTTTTGGCGCGCGGCGTGGGCACGGCGGGAGTCGAACGGTACGTGGTGCTCAAACGAGTGCTGCGCCATCGCGTGGACGATGCCGCGTTCGTGCGCATGTTTCTCGACGAGGCTCGCCTCGCCGCGCAGCTGCAGCACCCGAACATCGCGCAGGTGTACGACGTCGGAAAGCTCGGCGACTCGTACTTCTTCACGATGGAGTACGTGCACGGCGAGACCGTGCGCGCGCTGTTGCAACGCGCACACGGCTTGCGCCGCCAGATCCCGCTCGGCGCGATCCTCGCGATCATCGCCGGCGCCGCGGCCGGCTTGCATCACGCGCACGACCGCCGCGGGCTCGACGGGCGCGCGCTCGGCATCGTGCATCGCGACGTCTCGCCGTCGAATCTGATGCTGAGCTACGAGGGCCACGTCAAGGTCGTCGATTTCGGCGTCGCGAAGGCCGCGCATCGCTCGACCGAGACCGCGTCGGGCACGGTGAAGGGCAAGATCAGCTACCTGTCGCCCGAGCAGGCGCGCGGCGGATCGGTCGATCGGCGCAGCGATCTGTTCGCGCTCGGCATCGTGTTCTGGGAGCTGCTCACGCTCGAGCGGTTGTTCCGGCGCAACAGCGACTTCGAGAACATGGTCGCGATCGTCAACGAGCAAGTGCGGCCGCCCTCGGCGCTTCGCAGCGAGGTGCCGCCCGAGCTCGACGCGATCGTGATGCGCTTGCTCGACAAGGATCCGGCCGTGCGGTTTCAGACCGCCGACTCGTTGCACGAGGCGATCGAGCAGGTCGCGGTGCGCATCGGCACGTCGCTGTCGTCGGCGAGCCTCGGACGCTACCTGCGCGAGCTGTTCGGCGAGCGACCCGAGCCGTGGGTCGAGATGCGCAGTCAGGACGCGCACGGCGGCAACCCGGTCACGCTGACGAGCGAGCCGATTCCCGCCGAGCTCGTGACGCCGGTCGCCGACAACGTCGATCTCCAGCTCGGCGGCGTGCCCGATCTGACCGCGCCCAAGTACAGCGACTCGAGCGGGCATCGCATGCCGAGCGAAGGCGCGATGACGCAGCCGCGGACGCGCGTCGAGTCCGACCCCGAGCTCCAGACCGCGCGCGACGTGCGCCGCCCGTCCTCGCCGTCGCGATCGCCCGATCCGACGCGTCGCTCGGGGTCGCACAGCGCGCCTCCTCCCGGTGTGCCGACCGTGTCGATGCACGCGAGCGCACCGCCGCCGCCGAGCACGCCGCCGGCGAACGTGCCGTTGGCGCGGCCGCGCGTCGATCCGTCGTGGTCGCATCCGAGCGTGTCGGGCCCGGCGCGCGAGCCCGAGCCGGTACCGAGCCGCGGCGTGCCGCGCCTGGTGTACATCGTCGGCCCCGCGCTCGCGCTCGCGATCGTCATCGTCATCGTGATGGCGACCGGCGGCGGTCGCAGCGAGAGCAACGTCGTCGACGCGCACGAGATGCGAGTGCACGCGCCCGACCCGGTGGGCGCGGCCGAGCCGCCCGCGCCTGCACCGCCCGCACCGGCGCCCGTCGACGCGGCTGCGGTGGCAGTCGCGCCGGTGGATGCTGCACCTGCGCCGACGCCGGTCGCGAAGACGCCGCCGCCCCCGACGCCGACGCATTCGCACCCGCGCCCGTCGCCGGAAGAGGATCTGCAGAAAGCATTTCGCGCCGAGCACTACACCGACGTCGTGCAAGCGTGTCTGACGATGCCGTCGCTGGCCGCGCAAGATCCGGTCGCTTGCACGCTGTCCGCGTGCCACGTGCACGACCCGACGCACGCGATCAAGTGGCTCAAGGCGACCGGCGGCAAGCGCGCGGCGGTGCTCGCCGGCTGCGCGCAGCTCGGCGCGAGCCTCGAGCCGGCAAAGCCGCCGCCGGGGCCGTCGCAATCACCGCCGGTCAAGCACGACTGCGCCGCGAACCCGCTCGACTGCCAGCATTGACGGCTAGTGCGGCGGCGAGACCATGCCGCCGAGCGAACCGCCCGACAGCACCGAGATCACGCCGGCACCGCCGCCGCCACCGCCGCCGCCGTCCAGGCCACCGCCGGAGCCCGAGGTCGCATCGAACGGATTCGCGTAGCCGTCACCACCGGGGCCGCCGTTGCTCGCGCCCCCACCGGAACCGCCGGCCGCCGGCACCTCCGGCTTGCTCGGATCCTGGCCGGGCTTGCCGGTGTTGGCCGCGTTCGCGCCGCCGCCGCCGCCGCCGCCGTTGGCCATCACGGTGCCCGAGCTCGCGATCGAGCCGCCCGCCCACAGCAGGATCAAGCCGCCCGAGCCGCCGCCACCGCCGCCGCCGCCTACGGGCGGTCCACCCGCACCGCCGGCGCCCGAGGCGTTGACGATCGTGCTGAAGTCGAGCGTCAGCGTCCCGCCGGCGAGCAGATAGATCACGCCGCCGCCGCTGCCGCCGGTGGCGGGTACCGCGGCTCCGATCGCGGCGCCGTCCTGTCCCGCACATCCGCCGCGCAGGAACGTCGACGCGGCGGGCGGCGGCGAGTGGCCGCCGATGGCCGTGCCGGAGCTGCCTGCGCCGCCGTTGCCGCCGCCGGTGCCGAACGTGCCGCCGGCGCCACCGCCGCCACCTTCCGCGCCGCTCGTCGGCGGCGAGCCGGGCGCACACGACGGATCGGCGCCGGCGCCGGCTTGCGATGCGGTCGACGACACGTCGAGCCCGCCGTTCATCAGCCGCAGCGAATCGGTCGCGAGCAAGATGAGCGGCTGCGCGCCGGTCGCGCGCACGTTGCCGGTCACGACGAGCGACGTCCCGGCAACCACGCACGCCGGATCGCCGTCGACGATCGTGGCAGCTCCGATCGCGCACGAGTTGGTATCGATCGTCATCGAGGTGTCGAGCTCGAGCGGCGCCGTGGGGCGCGTCACGCACACCACGTACGGTGCAGCGCCCAGGCACACGCGATCGTCGGCGTCGTTCGGGTCGAACCCGGACGAGTCGAGCGCCGCCGAATCGGGCACCGCGCTGATCGGCGAGTCGAAGCCGAGCAGCTGGCGGCATCCGCCCAGCGCGACCAGCGCGCACGCCGCGAGCCACCGGGTCACGCGATCATCGTAACAGGGGCTCGGACCCGTTGCACCGCGGGCCGACTCGCGTGACGATCGGCCCATGCACCGGCTCGCGCTCGTGTCGCTCGTGCTCGCGGCCGCGCCGGCATTCGCCGACGACGCGAAGCAGCAAGCCGCGCAGCTGTTCGAGGAGGGTCGCACCCTCGACAAGGACGGCAAGTACGCCGAAGCCTGCGAGAAGCTGGCGCAGAGCTTCGCGCTCGACGCCGCGCCGGGCACCGAGCTCAACCTCGGCGATTGCCACGAGCACCTCGGCCACCTCGCCGAGGCGTGGCATCGCTTCGATCACGCGGCGATCCAGTTCGAGGCCGTGAAGGACGAGCGCACGAAGTACGCGCGCGACCGCCGCGCCGCGCTCGAGCCCAAGCTCGGGATCGTCGTCGTCGAGCACGCCGACGCGCCGGTGACGATCGCCGGCCGCGCCCAGCCCGCCGGCCCCGAGATCCGCGAGCACGTCGACCCGGGATCGGTCGAGGTCCGCATCGGCGGTGACACCCGGCACGTCGACGTCGCGGCGGGCAAGACCGCAGTCGTCGACGCAGCGCCGCCGGTGGTCAGCGCGCCGCCGCTGACCGGTGCGCCGGCGCTGACCGATTCCGGGCCGGGGTCGCGCGATCACCAGCGCGTGCTGCTCGCCTACGGCGCGGCCGGCCTCGGCATCGTCGGGATCGGCACGGCCGGCGTGCTCGGGCTCGTCGCGCGCGGTGACTACCACGACGCGCTCGACTCGGGCGCGTGCTCGCACGATGCTGCGGGCAAGCTCGTCTGCTCGAGCGACGGCACGACGAAGGTCAACCACTCGATCACGCTCGCGAACGTCGCGACCGGCTTCGGGGTCGCGGGCATCGCGCTCGGCGCTGCCGGGGTCGTGCTCTACTTCACGGCGCCGCGCGAGCGCAGCATCACGGTGGCGCCGAACGTCAGCTCGACCATGGGCGGGTTGACGGTGTCTGGATCGTTCTGAGACTGTCGCGGCGTGGCGGTCAAGAACTACGTCTTGGATACGAACGTGCTCCTGCACGATGCGCGCGCGATGTATGCGTTCGCGGACAATCAGGTCGTGATCCCGATCTACGTGATCGAGGAGATCGACACGTTCAAGAAGGATCAATCAGAGCTCGGCCGTAACGCGCGCCAGGTCGCGCGTCTGCTCGACCAGCATCGCAGCGAGGGCGGGCTCTCGCATCCGCAGCCGCTCGGCAACGGCGGCACCGTGCGCGTCGCGCTGTCGAAGAATCCACCGAAGAACCCGAGCTACGACTCGCGGTCGATGGATCAGCGCATCCTCGAGATCGCGCTCGAAGTGCGCGAGGCCGAGCCGAAGCACCCGACGATCCTCGTCACGAAGGACGTCAACATGCGCGTCCGCGGCGACGCGCTCGGCCTGCAGACGGCGGACTTCGAGCCCGAGCGCATCTCGATCGACGAGCTGTATCCGGGCAACCGCGAGGTGCTCGTGCCGCCCGGCACGATCGACGATTTCTTCGCCCACGGCTCGGTCGTCGTCGACGCGCCCGCCTTGCACGCGAACGAGTTCCTCACGCTCAAGGACGATTCCGGCAAGTCGGCGCTCACGCGCTGGCACAAGGAAGCCGGCAAGGCGATGCCGATCAAGAAGCTCGATCGCGCCGGCGTGTGGGGAATTCGCCCGCGCAACCGCGAGCAGCATTTCGGGCTCGACCTCTTGCTCGACGACAACGTCAAGCTCGTCACGCTCGTCGGCAAGGCCGGCACGGGCAAGACGCTGCTGGCGATCGCGGCCGGCCTGCAAAAGGTGACGGAGGAGCAGGTGTTCGCGAAGATGCTCGTGTCGCGGCCGATCTTCCCGCTCGGGCGCGACATCGGCTACTTGCCCGGCGACATCGAGGAGAAGCTGAATCCCTGGATGCAGCCGATCTACGACAACCTCGAGCTCCTGCTCGGCCTCAACAAGACCGACAAGAAGGACGGCCGGTCGTACGCCGAGCTCGTCGATCTCGGGTTCGTCGAGATCGAGCCGCTCACGTATATCCGCGGCCGCTCGCTGCCGAACGTGTACATGATCGTCGACGAGGCGCAGAACCTCACGCCGCACGAGGTGAAGACGATCATCACGCGCGCCGGTGAAGGTACGAAGATCATCCTGACCGGCGACCCGTATCAGATCGACCATCCGTATCTCGACTCGTCGAACAACGGGCTCACGACGGTCGCCGAGCGCTTCAAGAACGAGTCGATCGCGGGCCACGTGATCCTCACGAAGGGCGAGCGCTCGCCGCTCGCCGAGCTCGCGACTCAGATCTTGTGAGGGGCCTCGGGCCTCGCGCCTCGCGCCTCGGGACGATCGTGCTCGCGATCGCCGGGCTTGCCGCGACTGCCCACGCCGAGCCCGGCTGGGATCTCAAGATCCCCGATCGCGTCGAGCTGGTGGCAGGCGAGCCCGGTGGCACGCTGCCGATCGCGATCTCCGTCGAGCACGGGCTCACGATCTCGAAAGACGCCGGCCTCGTGCTCGATCTCGCGCCCGAGGGCGCGCTCGAAGTCAAGCGACGCCGGCTCGGCCGCGCCGATGCCGTCGATCCCGACGCCGACTCGCCGCGCTTTCAGGTCGCGCTGCGCGCCGACGCCGCCGGCGATTACCGCGTGCGCATCCACGTCGTGTTCTGGCTGTGCGGGCAAAAAACGTGTCGCCCCGTCGACGCGCGGCGCACCGTGGCCGTCGCGGTGTCGGCGCCGTGATAACGTAGGAGATCGATGGAAGGTGGCCGGCGCTACCGGCTTCGTCACGACGGCAAGGAGGTCGACGTCGTCGGGTCGCCGTGCGTGGTCGGCCGGGAAGCCGACTGCGAGCTCGTGGTCGACGACGCACTCGTGTCGCGCCATCACGCGCGGCTCGTGCAAGGCGACGAAGGCCTCGTCGTCGAGGATCTCGGCAGCCGCAACGGCGTGTACGTCAACCAGTCGCGCATCAAGGTGCCCACGGTGCTCGCGCACGGCGACGTCGTCGGCTTCGGCCTCAAGTCGTTCGAGGTCGTCGATCTCGAGTTCGCGCCGCGCAAGCGCGGTCCGACCTTGCCGATGCCGTTCCACGAGTCGGATGTAGACGGACCTCCTCCAGTCACCGTCACGCCGATGCTCGGCATCCTGACCGAGCGCGAGCGCGAGGTGTTCGAGCTGATCGTGCTCGGCTACACGCAGCGCGAGATCGCCGAGCAGCTCCATCTCAGCGTGAAGACCGTCGAAACGCACCGCGCGCACGTCGCCGAGAAGCTGCGCTGCCGCACCCGCGCCGAGCTGGTCGCGTACGCGATCACCGCCGGCGTGCTCGCGAAGCCGGGCCGATAAGTCGCGACAGGCGCGAGCCACCTACACGGGAAAACCCCCGATCCAAAATCAGGCAAGCGCCGGATTGTGGGGTTCCTTGCTGATCCGCGATGGTTTGAACATGGGATTTTCGTCCAGCGAAGGGGGTGGAGTCGAGCCACCCAGGATGCTCGGTCGCTACGAGCTCATCGGCACCCTCGGCACCGGCGGCATGGCCACCGTCTACCTCGCGCGCATGGCAGGCGAGGCGGGGTTCCAGCGCATGTTCGCGGTGAAGATCCTGCATCCGCACCTCGCGAAGGAGCCGGGCTTCATCTCGATGCTGCTCGACGAGGCGCGCATCGCGGCGCGCTTGCATCATCCCTACGTCGTTCCGATCGTCGACCTCGGATCGCAGGACGGCGCGCACTACGTCGCGATGGAGTACATCGAGGGCTGCTCGCTCTCGGCGCTGCTCAAGAAGAAGCGCGACGAGCGGCCGGCTCGCTACCTCGTGCCGCTCATCCTCGACGCGCTCGCCGGCCTCGACGCCGCGCACTCGCTGGTCGACGACGACGGCGAGCCGATGAACCTCGTGCATCGCGACGTGTCGCCGCAGAACATCCTGGTGAGCGTCGACGGCACCGCGCGCATCACCGACTTCGGCATCGCGCGCGCCGAGGCGCGCATCAGCGCGACGCGCCCCGGTCAGCTCAAGGGCAAATACGCGTACATGTCGCCGGAGCAGATCCGCTCGAAGCAGGTCGATCGCCGCAGCGACGTGTTCTCCGCCGGCGCCGTGCTGTGGTCGATGCTGACCGGCCGCAAGCTGTTCCAGGCCGAGCACGACGCGGCGACCATGAGCAACATCCTCGAGCTGCCGATTCCGCCGCCGAGCGCGATCGGGCTCAAGCCGCCCGCGGCGTTCGATCAGGTGTGCCTGCGCGCGCTGGCGCGCGATCCCAACGTACGGTTCGCGAACGCCTCCGACATGGAGGACGCGCTGCGCAAGGCCGCGATGGCGGCGGGCGAGCTCGCGACGCGTCGCGAGGTGGCGGCGTGGGTCGGCGATGCGTTCCGCGAGGAGATCGCGGAGCGGCGCGACGCGATCCGCGCGGCGCTCAACGGCGGCCACGATCGCAAGCCATCGCGCCTGCCGGGTACGCGGCCGACGCTCGATCTCGGCGCGTTCACGCCTTCGGGTGTGAGCGAGGCCGCGGCGACGCCAGTCGCGCTGATCCAGCCGACGGCGTCGATCAGCCTCGACACCCAGGTCGATCCGGCGACCGCGGCGACCGCGGCGACGCAGCCGGTGCCGCGCGTGTCGCGCACGGTCGACACGCAGACCAAGACGCCGACGTCGCTTCCCGCGGCGATGATGCAGGCCCCGAAGCCGAGCCGCGCGCCGTGGCTCGCGCTCGCGGTCGCGCTGCCGGTGCTCGGTGGCGGCGGCTACTTCGCGTACCGCGCGATGCAGACCAACTCGATCGCGCCGGCGCCGGTCGCGGCCGCGCAGCCGCTGCCCGCCGCCGCGGTGCCTCAGCCGGCCGCGCCGAAGGAGCCCGCGAAGATCGACGTCGGGATCGATTCCGACACGCCGGGTGCGCGCGTCGTGTTCCGGCGCCGCATCGCGAGCGCGCCGATGACCACGAACATCGCGCCGAGCGACATCGTCGAGCTCGTCGAGGTGTCGGCGCCCGGCTACAAGACCGAGCGCTACTGGCTGACGTTCGACCGCGCGACGCACCTGCACGCGCACCTCGCGAAGGGCAACGGCATCGAAGAAGCGAGCGAGGAGCAGACGCTGGTCGCGCTCGGCGAGCAGCCGGCGATCGAGGAGGCCAGGCCGGCGGCCGCGGCCGTGCACGTGACCGAGAAGACGGTCGCGCAGGTGGCGCCGGCAGCGCCGGCTGCCGCGGTCGTGGCGCAGTCGACGCCGCGCCGCAGGATCGGCCGCGCCGCCGCCGACGATACGACCGTCGCGACCGAGCGCGTCGAGCAGCGCGCGCACGTCGCGATGGAAGCACCGGCGCTCGCGAGCGCGCCGACGGCGGTGGCGGCGCCCGCGTTGCCCGAGCCGTCGCCGGCACTGGCGGTCCCCACGCCGGCACCCGTGGTCGCGGTCGCGCAACCGGCGGTCCGGCCGGCACCGGTCGCGGTCTCGGCCAAGGTCGTGGCGCCAGCGCAGTTCCGCGCGCTGATCGCTTCGAACGGGCAGATCGAGCCGTCCGAGCTCGTGCAGTCCCAGATGATGCGCGACGAGAAGAAGAAGGCGGGCGCGTTCGTCAAGGTGTGCATCGGCACGGCGGGCGAGGTGACGTCGGCTTCGATCGTGAAGTCGTCGGGTTACCCCGACTACGACGCGGAGCTGGTGGCGGGCGTGCGCGGCTGGCACTTCCACGCCTACACCGAGGGTGGCCGCGCGACGCCGGCCTGCAGCGCCGTCGTGTTCTCGTTCACGCTGAAATAGATCGGGCGCCCGGGTGGCGCGTTGGAACGGGCATGCTCGTCCGCCAGCGCATCACCACGTATGGAATTTCGACGGTTGCCGCCGGGACCGTCGCGCTCGCCTTGTGGCTGCGCCCGTGGGCGGGCGGCGGCCTGGTCGAGACGCCGATGGCGCCGACGCCGGTCGACACCGCAAACCACAGGGTCGACATCGTGTTCGCGGTCGACACGACCGGCTCGATGGGCGGTCTACTCGACGGCGCCAAGCGCACCGTGTGGTCGATCGCGACGCACGTGAAGGACGTCGATCCGCAGGCCGACTTGCACGTCGGTCTCGTCGCGTATCGCGACCTCGGCGACGATTACGTCACGAAGGACTTCGCGCTCAGCGGCGACATGGACGCGGTGTTCGCCGAGCTCGCCGCGTATCAAGCGGCAGGCGGCGGCGACACGCCCGAGGACGTCGATGCCGCGCTGTTCGATGCCGTGCACAAGATGCAATGGCGCGACGGCGCGAAGAAGCTGATCTTCCTCGTCGGCGACGCGCCGCCGGCGAGTCGCGGCGACGTGCCGAAGTTCGACGTCAGCGCGCGCGACGCGGCGGCCCGGCAGATCACGCTCAACACCGTGCGGTGCGGCGACGCGACCGACACGGCGCAGGCGTGGCAGCAGATCGCGTCGCTCGGCAAGGGCGAGTTCTCGTCGATCGAGGAGAACGGCGGCGTGCAGCAGGTGAGGACGCCTTACGACGACAAGATGGCGGCGCTGTCGGGCCGGATCGATTCGACCGCGGTGATCTACGGAGACCGCGTCGTGCACGCGCATTACGCCGCGAAGATGGCGGCCGCGGAGCCCGCACCGGCGGCGACCAAGGCGGACCGAGCCTCGTACTACGCGAAGAGCATCGGCAAGGGCAAAGGCCGCGACGATGCCGACCTCGTCTCCGGCTACGAGAACGGCGTGGTCGATGTCACCACGATCTCCGATGACAAGCTGCCCGCCGACCTGCGCGGCAGGTCCAAAGCGGAGCTGAAGACCGAGCTCGATCGCCGCGTGGCCGACCGTAAATCGGCGGAAGCGGAGCTCGGCCAGCTCGCGAAGCAGCGCGAGATCTACCTGCACGATCACGCGGCTGCCGGCTCGGGCGCGGCGTTCGACACTGCCATCGAGAAGACGGTGGACACCGAGCTCGCCAAGTAGGGCAGGCGCGGCGGGTTCGTGCTATGTCGCCGCGATGCAGTTTCAGCAGCTAGGCCTGATCCCGCCCCTCGCGCAGGCGGTTGCGGCCGAGGGGTATGTCTCCCCTACGCCGATCCAGGCGCGCGCGATCCCGCACGTGCTGGCCGGGCGCGACCTGCTGGGGCTGGCGCAGACCGGCACTGGAAAGACCGCGGCGTTCGCGCTGCCGATCCTGCAGCGGCTCGCGGACATCTCGCCCGGCAAAGGCCACCGCGTCATCCGCTGCCTCGTGCTCACGCCGACGCGCGAGCTGGCGGCGCAGATCGGCGAGAGCTTCGCGACCTACGGCAAACACCTGCCGTTGCGCGGCACGGTGATCTTCGGAGGCGTCGGGTTCGAGGCGCAACGCCAGGCGCTACGCGCCGGGCTCGACATCCTGGTCGCGACGCCTGGACGGCTGCTCGATCTGTGCGGACAGGGGTTGGTGGATCTGCGCGCGCTCGAGGTGTTCGTGCTCGACGAAGCCGATCGCATGCTCGACATGGGCTTCATCCACGACGTGCGGCGCGTGATCGCGCTGCTGCCGAAGCGCCGGCAGACGCTGTTCTTCTCGGCGACGATGCCGCGCGAGGCGCAGGAGCTCGCCGACCAGCTGCTCGAGCGGCCCGAGACGGTCGCGGTGGCGCCGCCGGCGACGACCGCCGAGAAGGTCGATCAGGAAGTGTACTTCGTCGAGAAGGGCGACAAGCGCGCGCTGCTCGTGGACGTGCTGCGCGACTCGGCGATGAGGCGCGTGCTCGTGTTCTCGCGCACGAAGCACGGCGCGAATCGCATCGCCGAGCACCTCGCGAAGGAGGGCGTCGGCGCCGAGGCGATCCACGGCAACAAGTCGCAAAATGCCCGCGAGCGCGCGCTGGCGCACTTCAAGGCCGGCCTGTGCCGCGTGCTGGTCGCGACCGACATCGCGGCGCGCGGCATCGACATCGACGACGTCACGCACGTCGTCAACTTCGACGTGCCCGAGGTGGCCGAGACGTACGTGCACCGCATCGGCCGCACCGCGCGCGCGGGCGCCGGCGGCATGGCGCTCACGTTCGTCGAGCTCGACGAGCGCGCCGACTGGCGCAACATCATCAAGCTCGTGAAGCAGGAAGTCCCGGTCGTCGAAGGCCATCCGTTCGAGTCGCGCGTGCCGATGTCGGTCACGCCACCGCCTGCCGGCACCGCGCAGCGCGCCGTGCAACGCCGCGGCGACTCGGGCCGCCGCGGTGGCGGCGGCGGCGGGCGACACCGGCGCTAGGCAGGCGTGACGCGGCTCGAGCTCGTCACGCTGGTGGTCGACGACTACGACGTCGCGATCGAGTTCTTCACCGGCGTGCTCGGCTTCGAGCTCGTCGAAGATTCACCGTCGCGCACCAACGACGGGCGGCCCAAGCGCTGGGTCGTCGTGCGCCCGCCGGGCGCGCAGACCGGCATGGTGCTGGCGCGCGCCGACGAGCACCAGCGGCACGCGATCGGCAATCAGACGGCCGGTCGAGTCGCGTTCTTCTTGCGCGTCGACGATTTCGAAGCGCATCACGCGCGGCTGCGCGAGGCCGGCGCGACGTTCGTCGGCGACGTGCGCGCCGAGCCGTACGGCACGATCCAGGTGTTCTGCGATCCCTGGGGCAATCGCTGGGACCTGCTCGGCCCCGCGTAAGCCGTGGCGCGAGCTCAAGGCAGGCAGTGCGCGGCGCGAATGCGCGCGAGCAGGTCGTCGGCGGGTGTGCTCGCGGGGACAACGGCGACGATCATCGTCTTGGTGTCGCCGCAGCGCACGGCGCGCACCCAGCCGGCGAGCTCGGAGCCCTCGAACGCGTATAGATCCGTGCTCAGCTCGGTCGTGACGGCATCGGGCTCGGTTTGGTGCACGAAGCTGGCGACGAACGCCTTGGTCTCGTCCGTGCCCGTCTCGTGGAGATTGAGATCGAGCATGACGTGGGCGTCGCCTTGCGACAGCACGCGGGTCGTCGGGTCCCTGTCGACCGCGGTGAAGCCGGGCAGGTCGATCGCGATCGGTAGCGGCACGCGCTCGTGCTCCTTCTGGGCGATCGGATGGCAGTCGAGGCTGTTCACCATGCGCAGGTGATCGTCGAGGCTGAACCGCTCGGTCGCGAGCGTCACGCTGCGCGCGCCGCACGCCAGGCTCGACGCCCACTCGTCGTATTCGTACGGAATCCGCACGAGCTCGTGGCCGTCGTGCGTGACGAGCTCCGCCTTGCCGGTCGCGCTCGGATTCGCGGCGCGCACCGCTTGCTGGCCCATCTCCAGCAGCTCGGGGCCGTGCAGCTGGTCGCCGAAGTACCAGGTGACGTTCACCGTCGCGTTCGGGTAGCCGCCGGCGCGGGCGAGCTCGAGCTCGCCGTCGGCATACGCCGGCGATAGCTTGGCCTCTCCGCTCGGCAGCAGCAGCGAGAAGCCGGGGAGCTCGCGTTTGGCGAGCTCGGCGTGGTCGAGCGTGTGCGGTGCGCAGGCCGCGAGCGCGATGATCGCGTGGCGCATCACCGCCACTCGGTGACCGCGCCGCGCAATTCGCCCAGGCGGGCGCGCGACAGGGCGCCGACGGCGGCGATCGCGAGCGAGCCGGGGGCGAACGTCTCGCGTGCAGCGCGCACGACGTCGTCGATGCGTACGCCCTCGATCTGGGCGAGCCGTTCGGACAGGGCGGGCGGCGGGTAGTACAGCGCGGTGCCCCCGAACCAGCCGGCCATCGCGGCGGCGTCGTCGAGCGAGGCGAGTGTCTCGTAGCGGTAGCGCACGCGCGCCTTCGCGAGCTCGTCTTGCGTGACCTCGCCGCGGCGCAGGCCGTCGAGCAGGGCGAGCAGCTCGCGCACGAGCGACGGCACCTTCGCGTTCGCGGTCGCACCGGCGATCTCGAACAGCGCGGCGTCGGCGAGCGGCTCGATCGCGGCGTGGATCGAGTAGGCGAGGCCCTTTTGATCGGCGAGCGTGTAGTGCAGCCGCGTCGACATGCCGTCGTCGAGCACGCGCAGCAGCGCGACCAGTGCGACGTACGCCGGATCGAGCTCGGGCACCGCGCGAAACAGGATCGCGAGCGAGGTCTGCGAGCCGGCATCCTTGACGTGCTCGAGGAGCGGGCCGGCGACCGTCGGCGGCGCGGCAGGCACCTCGGCGCGCACGCCCGCGTGCATCGCGGCGAGGGCGCGCGCCGCTTGATCGACGACGGCGGCGTGCTCGACCGGCCCGGCGATGCACAGGTTCGCGTTCTTCGCGCCGTAGAACGTCTCGAAGTGGCGGCGCACGTCGCCGAGCGCGAATCGCTCGACGTTGTCGCGCGGGCCGATGATGCGCTGGCCGAGCGGGTGGTCGTCGAACACGAGGCCGCGGGCGATGTCGTCGGCGTTGATCTCGACGCCGTGCTCGTCGTAGTCCTCGTTGATCTCCTCGAGCACGAGCGCGCGCTCGAGCTCGATGTCGGAGAATCGCGGCCGGCCGAGCAACTCGCCGAGCAGCTCGATCGCGGCGGGCACGTGGCCGGGTTCGAGCGCGAGCTGGAACAGCGTGTAGTCGCGGCCGGTCTCGGCGTGCAGCGTCGAGCCGAGCTTCTCGACCGCGGTGTTGAGCGCGAGCGAGGTCGGATAGGCCTCGGTGCCGCGGAACAGCATGTGCTCGGTGAAGTGGGAGAGGCCGTTGTCGCCGGCCGACTCGAACCGTGCGCCGACCTTGACGAACAGGGCACAGACGGCCGTGTGGAGGTGCGGCAGTGCGACCGTCGTCACGGCGAGGCCGTTGTCGAGCGTCGTCGTCTCGACGGCGGGATCTAGGCCGGGAATGGTCTCGCAAGCGGATCGGAGCAACGAATTCAGGCTTACCATGTGGTATGAACGGGTCGATCCGATGCTCCTCAAAAAGATCGTGATCGCGGAAGACGACGACGCCATCGCGCACATGGTGAACATGGCGCTCGGCGACGCCGGGTTTTTGTGTTTGCGCGCGCGCGACGGCGACGAAGCGTTGAAGCTGGTCAAGGCCCACGATCCCGACCTGCTCGTGCTCGACGTGATGATGCCGCGCGTCGACGGCCTCGAGGTCGCGCGGCGGCTCAAGGGCGACGTGATGTGGTCGCGCACGCCGATCCTGATGCTCACCGCCCTCTCGGGCACCGACAACGAGGTCAAGGGCCTCGAGGCCGGCGCCGACTCGTACATGCCCAAGCCGTTCGACCTGCGCGAGTTCGGCGCGCGCTGCAAGGCGCTCATCCGCGCGGCGCGCCGCGAGCGCGACCGCAACCCGACTACGAATCTTCCCGGTTCGCGCGCGATCGACGAGGAGATCGAGGGCGCACTCAAGCGCGGCAAGCCGACCGCGGTCGTCCACATCGATATCCTCAACTGGGACGCGTTCCAGGACACGATCGGCATCGCGAAGTCCGAGGAGACCGTGCGCAGCGTCGGCGCGTGGCTGCTCGAGGCGGCACGCAAGGCCTCGGGCGGCGGTGCGTTCGTCGGCCACATGGGCGGCAGCGACTTCATCGCGGTCGTCTCGCCCGAGCACGTGACCCCGTTCGTCGAGCATGCCGAATCGGCGTGGGATGGCCACAAGTCGACGCTGCCCGGCGATCCGAGCCAGCTCGCGCTCGTGCTCGCGATCGCGCACGCCGACGGGTTGACGCTCAACGGCGGCGCCGACGAGCTCGGCCGCCGGCTCGGCAAGGCGATGAAGCAGGCCAAGGCCGCGGGTACGACCGGTCACGTCGTGTTTTCGGTGACCTAGGCGGGACGTCGGAAGCTTGGCCAAGGCCGGCGACGTGCTCGGCCGCTACGAGCTGATCGAGGAGATCGGCGAGGGCGGCATGGCCACGGTGTTTCGCGCGCGCGACCGCGAGCTGCGCCGCGAGGTCGCGGTGAAGGTGCTGTTCCCGCACCTCGCGCGGCGCGCCGAGACGGTGCGCCGGTTCCAGCGCGAGGCGCGTGCCGCGGCGGCGCTCGAGCACCCGAACATCCTGCGCATCTACGACGTCGGCGAGGTCGAGGACGCGCCGTACATCGTGATGGAGCTGATCCGCGGCCGCACGTTGCTCGCCGAGATCGAGCAGCGCGGCGCGATGCTCGCGGAGGTCGTGGCGTGCATCGGCGCGCTGCTCGCCGACGCGCTCGGCGCCGCGCACCAGGCGGGCGTGATCCACCGCGACGTCAAGCCCGCGAACGTGCTCGTCGCCGGCGACGGCCGCGTGCTGCTCGCCGATTTCGGCGTCGCCCGGCTCGAGACGCAGGATTCGCTCGTCACGCGCTCGGGCGCGCTGCTCGGCACGCCGGCGTACATGAGCCCGGAGCAGGCGACCGGCGACGTCGCGACCGCGCGCAGCGATCTGTACTCGCTCGGCGCGACGCTCTATCAGCTCGCGACCGGCGCGCTGCCGTACGCCGGCACGCCGGCGAAGGTGATGTCGCAGATCGCGCTCGGCCAGCTCGTCGCGCCGGTGAAGCGGCGGGCCGCCGTTGGACCGGAGCTGTCGCGCGCGATCGAGCACGCGATGGCCGCGGACGTCGAGGCCCGCCCGGCCAGCGCGATCGAGGTGGCGGCTCGATTGCGCGCGATCGCGAGCGAAGGTGGCCTCGGCGATCCGAAGCAGGAGGTCGCGGCGTACTTCGCCGATGCCGACGCGTTCGTCCGCGCGCGCACGCCGGCGATCGTCACCGCGGTGATCGCCTCGGCCGAGCGCGCCTTGGCCGAGCGCAAGCTGCCGCGCGCGCTGGCCCTCGCCGATCGCGCGAGCGCGCTCGCCCCCGACGATCCGCGCTCGAAGGCGCTCGTCGCGCGCGCGATCGCCGGCGGCCGCGCGTCGCGGCGACGCAAGGTGGTGCTCGCGGCGTGCGCGTTCGCCGCGGTCGCCGGCGGCGGGACGGTCGTGTTTGTCGGCGGCACGCAGCGGGCGGCGCCGATGCCCGATGCCGGGTCCGGCTCCGATGCCGGTTCCGCTTCCGCTTCCGGTTCCGCTTCCGCTTCCGCTTCCGGTTCCGCTTCCGCTTCCGCTTCCGCTTCCGCTTCCGCTACCGATGCCGGTGCCGCTTCCGCTGCCGCTACCGATGCCGGTGCCGCTTCCGCTGCTGCTGCCGGTGCCGCTGCCGGTGCTGCTGCCGGTGCCGATGCCGGTGCCGCTGCCGATGCCGGTGCCGCTGCCGCGGTCCGCACCCGCCTGCCGCATCCCGATGCCGATGCCGATGCCGTTCCGGTTGCCGATGCCGTTCCGGTTGCCGATGCCGCGCCGCCGCCTCCCGTCCGCGCCACGCTCTCGATCGACAGCGACGCCTGGTGCGACGTCTCGATCGATCACCTCCCGACCCGCCGCCGCGCCGGCGGCACGTTCCCCGTCGACGCCGGCCACCACGTCATCACCTGCGAGCAGGCCGGGACCGGCCGGAGCTGGTCGCGCGAGGTCGACGCCGCGCCGGGCGCGACGCTGCACGTGCGCGGCACGCTGCTCGCGCAGCTCGCGGTCACGTTCGCGATCGACGCCGCGCTCGACGGCGTGTCGCACCATCGCGGTGACACCGTCCAGGTCCCCCCCGGCAGCCACAAGCTCGCGGCCGGCGGCACCGAGATCTGGCGCGACTTCCGCGTCGCCTGCACCGTCCGCGCTTCCCCCGACTTGGACTGTTACGATTGAAACGCGACACCCTTGTCGCGGTCCGCGCCCGGCGGGACCGTGATTCCGGCACTTGCGCGTGGCAGGGTGGTTGCAGCACAACCGAGCTTCGTGCGGGCTCTCGCGATCACGGTGCTGGTGCCGGCGTGTTTCTACGTCGAGCCGATCAACCAGCGTCCGTCCATCGCGATCGTGGAGGATTCGAGCACTCCGATTCATCGTGGCGAGATGGTATCGCTTGAGTCGACAGTCCACGATCCCGACAGTGATCCCGTCGCCGTGAGCTGGAGAATATACGCGTGCACCGATGCCACGGAGCCCGCCGGCTGTGACAATGCACCGTTCTTCACGAGCACGTTCAGCACCATCTCGTTCAAGGTGCCGCCGAATCGCACGAACGAGCACATGGACCCGGTCGCGGCGCTGCGCGTGATCCTGCAAGGCGTCGACGATCACGGTGCGACCGCGGAGCCCGATCAGGAGCTGCTGATCGCCGTGACCGATCGCGCGCCGACGCTCCAGCTCCGCACCGACGCGCCGTACAACTTCGTCGTCCACACGCCGGTGAACGTGTACGCGCAGGTCGCGGACCCCGACGACGATCCGGCGCAGCTCGCGCTCGCCACCACGTTCACCGTGCTCGGCCCGAGCGAATCGTATGCGCTCACCGATATCGTGCTGACCGATCCGACGCAGAGCGGCCGCAAGCTCGTCGCCGACGACCCCGGCTCGTGGACCGTACGCGTCGCGGTCGCCGATTCGAGCGGCGCGACCGCGATGCAAGACGCGCCGATCCAGATCGTGCCCGATCACGCGCCGTGCCTGTCGAGCTGGGCGCCGCTCGCACCGCCGCCGGGCCAGACGCTGCCGATGGCGGATCCGACGCTGTTCGAGGTGCTCGTCGTCACAGACGATCTCGATCCGTATCCGCCGCCGCTCGCCGATCCGATCCGCGGCACGACGGCGTTCGCGTGGTCGCTGCTGGCGCCGGGCGATACGACGTTCCAGTCGCTCGCCGGCGTGATCGGCAACAGTGTCCCGCTCGACCCTGCGAGCTACAACACCGGCGATGTGCTCGAGCTGCGCGTCGAGATTCAGGACCGCGTACCACGCTTGATCGACTGCGCCGAGTCCGACCCGACCTGCTCGGTGATCTCCGATCCGACCTGCATCCAGCGCCTGACCTGGACCGTGGAGGTCCAATGATGCGCCCCGCGTGGCTGCTCTGCCTCGTCGCGTGCGGTGCCAGCCGGAGCCCCGGCGGCGGCGGTGGCGCGGATGCCGGCATGGGCGGCAACGATGCACCGCCGGCTTGCACGGTCACGCTGTCGTTCTCGCCGACCGATGCGGTCGCACCGACCACCGTGCGCGCGACCGCGGACGTCGAAAACGGTCCCGGCGTGTTCCAGTTCGTGTGGACCGTCACCTACCAGGACGGCACGCCGATCGACACGACGCCGGCGAGCGACGCTCCTCCGGCGGTCGATTTCACCGCGCAGTACGCCGGCGTCTATCACGTCGATGTCACGCCGACCGGTGGGAGCTGTCCCGACGGCCTCGCCGACGAGAACGTCATGCAGACCGGCGCGATCACCGCCGACTACCGGCTGCGGGTGTGGCCGCCGCCGTCGCTCGCGCCGACGCAGGAGCAGGTGATCGAGGTCAGCGGCGGCGCCGATTTCCACCGCGACATCGCCCTCGATCCGGGTCTCGCGCTCGCCGGCACGGTCACGAACGGCACCAGCGGCGTGCCCGCGTACCTGCGCTTCATGCCGGCCTCCGCACCCGACGCTTACGGCGAGACGTTCGCGGCGAGCGACGGCACGTTCGCGCTGCGCGTGCTCGGCCAGTCTCATCAAGTCTTGATCGTCCCCGCCGCGCCCGGCCTCGCGCCCGTGCTCGCGAGCTGGTCGCCGGGCACGACGACGTTCACGGTCGGGCCCGGTACGACGATCGCCGGCAAGGTGCTCGACGGCGCCGGCGCCGCGCTCGCGGGCGCGACCGTCCAGCTGGCGTCGGGCGGCGTCCCGTCGACGCTCGCCACCACGGCGGCCGACGGCAGCTTCACCGTGCACGAGTCGTTCGCACCGGCCGCGCTGGTCGCGGTCAGCGTCGCGCCGCCCGCCGGCCGTGGCCTGCCGCGGCTGGCCGCATCGGCCACCTTCGATCTCTCGCAGTCGCTCCAGATCCGCTACGCGACCCTCGCGACCGCGAACCTCGCGGGCACCGCGATCACGCGCGGCGGCGCGAACCTGGCCGGCGTGCAGGTCCAGCTCGTCGGCACACTCGCCGCGGCCGCCGGCACGGTCACCGCCGGCACCACCGCGGCCGCGACCGGCACCGTCGCGATCGCCGGGACCGCGGACGCGACCGGCATGCTGCCCGCGATGCTCGCGCCGCGCGCGCCGCTGTCGGCGGTCGTCACGGTCACGTCGAAGGACTTCGCGGTCGCCGCGGTCGATCTCACCGGCGGCGCGCCCGCCGCGATCGACGCGCCGGCGCAGACCACCGCAACCGGCCTCGCGCTCGATCCAGCGTCGACGGCGCTCGCCGGCGTGCAGGTCGACGCCAGCCCCGGCGGCGCGCTCGCCGCCGCCGGCCTCTCCGACGTGCAAACCATGTCCGCCGGCGATGGCACGTTCGCGCTCTCGCTCGCGACGGCCGGGATCTATGACGTCCGGTTCACCGATCCGCAGGGCCGCGCCGCGCCGGTGACCGTCGCTGCGACGTCGCCTGCCGCGCTGCCCGCGACGGTGCAGCTCGCGCCCGCGATCCACGTCTCCGGTCAGGTCTCGGTCTCCGGCGACGCCGATCCGATCATCGGCGCGTCGATCCAGATCCTGTGCACCAACTGCTCGGGCGTCGCGGCCGCGCGGCCCGTCGCCGAAACCGCGACCGATGCCGCGAGCAACTTCCGCCTCGCGATCCCGGATCCCGGGACGATGTAAGCTCGCTCCATGAGGATCGTCGCGCTCGCCCTTGCCGTGCTCGCCGGTGCGGCCCACGCCGATCCGCCGCCGCCGGCATCCGGCGCCGTCGCGCTGCTGCCGCTCGACGCCGACCACAGCCTCGAGATCTACGGCCAGCCGGTCGCGAGCGAGGTCGCGCGCGAGCTGGTCGCCGGCGGAGTCGCCGTCGTGGTCGTCGGACCGAAGATGGAGGTGCCCGAGGGCGCGCGGCTCGTCGTCGACGGCACGATCAAGCTGGGCAAGGGCGATCAGGTCACCCTCGCGGTGCGCATCCGCGATCGCACGACCGGCGCCACGCTCGACAAGCTCGACACCAGCGCGACCCTCGCGACGATCGATCGCGCCGCCAGCGAGCTCGCCGCGCGCGTGCTGCCGTCGGTGAAGGCGCGCCTCGCGCCGCCCGCCGACACCGACTCGCGTCACCCGCCCGATCCGCGCCGCATCTCGCCGCCCGCGCCGGTGGTCGCGCACGTGCTCGCGACGTCGGTCGACGGCGATCCGGCGTCGCCGCTGCGCCAGGGCTTCGCGACGGCGTTCGCGGCGTGGACCGCGCATCACGCGCACTGGCAGGTCGCGGGCGGAGGCCCGGCGAGCGACGGCAGCATCGCGATCAGCGTGCTCGCCTACGCGGTCACGCCAGGCGCGGTGCCGACCGCGCGTGCGCGCGTGCGCGTGAAGATCGGCCACGACTTCGATCGCATCGTGGTCACCGACACCGTCGTCGGCGATCGCGGCATCGCAGACGACAAGCTCGCCGCGCGCACCGCACGCGCGGTGCTCGACATCGTCGAGCCTCACATGCGGCACGCGCTCGCGGCGTGGCGGTGAAGCTCGCCGCGTTGCTCGTGCTGGCGCTCGCCGCGGGCACCGCGCGCGCGCAGCCCGCACCGGCCGCGGCCGCGCTGCAACAAGCGAACGCCGCCGCCACCGCCGGCGACTGGCCTCGGGTCGCCGCACTCGTCGATCCGCTGCTCGGCGCGCAGCTCGGCCGCGCGGATCTCGCCGAGGCGCATCGGCTCGCCGGGCTCGCATCGTATTTCGATCACCGCACGCACGACGCCGAAGCGCACTTCCTCGCGTACCTCCGGCTCGATCCCGATGCGCGCCTCGATCCCGCGCTCGTGCCGCCCGAAGCGGTCACGTTCTTCGAGGACGTGCGCGCGCGCCATGCCGCCGAGCTGCGCGCGGTGCGGCCGCGCTCCGAGGCGAAGCCGAGCTTCGTGCTCGAGCTCGTGCCGCCGTTCGGCCAGTTCCAGAACCACGAGCCCGTCAAAGGCTGGATCATCGGCGGCGCGCTCGGCGCGTTCGCGATCGCGAACGTCGCGACCTACGCCGTGCTGCGCGACTGGTGCTCGTCGAGCGACGACACCTGCGGCGGCCACACGCACGGCGCGAGCACGCTGCGCGGCGTGAACCTCGCCGCCGGGATCGCCTTCATCGCGACCTATGCGTACGGCGTGTACGACGGTGTCGTGGGGTATCGTCGGGGGTCGCGCGAACGCGCACTCGCGCCGTATGCAACTGCGCAGGGCGTCGTCGGCGTGTTCGGATTCTTCTGATCCGCCGGGGGCCGCAGCCCATGGTCACTTCACCACTGCACGATCGGCCAGCGTCGAGACTGTCGTCGATCGCCTCCGGTGCACAGGCCGCTCGTGATACGATTTTGTTCAGGTGAGGCAGCCCGTCCCGTTCGGGAAATACCTACTTCTCGACCGCATCAGCGTCGGGGGCATGGCCGAGGTCTTCAAAGCGAAGAGCTACGGCGTCGAGGGCTTCGAGAAGATCATCGCGATCAAGCGGATCTTGCCGACGATGGGCGAGGACCGCGACTTCATCAAGATGTTCATCGACGAGGCGAAGATCGCCGGGCAGCTCGCGCACGCGAACATCTGCCAGATCTTCGAGCTCGGCCGCATCGACGGCTCGCACTTCATCGCGATGGAGTACATCTGGGGCAAGGATCTGCTCCAGATCCAGAACCGGCTCCGCAAGATCAAGCAGCAGATGCCGGTGCCGATGGCATGCTTCTCGATCGCGAAGGTGCTCGAGGGTCTGGACTACGCGCACCGCAAGCGCGATCCGCTCGGGCGCGCGCTCGAGATCGTGCACCGCGACTGCTCGCCGCAGAACGTGTTGGTCTCGTACGAGGGCGAGGTCAAGGTCATCGACTTCGGCATCGCGAAGGCGACGAGCCGCAACTCGCGCACGATGGCCGGCGTGCTCAAGGGCAAGTTCGGCTACATGTCGCCCGAGCAGGTGCGCGGCCTGCCGCTCGATCGCCGGAGCGACCTGTTCGCGCTCGGCACCATGCTCTACGAGTGCCTGACCGGTGACCGCCTGTTCCAGGGCGAGACCGACTTCTCGACGCTCGAGAAGGTGCGCAACGTCGACATCCGGCCGCCGCGCGAGATCAACCCGGCGATCCCGCCCGCGGTCGAGGCGGTGATCCTCAAGGCGCTCGCCAAGGTGCTCGAGGGCCTCGACTACGCGCACCGCAAGCGCGATCCGCTCGGCCGGCCGCTCGAGATCGTGCACCGCGATTGCTCGCCGCAGAACGTGCTGGTGTCGTACGAGGGCGAGGTCAAGGTCATCGACTTCGGCATTG
>DASXCY010000030.1:0-125198 GCA_036490935.1 Kofleriaceae bacterium | reverse complement strand
ACAGCGACTTAGTTGTTCATCGCGCCCATGGAGATCCAGCGATCGACCGCCTGGAGCTTCTGGCAGCACAGGACGTCGCCGCCGTTATCCTGCGGCATGTACCCGACGTCGGAGCGCGGGGGGCTGCCTGGAGGGGTGGCGGTGCCCGGATCGATGATCCCGAGCATGATCTCGAGGTAGCTGCTTTTCGGATCGCTTGCGACGACGAGCTGGCGGCTCGGCTCGAGGGTCGACGTGAACCCGACGAGATGCGAATAGGACATGCCGGCCAGCAGATTCACCTTGCCCTGCGGCGTGTTTTCGCCGTTGTGGCAGCCCGCGAACGTGCACTGGCCGTTGAAGATGTTGGTCTGGATCCAGCCGAGCTCTTGGTGGCTCGTCGCGGCGACGCACGACGCCGCCTGCGACATCTGGCAGGTGATGCCGCCGTCGCCGCCGGTGTTGGCGATGTTGCAGGTATGATCGCGCGCGCACTGGTCGAGGTCGTACTCGCACGCGGCGAGCAGGGCGAGAGCGGCGAACAGCAAGGCACGCATCGGGTCGGACCGTATCACCGATCTCGCGCACAGGCGTGTGACGGTGATTACCGCGGAGCTACGAGCGCGCGCGTGGAACGGATCGATCTACCTGCGCAATGCTGCGCGCTGCTGCACGCCCGGCTAAAGCCGGAGCTCGCGTTGTCGCCTCGACCCTACAAGCACGATAGCGACGCGCACTTCACGGGCACGGCGGGGCGCGGCACGGCCGGCGCGGGCACGATCTCTTCGAACGCGCGCACCGGACCGGCGAGGAACTCCGGCGGCAGCGTGCCGCGCACGAACGGCATCCACACGGGCCCTTGGCCAGGCACGCTGATGTTCGGGCCGGGGCCGGCGGGCGTGCCGCCCCACGGCTCGACGCGCGCGAACGTCACGCCGGGCGTCGGCGGGAAGTCGCGGATCGGCGTCGGCGGATGCGCCTTCTGCATGAAGTCGAGCCAGATCGGCGCGGCGACGTCGCCGCCGGTGATCTTGTCGCCGATCGGCTTGGAGTCGTCGCGGCCGATCCAGACCGACGCGAGCAGATCGGTCGTGAAGCCGTTGAACCAGGCGTCCTTGAAGTTTGCCGACGTGCCGGTCTTGCCCGCGGTCGGCC
This sequence comes from Kofleriaceae bacterium, assembly GCA_036490935.1. Classification (GTDB taxonomy): domain Bacteria; phylum Myxococcota_A; class Polyangia; order Haliangiales; family Haliangiaceae; genus JABFXX01. The sequence continues at coordinate 124,064 of DASXCY010000030.1, read as the reverse complement.
GGCCGAGCGGGAGGACCTTGCGCGCGGTGCCGCGCTGGACGACGCCCTTCATCATGTTGACGATGACGTAATCGACGTCGGGCGACACGACCTGCGGGCCGGGCGGCTGCTTGCGTAGATCTTCGACGGTGCGGCCGCTGGTGTCGGTGACGAGATCGAAGAACCGCGGCGTGATGCGGCGGCCGCCGCTCGCGATGCCGCAGAACGCACCCGCGACCTCGAGCGGCGTCAGATCGGGCGTGCCGAGGCTGATCGAGATGTGGCGCGGGATCTCCGACGTGATGCCGTAGCCGCGCATGATCTCGATGATGCGATCGAGGCCGACCGCGACCGCGATCTGCACGCTGATCGTGTTGAGCGAGAACGCGATCGCCGTCATCAACGTGACGTCGCCGAGGTACTTGTTGTCGTAGTTCGCCGGCGTCCACACGCCGGTCGCGGTCGTGACCGAGAACGGACCGTCGCGCATGTGATCGACGGGCGTCTTGCCGCTCTCGAGCGCGGCCGTGTAGACGAACGGCTTGATCGAGGAGCCGATCTGGCGCTTGGCCTGCGTCGCGCGATCGAACTGCGAGGCGGTCCAGTCGTAGCCGCCGACCAGCGCGAGCACGCGGCCGGTGTGTGGGTCCATCACGATCATCGAGCCTTGCAGCGTGGGCCGCTGCGCGAGCACGGCGGACTTGCCGTCGTCGGACAGCCGCACGGGCAGGACATCGCCGAGCGCCATCTGCGTCGCTTTCTTGTCGCGCCACGCGCGCGCGTCCCGCGCGTCGGCTTCGACGAGCGGCAAGCGCTTGGGGCCGAGATCGACGACGACGCCGGTACCCGAGCGCGGCAGCTCGACGACCATGGCGCCGTAGCGCTGCTCGGGCAACAGCTCGTCGGCGAGCGCGGTGGTGTCGTCGGATGCGCCGGTGAGCGGATGCGCCGGGCCGCCGGTCCATGCGCCGCGATGGGCGAGCGTCACCGAGCCGATCGGCCCGCGAAACCCGAGCTTGCGATCGAGGGTCTCGAGCCCGCGCTTGAGCGCGGCCTCGGCGACCGCCTGCATGCGCGTGTCGAGCGTCGAATAGAACCGCAGACCGCCGCGAAACAGCTCGCTGTTGCCGTAGCGCTGGGTCGCGATGCGGCGCACGTGCTCGACGAAGTACGGCGAGGCCAGGTGATTGACGTCGCTCTCGTCGACGAGTGCGATCGGCTCGGCGACCGCCGCCTGGTACTCGGCGTCGGTGATGTAGTGGTCCTCGCGCATGTGGCCGAGCACGTAGAGCTGGCGCTCGCGGGCGAGCTGCATGTTGTGAGTCGGCGCGTACTTCGTCGGCGACGCGACGAGGCCGGCGAGCAGTGCCGCCTCGGCGATCGTGAGGTCCTCGACTTCCTTTCCGAAGTACGTCTCGGCGGCGGCGGCCACGCCGTACGCGCCGTGCCCGAGGTAGACGTGGTTCAAGTAGATCGAGAGGATCTCGGCCTTGGTCAGCTCGCGCTCGAGGCGCACGGCCAGGATGATCTCCTTCATCTTGCGCCGGTACTTCTGAAGCCTGCGCTCGGCGGCGAGCTCCTGTGGTGGGAGCCCGAGGTCCGACAGGTCGCCTTCTTCCTTCGACAGCAGCGTCTGCTTGATGATCTGCTGCGTGATCGTCGAGCCGCCTTGTTTGATGCCCTCGCTGCGAAAGTTCTTCCAGGCGGCGCGCACGATGCCGGCCAGATCGAAGCCGGGATGGGTGTAGAAGCGGCGATCCTCGGCGGACAGGAACGCGGCCGGCACGTGGGGCGGCATGCGCTCGAGGGGGATGATGCGGCGGTTCTCGAACGAGAACGAGCCGACCTCCTCGCCGTCGGACGACAGCACGACGGAACGCCGGTTCGGCTGGTAATCGAGCAGCTTGGTGAGATCCTCGGGGAGATCCTCGTTGATCGTCGAGATCGCGAGGTACAGGCACGCGGCCCCGAGCGACAGGCCGTAGACGAGCAGCAGGAGCAGCAGCCGCCACGGCGAGACCGCGCGGATCCGGCGGCGCTTGCGGCGGCGCTTCGTCACGAGCGGGCGAGGCGCGTCCCCCACGGTATGCTCAGTCTATGAGGCTTTCGCGCTGGCCGCACGCGATGCTCGTGGTCGCCGCCGCCGCGCATGCGGATAATCCGGTGATCGCCGAGGACACCGCGGACCTCCCGGTATGGGCGCCGGGGCCGGCGAAGTTCGCGGTCACGCCGTTCGAGAACCACGTCACGAACGGCCGCGCGCTCGACTGGATCATCGCCGAGGCGCCGTTCGAGATCGCCGAGAAGACCGAGCGCGTGCTCGGCCTCGATCCGATCGGCGCGCCGCTGTACGTCGCGGGCGCGGCGGTGCCCGCGGAGGCCGATACGGTCGCCGATTTCGCGCACAAGGTTGGTGCGGAGTACGCGGTGACCGGCTGGTACGACAAGATCGGCGACGCGATCCGCATCGACGCGATCGTGTGGAAGGTGCCGGCGCACGGCGTCGCGGTGGTCGCGGGCGAGGGCCAGCAGCAGGGCCCGATGGCGAGCTATCACGGCGTGCTCGGCGACGCGATCGGGCGCGCGTGGTCCAAAGCGGGCATCGGCGTCGACGTCGCGCGCAGCGAGCAGCTCGCGCGCCCGCTGTCGAAGGACGTGTATCCGGTGTTCATGATGGGCCGCGGGCTCGGTTACTTCATCGGAGCGTTCGGCGCGGCGCCTGATTTGAAGGCGGCCGAGCACGATCTCGAGCGCGCCGTGTTCCTCGATCCGAAGCTGGCCGAGGCGCAGCGCTTGCTCGGCGAGCTGTATCTCGCGGAGGCGCCGACCGACGCGCGCGCGGCGGCTCGCGCGGCCGCGAAGTTCAACTACGCTGCCGACCTCGCGCCCGACGACCTCGCGTCGCTGCGGGCGGCGGCCGTCGCGGCGGCCGCGTCGGGCAAGTGGGAGGTCGCGAAGCAGGGCTTCGACAAGCTCGTGCGGCGGCGGCCGTGGGATCTCGACGCGCGCTACCGGCTCGGCGCGGCGTTGTGGCAGCTCGGCGAGGGCACCGCCGCCGAGAAGCAGCTCGAGCAGGTGACCGCGCGCGATCCAGATCACCTCGAGGCGCGCCGCGTGCTCGTGCTCATCCACAGCTCGCGCAGCGAGACGCCGAAGCTGGTGCGCGAGCTCGAGGCGATCGCGGCCCGCGCACCCGACGATCTCGAGGTCCAGAGCGATCTGGCGACCGCGTACGGTGCACTCGGCCAGTGGCCCAAGGCGATCGCGGCGCTCGATCGGGTCGCCGCGCATCGCGAAAACGATCTCGCGCTGGTGATGCGGCGAGGCGACGCGCAGCGCAAGACCGGCGACTGGAAGGGCGCGATCGGCTGGTACGCGCGGGCCGCGAAGCTCGCGCCCGAGTCGAGCCTGCCCGGCTTCGCGATCGCGCAGACCGAGCTCGATGCCGGCCAGCTCGCCGACGCGATCCGCACGTACACGGGCTTGCAGAAGTACGCGGCGGACGAGGCGGCGGCGTGGGAGGCGCTCGGCTCGATCGCGCTGCGGCAGAATCGCCCCGACGACGCGGCGTGGTATCTGCGGCGGGCGGCGGCTGCGGAGCCGCGCAGCTTGCCGACGCGGCAGGCGCTGATCGCGGCGGAGCTCGCGCGCAAGGACTCGGCGGCGGCACTCGCGCAGCTCGAGCCGTCGCTCGCGGCGTGGCCGGACGACGGAGCGTTGCATTACCTCGCCGGCATCGCGCACGAGCTGGCGGGCGAGGGCGGGGCGGCGCGCGACGAGCTCGTGCGCGCACTCGAGCTGGCGCCGGGCATGCCGGCGGCGCGCAACGCGATCGGCCAGCTCGATGCGGGAGGCACGGCGACCCTGGACTTCACGCCGACGCTGGTGCGGCCGTGGGGGGACGGCGACGCCATCCAGGCTGCGCTCGATCGCTACGACCACGTCGCGGCAGAGATGACGCGCGCGCGCAAGGACTACCAGGATCGGTTCATCGCGTTACTCGGCGCGCTCGGCGTCGGGCCGGCGGCGCGGCCCCGGCCCAAGGTGTGTCCGGTGGGCGAGCTCGGGCCGACGTGGCGGGCGGCGCAGGACGCACTCGCGAGGTTCGATCGACTCGGCGTGGAGCTCGAGCGCGAGGAGCGCTACCTCGCGCGTCACGACGAGCTCGGGTTGACGGCGGGCCTGCTGCCGAACGCGCGCGCGGGGGTCGCGGCGGCGAAGAAGAGCTACCGGCTGGCGCTGGCGGATGCGGCCGAGCTGCGCGCGGAGTGGTCGCGTGGCCTGGGACCGGAGCTGCGCGCGGCCGGCTGCAGCGACGCACTGCTCGCGGCGGCGGCGAAGGATCCGGCGCGGTATCACGTGATCGTCGAGGACGAACCGGCGGTGGCGGCGCCCAAGAAGGTGCCGCCGCGGCCGAGGCCGAGGTCGACGTTCTTCGTGGATAACGCGGGGTGTCCCGATCCGGTGGAGGTGTGGATCGACGGCGCGTTGATCGGCCAGGTCGCGCCGGGGCGGCGGAGCGCGCTCGTCGCGGATGGCGGCGAGCGCACCCTGTGCTTGCTCGGGCCGGGCGCGGCGCAATGTGGGGACCGCGGGACGGTGCGGCAGATCTACCTGCACGACGGCTGGAGCGTGACGATGCACTGCCCGAAGTCGATCAGCCCGTAGCGGCGGCGGAAGCGGAATCGGAGTCGGGGACGGAATGGGACTCGGGGACGGAGGACTGGCCAGGCCACCCCGTTCCGGCCTCCCGTCTCCCGTCCCCGTCCCCGTTCCCGTATCCTGACCACTCGGTCCTCGTGCACCTCCCGCATCTCGCCTTCGCTTCTCCGCGCGTCCTCCCGCGCGCCGAGAAACTCCCGGGTCGCGTCGTCATCCTCGACATCGCGTTCGCCGCCACGGTCGGCACTTCCGTCTCGTTCGACCTCGTCACCAAGCCGTTCCTCACCGCGCTCGGCGACCGGCTCGCCGCGTGGGTCGATCACCACGACCACGAGCGCCACGCCGAGTTCGCCGCCGATCCCCGCTTCGTGCTCGCCACCAAGGCGCAGCACGGCGCGTGCCCCGAGATGGTCACGCCCGAGCTCGTGCGCCACACCGGGCCCATCGACTCGATCCTCACGCACGTCGACCTCGACGGCCTCTACGCCGCCGCCAAGTGGATCCTCGACGGCCGCGAGCCGTATCCCGGCGCCGACGATGACGCGCGCGCGGTCGACACGCGCGTCGGGACGCCGGGCCCCATCGCCCAGCGTATCGATCGCGCCCTGCGCGCGAAGTTTCGCGATGACCAGCTCAAGCGCGCGGTCGTGCAGTTCCTCGTCGCCGGGCTGAAGCCGGGGCCGCACTCCGACGTCATCGCCGAGGCCGCCGTCGAGTTCGAGCGCCGCGATGCGCGCACCGTCGAGCTCGCTCGCCACTTCACGATCCGGGGCCGCGTCGCCGTCGTCGACACCGCGGGCGCGCAAGGCCAGTTCGACAAGACCGACCTGCTGCTCGCCGGTCAGGCCCGCGCGCCGGTGTCGATCGTGCGCGACTCCGGGATGCTCACCATCGCCGCCGCGTTCGACTCGGGCTGGGACTTCGTCGCGCTGTTCGAGCTCGGCGGCGGCATGCCGACGCGCGTGACCATTCCCGACGACAAGGTCGATGCGGTCGTCGCGAAGATCAACGCGGCTCCGGAACCGACGCCTAGGTGAATCCATGCAAAGGTCGCTTGCCGCTTGGCGCGGCATCCGCTATAACGGCGGCGACGATAACCATCACGGAGACAGCTCATGGCACTTCAGCTAGGCGACGAGGCACCCGATTTCACGGCGGAGACGACGGAGGGCAAGCTCCAGTTCCATAACTGGTTAGGGAACAGCTGGGCCGTGCTGTTCTCGCACCCGAAGGACTTCACCCCGGTGTGCACGACCGAGCTCGGGCGCGTCGCGGCACTCAAGCCCGAGTTCGACAAGCGCGGCGTCAAGGTCATCGGCCTGTCCGTCGATCCGCTGGGCTCGCACAAGGACTGGGGCAAGGACATCCAGGAGGTCACCGGCTCGGCGCTCAACTTCCCGCTGATCGCGGACCCGGACCGCCACGTCTCCAACCTGTACGGCATGATCCACCCCAAGGCGAACGACACGCTGACCGTGCGCTCGGTGTTCATCATCGGGCCTGACAAGAAGGTCAAGCTGACGCTCACCTATCCGGCTTCGACCGGCCGCAACTTCGACGAAGTGCTGCGCGTCATCGATTCGCTGCAGCTCACCGCGAAGCACAAGGTCGCGACGCCGTCCGACTGGAAGCAGGGTCAGGACGTCATCATCGTGAACTCGGTCTCCGACGAGGATGCCAAGAAGCAGTTCCCGGCCGGCTTCAAGACCGTGAAGCCGTACCTGCGCACGACCGCGCAGCCGAAGTAAGCTTCCGGGATGACGACCGAGCGCCGTCCGCTGCACGTCGAGCGTCTCGATACGCTCGATCGCGTCGCCGACGAGCTGCTCGACGCGTACCTCGATCCGGAAGCGAGCGAGATGCAGCACATCGGCAGCTACGAGCTGCCGAGCGAGCATGGCGTCGAGCGCTGCGTCGAGATCGCGCGCGAGCTGTTGTTCCCCGGCTATGCCGGGCCCGACGTGCCGCGCAGCGATCGGATCGAGCTGCGCTCGCTGTTGCGCGGCCGCATCGAGGAGCTGCGCGTCGCGTTGCAGCGGCAGGTCTACCGCGCGCTCCACCACAAGCGGCAGCAGGAGCTCGGCCGCAACGAGCTCGAGTGCGCGGACTGCACCGCGCGCGCCGATTCGATCGCCGACCGCTTCCTCGGCCGGTTGCCCGAGCTGCGCGCGCAGGTGCGGCTCGATCTGCGCGCCGCGTACGAGAGCGATCCGGCCGCGACCGGCATCGACGAGATCCTGCTGACCTATCCGGGCACGTACGCGATCGCGGTGTATCGCATCGCGCACGCGCTCGCCGACGAGGGCGCGGTGATCGTGCCGCGCATGATGACCGAGCTCGCGCACCGCCGCACCGGCATCGACATCCACCCCGGCGCCCAGATCGGGCCGGCATTCTTCATCGATCACGGCACGGGCGTCGTGATCGGCGAGACCACGCGCATCGGCGCCCGCGTCCGCGTCTATCAGGGCGTCACGCTCGGCGCGCTCACCGTGCCCCAGGGCGAGGCCCGCCCGGCGCCCGACCATCGCCGGCATCCGACGATCGAGGACGACGTCGTGATCTACGCCAATGCGACCATCCTGGGCGGCGAGACGGTGATCGGCACGGGCGCGGTCATCGGCGGCAACGCGTTCATTACCCAGTCGGTTTCGCCGGGCACGAAGATTTCGGGCACTGGACGCACGTCACGGTAAGTGTGGCCGAAGCCCGCAGCCCGAAGCCCCTTTCTTGGGCTGCGCAGCGTCCATGTTAAGCTCGGCGCGGGTCCATGCCGGAAGCCGACCAACTACGCCCGCGTACCGGGACGCGTCTGCGTGCCGAAGCGCCGCCGGGCATGGGGCTGGTCGGCGAAGAGGGTCGCAAGTCGATCGGCCGCTACGAGGTCGTGAAGACGATCGGCAAGGGCGCGATGGGCGTCGTCTACAAGGCGCGCGATCCGCTGCTCGATCGCGTCGTCGCGGTGAAGACGATCATGAGCCCGCAGCAGCAGGGCAGGCGCGTGCGCTCGGCGTTCCTCGAGCGATTCCAGCGCGAGGCCAAGGCCGCCGCGAAGATGTCGCATCCCGCGATCGTCACGATCTTCGACGTCGGCGTCGACGAGGACACCGGCGCGCCGTTCATGGTGCTCGAGTACCTGCCGGGCGAGTCGCTCGCCGATCGGCTCGATCGCGTGCGCATCCCGGTCAACAAGTGCGTGCAGATCGGGCTCGATCTCGCGAGCGCGCTGTCGTTCGCGCACCGCCAACGCATCGTCCACCGCGACGTCAAACCGGCGAACGTGCTGCACGCCGGCGATAACCGGTGGAAGCTCGCCGATTTCGGGATCGCGCGCCTGCCCGACAGCGACCTCACGCAGGTCGGCATCTTCATGGGCACGCCCGGCTACTCGCCGCCCGAGGCGATCCGCGAGGGCCGCTACACGCCGCAGGCCGACGTGTTCGCGTGGGGCGCGGTGATGTACGAGCTGCTGAGCGGCCGCATCCCCTACGAAGGCCCGGATACCAAGACGACGAACGGCTACGTCGTGCAGGGCAACGCGCCGCCGCCGACGCGCCACGATCCGTCGATCCCCGAGCCGCTCGCGACCGTGACGATGACCGCGCTGCAGCCGAGCGCGACCACGCGCTTCAAGGACGGCCAGGACGCCGAGCAGGCGCTGCGCACGGCGTGGGAGCGCTGCCTGACGGAAGGGCACATTCATCCCGCCGTGCTCGCGATGGAAGAGACGTCGCACGACAAGGCCGCGGTGCGGTTCCACGAGGCCAAGGCGATGGCGCGGCCGTCGCCGGTGTCGGTCGGCCTCGGCGATTCCGGCGAGCTCACCGCGGTCGACGCGAAGATGATGGCGAAGGCGAAGCAGCCGCTGGTCGTCGAGACCGGCCGCGGGCGCGTCGGCGACGACGATCCGACGATGCTCGTCGTGCGCGACGAGGCGATCAAGGGCATGGCCAAGGCCAAGGCCGACGCGACGGCGCGCGGCGTCGGCATGGGCAGCACCGGTTCCGGCAAGACGCCGGCACCCGAGCGCAAGTCGCAGAACATGAAGGCGGCCGACGACACGCCCGTCACCGAGCGCACGAAGCTGAACGGCTCGCCCGACACCGAGGTCGATCGCGCGCAGACGCCCGATGGTCCGGTGATCGGTCGCGCGGTCGCCGAGCGCAACCGGCCGATGAGCCGCGGCAAGTGGATCGCGATCGTCGCCGTGCTCGTGCTGGTCGCCGCGGCGGCCGGGCTGTACTTCGGCGGCGTCCTCGCGTTCTAAGGGGCCGCGAACGGACAAATCGATCGATGATCGCGGTCGAGGCGCCCGCAGGGCGAGGCGCGGCCAGGATGGATCGGCCGCGAGCACGATCGAGTTATCCGTTCGCGGCCCCTAAGCTTCGACGAGCGCGACCACGTCTTCGGCGCAGCCCCAGCACAGCGTGAAGCCGGCCCCGCCGTGGCCGTAGTGGTGGACGACGCGGCCGGCGCGCTCGAGCCGCACCTCGAGTCGGTACGGGCGCAGGCCGGCGCGCTCGCGGCGGACGGCGCCGATCGCCAGGCCGAGCGCGCGCGCGTGGGCGACGACGCGTGCCGTGATCGCGGGATCGAGCTCGATCGGGGCGCCGGGCGGGTAGGGTCGCGAGCAACCGCCGAGCACGACCTCGTCGCGGCGCGGGATCGCGTAGAACAGGTCGTGGCCGTCGCCGACTGCGGCGGCGCGGTGGTCGGTGATCGTGACGCGCGGATCGATCGCGCCGAGCTCGGCGATCGCGACTTGCCCGAACAGCGGGTAGAGCAGGTCGTCGGCGGCGAGCTCGCGCGCGGCGAGGCCCGCGCAGTTGACGACGACGTCGCCCGGCTCGGCGGCGAGCTCGACGACCGCGCGACGCTCGATGGGCGCGTGCAGCCGGGCCGCGAGATACGGCAGGAACCGCGCGGGCTCGGCGCGCGGCGCGGTGAACCGCCACGCGAGCGGCGCGCCGGTCACCGGCGCCGCCGCGCGCTCGACGTCGATGTGCGCCGCCCACCACGGCACGTCGCGACCCTCGTCGTCGGTGATCTCGTAGCCGACCAGCGAATCGACGCCGGCCTCGGGCGCGTCGCGCGCGAGCTGCTCGAGCCACGTGCGCGTGCGCGCCGCCCACAGCGCGACCTTGCCGGGCGGCCCGGCGCGATACGGGAACCACACCGCGCCCGCGGCCGCCGACGTGGTCGCCTCGCCGACCTCGGCCGCGACGACGCGCACGCGATGGCCGCGCTGCTCGAGCGCGCGCGCGGTGACGAGGCCGATCACGCCGGCGCCGACGACGGTGATGTCCATGGGCAGAGTCTAGGAGGCTTTGGGCTTCGGGCTTTGGACTTTGGCCCGAAGGGAGCTTCCGATCTCTGGCCAAAGCCCAAAGCCCATCCTGCTACCGTCTCCAGGTGCCGCCGCTCACGATCGCCCTGCTCGCGCTCGCCGCGCTCGGCGCGGGCACGGTCGACGCGATCGCGGGCGGCGGCGGGCTGATCACGCTGCCGGCGCTGCTCGCGGCCGGGCTGGCGCCGCTGCCGGCGCTCGCGACCAACAAGGGCCAGAGCGTGTGGGGCTCGTTCGCCGCGCTCGTCGCGTTCTGGCGCGCCGATCGCGTCGATCGGCGGCAGGCGCGCTACGCGTTTCCGCTCGCGTTCGCCGGCTCGCTCGCCGGCGTGATCGCGGTGTCGCACGTCTCGAACGCAGCGCTGCGGCCGGTCGTGCTCGTGTTGCTCGTCGCCGCGGCCGTCGTGCTCGTCGTCAAGAAGCCGATGCGCGAGGCCGATGCGCCGCGCGTGCGGCCGTACGCGGTCGCGGCGCTCGCGCTCGTACTCGGCGCCTACGACGGCTTCTTCGGCCCCGGCGTCGGCACGTTCCTCATCGTCGGCTTCGTCGCGGTGTGCGGGCGCAGCCTCGTGCACGCGAGCGCCGATGCGAAGGTCGTGAACTTCGCGTCGAACCTCGCCGCGCTGATCGCGTTCGCGCTCGCCGGCCAGGTCGTATGGGAGGTCTCGCTCGCGATGGCGGTCGGCCAGCTCGTCGGCGGCGCGCTCGGCGCACAGCTCGCGCTGAAGGGCGGCGCGCGGGTCGTGCGGATCCTCGTGCTCGTCGTGTCGGGCGTGTTGTGCGCGAAGCTCGCCTGGCAGCTAGCGGGCGCGTAGCGCGCGCACGAGCTCGGCCTGGCCATCGGCATGGTAGCTCGAGCGCACGAGCGGGCCCGCGACGACGTGGACGATGCCGGCCGCGCGCGCGAACTGCTCGAGCTCGGCGAACTCGCTGGGATGCACGTAGCGCTCGATCGGCAGGTGCTGCTTCGACGGCGCGAGGTACTGGCCGAGCGTCACGATCTCGACGCCGAGCTGCGCGAGCTCGCGCAGCACCTCGTGGACCTCCGCGATCGTCTCGCCCAGGCCGAGCATGAGGCCGGTCTTGGTCACCGCCCCGCGTTTGCGCGCGTGCTCGAGCACGCGATAGCTGCGCGGATAGCTCGCCTGCACGCGCACCGCGCGCGACAGCCGCGGCACGGTCTCGAGGTTGTGCGCGAACACGTCGGGATCGGCGTCGAGCACGATGTCGACGAGGTCGGTCTTGCCTTTGAAGTCGCCGGCGAGGACCTCGAGCGTCATCCCGGGGCACGCTTGTTTCACGCGGGTGATCGTCTCGGCCCAGTGCGCGGCGCCGAAATCGGCGAGGTCGTCGCGGTCGACGCACGTGATCACCGTGTGCTCGAGCGAGAGGCGCGCGAGCATCTCGGCGACGCGGCGCGGCTCGTCGGGGTCGGGCGGCAGCGGCCGGCCGGTCGTGACGTCGCAAAATCGGCACGAGCGCGTGCAGATGTCGCCGAGGATCATGATCGTGAGCGCGCGGCGCGTCCAGCACTCGCCGATGTTCGGGCAGCTCGCGCTCTCGCACACGGTGTGGAGCGCGAGCTCCTTCACCATCGCGCGCAGCTCGAAGAACTCGGGCTTGCTCGGCAGCTGCGCGCGGATCCACTCGGGATGGCGGCGGCGCGGCGCGGCGGTGCCTTCCACCACCGGCAGGTGCAGCCGCTCGCTCTCGCTCACCTGGGCTGCATAGCAGCTTTAGGCCGATTGATCGAGCGGCCGGCGATACGTGACCTGGACGTGGTCCAGGTACTGGACCAGCTCGTCGAGCGCGTTCGCGATCGCCGTGCGCTCCTCGAGGCGGGCGCCGTGATCGAGCTCGGCGGCGAGCCGGGCGATGTGCGCGAAGCCGTGGTCGTGCGCGGCGCCTCGCAGGCGGCGCGCGAGGCCCCGCACGCGATCGAACGCGCCGGCCGCGCACGCGCCGCCGATCGCGCGCACCTCGTCGCGGCAGCCCGCGAGGAAGCCGGGGATGCGATCCGCGAACCACGGATCGGCGACGACGGCCGGAAACCGCGTCCACGGCAGCGACGACACCGCCGGGCGCACCGTGGCCGGCGGCGCTTCGCCGACGACGCGGTTCTTGCCGTGCGCCTTCGCGGTGAGCAGCGCGTGGTCGGCCTTCGACAGCAAGTCGGCGACGACCGCGTCGGGCTTGGCGCGGCAGGTCGCGAACCCGACGCTGATCGTCACGACGCGCGAGCACGCCGAGGCCGCGTGCGGGATCCCGAGCCCCTCGACCGCGGCGCGCAGCCGCTCGGCGACGATCGCGGCGCCGCTCGCATCGGTGCCGGCGAGCACCGCGACGAACTCCTCGCCGCCGTAGCGGCCGAGAAAATCCGACGGCCGGCGCAGCGCGCCGACCATCGCGGCGCACACGCGGCGCAGGCAGCCGTCGCCGCCGCCGTGGCCGTAGCGCTCGTTGAACGCGTGGAAATAGTCGAGATCGACCATCACGACCGAGATCGGGGTGCCGTCGCGGGCCGAGCGCTTCCACTCGGCGTCGAGCAGCGCCAGCACGTGACGGCGGTTCGCCACGCCCGTCAGCGAGTCGACGCACGCGATGCGCTCGAGCCGATGCTTCTCGCGCGCGAGCGCGCGCAGGTCCTCGGTCAGCTTGCGCTCGCGGCGATTGCGGCGCGCTCGGTCGGCGCCGGTCCGCAGGGCCGCGCGCAGCCGCGCGGCGACCTCGCACGGTGCGGCATCGCGGCGCACGCAATCGTCGGCGCCGGCGGCGAGCACGGGGCCGAGCTCGTCGGGCTCGACCATCGCGACCAGCGCCGTCCCGCGCAGCCGGGGCGCGATCCGCGCGCACTCGTGCTCCGGAGCCACGAGGTCGAGCACGACCAGCTCGATGCCGCGGCGCCGTGCGAGCTGCATGCTCGCGGTGCAGACGTCGTCGAAACACACGAGCTCGCCGCCCAGCTCCGCGAGCGCGGCGCGGATCGGCTCGACGGCCTCGGCGCGATCGTGAATCAGGAATGCGGTGAACAGCACGGAAAGCGTAGCCTCTCGTGCGTCCGCTTCAAGCGACGTGCCGAACCCCGGAGATACACGCACGCACCATGTGGCAGGCCTTGGTTGTCGTCGGGTTACGCCGGAAACCGCCGGCGCGTGAGACCCGTCCCCGTGCGCGTGCGCTCGGCTTTACAGATCGATGGCGTGCCCGTAGGCGTCTTCGGTCGCGCCGCGGATCGCCTCGGCAAAAGTCGGATGGGCGTGGATGGTGGACATCAGCGACTCGGCGTTGACCTCGGTCGACTTCGCCAGTGACAGCTCGGCAATGATGTCGGTCACGGCCGGGCCGATCAGGTGGGCGCCGACCAGCGCGCCGGTCTCGGCGTGCCAGATGACCTTGACGAAGCCGGTGGTCTCGCCGGAGCCGACCGCGCGGGCGAGCGTGCGCCACGGGAAGCGCCCGACCTTGATGGGCAGGTTCTGCGCCTTCGCCGTGGCCTCGGTGAGCCCGATCGAGGCGATCTCGGGATGGCAGTACGTGCACGCGGGAATCGCGTCGTACTGCAGCGGCTCGGCGTGCACGCCGGCGATCTTCTCGGCGACGAACACGCCCTCCGCCGACGCGACGTGCGCGAGGCCGCGGCCGATCACGTCGCCGATCGCCCACAGGCCGTCGCCGCAGCGGTTTTCGGCGTCGGTCTTGATGAAGCCGCGGTCGAGCTGGATGCCGTGCGCCTCGAGCCCGAGGGTTTCGGTGTTCGGCGCCACGCCGACCGCGACGAGCAGCACGTCGGCCTCGAGCTCGACCTTCGCGCCGCCCGCCGCCGGTTCGGCGACCAGCTTCACGCGGTCGCCGTCGCGCCTGGCGCTCGCGAGCTTGTGGCCGACGAGCGTCTTGATGCCGCGCTTGTCGAACGCCTTCTGCAGCTCGAGGCTGATCTCGGCGTCCTCGTTCGGCACGAGCCGCGGCAGGAACTCGACGATCGTGATCTCGGTGCCGAGCGAGCGATAGAACGACGCGAACTCGACGCCGATCGCGCCGGCGCCGAGCACGGCGAGCGTCCTGGGCTGCTGCGGCAGCGTCATCGCGCGCCGGTACTCGACGATGCGCTCGCCGTCGAGCTCGATGCCGGGGAGCGACTTCGCGCGCGCGCCGGTCGCGAGGATGACGTGTTTGGCCTCGACGACGCGGTCGCCGACCTGGATCTTGTGCGGTTGCCACGCCCCGGCGCGTGGCAGGAGCTTCGCGGTGCCGGCGATGTGCTCGATCTTGTTCTTGCGGAACAGAAAGCCGACGCCCTTGCTGATCTTGTCGGCGATCTCGCGCGAGCGCTTGATGATCGCGGCGAAGTCGGGGCGCACGCCCTCGACGATCACGCCGAACTCCTTGGCGCGGCGCGCGTGATCGAGGATCTCGGCGCTCTTGAGCAGCGCCTTGGTCGGGATGCAACCCCAGTTGAGACAGATGCCACCGAGCTCGGCGCGCTCGACGCACGCGGTCTTCAAGCCGAGCTGCGCGCACCGGATCGCGGCGACGTAGCCGCCCGGCCCCGAGCCGATGACGACCACGTCGAGTGGCGCATCGCTCATAGCGCGAGCGACTCGGGATGCTCGATCAGGTCGACGAACGCGGCGAGCCAGCGCGCGCCGAGGGCGCCGTCGATGACGCGGTGGTCGCACGACATCGTCACGGTCATGCGCTTGCCGATCGCGAGCTGATTGTTGACGACGACGGGCGCGTCGACGACCGTGCCGATCGCGAGGATGCCCGCCTCGGGCGGATTCAGGATCGCGGTGAAACGCTCGATCCCGAACATGCCCAGGTTCGAGACCGTGAACGTCGAGCCGGTGATCTCGTGGCCCTTGAGCTGGCGGTGCTTGGCGCGGTCGGCGAGGTCGCGGACCTCGGCGGCGATCGCGCCGATGCCTTTCTGATCGGCGTCCCGCACGACGGGCGTGACGAGGCCGTCCTCGATCGCGACCGCGATCCCGACGTGGACGCGGTGGAACACGCGGATCGCGCCTTCGGAGCCATCGATGATTGCCTTTGGCTCCCAGGCCGCGTTGGCTTCGGGCACGCGGCGCAGCGCGAGCGCGACGGCCTTCACGATCAGATCGTTGACGCTGACCTTGCCGCGGTCGCCGAGCAGCGTGTTCAGGCGCTCGCGGAAGCCGAGCATCGGCGCGGCATCGAACGTGCGCATCAGGTAGAAGTGCGGGACATCGCGCTTGGCCTCGGTGAGCCGCTGCGCGATCCGCTTGCGCATGGCGCTGGCGGGGACATCCGTGTAGTCGCCGTCGGAGTCGGCAGCTTGTGGCCGGCGGACCGCGATGGCCGTCTGCGCCGGGGCTTCGGGCTTCGGACTTCGGGCTTCGGGCTGAGGAGCAGCGTGGCCGTTGCCGCCGCCGGCTTCCGCGGCCCCGCGCACGTCGCGCTCGACGATGCGGCCACCGGGACCCGAGCCGGTCACGTGGCGGAGATCGATGCCGAGCTCGATCGCGAGGGACTTCGCGAGCGGTGACGCGAGCAGCTTTCCGCTGTGCGCCTGAGGCCCGAGGTCTGCGGCCTGAGGCCTCTCGGCCGGGCCGGTCGCCGATGACGCCGGTGCCGGTGGCTTCGTCGTCGGCTTCGCGCGTTGCTCCATCTCCGGCTTCGTTGCCTCGCGCGGCTGCGCTTTCGCCGCCGGGGCACTCGTGCTCGTCTCCGGTCCGGCCGAAGTCCGAGGTCCGGAGTCCGAAGCCCGCTGTGCCGCCTGCTGCACCAGCGCGCTGACGTCCTCGCCCGCCTTGCCGATGATCGCCACCGGCGCGCCGAGCTTGACGGTCTCGCCTTCCTTGACGAGGAACTTCAACAGCACGCCTTCGTCCTCGATGTTGAAGTCCATGTTCGCCTTGTCGGTCTCGACCTCGGCGATCAGGTCTCCCGGCGACACCTTGTCGCCTTCGTGCTTCGTCCAGCGGACGAGCACGCCCTCTTCCATCGTGGGCGACAGCTTGGGCAATCCGATGATCTGCGCCATTTCCTACTCCAGGTAGAGCACGCGCTTGACCGCGGCGACCACGTCCTTCACCTGCGGCTGCACCTCGTCCTCGAGGTTCTTCGCGTACGGCATCGGCACGTCGTCGCTCGTCACGCGCTCGATCGGCGCGTCGAGGGCGTCCATGCACGCGCGCTGCACCTGATACGCGACCTCGGCGCCGAAGCCGGCGACCGGCCAGCCGACCTCGACGATCACGCACCGCCCGGTCTTCGCGACGCTGGCCGCGATGCCCGCTTTGTCCAGCGGCCGGAGCGTGCGGACGTCGACGACCTCGGCGTCGATGCCGTCCTCCGCGAGCGCCTTCGCCGCGTCGAGGCACGTCCACACCATCTTCGACCACGCGATCAGCGTCACGTCTTTGCCCTCGCGCTTGACGTCGCTGACGCCGAGCGGGATGACGACCTCGTCGTCGGGGACTTCCCACGTCGTGTTGTAGAGCGTCTCGCCCTCGATGAACACGACCGGGTTGTCATCGCGGATCGCGCTCTTCAACAGGCCCTTCGCGTCGACCGCGGTCGCCGGCATCACGACCTTCAAGCCCGGCACGTGCGCGTACAACGCCTCGAGCGCCTGGCTGTGCTGCGAGCCCACCTGCACGGCCGGGCCGCCCGGGCCGCGGAACACGATCGGCACGTTGAACTGCCCGCCGCTCATCTGGAAGATCTTCGCCGCGTTGTTCACGATCTGATCGATCGCGACGAGCGAGAAGTTGAACGTCATGAACTCGATGATCGGCCGCAGCCCGACCATCGCGGCGCCGACGCCGACGCCCGCGAATCCCATCTCGGCGATCGGCGCGTCGATGATGCGGCGCTCGGAGAACCGCTGCAGCAGCCCTTGCGTCACCTTGTACGCGCCGTTGTAGTGGCCGACCTCTTCGCCCATCACGAAGACGCTGGCGTCGCGCTCCATCTCCTCGCGCATCGCCTGGTTCAGCGCCTCGCGGTACGAGATCACGCTCACGAGTCCGCTTCCTTCG
The DNA here is from genome assembly GCA_036490935.1 of Kofleriaceae bacterium. GTDB lineage: Bacteria > Myxococcota_A > Polyangia > Haliangiales > Haliangiaceae > JABFXX01. Next base: position 107,060 of record DASXCY010000030.1, on the reverse strand, counting down.
TCACGTACTGGGCGTAGGCGTCGGCGACCGGCGACTCCTCGGCGAACTTCACCGCGTCCTCGATCTCGGCCTTGACGTCGGCCTCGAGCGCCTCGATCTCGGGCTCCGGCATGCCGAGCTCGACGAGCCGCAGCCGGGTCTTGTTGAGCGGATCGCGCCGCCGCCACTCCTCGACCTCTTCCTTCGTGCGGTACAGGCCCGGGTCGCTCATCGAGTGGCCGCGGAACCGATACGTCACGACCTCGACGAGCGTCGGCTCGCCGGTCGTCCGCGCGCGCTCGACCGCCTCGGCGATGCGGCGCTTGACCTTGATGACGTCGTCGCCGTCGAACCGATCGCGTGCCATGCCGTGGGCGAGCGCGCGCAGCGACACGTCCTCGACCGCGAGCGAGCGATACAGCGGCGTGCCCATCGAGTACTGGTTGTTCTCGCAGATGAACACGACCGGCAGCTTCCACAGCCCGGCGAGCGCGAGGCCCTCGGCGAACCCGCCGATCGTCGACGCGCCCTCGCCGAAGAAGCACTCGGTCACCCGACCGTCGCCGCGATACTTGGACGCGAACGCCGCGCCCGCCGCGATCGGCACGTGGCCGCCGACGATGCCGTAGCCGCCGAGGAAGTTGTGCTCCTTGCTGAACAGGTGCATCGAGCCGCCGAGGCCGCGCACGAGCCCGGTCTTCTTGCCGTACAGCTCGGCGAGGATCGCGCGCGACGTCACGCCCTTCGCGTAGGCGTGGCCGTGCTCGCGGTAGGTCGCGACCACGTAATCCTTGGCTTCGAGCGCGGCGATCGCGCCGACGCACACCGCCTCCTGGCCGATGATGAGGTGCAGGAAGCCGCCGATCTTGCCCTGCGAGTACGCCTTGGCCGCCGCCTCTTCCATGCGCCGGATCGCGAGCATCTGGCGGTACAGCGGGCGCAGCTCCTCGACCGTCGTCTGTGTGACGGTCGAATCCTCGGGCTCGACCCGCGTGGTTTCGGGAGTTGTCATCGGCGCGGTCACCACGCGCCGACGATACCCAGGCTGCCTGGTAGGGCAAGTACTTACGGCTCGAGATCGACAGAAGTCGAGGCCGTGCCGCCGATCGTGCCCTCGCCGAGCGGGGCCTGCGAGACGTCGTCGAGGAACTGGACGTCGGTGTAGATGTCCGGGAGCTTGAGCTCGGTGAACACGCCCTCGGCGCACGGCACCGGCGCGTAGCCGAAGTCCTCCGAGCTGTCTCCTTCCGGCGCGGTGAAGTACATGTCGAGATTCGGGATCGAGCTGCACGACGCGGCGCTCGCCGGCTGGCCGCCGACCGTCCACTGGATGCGCGCGTTGCGCACCGAATCGGCGCTCCAGCACAGCCCGTTCGCGGCGCACACGTCGCCGCTGTCGCACTGCGCGTCTTGCGTGCAGGCGCCGCCCGACGAGCCGTTGCCGCCACAGCCGGCAACCACGATGGCCACTGCGAGCGCGCGCATCAGAACGGCAGATCGATCGTGACCTTGCCGGTCGTGGCGTCGATCAAGCCCTGCGTTTGCGTCCCCTGATCCTCGGCGAGCGAGACCGAGACCTCGTTGTCGATCGTCGGCATCTTGTCGATCGTGAACACGCCCTCGACGCACGGCACCGGCGCCCAGCCCCACCACGCGCCGCCGCCGAAGTCGAAGTCGACCTCGAGATCGGGCGAGCTCGAACAGCTCGTCGCGGTCGCGGGCTGACCTTCGAGCGTCCACGCGATGTGTACGGTGCGAACCTCGTCGGGCGCCAGGCACTCGTACGTGCGCGCGCACACGTAGCCGGCGCCGCAATCGCTGTCGTGCTGGCAGCCGTAGTCGATGCCGCCGCCGCTGCCCTGGCCCGGATCGTACGGTCCGCCCGGATCGGTCGGGTAGCTCGGCGTGGAGTCATCCTGCACGCAGCCGGTGGCAAGCAGGAGCGCGATCGCGAGCGTCCTCATGGCCTCACGAGCATAGCGCTACTGCACGTAGATCGGGCTGGCATAGATCCACGGGACCTCGACCTCGGCGAAGCTTGTGCCCAGATCGCCCAGGTACGGGCCAAGGTGGTGCGGCACCATCGTGATCTCGACGCGATACGCGCCGGGCGCCGCGAGCGGGAGCTGGATCGGGCTGCCGTCGCTGGTCGCCACGGCAGTCGCGCCGGACGCGTCGACATGCAGGACCGTGGCGTGGATCTCGGGTGCCGGCAAACTCGGATCGAGGCCGAGCACGGTCGGTACGGTGATGACCAGCGTGGAGCCCGTGTTGACGGTGTCGCCCAGCTCGGCGATCGCGTTGCCCGGGGTGATCGCGTGGATGTCGAGGCCTGCCGGCGTGCCGAGCAGCTCGAACACCGCGAACACGCGGCCGTGCTGGAGCGCGGCCTCGAGCTCGGTCGGATCGTTGCGATCGTGCACGAGCACGATGTTCGCGAACCAGCGCAGCACGCGACGATACGAATCGCCGCGCTCGCCATCGGCGAGCAGCACCGGCAGCGCGTTCTGGTGCGCGTCGCTGCCGGCCGTCGCGGGCAGGTGGCGGCCGTCGCCGAGCGCCTGATTCCACGCGGTGACCGCGGGCTGGTTGACCTCGAGGAACGAAAGCAGCGCGAGATCGGGCTCGGGGTGACCGGGCGTGGTGTCGGTGAACTGCAGCGCCGCGGCGATCGCGCCGTCGGGGTCGAGGCCGAGGTACGGGCCGCGGATTTTCGGATCGATGTTCGCGTGCAGGTTGTAGACCTCGATGCCGTCGGGCTGCAGCAGCCGCAAGTCGGCGATCGGGTGCTGTTCGGTGTGCGCGATCCAGGCCAGGCCGCCGGCGTCGTGGAACGCCTGCACCGCGTCGGGCGTGTACGCGGTGTAGATGGCGTCGCGGTCGCTCGCCGCGCCGGGCACGTGGTGATGAAGCATGATCGGCATGATCGAGTTCTCGGTGCCGACCGTGAGCGTGACGACGTGGCCGTCGTCGCACGTCATCCGTGACGCGATCTGATCGCCGGTGACGGGATCCATCACCGCTTCGTCGCTGCCGCGCATGCTGAACAAGGTCGGAAAGTCCTCGTCCGCCATCGTATCGCCGTGATCGGTCAGCGCGGCGAAGTCGATCTTGTCGGTGCACAGCGCGGTGCGCAGGTCGTCGAGGCAGGCCTCGTTCACCATGCCGAGCGGCAGCGGATCGCGCGGCATCTGATCGCACGCGTCCCACGAGAACGGCGAGTGCAGGTGGACGATGCCACGCGACGCCGAGTAGCCGCGCCACGTCCCCATCACGCTGGAATCGGGGAGCGACTTCTGCCATGCGGGCAGGGGCGACTTCGTGCTGGCGCCGCCGCACGCTGCCAGCGCCAAGAGCCAAGCTCGTCTCATGACCGCGACTCTATACCTGATCCTCTGGGTCGATTGTAAACATGCTAAAAGCCCGCCATGCGCGCGCGGCTACAACGCACCTACCGCTTCGAGGCGGCGCATTTCCTGCCCAAGGTACCCCAGGGGCACAAGTGCGCGCGCATGCACGGCCATAGCTACGCGATCGAGATCGCGATCGAAGGCGACGTCGATCCCGAGCTCGGCTGGGTCGTCGATTTCGCCGCGCTCGACGACCGCGCGGCGCCGCTGGTGCGGGCGCTCGACCATCGCGTGCTGAACGAGATCGACGGGCTCGCGAATCCGACGAGCGAGCTGCTCGCGGCGTGGTGGTGGCAGCGCTTGCTGCCGGGCTTGCCGGGGCTCGTCGAGGTCGCCGTGTCGGAGACGCCGACCTCGCGCTGCGTGTATCGCGGGTCATGAAGATCGTCACGCTCAACTTCTGGGGCATCGAGCCACCGCTCGAGACGCGGCTCCAGCTCGCGGCGCGCCAGCTGCGCGCGCGCGCACCGGATGTCGTGTGCATGCAGGAGGCGCGGCCGCTCGACGGCGTGTCGGGGCGCACGACCGCCGACGCGCTCGCGGCCGAGCTCGGCATGCACGCGCGCTACGCGGTCGCGGTGCAATGGGACGGCGGCCAGGAGGGCCTCGCGATCCTGACGCGCGCGCCGCTCGAGGATTCGCGCGTGATCGCGCTACCCGAGCCGCGCCCGACCGAGGCGCGGATCTTGTTGTCGGGCCTGATCGACGGGATCTGGGTGCACACGACGCACCTGCATTACCGGCTCGACGACGGCGTGGCGCGCGAGCAGCAGGTGCTCGCGATCGACGCGGCGATCCGCGCGCTGCGCACCGACACGAGCCCGCCGCAGATCCTGTGCGGCGATTTCAACGCGACGCCCGACTCCGACGAGATGCGCTTCCTGCGCGGCCTCACCACGCTCGGCGGCCGGCGCACGCACTTTCAAGACGCGTGGCTGCGCCTGCATCCGCACGACGAGGGCATCACGTGGTCGAGCGAGAACGAGCTGACACGCCCGCTGCGCTCGCTCGATCTCGATCGCCGCATCGATTACATCCTGGTCACGACCCGCAAGAAAGACGGCCGGGGCACGGTTCGTGAGTGCGAGGTCGTGTTGACCGAGCGCGAGCAGGGCATCTGCGCGAGCGATCACTTCGGGGTCTACGCTGAGATTCAGGTGACCCCGGCTGGCTAGGGGCTTCGGACTTCGGACTTCGGGCTTCGGGCATCGGGCATCGGGCATTGGCCAGAGGCGGAGATGTCTGGTTCTGGCCAAAGCCCAAAGCCCAAAGCCCAATGCCTATCTGGGCAGCGCCTGCTCCACCGCGGCGATCACCGTCGGATCATCCGGCTTCTGCTTCGGCGAGAACCGCGTGATCTTCGTGCCGTCGGACGAGATGACGAATTTCTCGAAGTTCCAGCGGATGTCGCCGTCGTGGCCGCCGGAGTCGGCGAACGGCGTGAGCGACTGATAGATCGCGTGCCGGCCCGGCCCGTTGACCTCGATCTTCTCCATGATCGGGAACGTGATGCCGTAGTGGGTCGCGCAGAACGTCGAGATCTCCTGCGCCGTGCCGGGCTCCTGGCCGCCGAACTGGTTGCACGGGAAGCCGATCACGGTGAAGCCCTTGGCCTCGTACTTCTTCTGCAGCGCCTCGAGCGTCGCGTACTGCGGCGTGTTCCCGCACCGCGATGCGACGTTGACGAGCATCAGCGCCTTGCCCTTGTAGGCGGCGAGCGTGGTGTCCTTGCCTTGCAGGGTCTTGATCGGCGCGTCCCACATCGAGTCGAGCTCCTTGGTCACGGGTAGGGCCGGCGGCGCGGTGCCGGCCGGCGGCAGGCTCGCGGGATCGAACATCGCCGCGGTCGGGCCTTGCTCGGCCATCGGCGCGGCAGCCGGCTTCGGATCCGCCGCCTTGGACGGCGCGGGCTTGGAGCACGCAGGTAGGGCCAGGACCGCGGCGAGCAGGGCAGCGCGTTTCATCGCGGGAAGCCTACATTAATGTCTGCTATACGACGAAGCCTGAATGCGTCACGTCTACGCCGACTTCATCGACCGCGTCGCCAAGCCCGCCCGCTACCTGGGCGGCGAGTACGGCGCGACCGTCAAGGACGGCCCGGTCGACGCGCGCGTGTGCCTCGCGTTTCCCGACGTCTACGACATCGGGATGTCCCATCTCGGGACCAAGATCATCTACGCGCTGCTCAATCGCGAGCCGCGCATCGCGTGCGAGCGGGCGTTCGCGCCGTGGCTCGATCTGGAAACTGAGTTGCGCGCGCGGAGCTTGCCGCTGGTCTCGCTCGAGACCCAGCGCCCGCTGGCCGAGTTCGACGTGCTCGGGTTCTCGCTCCAATACGAGCTGACGTTCACGAACGTGCTCGCGATGCTCGAGCTCGGCGGCCTGGCGCTGCGCGCCGCCGATCGCGCCGAAGACTCCACGTTGGTCTTGGTCGGCGGGCCGACCGCGTCGCACGCGGAGCCGCTCGCCGCGTTCTACGACGCCGCGTTCGTCGGCGAGGCCGAGGAGCAGCTGCCCGCGCTGGTGCTCGCGTGGGCGCGGCTGCGCGCCGAGATCCGCGCCGGTGCGCGCACGCGCCGCGACGCGCTCGCCGAGCTCGCCCACCAATTCGCGCTGTACGTGCCCGCGCTGTACGCCACCGAGACCGATCGCGATACCGGCATGACCGTCGTCGGGGCGCCGCTCGACGCGCGCGTGCCGGCGCGCGTCGCGCGCGCGATGGTCGCCGATCTCGATCGGTTTCCGTTCCCCGCCGACACGCCGGTGCCGTACGCCGAGGCCGTGTTCGAGCGCGCGTCGGTCGAGATCGCGCGCGGCTGCACGGAAGGCTGTCGGTTTTGTCAGGCCGGCATGATCTACCGGCCGGTGCGCGAGCGCTCGCCGCAATCGATCGCGGACACGCTGATCGGCGGCGTCGAGCGCGCCGGCTACGACGAGACCGGCCTGACATGCCTGTCGACCGCCGATTTCTCGAGCATCACGCCGCTGGTCAAGAAGCTCGCGGGCGAGCTCAAGCAGCGCGGCGTCGCGATGTCGGTCGCCTCGCTGCGCGCGTACGGGCTCAGCGAGGAATTGCTCGACGAGCTCGCGACCACGCGCATCAACGGCCTCACGTTCGCGCCCGAAGCGGGCACGCAGCGCATGCGCGACGTCGTCAACAAGAACGTCACCGAGGCGCACGTCGAGGAGAGCTCGCGCCGCGTGTTCGCGCGCGGCTGGCACCGCCTGAAGCTGTACTTCATGATCGGGCTGCCGACCGAAGAGGACGACGACGTGCGCGGCATCGCCGAGACCGGCGCGCGCATGCTGCGCATCGGCCGCGGCTCGGTCGGCGGCAAGGCCGAGGTGACCGTGAGCGTCAGCTCGCACGTGCCCAAGCCGCACACGCCGTTTCAGTGGTGCGCGCAGGACGTGCTGCCCGAGATCGAGCGCAAGCAAGGCCTGCTGCGCCACACCGTGCTGAAGCACGGCGATCGGAATTTGCGACTGAAGCATCACGACAGCGGCATCTCGTTCGTCGAGGGCGTGCTCGCGCGCGGCGATCGCCGGCTCGGCGACGCGATCGAGCGCGCGTATCGCGACGGCTCGCGCTTCGACGGCTGGGAAGAGGTGTTCGACCTGGAACGCTGGCAGCGTGCGTTCGCGGCGTGCGGCGTCGACACCGCGCCGTATCTGGCGACGCGGCCGATCACCGCGCGCCTGCCGTGGGATCACATCGACGTCGGCCTCGAGGACGGCTTCTTGCTCGGCGAGTACCGCAGGGCGCTGAAGGGCCGCGCGAGCCCGCCGTGCGGCAAGGTCGCCGGGATGCTGCTGCATCACACGAACCTCGCCGAGGCCGAGCCCGATCGGCGGAAGCTGGTCTGCTACGACTGCGGCGTCGCGTGCGACCTGGTCAAGATGCGCGAGGATCGCCTCGTCGCGCTTCGCACCCTCGGTGCCGAAGCTCCGAGCTCCGAGGTCCGAAGTCCGAAGTCCGACCGCGAGACCGAGCGCGCGGAGCGTGTTCGGCTCGCCGGTCACAAGGGCGCCGGCGCCGCATACACGACCTATCGCGTGCGGTTCGCGAAGGTCGGGCGCGCGGCGTTCCTCGGCCACCTCGATCTCGTGAGGCTGTTCGCGCGCAGCCTGCGCCGCGCGAAGCTGCCGCTCGCGATGACGCGCGGCTACGCGCCCAAGCCGCGGCTCGTGTTCGGGCCCGCCTTGCCGCTCGGCGTGCCGAGCCTGGGCGAGCTCGTCGACGTCGATCTCGAGTGCGCGCTGCCCGCGGGCGACGTCCGCGAGCAGCTCGCCGGCGTGTGTGCGCCGGGCATCGAGCTGCAGGCGTGCGAGGTCGTGCGGTTCGCCGCCCAAGGCGGGCGCGACGTCGGGCTCGGCAAGCTGATCGGCGCGGTCGACCTGGTCGTGCGGCCCGCGCCCGACGGCATCGCGCACGACACGGCGCGCGTGCAGCGCATCGCCGCGGCGTTCCTCGCGCGCGGCACGGCGCCGGTCGAGCGCGCCCGCGTCACGGATCGTCGCGGGCCGGACGGCAGTCCGGTGCACGACGCGAAGACGATCGACGTGCGCGCGCTGGTCCTCGAGGTCGAGGTGCTGGACGGCGACGCGGCAGCGCGGCTGTGCGCGGCGCTCGAGTGGCCGGACTCGCCGGCGCTCGTGCGCGTGCGCGTGCGCGCGACGGCGGAGGGCTCGGCCAAGCCGACCGAGGTCGTGCGCGCGCTCGGCGTCGAGGGCGCGGGTGCGCTGGTCGCGCGGCTCGGAGTCGTCGCGGAAGCGCCGCCGGTCGCCGAACGCGAAGCCCGCGCGTAGCTCGACGCCGCGATCGCTCCGCATGACGGTCGGGTTGCGCGCGTTCAGTGTTAGTGTCGAACGATGACGATCCGGCGCGCGGTGTGGGTGGTGCTGGGCGTGTGCTCGTGGGCCGCAGTCGCGGCGGCGGATCCGCCGGCCGACGATTGCACGAGCGCCGCGAAGGCGTTCGAGGCCGCCCCGTCGGCCGCGACCGAGGTCGCGGTGGGCGACTGCCACGCGCGGCTCGGCCAGCGCGAAGAGGCCGCGCGCTGGTATCGCGACGCGGCCCGCAGGTTGAATCTGCTCGCGGCCGAGGCGTCCCCGGCGCCGCAGCTCGTCGCGCCGCTGCCGGTCGAGCCGGCCGATCACGATCACGTCCGCGACTGGCGCGCCGCGATGTGGACGTCGCTCGCCGTCACCGCGGTCGGCATCGGCGTGTACGCGTACGGCCGCGCCGAGATGAACGACGCGACGTCCAGGCTGTGCGATGGCGGCGCGTATCCGGACAACCCGAGCTGCGGCCCGGTGTCGCTGACCGCCGCGCAGGTCGCCGCGCTCAACGACCAGGGCGAGCGCGGGCAAACGTTCTCGCGCCTCGGGCTCGCGACCGGCCTCGTCGGCGCCGGCGCGGCAGCGCTGTCGCTCTACGAGGGCTACTACCGGCACGAGGCACGCGCCGATCGCGTCGTCATCGCGCCGGTGATCGCGCCCGGCGCGGGCGGCGCGCAGCTGCGCCTGCAGTGGTAGAACCGGCGCGTGACGCTCGAGCTGTCGGTCAACCTCAACAAGGTGGCGCTGCTGCGGAACTCGCGCGGCCACACCAACCCTTCGCCGCGCGTCGCCGGCACGACGTGCCTCGAGCACGGCGCGTACGGGCTCACGCTGCACTGGCGCGCCGACAATCGCCACACCCGCCAGGCCGACGTGCGCGACCTGCGCGCGCTGTGCAAGGAGCGCGGCAAGGAGTTCAACCTCGAAGGCGACGATCGCGAGGAGCTGATCGCGCTCGCCGTGGAGCTCGCGGTCACGCAGTTCACGCTGGTGCCGGTGACGCCCGGCGAGATCACGAGCGATCACGGCTGGGACCTGCCGCGCCAGCACGCGATCGTCGCGCCGATCGTCGCGCGGCTGAAGGCACGCGGCATTCGCACCGCGGTGTTCGTCGATCCGAACCCGGCGATGATGGAGCACGTCGCGGCGACCGGCGTCGATCGCGTCGAGATCTACACCGAGCCGTACGCCGCCGCGTGGGGCACGCCGCGCCTCGTCGGCGAGCTCGATCGCGTGAAGCGCACGGCCGAGGCCGCGGTCGCGCATGGCATGAAGGTCAATTGCGGTCACGATCTCGATCTGCGCAACACGCCGCTGCTCGCGCGCTCGGTGCCCGAGCTCGCCGAGGCTTCGATCGGCCATGCGCTCATCGCCGACGCGCTCTATCTCGGTCTGGCCGAGTCCGTCTCGCGCTACGCGCGCGTCTGCCGCGGCGAGGCGGTCGATGCGCCCGTTACACGTTAGCGAACGGCGCTATGCTGCGGCCATGAGTGACGATGTGCTCGAGCTCGGTGGCTCGCTCGGGTTTCTGGACGAGATGTACGAGAAATTCCGCGCGCAGCCGGCCGGCGTCGACGCGAGCTGGCGCGCGCTGTTCGGCGGCCAGACGACGGCTGCGCCCAAGCCCGCTCCGAAGCCGACGAACGGCTCGGCAACCGGTAACGGTCACGGCCAGGCGCCGATGCCGATCTTCGCGCGGCCCGGCGCGGTCACGCTGTCGCCGCTGGTCGCGCAGGCCATCCCGACCGTCTGGCCGCTCGTCAATGCGTTTCGCAGCCGCGGCCACTTCGCGGCGAACCTCGATCCGCTCGGCCTGCTCGAGACCGCGCGCGTCGTCGAGCTCGATCCCGCGACGTGGGGATTTTCCGAAGCCGATCTCGCGCGCACGATCGAGCCAACCGGCGTGCACGGCCTGCCGCGCGCGACGCTGTCCGAGGTGCTCGCGCGGCTGCGCACCGTCTATGCGAGCTCGGTCGGCCTCGAGTTCATGCACATCTCGTCGCCGGCGCGCCGCAGCTGGCTCGCCGAGCGCATGGAGATGACGCTCGGCCAGACGCTGCCCGTCGACGTCCGCACGCGCATGCTCGCGCTGCTCATCAACGCCGAGCAGTTCGAGCGGTTCTGCCACACCAAGTATCCCGGCACGAAGCGGTTCTCGCTCGAGGGCAGCGAGAGCACGATCCCGATGCTCGACCTGGTGCTGTCGCATTGCGCGCGGCTCGGCGCGATCGAGGCCGTGCTCGGTATGGCGCATCGCGGCCGGCTCACGACGATCGAGCAGATCCTGCGCCGGCCCGGCCGCGAGCTGTTCGGCCAGTTCGAGGACGTCGAGCCGGAGAAGGCGCTCGGCGGCGGCGACGTGAAGTATCACCTCGGGTTCTCGACCGATCGCGTCGATCCGAACGGCCACGCGATGCACGTGTCGCTCGCGTTCAACCCGAGCCACCTCGAGGCGGTCGACCCGGTCGTGCTCGGCCGCGTCCGCGCCAAGCAGGTGCGGCACGGCGATGTCGAGCACAAGCGCGTCGTCGGCGTGCTCCTGCACGGCGATGCCGCGTTCGCCGGCCAGGGCCTCGTGCCCGAGACACTGCAGCTGTCGAACCTGCCCGGCTTTCGCACGGGCGGCACGATCCACCTCATCGTCAACAACCAGGTCGGCTTCACCGCGTCGCCGGCAGAGCAGCGCTCGACGCCGTACTGCACCGACGTCGCGAAGATGCTCGAGTGCCCGATCTGGCACGTCAACGGCGAGGACCTCGACGCGCTCGCGCACGTCGTCGAGATCGCGTGCGAGTACCGCGCGCAGTTCGGCGGCGACGTCGTGATCGACGTCTACTGCTACCGCAAGTACGGCCACAACGAGAACGACGAGCCGGCGTTCACGCAGCCGCTCATGTACGACCGCATCAAGACCAAGCCGTCGCCGGTCGAGGTCTACGGCAAGCACCTCGTCGACGAAGGCGTGGTCCAGCCCGACGAGATCGCCACGATGACGCAGCGCCGCGTCGCCGAGCTCGAGGCCGAGCTCGAGGCGGCGCGCGCGGCCAAGCAGCGGCCGGAGGGCGCGTCGATGACCGCGATGTGGCGCGGCTATCGCGGCGGCATCGCCGATGCGCCGGAGGACGTCGACACCCGCGTGATGCGCCCGCTGCTCGAATCGATCGCGCAGAGCATGAGCGAGCTGCCGGCCGGGTTCACGCCGCACCCGAAGATCGCGCGCCTGCTCGAGCAGCGCGCGCAGATGGGCAAGGGCGAGCGCCCGCTCGACTGGGGCATGGCCGAGCTGCTCGCGTACGGATCGCTGCTGTACCACGGCGTCGACGTGCGCATGACCGGGCAGGATTGCTCGCGCGGCACGTTCAGCCACCGCCACGCGATCGTGACCGACATCAAGACCGGCCGCGAGCACCTCGTGCTCGGCCAGCTGCAGCCCGACCAGGGCATGTGCCGGATCTACGACTCGCCGCTGTCGGAGGCGGGCGTGCTCGGCTTCGAGTTCGGCTATTCGCTCGACTTCCCCGACGCGCTCGTCGTCTGGGAGGCGCAGTTCGGCGACTTCGCGAACGGCGCGCAGGTGATGCTCGATCAGTTCATCTCGTCGTCGGAGGACAAGTGGAAGCGCCTGAGTGGCATCACGCTGCTCTTGCCGCACGGCTTCGAAGGGCAGGGGCCCGAGCACTCGAGCGCGCGTCTCGAGCGCTACTTGCAGATGTGCGCCGAGCACAACATGCAGGTCGTGCAGCCGACGACCCCGGCGCAGATGTTCCATCTGCTGCGCGCGCAGGTGCTGCGCCGCACGCGCAAACCGCTGATCGTGATGACGCCGAAGAGCCTGCTGCGCTTGCCGGCCGCGACGTCCGCACTCGACGAGCTCGCGACCGGCCGCTTCCAGCGCGTGATCGCCGATGACACCGCCGATCCGGCGAAGGTGACGCGCGTCGTGATGTGTACCGGCAAGATCTACTACGAGCTCGTCGAGCAGCGCGCGAAGCTCGCCGACGAGACCGTCGCGATCGTGCGGCTCGAGAAGCTGTATCCGTGGTGGCCGCAGCTGATCGGGCGCGCGATCGAGAAGTACACGGAGCTGCGTCTGGTCGTGTGGGTGCAGGAGGAGCCGCTCAACATGGGCGCGGCGACGTTCGTGCGGCCGCGGCTCGAGGACATGCTGCCCCCGACCGTGAAGCTCGAGGTGATCGGGCGCGCCGAGAGCGCGAGCCCGGCGACCGGATCGCACAAGGCGCACGTGATCGAGCAGGAGCAGATCCTGAAGGCGGCGTTCGCGTGAGGTCCCGGCTCACCAAGGGCATCGGCGACGCGTCGGGGCACGACACGTTCGACAAGGCCTGGTACGAGGCGCATCGCCCGACCAAGTAGTAGTATTCGCGCATGGCGGATCTGGTCGTGCCGCAGCTGGGAGAGTCGATCACGGAGGCGGTCGTCGCGCGCTGGCTCAAGCAAGCCGGCGACGCGGTCGCCGTGGACGAGCCGGTCGCCGAGCTCGAGACCGACAAGGTGACGGTGCAGCTGCCGTCGCCGGTCGCGGGCGCGATGGGCGAGCAGCGCGCGACGGTCGGCGCCACCGTCAAGGTCGGCGACATCATCGGGACGGTCCAGGCCGGCGCCGCGGGCAAGGCAGCGGCCGCGGGACCTCGCACCTCGGACCCCGGACCCCGGACCGAACCGATCGTCGCCAAGCCAGCTGCGCCGCCGGCATCCCCGAGTCCGAAGTCCGGAAATGGCGAATCGCTCGATCGCGACGCGCTGCTCCGCCTCACGCCGTCGCAACGCGTGCACGCGCGCGAGGTCGGCACGCTCCCCTCCGCGCGCCCGGCGTCCGCTCCGGCGACCGGCCCCTCCGACGAGACCCGCCTCGCCGCCGTCGATCCGCGCGACGAGATCGTCCCGATGTCGCCGCTGCGCAAGCGCGTCGCCGAGCGTCTCGTCCAGGCGCAGCACGAAGCCGCGTCGCTCACCACGTTCAACGAAGTCGACATGACCGCGATCCTCGAGCTGCGCGCGCGCTACAAGGACGCGTTCGAGAAGCAGCACGCCGTGAAGCTCGGCTTCATGTCGTTCTTCGTCAAGGCGTGCGTCGCCGCCGCGAAGCTGTTCCCGGGCATCAACGCCGAGATCATCGGCGGCAACATCGTCTACAAGAAGCACTACGACTTCGGCATCGCGGTCTCGACGCCGAAAGGGCTCGTCGTGCCGGTCCTCCGCGACTGCGAAGCGCGCGGTTTCGCCGAGGTCGAGCGCGGCATCGTCGAGCTCGCCGATCGCGCGCGCAAGGGCACGCTCGCGCTCGCCGATCTACAAGGCGGCACGTTCTCGATCACGAACGGCGGCATCTACGGCTCGATGATGTCGACGCCGCTGCTCAACTACCCGCAGACCGGCATCCTCGGCATGCACAACATCGTCAAGCGGCCGGTGGTCATCGGCGATGACGTGAAGGTGCGCGCGATGATGTACGTCGCGCTGTCGTACGACCACCGCGTCGTCGACGGCCGCGAAGCCGTCTCGTTTCTCGTCGCCGTCAAGGACCGGCTCGAGGCACCCGAGCGCATGCTCGTCGAAGTCTGAGTCTGGTCAGCCGCCCGGGAAGTGCCGGAACACCGAGCCGAACAGCACGATCGCGGGCACCACGAGCACGAGCCCGACGATCACGATGACCTTGATCGCCGCGCCCTTCGCCGCCGTACGAGCTTTCGACGGTGGTCTCGTCGCCTCGGCTCGCTCATCGTCAGGTCCTCGCCGCGGTCACCACGATCCGCTCGCGCTTCGATACCACGACGCCGCCCGGGCGCTCGATGGTGACCGCGAACAGTGTCGCGTCGCCGACGTGCAGCTTCGGCGCGATCGGCACGATGACCTCGCCGGTCGACGACACGTCGAACACGCCGCCGTCGACGGGGAACGCGGCGTCGCGATCCTTGTCGAAGATCCACAGCTGGTACTGGTACTGCTTCGGATCGTTCGGGCGCAGCCCGACGAACCGCATGTAGCCCTGCTGGCGCGCCTGATCCCACACGACGTCGCCGGCCGCCGCGCGCGCGGTCTCGTCCTTGGTCGCGGTCCACGCGATCGGCGCCACGCGGTCCGCGACGAGCGCGGCGCGCGCCTGCTCGGGCGATGCCACGCCGGGCGTTTCGCGAGCGCGCTGCGTCCACCACACCGCGCCGCCGGCGACGAGCAGCGACATCGCGGCCGCGAGCCACGGCACGAACGACGTGCGGCGGCGCTTCTCGCGCTTCGCCGCCAGATCGATCGCCGGCGCCGGCACGCCCGGGCCGACCGCGACGCCGGCCAGCGTGCGCTTGAAGTCGACACCCGAGCCGGGCGCCGCCGCGAGGATCTTCGCCTGCACGTGCGCCGGCATCGGCTCGATCGGCACCGCGGCGAGCGCGATCGCAGCCGCCGCGGCGTCGAAGCTGGCGTCGCCTTCCGGCAGCAGGCGATCGAGCTCGTCGAGCTCGCCCGCGTCGAGCGGCCGCAGCGCTCGTTCGACGAGCAACTCTTCGGCGCGTGGATCGAGCTGGCGCTTCATCGCTGGGGCTCCCCCGGTTGTACGCCCAGAAGCGCGTTCCGGATCGAAATCAATCCGCGCCGCACGTGGGCCTTCACCGTACCGAGCGGCATGCCGGTATGCGCCGCGATCTCACCGTGCGACATCCCGTGGGCCGTCGCGAGAACGAGAACTTGGCGCTGCTCGACGCGCAGCTGGCCGAGCGCGTTCGCCGCCTGCGCAGCCTCCGCCGCGACTTCCGGCGAGGCGGCCTGCGACGCGACCTCGATGTCCTCGATCGGCGTATCCGACGTCGGCCGGCGCGCGCGGCTGCGCCGGCGGTCGATCAACCGCCGGCGCGTGATGGTCGCGACGAACGTCGCTTCGGACCCGAGCCGCGCGTCGAAGCTCGCCGCGCTCTTCCACAGATCGAGAAAGATCTCCTGCACGGCATCCTCGGCATCGGCGGGCTCGAAGCGGCGCGCGATCGACCACACGAGCCCGCCGTACTGCGCCAGGAACGCGCGCACCGCGCCGGGCTCGCCCGCCGCGACGCGAGCGAGCAGCGGCGCGGGTTGCAGCTGGGGTTGCATGCGCGGGTCCGAAGCTATCATCGCGGTCGCGAGCACGCGCCTACTGCGCCACGGTGCAGCTCGTGAACAAGCCGCTGGCCGGCGCGTTGTCGTTGCACAGCAGCACCGACAGCGGGTTGTCGCTCGCGCCGGTCTTGCCGCCGATCGCGATCGCGGTCTGGATCGCATCGGCCGGCAGCGTCACGCTCGGCACGACGAGCGCATCCGACGACTGGTTCGCGAGCCGCGCCGCGACCGGTGCCGTCACGGGCGACGTCGCGACGAAGCCGTTGTCGCTCGCCGCGCCCGCGGCGATGGTGCCGAACGACACGTCGGCGAACACCTTCACGAACGCGTCGCCCCTGCCGAGCCCGACGTCGACCGCGGGCGTGCCGGGCGACGCGTGGATGAAGCGCAGCTTCGTCATGCCCGACGCCACGCTCGTGTCATCGACGAACACCGCGAGCGACAGCGCCGGGTCGCTCGCCGCCGCGCCCGAATGGTCGAGCACGCCGATGGCCGCGACCGTCGCGGTGAGATCCTGCGCGACCGCGATGTTCTGCGCGTCGGGGATGACGCCGATCGAGCAATCCGACGCCGTCGCCTGGATGATGCGCGCGTCGTACGAGCCGACCGGCAGGTCGACGTACGTCGTGAGCTGCGGATACGCCAGACCGGCGAGCGCGCCGAGCGTCTTCAGCACGGGCTTGCCGAACTCACCGGTGCCCGCCGCGGCGAGGCAGACGTCGACCGGTGGCGCGTCGGGCGAGAGGTGCGCGATGCGCACGTGCGCGCGCTCCGGCACGCCGCCGACCACGCTGCACGACGTGAGCAGGCCGACCGGCGCCGCGTTGTCCACGCACAGCAGCACGCGCAGCGGATCGGTCGCGGCGCCGAGCTCGCCGATCGCGAACGCGCTCGCGATCGCGCCCGCGGGCAGCGAGGCCGGTTTGATCGACAGCACGTCCGACAGCGTGCCGTGCGCGCGTGCGCTGAGCTCGACGCCGTCGATCGGCGCGGTGGTCAGATAACCGCTCGCGGCGGCATTGCCGTATGCGACGTCGGAGAACAGCCCGCTGAACAGCGCGCCGCCGCCGATGCCGACGTCGACCGGCGGCGTGCCGGGCGACGCGTGGATGAACCGAAGCTTGGCCTGGCTCGCATCGACCGTGGTGTCGTCGATGTACGCGCGCAGCGCGAGCGGCGTGGCCTTGCCGAGCGTCGCGAAGCCTTCGGCGCCGATCGTCGCCGACGCGCCGGCGGGCAGCTCGGGCAGATCGGTGAAGTCGGCGAGGCCGCCGAGCGCCTGCGTGCAGTCGCTCAGGCCCGGCGCGACGAGGCGCACGTCGTACTGCTCGGCGGGCAGCTCGAAGTACTTCGTCACGTTGCCGTACGGCAAACCGGTGAGGTGGCCGTTGGACGACAGGATCGGCCCGGTGAAGTCGGTCGTGCCGTGCGGCGCGACGCAGAAGTCGACGTTCGGCGCGTCGGGCGACAGGTGCGCGACGCGGACGTGCGCGGTGCTGGAAGTCGTGCCGACCGACGCGGTGCAGGCCGACACGAGCAAGAACGAAGCGAAGCGTGAGCTCATCGAATGTCCCTCCTGGTGATGGCTTCGGTGACGAGCGTCGATTGGATGCACCGCGCGATCTCGACGTCGGCAAGCACGTGCATCGCGGCGGCGATCGCGGCGCGGCCGAGCGTGAAGCCGTGTGCGCGCGCGACCGCTTCGAGCGCGTGGATCAGCGCGGCCGCGGATGGATAGCGTTCGGCCGGATCGCGCGCGAGTACGGTCGCGATCACGCGCTGGAGGTCGGCGGGGAGCTCGCCGGGCGGCGCGTAGTCGCCCCGCACGATCGCGATCATGCGATCGGCGTCGCGCTCGCCGACGAAGCAATGCCGCCCGGTCGTCAGCTCGTAGAGCACGATGCCGAGCGCGAAGACGTCGGCGCGCAGATCGATCGGCTGGCCGAGGCATTGCTCGGGCGACATGTAGCTCGGCTTGCCGCGCACGAGGCCATCGCGCGTGGTGGCTTCGGTCTGCGCGATGCCGAAGTCGATCACCTTCACGGCGCCGGCGCGCGTCACCATGATGTTCGACGGCGAGACGTCGCGATGCACGAGCCGCAGCGGGCGGCCGTCGGCGCCGCACCGGCGATGCGCGTGATCGAGACCGGCGGCGGCCGCCGCGACGATCGAGAGCGCGGCGGGCAGCGGCAGCGGCTGGTTCGCGGCGAGCAGCTCGCCGAGGTCGACGCCGTCGACGTACTCCATCGCGATGTAATGCACGCCGTGCTCGCTCGCGGCCTCGTACACGGCCGGCACCGCGGGGTGCGAGAGCAGCGCGCCGAGCTGCGCTTCGGCGCCGAACAGCGCGGGCGCTGCCGGATCCGCGGCACGCGCCGGATCGAGCACCTTGACCGCGACCGTGTCGGCGCCCGCGACGCCGAGATAGACGTCGGCCATGCCGCCGCGCGCGATCCGTTTGACGAGGTCGTACCGACCCAGCCGCGCCAGCTCCATGTCCCATCGATTCGCCGCGCCGAGCCGGTCGGATGCAGCTGGTAAATCGTTGCAACATCAGGGGAACGGGCGGACGACCAGCGCGGCGCCGGAGTTGGGGTCGGCGGGCGAGGGCAGTTGCACGCCGTCGATCGACGCGCGCGCGCTGTGGGCGATGCCGGCGATGAAGCCGGCGGGAACGGGCGAGAGCGCGACGAGCTCTTCGCGGCCGTCGCCGCCGACTTGCGTGGCGTGCGTGATCGCGCCGCGCTCGTCGACCGCGGCGAAGAACGCATCGTCGCCGCCGCCGGCGGTGAACGTTTGCCCGGCGAGCGTGAGCGAGCCCGCGAAGAAGCCGCCGACGATCGCGCGATCGCCGGCCGCGGTGATCGCGGACAGGCCGTCGAAGTCGGCGCCGCCGAGCTGCGCGGTCGCGCCGCGCGTGCCGTCGGGTGCGAACCAGGCGACGAGGCCGTCGGCCGGGCCGCGCGCGGTGACGTCGATGCTGCCGACGTGCGCGACGTCGCGGATCGTCGCGGCGACCGCGACCGAGCCGTCGCGGGCGAGCGCGACGCCCGCGACCGAGTCGTCGAGCTTGCTGCCGAACGTCGCGGTCCACACGACGGTGTCGCCGCGCGCGTCGAGCTCGGCGACGAACGCGTCGCCGAACGGCAGCGCCTGGTCGGTCGGAATCGGCGCGAGCTCGTGGCCGCGCAGCTCGGCGCCGGGCGCGAACGTGCCGGCGATCGCGACGCGGCCGCCGGCCGCCGCGACGCCGAGCACGGCATCCGCGCCGGGGCCGCCGACGCGCGCGAGCCACTCGACCGCGCCATCGCCTGCGCGCACGCGCGCGACGAAGCCATCGCCGCCGCCCGCGCTCGTCACGACGCGGGCGTCGCCGCGCAAGCTGCCCGCGAACGTGCCGCCGACGATCACGCTGTCCTCGGTCACCGCGAGCGCGCTGATCGTGACCCACGCGGTCGAGTCCAGCGCGAGTCGCCAGCGCGGCGTGCCGTTGCCCGGATCGAGCCCGACGAGCGCCGCACCGGGCTCGCCGCGCACCGGCCCAGCACCCGCGTCGCCGGTTCCGGCCACCGCCGCGACCACCACCACGGGCCCGCGCGCCAGCGGCCCGACGGTCCCCGACAGCGGCGCGCTCCACACGACGCTCGCGCCGCGCCGCGCCTCGATCACCGATCGCGGCCCCTCCGCGAACGCGACATAGACTCGCTCGCCATCTCCGGCCACGCCCCGCAGCTGCGCCCCCGCACGCCCGACCTCGATCGTCATCGCCGCGATCGGCGCCTCGCGCGGATGCCGCGCCGGAGTCGAGCAGCCGAGCTCCAGAGCTACCGCCAAGGCGCCGAGCACGCCGAGATAACCGCCAGGCAGAGACCAAGGTAGGAACCAGGTCTTCGCTGGTGTCTTCCTTGGCGTCCGCAGCGCCTTGGCGGTAATTCTGCGCTTCAGATCTTTTCGCCCCGCGCGCGCAGGTCGGCGACGACCGCGGGCAGGCCGAGCTTGTCGATCACGCGCATGCCGCGCGCCGAGACGCGGATCGTGATCCAGCGCTTCTCGTCCTCGAGCCAGAACCGCTTGTCCTTGAGGTTCACCTCGAAGCGACGCTTCGTGTGGCGGTTCGAGTGACTGACGTTCGAGCCGACGAGCGGGCTCTTTCCGGTGACCTGGCAGTAGCGAGCCATCGCACGTCTCCTAGATCTTCGATTCCTTGAACTCGACGTGCTTGCGCACGACCGGGTCGTACTTCTTCAGCACGAGCTTGTCGGGAGTCCGCTTGCGGTTCTTCGACGTCGTGTAGAAAAAGCCGGTGTCCGCCGTCGACACGAGGCGGATCAGCTCGCGGCCGGATTTACCTTTTTTGGCCATGGCGGAGGCGTCTTATGGCATGCCGGCCGGCCGAGGTCAATCGCCGTCGCCGTCGCCGTCCGTGCCCAGCCGCGCCGGCTCGCCCGGGGTGAACCCCGGTAAGGTCGTGGTTTTTCGCTTGGCTCGGCGCGCGTCGACCGCCATGCACAGGATGGTCATGTCGTCGGACTGGGGCAGCTCGCCGACGTGGCCATCGACGTCGGCCAGGATGGCCGCGACCACCTCCTCGGCGCCGCCGGCCGCCGTCCGCACCCGCCGCGACAGCCGGGTCATCCCGTACTCGCGCCCGGCCGCATCGCGCGCCTCGAGGATGCCGTCCGACACGACGATCAGCATGTCGCCGGAGTGCAGCTGGACGCGCGCTTCGCCCGCCTCGAGCGTGTCGGTCACGCCGAGCGGCGGCGTGTGGGCACGTTCGGCCTGCAACGGGAACACGCGCTCGCCGCGGCGCAGCAGCGGCGTGCAATGCCCCGCGTTCGTGAACACGAGCGACCGCGACTCGAGATCGTAGATGCAGTAGACGAGCGTCGCGAACATGCCGTCGTCGCCGAGCGCCGCGATCTCCTTGTTGACGCGCCGGAGCAAGCGCGCCGGCGTCCGCGCGATCGCGGCGCGCGAGCGCAGCTCGCTCGTGAGGCGCGCCATGTACAACGCCGCGCTGATCGCCTTGCCGGCGACGTCGCCGACCGCGAGGCCGAGGTGCGACGGGTCGTGCCAGATGAAGTCGTAGAAGTCGCCGCCGATCTGATACGCGGGCTCGTAATGGACCGCGAAGTCGAGCCCGACGACGCTCGGCATGCTCGCCGGCAGCAGGCTGCGCTGGATCTGGCGCGCGACGCGCAAGTCGCGCTCGAGCTGCTCGCGCTGCGCGAGCTGGGCCTGGACGCGCGCGGCGTGGATCGCGAGCCCGGCCTGGTTCGCGATCGCCTGCAGCAGATCGACGTCTTCCTGGTGGAATACCGGGCGCGGAGCCTCGACGTACACGACGCCGTAATGCGCGCCGTGATAGATGAGCGGCGCGCCCATGCGCGTGCCGATCGCGTCGTCGGCCTCGCCGAGCAACACGCCACGCCGATCGCTGACCACGTGCTGGATGATCGTGCCGGGCACTCGCAGCTCGCCGGCCTCCGAGCCGCGGTGCGCCTGGCACTGCACGCGCAGCTCGCCGCTGCGCTCGTCCTCGACGAGCACGCCGACGTCGTCTGCCGCGGGAAACAGATCGAGCAGCGCGTCGGCGAGCTTCTGCAGCAGCGCGTCGGGCGTATCCGACGACGCGGTCGCGCGCAGGATCTGGGCGAGCGCGTCGAGCTTGCGCTCGAGCAGCCGCACCGCCTTCGTGTCGGCCACGCCGACCAGGCCCGAGCTGATGATCCCCGAATCCTCGCGCGAGCGAATGAGCGATCGCCCGCCGACGTCGACGATCGTGACCATGCTGCCGGGCGGCTCGCTCGGCCGTTCGCCGTCCTGGGCCTCGACGCGGATCCGGTTGTTCGCGATCGAGATCTCGTCGCGATCGCGGATCGACGTCGCGGTCTCGAGTCGCACACCGTTGACGTAGGTGCCGTTGTTCGAGCCGAGGTCCTCGAGCATCCAGTCGTCGCCGTCCTTGTGCACGCGCGCGTGCTGGCGCGACACGCGCATGTCGGGCACGAAGATGTGGCAGTCCGAGCGCCGGCCGATGACGTACTCGCCGTCACCGAGCTTGTAACGGCGGCCGGCGATGGGGCCGGCGAGGAAAACCAGCGACGGCATCGCCCTCGCTAGATAGCACGCGCGCGGAGACTCGGATAACCGCTAACAGCGCGAAGATTTTGTGGTCTAGTTGCCCCGTGCAGCCTCTGGGTAACTACATCGGTGGCGAATTCGTGCCGCCCGCCGGCAGCGCGCTCGTGTCGCGCAACCCGGCCGCGGATGGCGCGGTCGTGTTCGAGACCGGCTACTCGGTCGCGTCGGTCGGGACGGCCGCGCAGGCGGCGGCCGCGGCCCAGCCCGCGTGGGCGCGGCTGACTCTCGCCGAGCGCGCCGCGCATCTCGATCGGTTCAAGGCCGAGCTCGCCGCGCGCGCGAAGGACCTCGCCGACGCGATCGTGCTCGAGACCGGCAAGATCCGGAGCGAGGCCAAGGCCGAGATCCAGACGCTCGTCAATCGCTTCGACCTCGCGCGCGCCGCGATCGCGGGCGATCTGCGCGAAGGCCAGGTCGACGCGGGAGCTTCGCTGCGCTACGCGCCGCTCGGCGTGGTCGGCGTGATCGGGCCGTTCAACTTTCCGCTCCACCTCTGCCACGCGCACGCGATCCCGGCGCTCCTGCTCGGCAACGCGGTCGTGATCAAACCGAGCGACCTCACGCCGCTCGCCGGCCAGCGCTACGCCGAGGCCGCGCACGCCGCGAAACTCCCGGCCGGCATCCTGAACGTCGTCGCCGGCACCGGCGAGGTCGGCGCCGCGCTCGTCGCCGATCCGCGCGTGCGCGGCCTGGCGTTCACCGGTAGCTGGGCGAT
Organism: Kofleriaceae bacterium; assembly: GCA_036490935.1. Lineage (GTDB taxonomy): Bacteria > Myxococcota_A > Polyangia > Haliangiales > Haliangiaceae > JABFXX01. Next base: position 84,863 of record DASXCY010000030.1, on the reverse strand, counting down.
CGGCCGCAAGATCCTCGAGGCCGCGCTCGATCGGCCCGAGCTGTTGCTCGCGCTCGAGATGGGCGGCAAGAACGCGTGCGTCGTGCTCGACGACTGCGCGCTGCGCCAGGCGGTGCACGAGGTCGCGCTCGGCGGCTATCTCAGCGCCGGCCAGCGCTGCACCGGCACCGAGCGCGTGCTCGTGCATCGCAAGCTCGCCGATCGCTTCGTCGACGCGCTCGCCAAGGTCGTGCGCGAATTGCGGTTCGGCCAGCCCGAGGACGCGTCGGTGTTCGCCGGTCCACTCGCGACCGCGGCCGCCGCGGCCAAGGTCGACGGCGCGCTCGAGGCCGCGCGCAAGGCGGGCGCCGAGCCGGTCGTGCCGGGCGGTAAGCTGCCCGGCGGCGCGTTCCGCACGGCCTCGCTGCATCGCTCGCCCGACGGCGTGCATCACGTGCCCGGCTACACCGATCTCGAGGTGTTCGGGCCGGATCTGTGCGCCGAGGTGATCGACTCCGACGACGAAGCGATCGCCGTGCTCGATGCGTCGCCGTACGGGTTCGTGCACGCGGTGTTCACCGCGTCGCGCGAGCGCTTCGATGCGTTCTACGCGCGCACCCGGACCGGCATGCTCAATCGCAACCGGTCGACGAACCTCGCCAGCCCGAAGCTGCCGTTCGGCGGCGTCGGCAAGAGCGGCAATTACCGGCCCGCCGGCGCGTGGGCGCACCGCAACCTCGTGCATCCGGTCGCGATCCTCGAGAACGTGATCGGCGCGGTCGTCGCGCACGAACGGCTCGCCCCCCACCTGCCGCCGTTCGATCTCGATCGGCTCGAAGCGCAGCACGCCGCGGAAGAGGCGGCGGAGTGCGCGCGCTCGCTCGTCGAGACGCCGCGGCCGATGGCGCTGTCGCGACCGGCCGGCGGCAAGCTGCCCGAGAGCGAGGCGTACCTCGCGCGCCTGTATGCCGCCGATCGCGTGCCGAAAGAGAAGAAGCCGCCGGTGTTCGATCACCTGCGCTCGGCCGGGCCGTGGATGGTGTCGATCGATCGCGAGCCGCTCGCCGTGCTCGACGGCATGAGCCAGACCGCGACCGTCGTCGGCGGGTTCGCCGAGGATCCGGTCGTGTGCGCGTACACCGAAGGCGAGTTCGGCGACACGCTCGTCGCGTGCGCCGATACCGCGATCGCCGAGGCCTGGCCGGCGATCGACTACGCGAACGTGCTGCGCCAGCTCGTGCCGGGTTTGCCGCACGTCACGTTCGTCGCGAGCGGCTCCGAGGCGAACGAGAAGGCGTTCGCGCTGTGCAAGATCAACTGCGAGCGGCGCGCCGCGAGCAAGGTGCTGGCCTTCGAGGGCAGCTTCCACGGTCGCACGCTGCTGTCGCTGCACGCGACGCACTCGCCGAGCAAGCGTGCGCCGTTCGAGCTCGCCGGTTACGCGACGCAGTTCGCGCCGTACCCGGTGTGGGAGCAGCCGCAAGCGGATGCCGAGCCGGCGGCGCCGAGCGGCTATTACGCCGCGGCCGCGGCCGGCGATGTCGCCGAGCTCGAGCAGCGCTTCGGCGAGGCCAAGAACGACGCGCTCCTCGCGGCCGAGGTGCGCTCGCTCGCCGCGGTGCACGCGGCGCTCGCGACCGGCGACTACTTCTGCTGCATCGTCGAGCCGATGCAAAGCGAAGGCGGCGATCGCTACGCGACCGAGCGGTTCTTCCGCGCGCTGCGCCTGCTGACGCGCTTCCACAAGACGTTCCTCGTGTTCGACGAGGTGCAGGTCGGGTTCGGCCTCGGCGGGCCATTTGCCTGGCACTCCAAGTTTCGTCTGCTGTCCGCGCGCGGCCAGCAGGACTATCCCGATGCCGTCACGTTCGCGAAGCGCGCGCAGGTCGGCGTCGTGATGTCGCGGTTCGCGGATCCCGAGCCGGCGAGCGTGCACGAAGCGTCGCTGGTGCGCGGGCGCATCCACGCCGACATGGTCGCGACGTCGCACAACGCGGAGCGCATCGAGAAGCTCGTCGCGCCGCGGCTCGCGCAGCTCGCGCGCGCGTATCCGCAGCTCGTGCACCACCCGCGCGCGACCGGCTACGCGTTCGCGTTCGACCTGCCGGCGCCGGCGCTGCTCGACGCGTTCATCGCGCAGCGGTTCTGGCGCGGCGCGATCGTGTTCGCCGCCGGCACGAAGACCGCGCGCTGGCGGCTCAGCGACTCGTTCCGCGCGCGCGAGATCGATCAGCTGTTCGAGACGATCCGGCGGTCGCTGTCCTGGTTGGACGCGCACGAGGGCAGCAAGCCTCCGTCGTGGGAGGACTCTCCCGCTAGCCAAAGCCCAAGGCCCGAGGCCCGAAGCCCGATCGCGTATCGCAAGATCGGCCATGGCGCGGCGATGGAGCTGCTGCCGGCGATCCTCGACATCGAGTATCAGGTCTACGAGCCGGCGCGGCGCACGCCGCCGGCGGAGATCCGCGCGGCGATCGAAGATCCGGAAGGATCGCTGGTCGTCGCCGAGGCGCCGAACCCGAGCGGCGGCATGGCGCTCGTCGGGTTCGCGATCGGCGGCCCGCTCGAGGCGAGCAAGGACGTCGAAGGCTGCGACGACGACGCGATGCTCGGCAAGCACAACACGATGTACTCGGTGTCGATCACCGTCGCGCCGGGCTACCAGAATCACGGCATCGGCCGGCACTTGAAGGAGCTGCAGCTGCGCGACGCCGCGAGCCGCGGCGGGCGCTATCGCCACGTCACCGGGCGCAACCGCGTCGGCCGCACCGCGCAGATGACGCACCTCAACCGCGTGTTCGGCGCGCACGTCGTGAGCGTGCTCACCGGTCAGTACGAGGATCCGGAAGGGCAGGCGATGTACTACCGGATCCCGCTCGCGCCGCTCGCGCCCGAGCCGGCCAAGCCGCGCAGCCGCGACGATCACGTCGAGCTCGATCTCGCGAGCGGCCTCGTGCGGCCGTTCGCAGCGGTGCCGCGCACGTTGCGCGAGCTCGAGGACAAGGGCGCGCTGTACGGTCCGGCGGTCAACAAGCTGACGCTGATGAACTACGTCACGCCGGCGGTCGTCCGCGCGCTCGAGTGGCTCGGCGCGCTCGTGCCCGAGCTGCCGCATCTGTACCTGACGTCGAGCCGCGATGAAGCGATCGACAAGGCGCTGCGGCTCGTGCGCTGCACGCGCAAGGGCGCGCAGGTCGCGATCGGCCTGGCCGGCGGATATTACGGCCACACCGCTGCGAGCTGCCGGTCGCTGTCGGATCCCGACGTGCACGCCGGCGGCCCCGGCCACTTCGCGTGGCCGCGCGTGCCGCATCCGGCGATCGCGGGCACCGCCGAGACGATCGCGGCGCTCCGCGCGGCGGTCGCGACGGCCGGCGGGCCCGACCAGGTGCTCGGTTTCGTGTACGAGCTCGTGCAGGAGCGCACCGGCTGGGTGCTGCCGCCCGAGTTCGTCGACGCGCTCGCGAAGCTGCGGGTCGAGCTCGAGCTGCCGCTCGTCGCGGTCGAGACCACGACGCAGACGTATCGCTCCGCGCGCGGCCCGGTGCTGTCGCCGGCGCTCGGCCTGGTTCCGGATGTCCTCGCGTGGTGGGGCGGCGGCCAGACCGGCTACTTGCACACGAGCTCGCGCTGGTTCATCAGCTCGCCGCTCACGCTGGTGTCGACGTGGGACGGCGACGAGCTGTCACTCGTGCGCACGCATCACCAGCTGCGCGCGGCGCGCCACGTCGACGTCGCGGCCGGCGCGGCTGCGCTCGATGCCGTGCTGCCGGCGACGGCTCGCGGGCTCGGCGCGTATCGCGTGATCGACGCCGGCTCGCGCGCCGACGCGATCGCGGGCGAGCTCGCGGCGCGCGGCGTGCGCGTGCGGCGATTCCCGCGCGGCCGGCTCGCCATCGCGCCGGCGCTCGACCAGCTCGACACCGCGGCGCGCGCGCTCGCCGGAGCGAGCTGGTAGTGCGCGTCCTCGAGCTGCCGGCCGGCAAGTCGCCGCGCGAGTGGGGCCGCATCCACGGCGAGTCGTTTCGCGGCGAGATCAAGGCGCTCGCCGAGATCCGCATCTACCTGTGCACGAAGGTCGGCGGGTTCGCGACGCGCGACCAGGTGCTGGCCGCGGCGCGCGCGCACGTGCCGGTGCTCGAGCGCTACGACGCCGCGCTGTACGCCGAGCTCGCCGGCATCGCCGAGGGCGCCGCGGTCACGCCCGAGGACATCGTCGTCGCGAACCACTACACCGATCTGCGCGACCTCGATCCGGATCCGAAGACGTGGCAGCCCGCACCCGAGGATCCGGGCGGCTGCTCGGTCATCTTCGCCGAGACGCGCAGCGGGCGTGTCGTCGCGCAGACCTGGGACATGCACGCGACCGCGATCCCGTACGTGATGGCGCTCGTGCTGCCCGACGCGACGCTGCTCACCGTCACCGGCTGCCTCGGCATGGCGGGCATGAACCGGTCGCGCGTCGCGATCGCGATCAACAACCTGTTTTCGACCGACGCCACGCTCGGCGTCGTGTGGCCTGCAATGGTGCGGCGCGCGCTCCGCGAGCCGACCGCGATCGGCGCGCGCGATCTGATCGTGCGCTCGCCGATCGGTAGCGGCCATCATTACTTCGTCGCCGATCGCACGCACGCGTTCGGCATCGAGGCGTCGGGCACGCGCCGGAAGGTCGTCTACGATCGCGATCCGGATCGCGACGACGACGTGCCGGCGCGCTACTTCCACACCAACCACGCGCTCGATCCCGACATCGCGGCCGCGAGCAAGGTGCCGCAGACCTCGACGACCTACGATCGCATGCGCCACCTCGAGGACGGCCGCACCGCCAAGCTCGACGGCCTCGACGACGCGTGGCGCGCGCTCGGCAGCGAAGACGGCTGGCCGAAAAGCGTGTGCACGAACATGGCCACGCCCGAGGCGCCGCACGGCGCGGCGACCTGTGGCGCGATCGCGATGAACCTCGATTCGGGCGAGGTCTGGGCGCAGCAGGGGTTGATCCACAACGTCGCCGCGGAGAAGTTCCATGTCTAGGATCGGGCATTGGGCATCGGGCATCGGGCTTTGGCCAGAGCAGAACCAACGTGGCCCGCTGGCCAAAGCCCGCAGCCCAAAGCCCAAAGCCCATGTCTGACTACCCCTTCTACTTCACCTGGACGGCGCAGCACGGCGCCAGGCCGCTCGAGCTCGCGGGCGGCGAGGGGGCGTACTTCACGACGAAGGACGGCGCGCGCTGGCTCGATCTCGGCGCGCTCAGCTATCAGGTCAACGCCGGGCACGGCAATCGCCGGATCGTCGAAGCGATCAAGCGCCAGGCCGACGAGCTGTGCCTCGCCGCGCCGAATGCGGTGTTTCCGGCGAAGGTCGAGCTCGCGCGCAGGCTGCTCGAGATGGCCGGGCCCGGCTTCGCGCGCGGCAAGGTGTTCTTCACGCTCGGCGGCGCCGAGGCGAACGAGAACGCGCTCAAGATCGCGCGGCTCGTCACCGGGCGGCTCAAGAACGTCGCGCGCTATCGCAGCTATCACGGCGCGTCGATGGGCGCCTTGTCGCTGACCGGCGACTGGCGGCGCGCGGCGCTCGAGCCCGGCCTCCCCGGCGTCGTGCACGTGCAGGACTGCTATTGCGATCGCTGCCCGTTCGGCAAGCAGCTCGCGACGTGCGAGCGCGAGTGCGCCACGAACATCGGCGACACGATGCGGCTCGAAGGCGGTGTCGCGGCCGTGTTCCTCGAGCCGGTGCCGGGCGCGAACGGCGTGCTCGTGCCGCCGCCCGAGTACTGGCCGATCGTGCGCGCCGCATGCGATCGCGAGGGCGCGCTGCTCGTCGCCGACGAGGTGTTGACCGGTTTCGGCCGCACCGGCAAGCCGTTCGGGTTCCAGCACTGGGACGTCGTGCCCGATCTGATCACGGTCGCCAAAGGGCTCGCGAGCGGCTATCAGCCGCTCGGCGCGGTGATCGTGCACGAGAAGCTCGCGCGGTTCTTCGACGAGCGCGTGCTCGCGTGCGGCCTCACGTACTACGCGCATCCGACCGCGTGCGCGGCCGCGGTCGAGACGCTGAACGTCTACCGCGACGACCGGATGTTCGACAACGCGGCGCGGCTCGGCCCGGTGCTGCGCGCCGGGCTCGACGCCGTGGCCGCGCGGCTCGCCGTGACGACGTTCGTGCGCTCGCTCGGCCTGCTCGGCGCGCTGGAGATCGAAGCGGAACCGGCCGCGTGGGCCAAGCTCGGCGGCGAGCTCGCGGCGCGCAAGCTGTCGCTGCACGTCGACGGCAAGCGCGGCACCGCGATCTTCTCGCCGCCGCTGTGCATCGCCGAGACCGAGCTGGTCGGCGGGCTCGCCGCGTTCGGTGACGCCGCGGTCGCCGCATTCGGAGCCAAGTAGATGAAGCACGGCGCCAAGGTCGTCGCCTCGGTCGCGGCCGCGCTCGAGCCGCTGCGCGATGGCATGACGATCCTCGTCGGCGGCTTCGGGCTATCGGGCAACCCCGAGGCGTTGATCCGCGGCGTCGTCGAGCGTGGCGCGAAGCACCTGACGTTGGTTTCGAACAACGCCGGCAACCTCGGCAAGGGCCTCGCGACCTGGCTCCAGGCCGGGCTGATCTCGAAGGTGATCTGCAGCTACATCGGCAACAACGAGGATCTGCACACGCGCATGGCCTCGGGCGAGGTGAAGGTCGAGATCACGCCGCAGGGCACGCTCGTCGAGCGCATGCGCGCCGCGGGCGCCGGCATCCCCGCGTTCTACACGCCGACCGGCGCGGGCACGGTCGTCGAGCAGGGCAAGGAGGTGCGCGAGCTCGACGGCCGGCGCTGCATCCTCGAGCGCGCGCTGCCCGGCGATCTCGCGCTCGTGCGCGCCGCGACGTCGGATCGGTTCGGCAACCTCAGGTTCTGGCGCACCGCGCGCAACTTCAACCCGGTGATGGCGACCGCCGCGAAGCTGACGCTCGTCGAGTGCGATCGGCTCGTCGACAACGGCGCGATCGATCCCGACGACGTCCACCTGGCGGGCATCTTCGTGCACCGCATCGTGCACGTGCCCGAGCACGAGAACGCGTTCGAGTACAAGACGACGAGGAAGCGCCCATGACCTGGTCGACCGAGCAGATGGCGCGCCGCGCGGCGCACGAGATCCCGGGCGGAACGATCGTGAACCTCGGCATCGGCCTGCCGACGCAGGTCGCCGACTACTTGCCCGAGGGCCACGCGTGGCTGCATTCCGAGAACGGCCTGCTCGGCACCGGGCCGTTCCCGTACGAAGGCGACGAGGATCCGAACCTCATCAACGCCGGCAAGCAAACCGTGACCGTGCTCCCCGGCGCCTCGACGTTCGATTCGGCGACCTCGTTCGCGATGATCCGCGGCGGGCACGTCGATCTCGCGATCCTCGGCGCGATGCAGGTGTCGACCGCGGGCGATCTCGCGAACTGGGCGGTGCCCGGCGGCAAGGTGATGGGCATCGGCGGCGCGATGGATCTCGCCGCCGGCGCGCGGCGCGTGATCGCGATGATGCAGCACGTGACGAAGCAGGGCGGCCACAAGCTCGTGCAGGTGTGCGACTACCCGCTCACCGCGGCGCGCGTCGTGTCGCTCGTCATCACCGAGCTCGGCGCGTTCGAGCCGACCGGCCACGGATTTCGTGCGGTCGAGCTCGCGCCCGGCGTCACGCGCGACGAGGCGGCGGCGGCGACCGGGGCGCCGCTCGTGTGAGCGCCGACGAGGGATCGAAGCGAGTGCGAAGCGAAGCGAGCGCGAGCTCACCTCGGGAGGTGCGAATCCCTCGACGGGGGAGCGACGACGTTGCCGCGTTTCGCACGGAGTACCGCGCGAAGATCGGCGCGCGGTACCACGGCTGGCTGCACTTCGCCACGACGACGGTCGGCTCGCTCGCCGCGATCGCCGTCGCGATCTGGCACGTCCACGCGCCGAGTGCCGGCGAGCTCGCCGCGGTTCCGGTGTTCTTCGTCGTCGCGAACCTCGGTGAATATTTCGGCCACCGCGGGCCGATGCACCATCGCCGGCGCGGCCTCGGCCTCGTGTTCCAGCGCCACACGCTCGAGCATCACCGCTTCTACACGCACGAGACGATGGCCGCCGACTCGCCGCGCGACTTCCAGATGGTGCTGTTTCCGCCGGTGATGCTGGTGTTCTTCCTCGGCGCGATCGCGACGCCGATCGGCCTCCTGCTCGGCTTCCTCGGCACGCCGAACCTCGGCTGGCTGTTCGGCGCGACCGCGATCAGCTACTTCCTCACGTACGAGTGGCTGCACTTCGCCTACCACCAACCCGAGGCGAGCTGGATCGGCCGCAACGGTCTGGTCCGCGGCCTGCGCCGCCATCACCAGCTACATCACGATCCCACACGCATGACGGCGGTGAACTTCAACATCACGTTCCCGATCGCGGATCGCCTGTTCGGGACCAACGCGTCTCGATGATCACGAAGTAGTCGAGCTGCATCGTCGTGATCTGATGCGAGGCAACGACGTCGAGTTCAGCCTGCTGTCGATGTCAGTGATCGTCGAGTAGCGGATTGAGGCCGCGGCCGTCGCCGGCGGCGCCCGAGCCGAGCACGTGCTTGAGGCCGTCGTCGATGCACTGCTTCGCGGCTTCGTCGGTGGGCGAGCCCTTCAGGCAGCTCAGGACCGGATCCCACTTCGCGTGCTCGGGGTCGTTGCGGCACGCATCTTCCGATCGCTGGACCACCGCCTCGGGCAGTGGACGAGTCGAGATCCGCTGCCAGCGCGCCATCGCGCGACTGCATTCGTCGTTGCACCCGACCAGCGCGACGAGCAGGACCAGACAGGTCCGGATCATGCGACGAGGGTCGTGCCGACCGAGCCGGGCTCGCGGACGGCGCGCACGAGGTCGCCGGCGGCGAGCTTGCCGAGGATGTGGATCGCGCCGACGCCCTGGTCGACGACCGCCATCGCCTCCTCCAGCTTGGGGATCATGCCGCCGGTCACGGTGCCGTCGGCGATCGCGGCGCGCGCTTCCGCGCACGTGAGCTTCGTGAGCCGCGAGGTCGGATCGGTCACGTCGCGCAGCACACCCGGCGTCGACGTCACGAGGAACAGGTGGTCGGCGTTCAGCGCGGCCGCGAGCTGGTTGCCGACCATGTCGGCGTTGATGTTGTAGACGCCGCCGTGCTCGTCGGCGCCGAGGCACGCGATCACCGGCACGTGACCGGCCGCCCACAGCGTGTCGAGCAGTGCGAGGTTGAAGCCGACGACATCGCCGACGAGGCCCAGATCGACCGGATCCGGCCCCGCGCCGGCGTACACCTTCGGCGGGCGCTTGACCGCGCGCACCACCAGCGCCGACGCGCCGTGCAAGCCGACCGCGGACACCCCGGCGGCCGCGAGCGTCGCGCACAGATCGACGTTGAGCTTGCCGGCGACCGCCATCTTCATCACGTCGAGCGTCGCGGCGTCGGTGACGCGCCGGCCCGCGACCTGCCTGGTCTCGAGGCCGAGCTGCTTCTGCAGCGCGGTCGCCTGCGGCCCGCCGCCGTGGACGATCGCGATCTTGCCGCCGAATTCACGGACATCCCTGGCGAGCACAGCGGCGTCTCCGGAGCCGACGACCTCGCCGCCGATCTTGATGACGATCTTCCCGAAGTCCGGAGCCCGAAGTCCGAGGTCCGTCGTCATGGCCAGTTGCCGGTATCTTCCAGGCTCGCCCGCTCGTCGCAGCCGAGCACCAGGTTCATGTTCTGGATCGCCTGACCGGCGCCGCCCTTGATCAGGTTATCGGTCGCGCCGAAGCAGGTGACCGTGCGCTTGCCGCCGCTCGCCGGGCCGACCGCGAACCCGACCTCGCAGAAGTTCGAGCCGTGCACCGCGACGACCTCGGGCAAGCGGGCGCGCGGCCGCCGCACGAACACCTCGCGCGCGTACTGCTCGTCGAACATCGCGGCGAGCTTGTTCGCGTCGTAGTCGGCCGGCAGCTCGACGAAGCACGTCGCGAAGATCCCGCGCGTCAGCGGCGCCGACACCGGCACGAACTGCAGCGCCAGGTTCTTCGCGCCCGCGTCGGCGAGCGTCTGCACGATCTCCGGCACGTGCTGGTGATCGAGCGGCTTGTACGTCTTCAGGTTATTCGCCCGGCTCGGGTGATGCGTGCTCGCGCTCTCCTTGATGCCCGAGCCCGACGAGCCGGTGATGCCGGTGACGTGCACGCTCTTGCCATCGAGCAACCCGGCGCGCGCGAGCGGCAGCAGCGCGAGCTCGATCGTCGTCGCGAAGCAGCCCGGGGACGCGACGTACTTCGCCGCCTTGATCTCGGCGCGCCGCAGCTCGGGCAAGCCGTACACGAACGTGCCGAGCAGCTCCGGATGCGGATGCTTGGCGCCGTAATGCTTCTCGTAGGCCGCCGCGTCGCGCAGGCGGAAGTCGCCCGACATGTCGACGATCTTGACGCCCGCGGCGATCAGCTCGGGCACCTTCGCGGCCGTCACCTTGTGCGGCAGCGCGAGCAACGCGACGTCGCAGCCCGCCGCGGCCGCCGCCGGGGCGAGGTCCTCGAACTTCAGATCGGTCGCGCCTTCGAGGTTCGGGTGCACCGCGCCGAGCGGCTCGCCGACGTGATCGATCGACGCGACCCGGACCAGCTCGACGTCGGGGTGCATCAGCAGGCGGCGTGCCAGCTCCGCGCCGCCGTAGCCGCTGCCTCCGATGATCGCCGCCTTGAATCGCTTCGCCATGGCCGTGGTTTACTCTGTCCCGCGATGAAAAACGAGCCATCACTAGGCCGCGCACTGACCGCGCTGCAGGGCCGCCAGCACGAGCTCGTCGCGCTCGCGCGGCGCTGGGTCGAGATCAACAGCTACACGGCGAACGTCGATGGCGTGAACGAGGTCGGCGCGCTGCTCCGCGAGGCGTTTCCGTTGCCGTGCACGGTGATCCCCGGCGGGCCGAAGTATGGCGATCATCTGGTGTGGCGAACCGACGCGCCCGGCGCGCCGATCGTGCTCGTCGGCCATCACGACACCGTGTTTCCGCCCGGCCACTTCGAAGGCTGGCGCGAGCAAGACGACCGCGCGATCGCGCCGGGCGTGCTCGACATGAAAGGCGGGCTGTCGATCGTCCGCGGCGTGCTCGCCGCGCTCGCCGACGTCGGTGCGCTCGACTTCCCGGTGATCGCGATCTCGGTGGGCGACGAGGAGATCGGCTCGCCGTCGTCGGCGCCACACCTGCGCGAGCTCGCGACCGGCGCGGCCTGCGCGCTCGTGTTCGAGTCGGGCCGCGCCGCCGATGCGATCATCACGCGGCGCAAGGGCGTCGGCGCGATGACCGTGGTCGCTCATGGCAAGGCCGCGCATGCCGGCAACAATCACCGGGACGGCGCGAACGCGATCTGGGCGCTCGCGAGGTTCGCCGACGCCGCGCAGCAGCTCACCGATTACGCGCGCGGCGTGACGGTCAACGTCGGCACCTTCACCGGCGGCACGTCGAAGAATACCGTGCCGGAGCGCGCCGAATGCGCGCTCGACCTGCGCTACGAGACCGTCGCCGATGCCGAGGCACTCGTCGCGAGCCTGCGCGCCGCCGCCGACGCCGTGCAGGTGCCGGGCGTGCAGCTCGAGGTGTCGGGCGGCGCGAACCGGTTGCCGCTCGAGAAGACGATCGCGTCGGCGGAGCTCTATGTCGAATACGCGGCGTGCGCGCGCGAGGCCGGGCTCGGCTCCGGCGAAGCGCCGCTGATCGGCGGCGGCTCCGACGCCAACACGATCGCGCCGCTCGGCGTCCCGGTGATCGACGGCCTCGGGCCGCGCGGCGCCGGGTTTCACACCACGCACGAGTACGCCGAGCTGCCGACGTTCTTGCCGAAGGCCGAGGCGCTGCTGCGCTTTCTGTGGGCCCGCCGGGCTACCATGCGGGCATGAGAGCAAGTGCGTGCATGGCGATGCTGCTCGCGTGCGGCATCGCGCACGCCGACGATCTGCGCGACGAGCTGAGCCGTTCGCTCGCGCATCCGGCGCCCGGCAAGGGCCTCGAGCGTGCGCCGCTGCGTGCGCCGTCGTGGTGCGCGCACGCGAGCTTCGAGCGCGACGAGGGCTGGCCCGCCACCATCCAGAACGAGCTGCGGGACTATCGCGGCGGCCACTACAGCCAGTATCGGTTGATCGAGGCCGCGCGCGCGCTGTGCAACGCGCCGGGCGATCCGCTCGCGGCGCGGGTCGCCACCGAGATCGAGCAGTACTGGATCAACGACTCGGGCCTGTCCGAAGCCGACGCGATCGAGTCGATCAGCGCGCGCGTCGACGTCGCCGAGCTCGACGCCGGGCAGCACAAGCTGTGCGACGCGCTGGCGGGCGACGAGCCCGATGACGCGCGCCAAAAACTTCAACACGCCTACCAGTTTCTGTTCGGCTGCAACAGCACGGCGATGTGGATGGGGCAGGCGCCTGACATGGCCGAGCTCGGCGCGTTGCTCGATCGCGGTCCCGTCGAGGCGGATCCGATCGCGCGCACCGCGTGGCTGCTGTATCGCGAGTACAAGCTGCTCGAGGAGGGCGAGAAGCCGGAGCGCGCCCTGCTCGGCTACGTCATCGACCAGCAGGACCTGCACGCGGTGACGGCTGCCGACGCGCTGCGCGCGCTCGACCGGCCGCCGTTCGCCGGCAGCGCGTTCGCGCGCATCTTGATCAAGGAGTCGGTCGCGCGCGAGCGCATGCTCGCGGCGCGCATCGACGACGCGGTCGCGGCCCTGACGCGCGATCCGGCATGGAAGGAGCTGCTCGTCACCGCGCCACAGCGCGGCGCCGCGGCGTGGCTCGCTGCCGCCGCGGCGGGCAAGGCCGTGCTCGCGCGCTCCGACGCCGCGGCCGCCGCGACGCCGCGGCACCACGGCCGCCACGCGCACGCGCCGGCGCCCGACTGCGCCCCGCTGCGCGCCGACTTCCTCGCGCTCGCGAAGAAGCTCAAGCACGACAACCTCGCCACGTTTCGCGCCCAGCTCGACGACCAGCCGCTCGCCGGCTTGCTGCTGCATCGCATCGTCGGCTGCGAGCTCGCGGCCGGCGATCAGGCAGGCGGACAGGCGCTCGATCGACTCGCCGGCGAAGTGCGCCTGATGCCGGGCCCGCGCATGGCCGCGCTGTTCGCCGCGGCGGACGCGCTCGCCGACCTCGGCGACCGCATCCGCGTCGAGCCGTCGCAGCTGCCGTGGTTCGACGACGAGCCGCGCGAGGGCCGCACCGATCTGATCGAGAATGTCGGCACGCACGGTGTCATCGCGTCGCTCGCGAAGACCGCCAAGGGCTTGCACGTCACGTTCGTGAAGAAGCGCGTCCAGGAGATGTCGCAGAAGTGCGCCGAGACCAACAAGATCGATCGCATCGAGCAGGGCGGCAAGGTCGTCTATCGCACGGTCTGCCACGACACCGGGCTGGTCTGGGTCGACGAGGGACCGCTGCCGGTCGACGTGAGCACGGCACACATCGCCGCGCTGCGCGTCGGTCGGTTCGTGCGCATCGACGATTCCATGTACAACGACACGGTCCCGATCACCGTGTTCTCCGACACGGTCGGCAAGCACCTGGTCGCGGTGTGCGGCTTCGTGCTCGAGTAGCGCGGTCAGTGCACGAGCACGCGCGAGACCTGATCGAGCGTGGCCTCGATGTCGATGCGCGCGTCTTCCAGCGCGACCTCGAGATCGGCGTCCTGGCCGCGCCAGCGTTCGAGCTCGCGCTCGAGCTCGGCGACCCGATGGGCGCAGCACTCGTGAAGGTCGGGCAGCAGCACCGAGAGCTCGCCGGAGATGTGGTCGACGGCGGCGAGCCGGGTACGGATCGCGCGCAGCCAGTGATCGTGCGGCTCGGCGAGCGTCGCGCGGACGAGCGGATCGAGCGGCACGTGATCGAGCTCGCCCGCGTCGCGCCGGAGCAGCGCGGCGAGCAGCTGCGGATCGGCGCCGATCGCGACGCCGAGCTCGCGCCACGACGCGATGCGCACCGATTCGATCAACATGCGCCGCATGCGCCGCGACGCACCGGCGAGCAGCTCGGCACACACGCGCGTGCGGCCGCGCGCCGTCCATCGCATCAACGCGAGCCGCGCCTCGCCGTCGGGCAGCTCTTCGAGCCACGCGCGGGCCGGTGCGAGCTCGCCGGCGCGCACGAGCGCCTCGAACGCCTCGTAACGGACGTCGGGATCGCGGTCCGCGATCAGGCCGCGCGCGAGCTCGCGCAGCCACGGCGGCGCGCCGGCGAACACGGTGCCGAGCACCGCGATGCGCACGTCGGCGACATCGCCGCGCGCGCGCTCGGCGACCAGCTCGGGTGCGAGCTTGCCGTCGATCGCGAGCCGCGCGATCAGCTGCATCGCGCTGCCGCGCACCTCCGCCGCGGGATCGCGGTGGGCGAGCGCGCAGAGCAGCTCGAGCTCGCCATGCCCGGCCAGCACGATCGCGAGGTTCCGGCGCACGCCGGGATCGGGATCTTGATGGTGCGCGAGCTCGCTGACGTCACCGGTCGAGCGCAGCGCGAGCGCCCAGATCGCCCACACGCGCTCTTCGGGACGGCCGTGCTCGAGCAGCTCGCGCAGCTCGATATCGCCGAGCACGCGCACGTCCTCGAAGCCTTCGATGCCGGTCACTCGTGAGTCTAGCTCCCGCCGAGCGCGGCCTGCAGGCCGACCCCGATTTCTAGGTATTTCACGTTGAAGTCGCTGCTCGAGCCGTTCTCCGAAACACTCTGGAATCCGTACTCGTAGCCGATCTCCGCGAACGCGCGCATCCGCGGGTTGACCGCGTACGAGGCGCCGGCGCCGCCGGTCACGGTCAAGCCGGTCGCGTTGGCCGACATCGCGGTCGACGGCGGATAGATGATCGAGTAGCCGACCGCGCCGAAGCCGTAGACGCGCGCCCGCGGCGCGACGTTCGTGCCCGCCGACACGCGCACGCGCAGGTCGAGCGCGGTGTCGGAGTCGCCGCTCGCGCCCGACGCGATCACGCCGAACACGTAGCGCGGCATGACGCCGACCGCGAACACGTCGCCGAGCTGGTATTCGATGACGGCGTTCAACGCGTACGCGGTGTCGAAATCGAGGCTCGCGGTGCCCCCGAGGCCGTCATCGCCGCTCACCGAGCCGTGGGTCAGGATCTCGAAGCTGCCGCCGAACCAGACCGTGCCGGCGCCGGGCTGGCGGACCGGAGGTGGCGGAGGCGGGACGGGCGCGACGGAGGCGGCCGGAGTCGGAGTCGGAGTCGGAGTTGGAGCCGGAGTCGGAGTCGGGGCCGGAGTCGGAGCCGGAGCCGGAGTCGGACCCGGACCCGGCGCGTCCTGCGCGTACACCACCGACGGTCCCACCAGCACGACCAGCAACACGAGGCGCTTCATACGCCTCGACGCTACTACATCTCGACGTGGCCGCGGTGCTCGCGCTCGAGCGCGCGCTTCAGCTTGTCGAGCGCCGAGTTCTGGATCTGGCGGATGCGCTCGCGCGACAGATGGTACTGGTCGCCGATCTCGCGGAACGTGCGCTCCTCGTCATCGCCGAGGCCAAAGCGCTTGGTCAGCACGTCGGCCTCGATCGGCGACAGGTGGTGCATGAGCCGCTTGACCTGCGAGGTCAGCGTCTGCGTCGTGAGCTCGTCCGCCGGCGAGTGCTCCTCGCTGTCCGGATCGGACATCGTGTCGCCGAAGCTGCGATCGTCGTCATCGTGGACCGGCCGGTCGAGCGACATCGGCTGGCCCATGATGTAGCGGTGCATCTGGTTCAGCTTCGCGAGCGGCACGCGCGCGGCCTTCGCCAGCTCCTGCGGAGTGGGCGGACGGCCGAGCTCGCCGACCAGCTGCTGGCGCACCTTCTCGAGCTGCTGCTGCGCCTCGAGCATGTGGACCGGGATGCGCACCGCGCGCGCCTTGTCGGCGAGCGCACGGCCGATCGCGTGGCGGATCCACCAGCACGCGTAGGTCGAGAACCGCAGGCCGCGGCGATAGTCGAACCGCGCGACCGCGTGCATGAGGCCGAGGTTGCCCTCCTGGATGAGGTCGGCCAGCGGCATGCCGCCGCGATCGTAGCGGCGCGCCATCGTGACCACGAGGCGCAGGTTCGCCCGCACGAACTCGTCGCGCAGGTTCGCCGCGTCGCGGTAGGCCTGACGGACCTCGTCCATGTAGGCCATGGCGTCCTTGCTCGTGCCGTCGATCCACCACGTCGACTCGCCCGACGCCGCGGCGTCGAACGCGCGCGTCAGCTCGCGCATCACCGCGTCGATGTGCACGCGATCGAGATCGAGCGCACGCAGCGCGAGCGCGGTCTCGCGCGCAGACGCGGCGAGCTTCTTGACGAGCTTGGTGTCCTTGGCCGCGCGCTTGGTCTTCGCCATGTCCTCGGCGGCCTTGACGAGCTTGGGGAACTTCACCGGCTGCTCGAGGTTGGGCTCGACCAGCGACAGCACCGGCTCCACGATGTCCGGACGCGCGAACACGCGCTCCCACGTCAGGATCTCGGTGTCCTCGATTCCCTGCGACAGCTCGCGCTCGTCCTCCGGCGTGAGCAGCTCGTGCTCCGCAAGCTGACGGAAGTACGCCGCCAGGTGATCGTCCGCGTCCGGCGTACGAATCGGCTTCTGCGCGGGCGCCGCGCGCACCGGCTCCTGCATCTCGTCCGCGATCTGGAGGACGGCAGAAACGGGAGCGGGCGAGGGCGTCACGTTGGCCGTGGCAGTCGCGCGATTCCGCGCGCCGCGCGTCACGGATCCGCGATGAGCCGTGCTCGCACTCGTCCGGCGCGCGGTACGCTGCCGGCGAGCTGAGGTGTGATGGGTGGCCATGGCGGGTTTACTCCTGATTCCAGATAAGACGGGGTTGGTTCTCGAACCGTTGCACCTTCGGTGTGATTCCCTCCACGGGAACTACGAACGAGGCCTTTCCCAGTTCCTTGCAGGTTGCGCACCCAAAGCGGGAACAGCAACCCACCATCTGGCCAGGTCCGGCGCTCACCGCATTTCAGCGGGTTGGCACGACTCACTGGTCGGGAAAGGAAAGACTACGGCAATGGAGTTTTGCCATGGCGTGCGATTTTGTCGAGCCGGAACGGACGCGCGTGTCAGTGCGGCTGACACCCTGTCGAGATCAAGCGCTTAGGTGGCGTTCCAGCCGATCCAGGAGCGCTGCCTGGTCCGGGTGGATGATACGCCGCGCCCGGGTGATCTCGATGAACTCGGCCTTGTCGACTTCCCACGAGGCGCAGCGCGGCGCCGCGCCGTCCGGTGCCGGAGCGGCGAACGCGTGGACGCGCTTCTTGGAGCGCGTGTAATCGACATGGCCCAGGTCGGTGAGCGGACCGGGCACCACGAGCCCGGTCTCTTCTAATGTCTCGCGCAACGCGGTCTGCTCGAGCGCTTCATCCGCGTCCGGCGCACCTTTCGGGATGCCCCACGGCGCGCGCCGATTGTAGTTGCCCGCGGGATGGACGAGCAGCACTTCGATGTGTCCCTCGACGTAGCGATACAGCAGCGTCCCCGACGAGAGCTTGGCGCGTGCGTCGGGCATCAACCGAAGACCGTGCAGCCAAATCAGTGTACCGTCAAGAGATGTCCCCCGATCCGCGTCGCGCATGGTTCGCTCGTATCGTCGAGTCCGGTCTCGAGAACAAGATGTTCGCGCCGTCGGATGTCTTGCAGCACGCGACGCCCGACGTGCTCGCGAACCACCTGCCGCCCGAGCTGCTGAGCAAGGTGCTCGCGGCGTCGCTCGCGGCGGGATCGATGACCCCCGATCGCGTGCTCGAGACGGTCACGCCCGAGCTGCTCGCGCAGCATCTGCCCCACGACGTGCTGTGGCAGTGCATCTCTGCCGCGGTCGCACGCGCCGGCGTCGCGGCGCCAGGGAAGCCGTGAACGTCAAGGCGTTCTTCGTCTCTGCGCTGGGCGGCGCGCTCGAGCTCGGGATCGGTACACCCGATGACGTGCTCCGCCACGTGACTCCCGAGGTGCTCGCGCAGCACCTGCCGCGGCCGCTCTGGGCGCGCCTGCTCACTGCCTGCCTGGGCGCGCCGAAGGTCGACGCCCAGCTCGTGGTCGAGACGGTCGGCGTCGCGAACCTGTGCGAGCACGTGCCGGCCACGATCGTGTGGGCCTGCATCGCCGAGATCGCGGCGCGCGCGCTCGGCAAGTCGAGCGAGCAGCCGACCGCGATCCCCGCGCCGATCGTGGAATCGAAGTCGGCTCCGGCTCCGGCCGCGAAGTCGGGCGCGCGCGTGGCGCTCGCCCCTGCGCCGCCGCTCGACGCGCCGCGCCGGCCCACGCCTCCGCCGTCACCGGCCGTGCAAGGTCCCGCGATCCCGCCGGTCGAGCACGCCGACGAGCCGGCGCGCCCGGCGCCGTCGCAACGGTTTCGCCAGGCGTCGACAGGCATCGGCCGGGTCGGCGCGACCGGAGCGGCCGCACGCCGCCCGCAGGCGCAGGCGGCCCCGGCGCCGGCGCCGGCGCCCGCGTCCCAGCCAGCAGCGCGCGTCCCGGGGCGCCGCGGCTCGACCGAGGCCGAGAGCGAGACCGAGACGTCGGTCGAGAGTGGTGACTGGCGCGGCAAGGAGATCGCGGTCGACGACTCTCAGCTCGTCGACTGGTCGTCCGAGAACACCAGCGACGTGCGCGACGAAGACTTCGGCGACTTCAGCCGGAAACGCTGAACCGCGGCAGCCGCACGGTCGCCGTGCGCGAGCTGAGCGGCGGCGAGATGCTGAGGATGACGAACGCGTGGCCGACGACGGGGACGCACCTGTCCACGAGGTTGCGGAGCTGTTCGAGATTGCGACGGGCGTCCATGCTGTCCAGTTCGACCGCGGTCACGTCGTGATGAGGTCACTTTGCACGCAAGTCGCCCGCGAGACGGGTATGAATGGGGTATGCGCCGCACGGTGTTCGAGGTGAGCGCGATCGCCGGGCTGGCACTGGGCGGTGTGGCGCTGTGGCTCGCCGTGCATCACGGTACGGCGGCTCCGGCTCCGGCTCCGGCTCCCGCGCCGGCTCCGATCGCCGGCTGCCCCGAGCTCGCGGCGTACGATCCGGCCGTCGCGCGCCAACCGATCGCCGAGCTCGAGCACGCGTTGCTATCCGAGATGTCGCCGGCGACGCAGAAGACCGAGCTCGACCTGATCCGGTCGCGGCTCGACCAGTATCGGCCCGACCACCGCGAGTGCATGTACCGCGCGATGTTGCTCGGAATGGCGCCGACCACGGGCAGCCCGATGGTGCACTGGGGGATGGACCGCTCGGCCGAACAGCTCGAGGTGCTGTACACGGCCATCGAGACCGATCCGCCGCGCGACGACGAGGCGCGCCGGCGCGTGCTCGGCTACATCGACACGGCGGTGGCGGCGATCGCGGACGGCGGCGAGCGCGACGAGCGCGACTGGTGGCACCGCATGTACCTGAGCACCATCATCACCTGCCAGGCCTCGCCGGTCGCGCTCGCGCGACTCGGCGCGACGCGGTCGCGGCCGCAAGACTGCCCGAGCTGGTAGGATCGAGCGATGCGGTGGGCGTGGCTCTGCCTTGCGGTCGCGTGCTCGGGGGGCACGCCGAGCGATCACGGCGACGCGCGTGGCGACGCGCCGCCGGGCTGCGGCGACGGCGTGATCGCGGGCGACGAGCAGTGCGACGGCACGGACCTCGGCGGCGCGACGTGCGCGTCGGCGGTGGCGCCCGGCTGGCTCGGCACGCTCGGCTGCACGTCGGCGTGCGCGTTCGACGTCGCGGCGTGCAACACGCCGCAGACCACGTACACGGCCGGCTTCACGACGAGCGCGAACTGGGAGGCGTTCGATGTCGCGGCGGTGTCGGCGAGCGCGGTCGGCTTCGCGTCGAGCGTGTTCGATGGCCGCTACCTCTATCTCGTGCCCGGCAACGGCAGCGTGATCGCCCGTTACGACAGCAACGCCATGTTCACCGATGGCGGCTCGTGGACGGTATTCGACCTGGCGGCGGTGACCACCAACGCGACGAACTTCCAGGGCGGCGCGTTCGACGGCAAGTACATCTACCTGGTGCCGTACGGCGGCGGCGTGTCGGGTGTCGCGCTGCGCTACGATCCGACGAACGCGAACGGATTCGCGAGCGCGCAGTCGTGGACGGCCTTCGACCTCACGACCGTGAACGCGAACGCGAAGGGGTTCGTACGCGCGGTGTTCGATGGTCGCTACATCTATTACGTGCCGTACTACAACGGCGCGTACCACGGCACGACCGCGCGCTACGACACGCGCGGCGGGTTCGGCGATCCGACGTCGTGGCAGGTGTTCGATCTGTCGACGGTGAATCCCGCCGCGATGGGCTACTTCGGCGGCGAGTTCGACGGCCGCTACGTCTACTACGTGCCGTACTACAACGGCGCGTACAACGGCACCGTGATGCGCTTGGATACCCACGCGCCCTCCGGCTTTGCCGACGCGTCGTCCTGGACCGCGTTCGATACGACCACGGTGTTCGCGGACGACGTCGGCTTCGAGGGAGCCGCGTTCGACGGCCGCTACCTGTACATGCCGCAGGGCGCCGACCAGCTGGGATACGGTCAGTACGTCGCGCGCTACGACACGCAGGCGCCGTTCGGCGCCGCCGCGTCGTGGACGCAGTACGCGCCGACCTCGCTCTGCGGTTACAACGGTGCGGTGTTCGACGGCCGCTACGTGGAGTTCTCGTGCTTCTCCGACGGGCAGAGCTACGTCGGCACGACCGTCGCCTACGACACGCAAGGCGGCGGGTTCGCGAATCCCGCGGCGTGGTCGCTGTTCGACGCGTCCGGGCTGAACACCAGCGCGAAGGGTATGGACGGCGCGGCCTTCGACGGGGCGAACGTGTACTTCGTGCCGTACTTCAACGGCGTGTATCAGGGCGTCGTCACGCGCTATCACGCGAAGACGCCGAGCTGGGAGCCGCGCGGCTGGAACAGCACGTTCGAGTAGTCACTGGATCGTGAACACCGCGCTGTCGAAGTAGCCGACCGACAGCGGCAGCGAGCGCGACACGAGGTCGCCGGTCGCGAAGCCGGGCTCGCCGCCCTGCACGCACGACGCGCGCACCACGTACGTGTGACCACTCACGAACAGCTCGGGTGGCACGGTGAAGTCCGCCGACGGCCCGACGTAATCGAACACCTGGGTCGTCGTGGCCTGCGTGCCGGTGACGACGATGTCGTAGAGCTGCAGCTCGTAGCTGGTGTTCGTCGGCTGGTCGGCGTCGAAGCGCACGTCGACCGGGCCGGCCGCGAGCGTGACGGCCATGCCGTCGGTGTTGAGCGGCGTCTGATCGATCGAGATCAGCTCGGGCAGGCCGGCGGGGAGCGAGAACGTCTGGCCCGCGCTGGTGTCGGAGATCGTGTAGAGGCCGGCGCCGAGGCTGATCGGGATGCCGCCGGCGGTGTACGAGCGCGTCTCGCTGGTGACGTACTCGAACACCACCGGCCAGCTCGGCGAGGTGAACGGGTTGCCGTACATCGCGGTCAGCGTGGTGTCGGTCGCGAGCGGCGAGCCGCCGGCGACGAGCACGCCGGCGCCCGAGTCGAGTGACGCGCCGGGTGAAGCGTACGCGCCCCACGACACGCCGAAGCCGGACATCGTGGGGCGCAGCGCCTGGTAACGCGTGGCGGCGGTCGCCGGATCGATCGTCGCGGTGAGCGTTTGATCGGCGGTGACCTCGGTGAGCGTGCCGGTGAGCGCGTCGCCGGTGTCGGTCTGTGCGAACGGCGGGATCTGGAGCACGCCGGTGAGCGCGTCGCCGGTGTAGCGCAGCAGCACGACGACGTCGGCCGCGGTGATCGCCGCGACCGGCGAGGGTGTGTTCGGCAGGAACGACGAGTACGGCACCGTGATCGGGCCGATCTGCAGCGCGCCGACCGGCGCCTCCGCCGCACCGAGGCCGTAGAGGGCCCACGCGCCGACCGCATCGATCTCGTACTGCTCGCCGGCGGCGATCGCGGTCGGCAGCGTGACGTTGACGTCGAACGCCGCATCGGCCGCCGGCAGCTGCGGCGACGGGTCGCCGTAGTAGAGCTCGGGCACGGTGACGTCGGCGGGCGCGGCCGCGACGAGGTGCGTGAACGGCACCGGGACGTCGGGCAGCGTGAGCTCGATCGCGGGCGTGCCCGACGGCCCGGTCGCGGTCCACTCGTCGGTGTCGGTTTGCATCCCGGCGAAGCGGTCGAGCGTCGTCGGGTCGGCGGCGTCGGGTTGAAACCACGTCGCGGTCTGCCCGGTGACGTCGAGCGGCTGTTGCACGACGGTCGCGCCGTCGTACTCCGCGGTGACGTGCAGCGTGAAGCCGCCGCCGCCGGTCGTGTCGTCGATTCCCGCGAGCTGTGCGCAACCGGCAGCCAGCCACACGGCTAACAGCCACCGCGCCATGCCTCACGATATCACGGCACGTGCGCGTGCAGCCACGCGTCGGCCTGGGTGGTCTCGCCTGCGGCGGCATCGCCGAGCGCGGCGTAGCGGTCGCGACCGAGCTGGACTTCGCGATGACCGCGCGCGTGGTCGCCGGTCGCCCACAGCGCCTTGCCGAAGGCGGCGTGCAGCTCGGCGAGCTCCGGCGGCGGCAGCTCGGCGACCGCGAACGCCGGCTCGAGCAGGTGCAGCGCGGCCGGCGCGCGGCCCGCGGCGACGAGCGTGTACGACAGCTCGATCTGCGCGTTGATCGTCGCCGGCGCCTCGCCGCCCATCGCGGCGGTGTCGAGCTCGACGGCGCGCTGCAGGTAGCGCGTGGATTCGTCGAGGTGACCGAGCTCGCGATGCGAGACGCCGAGCGTGAGGAGCAGCGGCGTGTGCGTCGCGTTGGCCGCGCCCTGCGCGCGCTCGATGCGATCGAGCTCCGCGGTGCCGATCTCGATCGCGCGCGCGTGATGGCCGGCCTCGGCCTCGACGAGCGCGAGGCCGATCGCGGCGCCTTGCGTCGGATCGAGCGCGAGCGAGCGCTCGAGATCGCGGTGCGCTTCGTCGAGCTGGCCGGCGAGGGCGAGCAGCTCGCCGGCGTTATGGAGCGGCTCGGCCAGGCGCGTGTCGTCCGCGCGGTACCACGCCTCGTCGATCGCGAGCGTGCGGCGCTGATCGTCGATCGCCTTGGCGATGTCGCCGCGGCGCTGCGCGATCCACGCCGCGAGCTCGAGGTCGTGCGCGAGCGTCGGGTGCGACGCGCCGGCGGCGACGGTCGCGATCGCGATCGCGGCGTCGATCTCGGTCTGCGCCGCGGCGAGCTGGTCCGCGCCGGCGAGCGCGCGGGCGAGGTTGAAGTGGCCGGTCGCGCGATCGACCTGGTTATCGGGGTACGCGCGCTCGTCGAGCGCGTTCGCGCGTCGGATCGCGGCGAGCGCGGCCTTCGGATCGCCGATCGCCATCAGCCGCTCGGCGTCGGCGCCTTCGATGCGGTTGTCGAGATCGGCCGGCGCGCCGAGGCGAGTCGACATCGCGCGCGCGAGCTCGAGCCACGGCTCGGAGTCGGCGGGGCGAGGCCCGTCCGCGAGCGCCCACGCGCTGTCGGCGAGCGCCCAGGCGGCGGTGCGATCGTCGCCGGCGGCGAGCGCGGCCGCGATCGCATCGCGGAATTCCTGCTGGGCCGTGTCGCGGCTCGGCACGACCGCGGCATGCGCCCACAGCGCCTGCGCGACGAGCGGCGGCCAGCCGGTCGCACGGGCGGCGGCGAGCGCGGCGTCGGCGAGCGCGGCCGGGTCGCGGGTCTCGAAGAACGCGGCCTCGTGCGCGCGATCGACGAGCTGCGCCGCGGCGGTGACGTGCGCGCGCAGCACCGGATCTTGCGGCAGCGGGCTCTGCTGCGCGAGCTCGGTGACGGCCGCACATTGATCGAGATCGGCGAGGCTGTCGAGCACGTTCGCCGCATCGCTCCGCGTTGCGCGGCTGGTGATGAACGCGTCGAGCGTGGTGGCGAGCTGCGCGCGCGCCCGCTCGAGACACAGCACGCGCTGGTCGAGCAGGGCCTCCGACTGCGAGCCATCGACGCGGGTGGCGCGACACGCCGCGCGGTGGCCGCCGGCCCACGCCGCGGCGTAGCGATCGACGATCGGGTGCAGCGACGCCCAGCTCGCGCCGAGATGATCGCGGTCGAACGCCGCCGCGATCTCGGCGGCGCGCGACGCGTTCCAATCGTGCGCGATGAGCGACGTGCCGGCGCTGCACGGATCGCGATCGCGCGCGGCGAGCGGCACGACGACGGCCAGGCCGACGACGACCGCGACGGCGCCGCCGAGCGCGAGCTGGCGGCGGCGATGCGCCGGATCGCGGCGCAGCTCGGCGAGCAGCGGCGCGAGCGACGGCCAGCGCTTGGCCCGATCGGCATCGAGCCCGCGGCGCAGCGCCCACACGAGCCGCCGCGGCACGCCGCGCGACTCCGGGAGGTCGAACCGCGCGTGCTCGATCGAGTCCTTGATCTCGGCCGGGGTCGTGCCGCCGAACGCACGCTTGCCGAACAGCGCCTCCCACAGCGATGCGCACAGCGCGAACTGATCGGTGCGCGCGTCGGCGGCCTGGCCCTCGAACTGCTCCGGCGGCATGTACGCGGGCGTGCCGAGCACGGTGCCGGTCTGCGTCATCGGCCCGAGCGACGGCGACGTGCTGGTGATCGACGTCTCGAGCGCGGGATCGATCGACTCGCCGGATGCGCGCACGAGCCCGAAGTCGGCGACGCGCGGGCGGCCGTCGTCGCCGACGAGCACGTTGTCGGGCTTGAAGTCGCGATGCACGAAGCCGGCGGCGTGCGCGGCGGCGAGCCCGTCGCCGGCCTGCGCGTACAGCCGCACGATCTCGCGCCAGCTCCGCGGCTTGCCGGCGAGCCACTCGCGCGCGTTGCCGCCGGCCACGTACTCCATCGCGAGGTACAGCCGGCCGTCGTACTTGCCGACCTGGTGGATCACGACGACGTTCGGATGCTGCAGCTTCGCGAGCGCGACCGCCTCGCGCTCGACGCGCGTGAGCGCCGACACCGACACGACGTTGCCGAGCTTGACGGCGACGTCGCGATCGAGCTGGAGGTCGCGCGCGAGGTACACCGCGCCCATGCCGCCGCGTCCGAGCAGCCGCTCGATGCGGAACTGGTCGTCGACGACGGTGCCGGGCTGGAGCAACGGCGGCGCGGCCCCCGGCGGGGCGCCCGAGCCCGGCGCGATCTCGGTCGACGCGAGATGCGGCGCGCTCAGCGCGGTCGGTTGCAGCGCCGGGTCGGCGGGTGGACTCGGATCGTCGGGCACGTCTGCCGATGGTATCGCGGTAGAGTGGCTGCGTGGCGAACGCCGACGTCGACGCGCTGATCGCGGACCTCGCGGCCGGCAAGCTCGATCGCAAGCTCGCGCTCGACGACGCGGCGGCGCTCGCGGCGCGGCTGCACGACGAGCTCGATCGCGGCGTCGCCGAGCGCGCGGCGATGATCGAGGCCAAGGGCTGGCGGCTCGCGTGCCAGCTCGGCTGCGCGCACTGCTGCGAGGAGCCGGTCATGGTGCACCGGCCCGAAGCGGCGCGCGTCGCGCGCTGGCTCGACCGCCCGGAGAACGCGGCGGCGCGCGCGGCGTTTCGCGCGGCCTATCCGGCGTGGCGCGATCGCCAGGGCGACACGCCGGCGCGGCTCGGCGACGTGTACGCGCGCGATCCGGCGTCGTACGTCGACGCGCACGCGCGAGCCTGGGCCAAGCGCGTGCTGTGCGCGTTCAACGTCGACGGCGCGTGCTCGATCTACCCGGTGCGGCCGATCGTGTGCCGCACCGCCCACGCGCTCGATAGCAACGCGGGCTGCATCGGCGGCACGGTGGAGCCGCGCCAGCGCGCCACGTTCGTTCCGCTCGACCAGTTCGTCGCGCGCACCCGCGGCCTGCTCGCCGCCGCCCACCAGGCCGCGCGCGGCCCCAAGGGCCGGGTCGAGGCGCTGTGCGCCGTGGTCTACGAGCTGCTGCCGCCGGTCCCGCACGGCTAGACCGCGCCGTCGCGGCGGCGGCGCAGCGAGACCACGACGGCGCCGAGCACGGCGAAGCCGCCGCCGCGCCCATGTCCGCGTCCGCGCGGCTGGCCGCAGCCCTCGCGCGTCGCACACCCGCCGCCGCCGGTCGGGCTGTCGCCGCCGAACGGGTCGTCGCAGCCGCCCGTGCTCGACTCCCACAGCGTCGGGTTGTGCGAGGTGTCCGCCGCCGGGTTTTCGCGCGCGAGCACGTCCGCGGGCATGGTCGTGGCCGGCGGCGCCGCCGCGGCACAGCCCACGAGTACGATCAGGAGCCAGCGCACACCCGATCGTAATCGAACTGCGGGCGGATTCCCGCGCCCGGCCGGCCGTTGCCGCACCGTGCCGGCGAGCACGCGACCCGCGAAACCTGCGCGCGGCACGCGTGTCTCTCCGGTCGTGCACGTGATCGAGGTCGTCGCGCGGCTCGGAGACTCGGTCGTCGGGCTCGCGCACCTCGATGCCGGCGGCTGCTATCGCATCGGCTCGGCGCCCGGCGTCGATTGCGGCGCGCCGGGGTTCGGCACGTTTCCGCTCGTCGATCGCGGGCTGGTGCGCGTGCCGGCCGGCCTCGACGCGACGCTCGATGGCCGCCGCGTCGAGGGCGCGGTCGGCGTGCGCGCCGGCACGTTCGTCATCGCGGTCGGCCTCGTCACGTTCACCATCGCCGCGATCGAGCGCGCGGAGCAGCGGGTGCCGCGGTCGCGGTTCGATCGCCGGCCGCTGGTCTTCGTCGCGGCGTCGCTGATCGCCCAGCTCGCGCTGCTGCTCGCGGCGACGACGCTCGCGCCGTATCGCCAGCCACCGCGCGTCGTCCCGGAGGTGCGCCGCATCGCGCGCGTGCACGCGCACGCCAAGCTGCCGCCGCCGAAGGCCGTACCGAAGCCGAGCCCGACACCGGCGCCGGCACCGGTGGCTGCCCGGTCGCGCGCCACGGAGGTCGCGCGGTGGATGAGCCACGGCATCGTCGCCGCCGACCTCGGCCCGTCGATCGCGCGCATCTCCGGCACGCACGACCTCGACGCGGTCGCCGCGCTCGAAGGCCCGGTCTACGACGGATCGGAAGAGGCCTCGGACTTCGGCAGCACGCGCCGTCGCCTCGACATGACGACGGTCAAGGTCGGCGCCTGGGCGGTCCCGACGTATTTGCGCACGAGCCACGACCTCGCGCCCGTGCCCGCGCTCGAATGGTGCGACGACGACAGCTGCACGACACGTGGCCCGCTCGCGATCGACGACGTGCGCCCGCTGCTCGAGCGGCACGCCGACGAGATCGCGCAATGCTACCGCGAGCACACCGCCGACCTCGTCGCCACCGTGCACGTGCGGTTCGCGATCGCCGTGGACGGCAGCGTGCCCACCGCGCTGGGTTACGGCTCCGGCACCGTCGGCCGCTGCATCGCGGCCGTCGCGCGCCGCATTCGCTGGCCCCAGGCGAGCGGCGAGACCGCCGTGTTCGTCGGCCTCGTATTCCGGCCGGCGGCGGTCGAGCACTGACCACTCCTGCCGCGCGCGCCGCGCAGCTCGGCGTACGTCGCGACGAGCGCGTCGATGGAGTGGCGCTCGATCGATACGTCCTGCTCGGTGCGCCGGCGCGCAGCCGCGGGATCGGTCGTGAAGTCCGCGCGCGCGTGCGCCTTCGCGAGCGCGATCACGCGCTTCATCGCCCGTAGGTCTGCCACGTCGTCATAAGATAGCGCCTTGGGATCGCGCGCGCAGAGCGAGCTCGGCACGGTCGTCGATCGCCCCGGCGGTGCGGTCGCGCACGCCGGACCGGAGCCGGAGGCCGACCCGACTGCAGCGGACGACGCGGTGCCGGCGCAGATCCAAGGTAGCGAGTCGCCGGTCGCGATCACCGGCAGCGAAACGGGCAGCCGCGTCGGCTCGCCGATCGAGGCGTTGCAGCGCGCCGAGATCCTGCGCACGCGGATGTTCTGCCGCGCCACGATCGTGCTCGGTGCCGGCGGCGCAGTCGGCGTGCTGCTGCTACCGGGCAATCCGATCGCGAGGTGCGCGTTTCTCGCCGCGATCGCCGGCGCGATCGTCGCGCTCGCGTATCTCCACCACCGCACGTACGACGCGGCGACGTTTCGCGAAGGCTGGGGCGTCGCGATCGGCTGGTACATGCCGGCGCTGTCGGTCGCGAGCGCGGTGTGGTTCTTCGGGCCGTTCTCGCCGATCGCGGTCCTGCTCGTGCTCGGGATCTACGTCACGGCGATGGGCTCGAGCTTCGGGCTCGCGTTCGCGATCTATCTGACATCCGCGATCTCGCAGGGCGTCGCCGGCGCGCTCGTGATCGCGCGCGTCGTCGATCCGGGCTTCATCCTCGTCGATAACCTGTCGCTCGAGGTCCAGATCATCGCGCAGCTGCTGATCCAGATGGTGCTGCTCGCGTCGTTCGTGATCGCGCGCGCGTCGCGGCGGTCATCGCTGATCGCGCTGCACGAGCTCGAACGCGCGGTGCGCGCGGTCGCGCATCGCGAGGCCCTGCTCGAGGAGGCGCGCGAGGAGCTGCGGCGCGCCGTCGGCAGCGGCCGCGGCCGCTTCACCGACCAGGTCATTGGCCGCTACAAGCTCGGCGATCTGATCGGCCGCGGCGCGATGGGCGAGGTGTACGAGGCAGCCGACGCGCAAACGCAACAGCCGGTCGCGATGAAGCTGCTGTCGCAGACGTCGCTCGGTAACGCGCACCACGTGCAGCGCTTCCTGCGCGAGCTCCAGACCGCCGCGGCGATCGACTCGCCGAACGTCGTGCGCGTGCTCGAGGTCGGCGAGCAACCGCTGCCGCACCTCGTGATGGAGCGCCTGCGCGGCCGCGATCTCGCGACCCTCCTGCGCGGCAAGCGCGCGCTGTCGCACGCGAAGGTGATCGACCTCGTTCGCCAGGTCGGCGCCGGTATCACCGCCGCCGGTGCGGCCGGCGTCATCCATCGCGATCTCAAGCCGCAGAACCTGTTCTATGCCGGCACGACGTGGAAGATCCTCGACTTCGGCGTGTCGCGCGTCGCCGACACCGGCGACACGCTGACCGCTGGCCACGTCGTCGGCACGCCCGCGTACATGGCACCCGAGCAGGCGCGCGGCGACGCCGTCGATCACCGGACCGATTTGTACGCGCTCGCCGCGATCGCCTACCGCGTGCTGACCGGCTACACGCCGTTCTCCGGCGACAGCGTCGCCGATTTGCTCTACCGCGTCGTGCACTCCGGTCCGCGTCGCCCCACCGTGCTCGTCAAGCTCCCCGCCGATGTCGACCTCGCGCTCGCGATCGGCCTCGCGAAGGATCCGCGCGCGCGCTTCGCGACCGCCGCCGAGCTCGCCGACGCGCTCGAGCGCGCGCTCGCCGGCACGCTCGACGAGCCGCAGCGCGCGCGGGGCCGCGCGCTGGACACCGCGGGCGCCTGGGCACTCGCGGTCGGCCGCGCAAGCTGACCCGACGGCTCGGAGCGTGACGGCGATCGGCGTTCTGCTCGCCGCGGTCAGCGGCGCACGAGCAGCTCGGCCAGCGGTAGGGCGAGCTCGGGCTCGTCCTCGCGTGCATTCGCGAGCAGGTTGCGATCCTCGCGAGCCTCGCGCCGCACGATCGCCGCGAGCCGGCTCGCCGCATCGCGATCGTTCGTCGCGATCGCGGCCAGCAGCGCGCGCACCTCGTCGAACACGGCGGGCGCGGTCGACTTCGGCGCGAGCCCCGGCGTGCATCCGCGCGACCTGCCGGAGGTGATGCTGCAGTCGGCCGCGCCGACCAGCTCGCAGATGGGATGCCGGCAGCTCGACGTCACGTCGACGCATCGTTGCACATCGCTGTAGCTCGGTGCGCGTCCGATGTTCGCCGCGCCGGCCAGCGCGCGATCCGCGAATGACGTCGCCAGAGCTCAAGACGAAGGAGTTCTCGCGCGATCGCTTTCCGGTTCGTCGCGCCGAGATGATGGCCGCGTCGGCCGTCGTGTTCTTGACGAGTCACGTCTATCCCGCGCCGGAGCTCTCCACCGAACAACCCCGCCGGTCGCCGGTCCCCGGCGCATCGGGCTCAGGTTGAACTACGCCGGAGCGTTCGATCGAACGCCCGTCCTCTACCTGCGACCATCGCTCTAACGCGCGCTCTCATGATTCGCCACATCTGACGGTGCGCAGGAGGCTGGGCTGCCGGTCGGATCGAACCCGGCACGTCCCGAGCCCCGAAGGAGCCGGCGAGCTGCCAGCCGCGCTCGAGCAACCACGTGCGCGGGCGGCACACGCGCAGCGGCTGGTACGTGGGCGGCGGCTGCCACAGCCACGCCCGGCGCGTGAGTCGCGCCAGCCGGTGCACGAGATGCCGCTCGAGAACGGATCGATCGGAAACTCGCGCACCAGGGCCGCGCGGTCTTCGCGGTGCTTGCGCCAGTTGTTGACGACATACCGGCTCGCGTTTTGCGCCGACTTCGGCGAATTCAAGATCCGCGCGTTGTAGCGGTCCGGAAATACCGCGCCATGCCGGCGCGACCGCCGGGCGCGCGAGATCACGCGGTTGACGTGACCTGCCGCCGAGATCTCGAACGCCCGCACGCCGCGCGACAGCTCGAGCCGGCCATCGGCCTCGACGATCAGGTGGAGGTGGTCCGCTCGCAACCCGCATCGGGATCACGCACGAGATGATGGAGCGCGTGCTGTTGTACTCGACCCTCTTCGAGGTGACCGAACTCGGTGACGAGCGCGTAGTGATCGCCTTCGTACGCGAGGTATGACGATGCCCGACGTTCCCGCTTCACAACAAGATGGAGGTCATCAGCCGGCGCGCGTACGGCTTTCGCAACTTCCAGAACTACCGCGGGTAACGATGGAGTCGTTCACAAAACGCGGCTTGCCCCCGCTTTTTGAGAAGAGCCGAGAAAACCGGTGGGCGTTGCAGGGATTGAACCTGCGACATTCCGCGTGTGAGGCGGACACTCTTCCGCTGAGTTAAACGCCCGAGAGGAGCAACTCTTAGCAATCGCTCCCGGCGGGTGTCAACGGCGACCTGTGCTACCACGCGGGAATGCAGCGCAACATCGTTAGGACGGCGGCGGCGCCGGCGGCGATCGGGCCGTATTCGCAGGCGGTGGCCGTGCCGCTCGCCGGGGCGGGTCAGCGCATGATCTTCTGCAGCGGGCAGATTGCCCTCGATCCGACCACCGGGAGTCTGGTCGACGGCGACGTTGCCGCGCAGACCCGGCGTGTCCTCGACAACCTCACCGCCGTGCTCGCCGCGACCGGTGCTTCGCTCGCGCATGTCGTCAAGACCACGATCTACCTCGCGAGCATGGACGACTTCGCCGCCGTCAACGCCGTGTACGGCGAACGCTTCACCAGCGAGCCGCCCGCGCGCGCCACGGTGCAAGCCGCCAAGCTCCCGCGCAACGCGCTCGTCGAGATCGACGCCATCGCCATCGTCTAACCGAAGGAGGCCCCATGTCCTCGCACCAGATCGAATCGGTGCTCACCGAGACCCGCTCGTTCGCGCCGCCGGCCGCGTTCAGCGCCGCCGCGCGCGTCAAGAGCATCGCGGAATACGAGCAGCTGTATCGCCGCGCCGCCGAAGATCCGGACGGTTTCTGGGCCGACGTCGCGCGCGAGCTCGCCTGGGACAGGCCGTGGGACCGCGTCCTCGACTGGAAGCTCCCCGACGCGAAGTGGTTCGTCGGCGGCAAGCTCAACGTCGCCGCGAATTGCCTCGACCGCCACGTCGCGAGCGCGCGCAAGAACAAGGCGGCGATCATCTTCGAAGGCGAGCCAGGCGACAGCCGTGTCCTCACCTATGCGCAGCTGCATCGCGAGACGTGCAAGGCCGCCAACGCGCTCGCCGCGCTCGGCGTACGCGCCGGCGACTTCGTCGCGATCTACCTGCCGATGATTCCCGAGGCCGCGATCGCGATGCTCGCGTGCGCGCGGCTCGGCGCGCCGCACACCGTCGTGTTCGGCGGGTTCTCCGCCGAGGCGCTCGCCGATCGCATCAAGGATTCGCGCGCGAAGGTCGTCATCACCGCCGACGGCGGCTGGCGGCGCGGCCAGATCGTGCCGCTGAAACACAACGTCGACCGCGCGGTCGAAGGCACGACCGTCGAGAAGGTCCTCGTCGTCAAGCGCTGCTCGAACGACGTCGAGTGGCACGCGCGCGATGTGTGGTGGCACGACGCCGTCGACGGCGCATCGCCGCGCCACGACGCGCAGGGCTTCGACGCCGAGCATCCGCTGTTCTCGCTGTACACGAGCGGCACCACCGGCAAGCCGAAGGGCATCTTGCACACGACCGCCGGCTACCTGGTCGGCGCGTCCTACACGACGAAGCTGGTATTCGATCTGCGCGACGACGACATCTTCTGGTGCACCGCCGACATCGGCTGGGTCACCGGCCACAGCTACGTCGTCTACGGCCCACTCGCGAACGGCGCGACCGTCATGATGTACGAGGGCGCGCCGAACCATCCCGGGCCCGATCGGTTCTGGGACCTGATCGCGCGCTGGGGCGTGACCGTGTTCTACACGGCGCCGACCGCGATCCGCGCGTTCATGCGCTGGGGCGACGAGTACCCCGCGAAGCACGATCTGTCGTCGCTGCGCCTGCTCGGCTCGGTCGGCGAGCCGATCAACCCCGAAGCGTGGATGTGGTACCGCAAGACGATCGGCGGCGACCGCTGCCCGATCGTCGACACGTGGTGGCAGACCGAGACCGGCTCGATCATGATCTCGCCGCTGCCGGGCGCCACGGCGACCAAGCCCGGCTCCGCCACGCGCCCGCTGCCCGGCATCGCCGCCGACGTCGTCCAGAAGGACGGCACGCCGTGCGGCGCGAACGAGGGCGGCTTCCTCGTGATCAAGCGGCCGTGGCCGTCGATGCTGCGCACGATCTTCGGCGACCACGAGCGGTTCGTGAAGACGTACTTCGGCGAGGTGCCCGGCTGC
Organism: Kofleriaceae bacterium; assembly: GCA_036490935.1. Lineage (GTDB taxonomy): Bacteria > Myxococcota_A > Polyangia > Haliangiales > Haliangiaceae > JABFXX01. The sequence continues at coordinate 52,036 of DASXCY010000030.1, read as the reverse complement.
TACTTCGCCGGCGATGGCGCGCGCAAGGACGAGGACGGCTACTTCTGGGTGATGGGACGCGTCGACGACGTGATCAACGTCGCCGGTCACCGGCTGTCGACGATGGAGGTCGAGAGCGCGCTGGTCTCGCACCCCAAGGTCGCCGAGGCCGCGGTGGTCGGCCGGCCCGACGACCTCAAGGGCCAGGCGATCGTCGCGTTCGTGACGCCGCGCGCCGGCGTCACCGCCGACGACGCGCTCGCGAAGATCCTCCGCGACCACGTCAGCGCGCAGATCGGCGCGCTCGCGCGGCCCGAGGAGATTCGCTTCGCCGAGGCGCTGCCGAAGACGCGCTCGGGCAAGATCATGCGTCGCTTGCTGCGCGAGGTCGCGAGCGGCAGCAAGGCGCGTGGCGACACCACGACGCTCGAAGATCAGAACGTGCTCGAGAAGCTCGCGCAGTCGTTCGCACAAGAAGACTAAGGAATTTCCCGGCGCCGCGCGCCGGTTGAGGGGGCCATGAAAGTCGCACTGATAGTTTGCTTGCTCGCCGGTGCATGCGCGAAGAAGGACACGCCGCCGGCGCCGCCGCCGAGCTCGACCGGGTCGCAAGCGCCGGCTCCCGTGCCGCCGCCCGCGCAGCTGCCCGACGCGCCCGCGCCGATCCCGCCGTACTCGCCCGCCGCCGACGTGCCCGCGCCGATCAAGGACGCGATCGCCGCCACCGATCGCACGGACAACGATCGCCGGCTCGACGCGGGGCGCAAGCCGGGTGAGGTGCTCGCATTCTTCGGCATCAAGCCCGGCGACAAGGTCGGCGAGCTGTTCGCAGGTGGCGGCTACACGACCGAGCTCGTCGCGCGCACGGTCGGCGACAAGGGCCACGTGTGGGCGGAGAACACGAAGGAGATCCTCGACAAGTTCGCGCGCAAACCGTGGAGCGAGCGCGCGGCAAAGCCGGCGATGCACGACGTCACCGCGGTCGAGCAGCCGATCGACGATCCGTTTCCGCGCGACGTGAAGAAGCTCGACGCGGTCATCATGATCCTCAACTATCACGACACCGTGTGGATGAAGGCCGACCGCGCGAAGATGAACAAGGCCGTGTTCGACGTGCTCGCGCCCGGTGGCGTGTACGGCATCGTCGACCACAGTGCGGAGAAGGGCAGCGGCATTCGCGATGTGGATACGTTGCATCGCATCGACGAGGATGTCGTCACGAAGGAGATCGAGGCCGCCGGGTTCAAGCTCGCGGGCGAGAGTGACGTGCTGCGCAACCCCGACGACAAGCGCGACTGGAACTCGTCGCCGCGTGCGGCCGGCGACCGACGCGGCACGAGCGATCGCTTCGTGCTGAAGTTCGTCAAGCCGCGCAGCTAGGCCGCGTTATTGAAGCATCGCGACGAACCGGTCGGGCTCGTCGATCGACAGCGCGACGCGCGTCGCGGTGCGGCGCCGGCCGAGCAGGCCGCGCAGCGTGACGGGCTCGCGTAGCGTCACGACGACGTTCGAGGTCACGATCGACACGTCGACGATGCCGGCGGTTGCCGTACCGCGTTCGATTCGTTCGATCGTGGCGCGCGCGATGCGGCCGCGCCAGCGCACGCCGAGTCGCAGCTCGAGTGCGTCGGAGCCGACGGTCACGCCGCCGTGCCGCAGCGCGAGCACGTCGCCGACGAGCCACAGCGCGCCGTACAGCGACAGCGCCGTCGCGATCCACGCCGCGGTCGGATGGCCGGCCGCCGCGAGCACGAGGTGCACGATCGGCGCCTCGACGAGCGTCAGCCCGACGAACACGCCCGCGTACAGCGGCCAGCCGCCGCTGCGGTGCACGGTGAACGTGTGCGGGTCGCGCCGCGGCGCACGCCAGCCGGCGAACGCGAAGCCGATCACGCGCAGCTCGTCGGCGAGGACGCCCGTCACGCGGCCGCCTCGCGCGATCACGAGCGCGATCGCGAGCACCTCGACCGCGGCGGCGCTCGCGACGTTCGCGTGCGATCGCGCGAGCAGCACGCGCGCCGCGATCGCGCCGGCCAGCGCGACAGCGGTCAGCACCCAGCGCGGCAGGTGACCGCGCCGCACCGCGAGGAGGTACACGGCGAGCGAGCACGTCGCGGTGAGATCGATCGCGCCTGCCACCGCGACGGCGGGGCGATCGACGTGCGTGACCAGCGCGAGCACGATCGCCCAGATCGTCGCGACCGCGGCGAACGCGGCCAGCGCGTAAAGGCGGGCGCCCAGCTCCATGCGCGTTCGATGCGCGAGGTGCGGCTACGGTTGCGCGGGCGCGCCGGATGCGTCGTTGTCGAGCATCGGATCCGGCTCGGTCTCTTCGAGATCGTCGGGCAGCGACGGGTGCGCGGCCGCGGCCGGCGCGTCGGGCACGGTGACGGGCGTCTTGGCGGTCTTCGCGATGTACTTGCAGATGAGGCTGACGAGCTGCTCGTGCGCCTTGCGCACGTAGGACTTCGCGAGCGGGCGATCGCCGTTCGTGACGATCGAGAACGCGAGCGGCCGCGCCGGATCGAGCGCGAGCACGCCCGACAGCGCGATCACGGTCGACAGCGTGCCGGTCTTGCCGTACATGCGGCCGCGCACCTCGGGCGTGCGGAACCGGCGCGTCAGCGTGCCGTCGTTGCCGGCGACCGACAGCGAGTCGACCCACGCGCGCGCGACCGCCGGATCGGCGTCGGACGTGAACCCGGCCGCGCTGCGCACGACCGAGACGAGCTCGCGCGTCGTGATGCGCGTCTTGTACGAGAGGCCCGAGCCGGTATCGAGCAGCGCGTCGGCGCGCTCGACGTGCGCGTGACGCGCGAGCCAGCCGTACATCGCGTCGAGCGCGAGCGCCATCGACGGCGTCGAGCCTTTCGCGATCGCCGCCGCGCCGATGATGACGCGATCGGCGAGCCAGTTGATGCTCCACTTGTTGACGTGTGCCACGATCTCCGCGAGCGGCGCCGACTGATGGCGCGCTAGCTCGACCGGCAGCGCGCCGGCGAGCGTGGCGTCGCTGATGAAGTCGCCGAGCTCGGTCACCGCGACGTCGCCGCGTACGATCACCGCATGGGCGCGCAGCGCGGCGCGCAGCAGGTGTGCCGCGGTCTGCGCGCGGTCGGGCACGAACAGCGAGTACGTCGTGTGGCTGCCCTTGCCGATCGTGCCGGAGATCGCGAGGTCGACGCGGACGTGACCGGCGGCGTCCTTGGCCATCGTCGTGGTGTAGGCGAGGTGAGCGCGCGCCGGGGACTTGCTGGTCTTCGCCGCGACCTGGAACGCGATCAGATCGAAGCCGGGCGGCGCGCTCGCGATCGGCGGCTCGCCCGGCGCGCCGGCGGCGACCTCGACCGGCACGACCGCGCGGAAGATGCCGTCGCGCATCGCGTCGCCGCCGATCACGATGTCGCCGTCGAGCTGCTTGACGCCGTGCGCGGCGAGCGCGAGTGCGAGCTCGTCGAAGTCGGCGGCGTCGAGCGTGGGATCCCACGAGCCGAGCAGGTAGATGCCGCCGTGGACCTCACCGTGCGCGTCGGGCTCGGGGCCGAGCACGCGCGTCGCGTAACGGAAGTCCGGCCCGAGCAGCTCGAGCGCGGTCGCGGTCGAGATCATCTTGACGTTCGATGCCGGGTTGAGCGCGTCGTCCGCGTTGACCGCGAACAGCGGCTCGCCCGTCTTCGCGTCGGCGACGTACAGGCCGGTCACGCCGTAGCGCAGCGGTCCGCGCAGGAGCTTCTCGATCTGCTTCGCGGTCTCTTCTTCGGCCGTCAGCGGCTCCTCGCGGCGACCGACCGCTTCGCGCGCCGGCCGCAGCTCGCCCGCGCGGCCAACCGCGACGCGCGCGTGCGCACCGTCTTGCCGAGATGCCGGCGGCCCGGCGAGCGCCACGCTGCTCGCACACGCGAGCACCGCGATCGCACGGACGGCGAAGGGCATAGTTCATTGTGTACGCGTAGCCCGGAGAATCCGCCATAAAATGTTAGGTTCCGCCCCGATGTTGCCGTGCCCGCGCGTCGCGTACTTCTGCATGGAGTACGGGCTCGATCCGACGTTTCCGATCTACGCGGGCGGCCTCGGCATCCTGGCCGGCGACCACATGAAGTCGGCCGGCGACCTGCGCGTCCCCCTCGTCGGAATCGGGCTGTTCTGGGACGAAGGCTACACGCGGCAAGTGATCGGCACGACCGGGCTGGTCGAGGACCAGTACCCGAAGAGCCCGCGCGACGCGCTGCGCCGGATCGACGCCCGCATCGAGGTGACCGTGCGCGGCCGGAGCGTTCCGCTGCGCGCGTGGAAGGTCGATCGCTACGTGACGTCGACCCTGTACCTGCTCGAGCCCGAGCGCCAGGAGGACCGGTGGATCACGCAGCGGCTGTACGGCGGCGGTGTCGAGGACCGGCTCGCGCAGGAGATCGTGCTCGGTGTCGGCGGCGTGCGGTTGCTCGGCGCGCTCGGCGCGGAGGTCGACGTCTATCACTTCAACGAGGGCCACGCGGTGTTCGCCGGGCTCGAGCTACTGCGCGAGCACACGTTCGGCGGCGGCACGCTCGTCGAGCGGCTCGCGAAGCTGAAGCCGCACGTCGTGTTCACGACGCACACGCCGGTGCCGGCCGGCAACGAGGTGCACGACCTCGAGCTCGTGCGCGAGATGGGCGCCGACCTCGGCTTCGCCGATGCCGAGCTCGAGCTGATCGGCGGCGATCCGTTCTCGATGACGGTCGCCGGGCTGCGACTCGCGCGCATCGCGAACGGCGTGGCCGAGCTGCACGGCGAGACCGCGCGCGCGATGTGGGCGAACGTCGAAGGCGCCGCGCCGATCACGAGCGTGACGAACGGCGTGCACGCGCCGACCTGGCAGGACGCGCGCATCCGCGCCGCGCTCGTGCCCGACAAGCCGCGCGAACGCCAGGACGTCGAGCTGTGGGACGCGCATCAGGCGATGAAAGCCGAGCTGATCGCCGAGGTCGCGAAGCACGCGCACGTCGCGCTCGCGGCGGATCGGCTCGTCATCGGCTTCGCGCGGCGCGCGGCGGCGTACAAGCGCGCCGACCTGATCCTCGGCGACGACAAGGTGCTGCGCCGGCTGTTCGATGCGGGCGTGCAGATCGTGTACAGCGGCAAGGCGCATCCGCGCGACCTCGCGGGCAAGGCGCTGGTCGGGCGGCTCGTCGCCGCGGCGAAGTCGCACCCCGGCTCGATCGCGTTTCTCGAGAGCTATGACATGCGCGTCGGCGCGCTGCTGACGCGCGGCTGCGACATCTGGCTCAACAACCCGCGCCGGCCGCTCGAGGCGTCGGGCACGAGCGGCATGAAGGCCGCGATGAACGGCGTGCCGAACCTGTCGATCCTCGACGGCTGGTGGCCGGAAGGCTGCGAGCACGGCGTGACCGGCTGGAAGATCGGCGACCCGGATCCCGAGGACGATCCGTTCGACGAGAAAGACGAGGCCCGCGTCGACAAGCGCGACCGCGAGATCCTCTATCGCGTGCTCGAGCGCGAGGTGCTACCGGCCTATGCCGAGCGCGCGAAGTGGGTCTCGATCATGCGCGCCTCGATCGCGATGTCGCAGTGGCGCTTCTCGAGCGATCGGATGATCGAGGATTACGTCACGCGCGTGTATCGGGGTTAGGGACTAGGGACTTCGGACTTCGGACTTCGGACTTCGGGCTTCGGGCCGGATCCGGATCCGGATCTGGCCAAAGCCCGAAGCCCAAAGCCCAAAGCCCAAAGCCCCAAAGCCCAAAGCCCAAAGCCCCAAAGCCCAAAGCCCCAAAGCCCCAAAGCCCCAAAGCCTACTCCGGCCGATACAGGATCTCGCGGCGCTTGCCGCGCCACTCGAGCACCAAGAAATCGCCGATCTGCTCGGCGGTCGCTTCGTCGAGCGTGCGCCTGGGCGTGGCGCGCAGGCACGGATGGTCGCCGGGCTCGACCGCGAGCTCGTGGAAGTGCCAGTGCTCCTCTTCGCGTTGGCCGTCGAGCACGTAGGCGTCGTCGAAGCTCCACGACGGCGCGTTCGCGCACGCGATCGGCGAGCCGTCGGGCGAGCGCACGGTGACGCGCCGGCGATAGGTCACGTCGAGCTGGGTGGCGGTGCGCCGCGTGATCTCCCACCACTCGTGCTCGTCGCGCACGTTGCCGTCGCTGTCGAACGACGTCGCGTCCCAGCGCCACGGGCCGGTGACCTCGTAATGATCCGGCCACGGCGCCGCCGGCAGCGGCGCGCTCGCGTCGTCGGTTTGCCACAGCGTCTGGTTGCCGCCGATCCAGTGCAGCACGAGGCGATCGCCGTGCGGCTCGGCGCGGTAGTCGCCGAGGCGGCGGAATCCGTGGTCGCACGGCGAAGCCTCGGTCGTGAAGCCCGTCTCGTGGACATCGAAGCCGCGATCGTCGAGCTCGACGGCGACGTCGTAGAGCGCGCGCTGGCGGTACCACAGCCGCTGGTTGCACGAGAACGGCACGCGATCGAGCGAGCGCACCTCGACGGTGCGCACGTAGCGGCCGACGAGCCGGCCGGGTGCGGTCGGGTCCGGCTCGAGCCGCCAGGTCTCGTCCTCGACGCGAGAGGTGCCTTGCTCGCTCGCGTGAAAGATCCAGCGCCAGCCGCCGGCAAGATCGAGCAGCGTGAACTGCTGCGCGACCGGCGCGGGGCGCGTGGTCGGCGCGCCGGCGCCCGGCGGCTGGCACGCGAGCGCGAGCGCGAACCGCGCGGCGAGCACTGCGGTCGCCGCGGTCCGCGCGGCGGCCTTCCCCCAAGACGCCTGCCACCGCCTCCCACCCGGCATCTTCGCCCGCGCTCGGCTCACCAACCGCCCGGCCGGCGCGCGTACGTCTCGGCGACGATCTTCGCGATCGCCGCATCCGACAGCGCGTCGGGCCGGCGGTGCGCCCCGTGCTTCGCGGCCGGGTCGTACTCCCACGCGATCCGCGCGGTCAACCGCGCGATCGCCGCCGCCTGCGAAAAGCCGAGGCGGAACAGCGTGCCGGCGCGATCGGCGAGCTCGCTCGCGGCCACTTTCGCGCGCAGCTGCGCGCCGTCCGTCCGCCCGGGCGTGCACTCGAACCATTCGAAGGACATGGCGGCAGTATACTCGTGCCGATGCGCTTGTTCCTGGCGTGCGCGCTCGCGATCGCGATCCCGCGCATCGCGCGCGGCGATGGCATCGGCGTGATCGCGATCAGTGCGTCGCAGACCGATCGCGGCGCGGTCGCCGACGCGATGGTCGCGGCGATCGCCGAGCAGCAGCCGCCGCGCATCGTGCGCGACGCGGTCGCGCAGGCGCGCGGCGCGGTCGGCGCAGGCGCCGTGCCGGTCGAAGAGCTCGCGCGGTTTCGCCGCGTGCACGATCTGATCGACGAGGGCTGGCGCGCGTACTCGCGGGTGTCGTTCGATTTCGCGCAGGCGCGCCTGGCCGCCGCGCGCACCGAAGCGGAAGGCATCGTCGCGCTGCCCGGCGGCGCGGAGCTCTACGCCGATGCTTCGCTGCGCCTCGGGATCGTGCTCGGCGCGCTCGGCAACACGGCCGCGTCGCAGTCGGCGATCGCGCTCGCGCTCGCGCTCGACCCCGAGCGGCCGATCACGCTCGCCGAGTTCTCGCCCGATGTGGTCACCGCGGTCGGCGCCGTGCGTGCGCTCGCGCGGCCGACGCGCGAGATCGCGATCGCGGTCGAGCCGGCCGGCGCGACGGTCGCCGTCGACGGCAAGGACCTCGGCGCCGCGCCGCTGCACGCGCAGCTCGCGGTCGGCCAGCACGTCGTCGTCGCGCGCGCGCCCGGCTACGTCGCCCGCGCGCAGGCGATCGCGGTCGCCGATGGTGTCCCCGACGTCCAGCTCGCGCTCGATCCCGACGTCGCGTTCTCGCGCCTCGACGGCGGCGCGCGCGCCGGCATGCCCGACGCGCCGGCACAGGAGCTCGTCGATGCCGCGATCCGGTTCGCGGAGCTCGACGAGGTCGTCGTCGTCGCCGACAGCGATCGCATGGGCGGCGAAGCGCTGCTCGTGCAGCGCTGCGCCGGGCTACCCGCGCGCTGCACCGCGGTCGTCGAGCTCGGCTACGGCGATCGTGCCGGGCTGCCCGCCGCCGCGCGCTCGGCGTGGCAGGCGGTGCGCGCCGCCGACCTGCGCTATCCGCCCAGCGTGCTCGGCAACTCGCGCGTGGCCGGCGAGCGAGTCGCCGCCCAGCACTGCACGTGGTGCCGCAGCCCGTGGCTGTGGGGCGGCGTCGGCGTGGCGGTGATCGCGGGCACGATCGCGACGATCGCGATCGTCAGCGCGAGCAAGCCGGCGCCGATCGTCTCGACGAATCCGGGCGGGTTCATCACTCGGTGAAGTCGGCGAGCAGCGCCTTGGTCTCGCCGGTGGCGAGCTCGACGGAGAACGTCTGCTTGCGCGGCGGCGCGCTGCCCGGCGCGTACACGAACTCGATCGTGTGATGTCCCGCCGGCACGGTGATGTTCTGCGGCTTCGTGCCGTAGGACTTGCCGTCGATGAAGATCTCGCCCCACGGCGTCGCGCCGAGCTTGAGCGTCGCGGTGCCCACCGCAACGGCCGCGGCATCGACGCGCACGCCCGCATCGAGATGCGCGCTCGGCCGCACGAACGCGACCGCAGCATCCGGCGGTGGCGCGGCGTCGGGCGGCTCGGCATCCGCCGCGGCATCGGGCGCGGCACCCGGCACGGGCACGACCGCGCGTACGCCGGCGTCGCGCTGGACGCGCGCGTCGTCGAGCAGGATCGTGCCGCGGCTGTGAAAGAACATGTAGATCGCGCCACCGCCGAGCGCGAGCGCGACCAGGCCGGCAACGACGAGCATCCCGCCGCTCGGCGGCTCGCGCGGCAGGAAGAACCTCGGCGCGATCCGCCCGCGCCGCATCTCCGGCGTCTCGATTTCGGGATCCGGCTCGCGCTCGATCGGCTCCTCGACGTAGCGTAGCCGCGGCTGCGAGCGGCTCGGGTTCGTGATCGGCCGCGCCTTCGCGCGCGCCGCTGCTTCCTCGGCCATCGCGACCGGATCCGGGTGCTCGTCCTCGGCGTCGGAATCGGGCCGCGGCATCACCGCGGTCGTCGGTCCGGGGCGCGCAGCATCGCTCAGCGATGCGGAGTGGTGATCGAGGAGCTCTTGCAGCTCGACGTGCGTCGCGAACGTCTTGTGGCGCTGCGGTCGCTTGCCCCGCGGCTCCGCGCGATCGCGCGGCACCACCGCAGTGCGCGGACCGGCCGGCGGCGGCTCGTCGCCCGACGCCGCGGCTTCCTGCGCCGCCGCCTCGAGGTGCGTCGGCAACCGGCGGGTCTCCGGCGGGCAGAACTTCGCGACCAGCGCCGCGACGTCGCGCGGCCCCGGCGTCTCGGCCTCGTCGAGCGCGTACACGAACCGGTTGAGCGCCGCCAGCATCTCGCCCGCACTCGGCCAGCGCGTCGCCTGATCGCGCTCGAGCGCGCGCATCACGACCTCTTCGAGCTTCGCCGGCACCTCGGTGCGCCGGCTCGATGGCCGCGGGATCGGCGCGCGCACGACCGCGTCGAGCGTCGCGTCGGGATCCGGCCGCGCGAACAGCCGCTCGCCGACGAGCATCTCCCAGCACAGCACGCCCGCCGAGAACACGTCGCTCTGCGCGGTGAGTGGCTCGCGCCGCACCTGCTCCGGCGACATGTACGGGAACGATCCGGTCGGCGCCGACTGGTTGCCGGCCTCGCCGGGCTCGCCGAGCGCGACCGCGATGCCAAAATCGACGAGCTTGACCTCGCCGTCGCGCGACAGCATCACGTTGCGCGGCGACAGGTCGCGATGGATGACGCCTTCGCCCTTGCGATGCGCGTAGTCGAGCCCGTCGAGGATGCGCGCGCTGATCCAGGCCGCGACGGTCGGCTCCATGCGCGCGTCGCGGCCGGCCATCGTCTCGGTCAGCCGGTACAGCGTCGGGCCATCGATGTACTCCATCGCGATGAAGTACGTCTCGTCGATCACGCCGAGCTCGTAGACCGGCACGATGTTGCCGTGCGCGAGCGTGACGAGCGTCTTGGCCTCGGCCACGAACAGGTCGACGAAGTGGCGCTGGCCCGACAGCTTCGGGTGGATCTGCTTGATGACCAGCTGCTTCTCGAAGCCGCCCGGACCGATGAGCTTGCCGAGATAGATCTCGGCCATCCCGCCGGTCGCCAGCTTCTCGGTCAGGTAGTACTTGCCGAACGTCGTCGGCAACTCCGTCATGGCGGCGACGAGAGTATCATGTGCTCGTGATCGCTCGGGTCCTGGTGCTGCTCACGGCCGCCGCGTGCGGCCCGCCGGCAGCACGGCTCTCGCTCGTGCCGGTCGAGCTGCCGGGCTCGTGCGGCAAGCCGGCGGCGGCCGACGTCACGACGATCACGGTGACCGCCTACCACGAGGGCAGCGACGTGACGATCGCGCTCGACCCCGACGCGACCTCCGGCGTGCCGCTCGACGCGCTGCCCGGCGACACCGAGCAGCTCGCCGTCGCGATCGGCGACGACTCCGGCGTGCTCGCCGCCGGCAAGACCGCGCCGCTCGCGCTCGGCTCGCTCGCGAACGGCGCGACGATCCCGATCGTCGTCCTGCCGATGCTCGGATTCTGTCGCACCGCGGGCGATCCGCTCGTCGCGCGCACGGCGCCGCTCGTCGCGCATGCGGGCAACGGCGTGCTCATCGTCGGCGGAACGACGTCGAGCGGCCAGTCCAGCAGCGCCGAGTACTACGACGCCGGCACGGGCACGTTCGACGACGTCCAGTTGCCGCTGCAGCTCCCCGACGAGCAGGGCTTCCTCGGCGCGTCGCTCGCCGAGCTCGACGACGGCACGGTGCTCGTGACCGGTCCAGACCACCTGGATCTCGTGTTCGATCCCGCGACGCGCGAATTCAGCGAGAACACGTTCGCGGAGATCCGCGCGTTTCACGCATCCGCGGCATTCGATGCCGATCACGTGCTGATCGCCGGGGGCTGCACCGACATCGCGGCGGGCGCGTGCAGCAATGCGATCCCGAGCGTGCACGAGTATCCGATCGCGCAGCTCGGCGATCTCGCCGCGGCGGTCGCCGGCCCGCAGTTGATGGGCGGCGAGCAGGACAGCGCGCAGCTGATGCGGCTCGGCGCCGAGAACGACGGCTCGCACGCGTTCGTGATCGCCGGCAGCCTCAGCAACGGCTCGGTCGCAAATCGGATCGAGTGGGAATCGCTGGACGCGACCGAGATCGACGGCATGAACGCGCAGCTCGCGGTGTTGCCCGGCGGCGCGCTGCTGTCGGCGTTCGCGAAGGACGGCTCGCCGCAAAACGGCGCCGCCGGCGTGTTGCCGCCGACCGGCGACCAGCTCGTGCCGGTCGCGACGGGGCCCGCGCTCGACCAGCAGCGGCTCGTCGCGCTCGAGGACGGCACCGTGCTCGCGGCCGGTGTCGTGCCCGCGACGGGCGCCGGCTCGTTCGCGCTGTACTCGCCGAACGCGGACGCGTGGCCCGCGCTCGCGCCGGTGACCGCCGCGAATGCGGTGACGGCGCCGGCGATCGCCGCGCCGACGCTCGTGCGGCTCGCCGACGGCAGCGTGCTCGTGCTCGGCGGCACCCCGCCGGCGGCAAACGCGTGGCTGTATCGGCCGAGCCTGCTCGGCGCGGCGAGCGGCAGCGCGCCGGCGGACGGCGCCGGCAGCGGCCCCGGCGTCCTCGTGCCGAGCGATCCGTCGACGGTGACGGCCGGTTTCGAGCTCACCGGGCCGGCCAGCGACAGCCCCGACGACCTCACCGCGCGAGCGCTGTTCGGCGCGCCGCTGACGACGAACGGCTCGCTCGTCGCGCGGGTCGCGGTCGCGTCGGGTGCGGTCGCGCTGATCGCCCAGCAGGTCGCGCCGGGCCGCGCGCTCGTCGCCGAGCTCGTGCCCGGCATGCCGGCGCGGATCTTCCGGCGCGACGGGGCGGCCGAGCAGCCGTCTTGCACCGGCGAGACCGTGCAGCCGTTCGACGGCACGATGGTGCAGCTCGAGCTCGATGTCTCGGGGCAAAGCGCGGACCTCACGCTCGGCGGGATGTTGATGGTGCACTGCAGCCTGAGCGGCGATGCCGACGCGGCCGACCGCGGCGCGTGGGGCATCGCGGCCGCCGGCGCTGGTTCGCGCGTCATGATCGAGAACGCGACGCTGCAGCGCTGATCGCGCGCGTGATACGGTCCGGCCGTGTTCCGTCGGCTCGTCGCGCTGGCGCTGGTGCTCGCCGCGCGCGATGCCGGTGCGTACGAGTTCTGGCTGCACACCGAGACGATCGGCCAGGCGTACGACGTGCCTCAGTACACGCTCGCGGGGCCGTACCTGCTGCTCGCCCGGCGCCGCATCACCCAGACGCTCGCGCTGCGCATCGACGACGTCGGCGATCTCGCGGCCGCGCGGCGCAAGTCGCGGCTGCCCGAGCGCGGCCTGCGGGTATCGCTGCAGATATATTTGCGCGTCGATCACGACTTCGGCGACTTCACGTCGGGCCAGATGATCCTGCCCGGGCCGATCGTGCGCGACGCGCTCGACGTGATCCCCGAGCTGGGGCAGTCGGTGGCCGCGCTCGATCTGATGTACGGCTACATCCAGCTCGACGGCTTGCTCGACGACAAGCTGCGCGTGCAGCTCGGCCGCGTGCTCGCCGACGACGGCTGGGGCGCGACGGCGATCGACGGCGCCGGCGCGCGCTACGCGGTGGCCGGTCCGATCGAAGTCGGCGCGACCGCGGGCCTGCGCGTGCGCGCGAGCTCGCCGCTCGGCAACGCCGCGTACGAGCTCGACGGCACATCCGGCGCGGGCTGCGAGGAGTACATCGCCGGCGCGACGCCGGGCACCGGCAGCTGGCAGCTCATCGATCGCAACCGCACGATCACGAACAGCACGCTGTCGAGCGACTACGAGTACTGCCCGCAGCGCGACGTCGCGCAGCCGTCGGTCGGCGTGACGATCGCGGCCGTGCACCTGAAGCACCTCTCGGCCGAGCTCGGCTACCGGCGCACGTGGTCCGATACGGTCGAGGCGCTCGGGCCCGCGCAGGGCGTCGACCAGCCGACGCAGCCGCTGTATCCGAGCGAGTTCCCCGGCGAGCTGCCGGCGACCGGCGTGAACGAGGAGCGCGTGTACGGTCGCGTGCAGGGCCGGTTCGATGCGGCCGGCGTAGAGCTCGCACCGTACGCCGACGCGCGCTACTCGGTCGTCGACGCGCTGTTCGATCGCGCCGATGCGGGCGTGCGCGTGCACGCGGGCGGCAGCGTGATCGAGCCGTCGATCGAATACTTTTATCCGACGTTCGACGCCGACTCGATCTTCAACGCGTTCTCGATCGAGCCGACGACCGACGTGCGCGTCGGCTATCGCTACGACGCGCACGGGCCGTGGCGCGCGACCGCCGACGCGTGGCTGCGCCACTACGGCTCCGACGACGGCGAGCCCGAGTATGCGGGCGGCGGCGACGCGGGCGTCGAGCGCGCGATCGGCGCGTCGTGGCGCGCGAAGCTCGACGCGCTCGCGGACGACGGCTGGGGTGGCGCGCGCGTCGGCGGCGGGGGCGAGGCGGCGTGGAAGTACGAGCGCTTCCTGTGGCTGCGCGGGCGCGTGATCGTGCTCGGCGTGCGCGACGACGACGCGTCGCTGTACAAGCAATACACGACGAGCTCGACGGTCGTGAGCGGCACGATCCAGGTCGCCGATTTCGTCGCGATCCATGCGATGGCCGAAGCGGACTACGACGCGGTCCACGAGCTGCAGATGCGAGTCATCGGCGTGCTCGACTTCGCGTTCATGCCGGAGCCCTGAGGATGAGCGCGACGAATCCAGCTCCGTACACGATCGGCGCCCGGCCGCGGGCGGCGATCCGATCGATGAGGAGACTGCTCGTCATCCTCGTCGTGTTCGCGGGTGCAGCCGTGCTCGCCGATAACGGCTCGGAGGGCACCGACTGGTCGCCGGTCGTGTATCCGGCGCAGCGCCTGCCGCTGATCTTCTCGCACGCGAAGCACCTCGCACGCGGCATGCAATGCGGGCAGTGCCATACCACCGCGGCGCAGTCGCGCTCGGCGGTCGACAACCTGATCCCGACCGAGGTGCCGTGCCGCGCGTGTCACGCGATCGAGCGCGACAAGCCGACCAAGGTCGCGACGCCCGTCGCCGCGTGCACGGGCTGTCACGCGGGCTTCGCGCCCGGTGTGCCGGTCGAGCGCGTATACCTGACGCCGCCGCCGCTCAAGTTCGATCACGCGCAGCATGGCAAGACGCCGTGCGAAGGCTGTCACCCGAACATGCGCGCGATCGATCTCGCGACGACGCGCCAGTTGCCGACGATGGCGTCGTGCCTCGAGTGCCACACCAACGGTGCCGACGAGCGTCACTGCTCCGACTGTCACCTGACGAAGCTCGGCGGCTTGATGGAGACGCACTTCGAGTTCGGCACGCTGGAACCACAGCAAGACGGGCTCGGCGACACGCACGGCCCGGGCTTCTTGAAGGATCACGTCGAGCCCGCGCGCGCACCCGGCGCGACGTGCACGGCGTGCCACGATCGCTCGGAGTGCATCGCGTGTCATCAGGGCGTGGTGAAGCCGATGGACTTCCACGTCGGCAACTACCTGCTGGTCCATGCGACCGAGGCGCGACGCGGCACGCCGGACTGCAGCGCGTGTCACCGCTACGAGACGTTCTGCGTCGGTTGTCACGAGCGCGAGGGGCTCGGCACGCGCGGGCTCTCGGCGTTCGACTCGAACGACCCGGCCAAGCGCTTCCATCCCATCGGCTGGTCGTCGCCGCAGAAGAACCTCGCGATGAACCTGCACGCCCAGGAAGCGCGCCGCAACATCGCGAGCTGCTCGTCGTGCCACCGCGAAGAGGATTGCCTCGCTTGCCACAGCGCCGAGCCGAGCAACGCCGTGCAAGCATCGCCGCATCCGCGCAACTGGCGCGGCAGCGCGCAATGCCGCGCGCAAGACCGCGCGAACCGCCGGATGTGCCTGCGCTGTCACGTCAGCCGCGATCAGCTCGGCTGCGACTGGTAGCGCGCACTCAGCGCGCGACGCACTCGCCGCGCAGAGACGAGGCCCGATCACACGGCTGATCGGTGTGCCCGGCATGGCGAGCGTGATCGCGATGCACTGATCGCGCAGCGTTTCGAGCTGCTCGCGCCACGCGGGCGCGTCGGATGCAGTGAGGATCAAGTCGCATTGCGACAGCGCGAGGGCGGCGAGCTTCATGCCGCTACGATGCCGCGCACACGTCGCGACGAAGTTGCGCGCGCATTGCGGCACGTGAAGCGCGGCGCGCTACGGCTTGACCGTGCCGGTGCGGGTCGGGACGGCGAGGCGCGCGTTGCGCGTGCAGAGCTCGATGGCTTCGGTGTCGCCGACGGCGAGGGCTTCGGCGAGGAGCCAGGCGGAGATCGCGTGCGAGAGCGCGTATTCCTTGCGCGCGTTCCACAGCCAGACGGCCATCTGGGTGCCGGTGGTGTAGGCGTGCGGGAAGGCGAGGCGGCG
The DNA here is from genome assembly GCA_036490935.1 of Kofleriaceae bacterium. GTDB lineage: Bacteria > Myxococcota_A > Polyangia > Haliangiales > Haliangiaceae > JABFXX01. The sequence continues at coordinate 36,574 of DASXCY010000030.1, read as the reverse complement.
TAGCTCGAGGCCGCCGGCGGCGACCGCGGTGTCGTAGGCGGCGCGTAGCGCGCACCACTCGCGCCATTCGTCGATCGGCGCGCGAGCCTCGGTGTTGGCGCGGCGCGCGGCCCAGCGCGTGAAGCCCTGCTCGAGCGCGTCGAGGCGGCCGTGGCGCAGCCGGCGCGCGAGTGCGTCGCCGACCGGGCCGCGCGACGCCGGCGCGGCGAGCGTCGCGACCTCGGCGACGTGCGCGAGCTCGTCGGTGGCGGCGCGCGCGACCTCGCGCAGCACGCGATCGACCGCGCCGAGCGGCGCATCGAGCTCGAGCGCGCGGCGTGCGAGCCAGGTCCGTACCGCGTCGTCGGCGAGCGCGAGATCCCACGCGCGCACGGCGTGGGCGAGCGAGCGCGCGCTGGCCTGGCTCGACACCAGCTCGAGGTGCGTCGCGATCGCGCGCGGCCACGCGGCGCGTTCGCGCGGCGCGACGGGCTCGTCGCCATCGGACTCCACGGTCTCGGCGGCAGCAGGCGCCGCGGGTGCGATCGGTTCGGCCGCCGCGAGCAACGCGTACGTCGCGCGGCGATGCGGCGCGAGCAGCCAGCGCGCGATCAGGTCCGCGCGCGAGATCGCGGCGCCCGCGCGGCGCAGCGCGATGCCCTCGAGCAAGTACACGAGCGAGGTCGCGGGCCAGCGTGCGGCGAGCGCATCGGCGGCCAGCTCGTCCCACGCGCCGCGCGCGACCGCGTCGCACGCGAGCCACTCGCCGGCGACCTCGCGCACGGCCGCGTGCGCCTCGACGATGCGATCGAGCGAGCGCAGCAGGTCGCGCGCGGTGTCGTCATCGCCGCGCGCGGCCGCGAGCAGCGCGGTCACCGCGATCTCGGCGTCGCCGAGGGGCCGGCGCTGGTCGCGACGCGCCGCGATCCACGCCTCGCCCGCCGGGCGCGGCCGCCCGGCATGCGCCCACGCCGCGCACACGAGGCCGAGCGCGGCGCTGTCCTTCATCGTCGCGGTGTGACCGAGCCAGTAGGCGGTGCGCACCGCGCCGAGCGGCACGAGCACGCGGCGCTGCACGAGCGGCTGCAGCGGCGGCAACACGAACCACGCGACGAGCACGAGCGCGAGCGGCCACCAGCCGATCGCGAACAGCGCCGCCGTCATCACGAGCGTGAACGCGACGAGCGCCGCGGCCATCACGCCCGCCACCGCCGACCACGCGAGGTAGCGCCACGTGCGATCGCGCCGCCGCGCGTCGATCGCCGCGCGATGCAGGCGCAGGAAGAGGAGGTAGGGTAGGGCGTACATCAGAGGGGCTTTGGGCTTCGGGCTTCGGGCTTTGGCCAGAGGGAGACGCGCGGAGACGCGGGCTCGGGCTCGGGTTCGAGACCCGCGGCGCGAGGCGGCGGCGCGTGGCGAGCCCATAGCTCGGCGACGAGGCGCTGATACGGATCGCGCAGCGCCGCGATCGCCGCGCGCACGAGCTCGGCGGTGCGCTCGCGCGGCCCGAGCGGCGTCTCGTACGTCTTCGCTGCAGCGAACCCGAGCTCGAGCATGCCGAGCAGCTTCTGCGCCTCGCGTTCGAGCTCGAGCCGGCTCGCAGCGGGCGTCGCGCCGAGCACGAAGAATGGATTCTCGGCCAGGCCCGTCACGGCGCTCCCCTCCGGCCAAAGCCCAAAGCCCAAAGCCCAAGGCCCCTCGTCCCCCTCACCTCACCCCCGAATCGAACCCGCGCTTCCGCGCCTCGCTGTCGTCCGGCAACAGCTGCCACAGCGCCTTGACCACGCGGCGCAGCTCGTCGGTGTCGCCGCGGCCGATCGCGGCCTTGCCATCGGTGACGAGCCGCTGCGCGCGCGGCAGGTCGCGCGCCTTGCTGACCTCGGACGCCGCATCCTCGAAGTACCACTCCCATGCCTCGGGCGTGCGGTTGAACGCGGCCGAGCTGAGCCGCTGCGCGAGCCGCATCTGGCGCTCGAGCTCCGCCGCATCCTTGTCCTTGCGCGCCTTGTCGATCGCGGCGAGCACCTCCTGCAGGAGCGAGCGCTCGGCGTCGGTGCCGTGAAAGCCGACCGTCGACGACGCCGTGATCGCCACCTGGCGCGCGGCGGCGTCGAGCTCGGGCCACTTGCGGGCGAGATCCGCCTCGGCCATCGTCGCGTCGACGTCGATCAGCGCGCGGCGCGCGCGTTGCGCGGCATCGGCATCTCCACCGTGCGCGGCGTCGATGTCGGCCTCGGCCTCGGCGAGCCGCGCCTCGAGCCGATCGAGCTTCTCGATCACCTGGCCGAGGCCATGGCGGAACGCGTCGGTGCGCAGCGCGGCGAGCTGGCCGCGCAGCTCGCGCAGCGCGGCGTCGAGCGCGTCGGGCTCGGCGTCGGGCACGAGCAAGTGCGCGACGTGCTCGAACACCTGATCGATCGCCGGCACGAGCGCACGCGCGTTCAACCGGCCGCCGCGATCGAGCTCGATCGTCACCTCGACAGGCGAGCCGGTCGGCACCGTGTCCTTCACCGTATCGCCGACGAGATCGAGCGTACCCACGAGCCGGCACAGGTGCGCCTGCGCGAGCTCGCCCTGCACGATCGGGATGCGCAGCACGCTGTCGCGCGAGCCCTTCGCGATCGTCTCGACGGTGTGGTGCGTGAACGTGCGCCGCGCCGGCAGCGGCGCACCGCGCTCGAGGTAGACCTGCACGTGGCCGTTCGCGAGCGCGACGCCGATCGTGCGCGACAGCGGCGGATCGCCGATCGTCAGGCCCTGCACGATCGTCAGCGACGGCGGCGACACCGGCACGCGCTCGCCAGCTTTCGCCAGGCAGATGATCTCGAACGTGCACGCGCGCCGCGGCAGCAACGTGACGGTCGCGAGGAACGTGCCATCCTCGGCGACGCTCGCGTCGGCGCTCGTCCACCCCCCGTCGGACCGCGCGAGCTTCACGCGTGCGGGCGCGTCGGCACCGACGAACTTGCCGACCACGTGCGGCGTCAGATCCGCCGACACCGCCGGATATTGCAGCCACACCTGGTGGCCGGTCGCGGGCGCCGCCGCCGGCGCGCGGCCGTCGAGCCCCGCGGTCGCCGCGTACAGCGCCGCGCCCTGCGCGACGAGCGTCATCGGATCGTGGCCCTCCGCGATCGCCGCCTCGAGCCGCGCCGCCACGCGCGCGCGCACCATCGGCATCACGGTCGGGCCGCCGACCAGGACGATCTTCGCGAGCCGCCCCGGTCCGAGGCCGTTCGCCGTCATCAGCCGCACGCACACGTCGAGCGCGCGGTCGACGAGCGGCACGCACAGCCGCTCCACCGTGGCGCGCGCCAATTCCAGATCGACCTCCACGTCGGTGCCGTCGATCGACAGCGGCTGCGCGAGCGCGACCTGCGCCCGCTCGCCGCGCGACAGCTCGATCTTCGCGTCCTCGGCCGCGAGCCGGAGCGCACGCAGCGCCGGGGCGTGCGCGGGGTTGCTCCGCTGCGGCACGACCGCGAGCTGGCTCGCGAGGTGCTCGGTGATCGCCCAGTCGAAGTCGCGCCCGCCGAGGAAGTTGTCGCCGTCGTGGCCGACCACGCGGAGCAGGCCGTCGCGGGTCTCGAGCAGCGACGCGTCGAACGTGCCGCCGCCGAGATCGAACACGAGCCACGTGCCCGCGCCGTCATCGTCGGCGCGCCAGCCGGCCGCCAGCGCCGATGCGATCGGCTCTTGCAGCAGCTCGACGCGCGCGAACCCGGCCAGGCGTGCCGCCTCCGACGTCGCCGCGCTCTGTGGCAGCTCGAACAGCGCCGGCACGCTGATCACCGCGCGCTCGATCGCGACCCCGAGCTGATCCGCGATGTCCTGCCGCAGCGCGCGCAGGATCTCGGCCGACAGCTGTTCCGGCTTCTTCGTCGCGCCGGCGGCCGGGAACTCGATCCCGTTCGCCGTGCCCATCAGCCGCTTGAACTCGGTCGCGGTATTCGCCGGATCGTGCTCGATGAACCGCCGCGCCCGCGTCCCGACCGTCACCCGGCCCTGCTTGTCGACGCGCACGACGCTCGGCGTGACCGTCGCACCCTGCGCGTTGCGCACCACGCTCACCTGCTCGCCGTCGAACACCGCGGCCGCCGAGTTCGTCGTGCCGAGGTCGATTCCGACGTAGAGCGGTGTGTCGGCCATCCCCAAAGCTTAGCAGCTAAGGGCACCAACTCTTGTCGCCGCTCGCGATCGCCTTGCACTGCGCGCTCGAGCACCACGACTTGTCGTGCGACGCGACGCCCTTGCAGTCGGAGTCGTTGCACCAGCTCTTGTCCTTGCTCGCCCAGCCCTTGCACAGGCTGCCCGAGCACCAGCTCTTGTCGTGCGACGCGACGCCCTTGCAGTCGGACGAATCGCACCAGCTCTTGTCGCCCGACGCGATGCCCTTGCAGTCGGCCGTGTCGCACCAGCTCTTGTCGTGCGACGCGATGCCCTTGCAGTCGCCGCTCGACAGGTGCGCGATCCAGCCGTCGCCCCAGTCGCCCGCGATCGCGGGAACGCCCACCACCACCACGAAGCACAGCGCGACAATGATTCGCTTGATCATCAACGCTGACGATACACGATGAACCCGCGAGTCGGGTCATACGGCGACACCGCGACGGTGACGCGATCGCCCAGCACGACGCGGATGCGGTGCCGGCGGACCTTGCCCGCGAGCTTGGCCAGGACCTCGTGGCCGTTGTCGAGCTTCACGCGAAAGTTGCCGCCTTTCGCGATCAGCACGACCTCGCCGTCGAGATGGACTAGCTCTTCTTTCGACACGCGGCCCTTCAGTAGCAGGAAATGGCCGCGAGGTCTACCTTCGTAGGGTGGATCGGCAACCGCCGCGCGCTACGAGCGACGAGATCGACCTCTACATCCGAACGTACTACTCGCTGCTGAGGTCGAGTGGCGACGTGCGCGTGCGCGCGTTCGAGGAGGCTCACCTGTACTCGCGGTCGAGCCTGCACCTCGGCGCCGAGGATCCCGATCCCGATCTCGCGGCGTTCGCGTACTCGGCCGGCCGCTTGCCGGATTGCATGCCGAAGGTCCGCCGCGTCGTGCTCGGCCAGAGCGTCGCGCAGTTCTCCGCGGCCGGGCTGCCGATCGAGCGCTGGCAGGCGGTGCGCACGCGCGGCCGCCGCCGCCCGCTGCGCTGGGACGGCGGCGACACGCTCGCCGCGTTCATCGCGAGCGCGTCCGACATCGACGACCTCGTGCCGATCCTCACCGCGTACCAGATCGAGTGGAACAAGCTGCGGGCGCGGCTGCTGGGCGCGCGGCTGTTCGAAGTGCGCGATGACGCCGCGATCGCGAGCGCGCTCGGCGAGGATGCCGCCGGCGTCGCCCGGCTGCGCGGCGCACTCGGCCCGCGCTCCGACGCGATCCTCGGCGATCTGATCGCGCACGAGTGCGATCTGTTCGTGCGCTTGCTCGACGGTTCGTTTCGCGAGTACCAGCGCTCGGCGCAGCGCTGGTGGCACGCGATCGCGCCGCAGATTCCGTCGGGCCGGCCGGTGTACTTCGTGTCGTCGAACAGCCATTCGCTCGCGAACATGTTCGGCGGCTACGCGCGCGCTCACGAGGCGGAGATCGTCGAGTTCCTGCGCCGCCGCAACTTCGAGGACCTCGCGCCGCACTACGACATCGCGGTCGCCGCGGGCGATCACTCCGGCGCCACCAACATCCTGTATTACGCGTTGCGCGCGTTCCTGCACGAGGCCGGCGCGGAGGGCCGCATGGATGCCGTGCAGGACGCCGATCGCGCGGCCGGCATCCACGCGATCTCCGCGCCCGGCAAGATCGACGTCGACGCGCAGGTGATCGATCTCTCGCAGCTTCGCGCCGACCAGCTCGATCCGCGCGTGCGCGTGCCCGGCATCGAGCGCATCGCCGAGAGCCGCGCCGTGCTCGTCAACATCGACTATCCACTCGGCATGGCCGCGTATCATCACCTCGCCGCGGTCTCGCTCGGCGTCGAGGAGCTGCGGGGCGTGTACGTGATGGGCAAGGCCGCGACGCTGAACGGCCGCGTCGGCGACGTGATGATCAGCCGCGTCGTGCACGACGAGCACTCGTCGAATACGTATCTATTTCGGAACGCGCTGGTCGCCAGCGACGTGCAGCCGTTCATGCGGCACGGCACCGTGCTCGACAACCAGAAGGCGCTCACCGTGCGCTCGGCATTTCTGCAGAACCGCGACTACATGGACGTGTTCTATCGCGAGGGCTACACCGTCATGGAGATGGAGGCGGGCCCGTACCTGTCGGCGTCCTACGAGATCGCCGAGCCGCGCCGCCATCCGAAAGACGAGATCGTGTCGCTCGTCGATCGCGGGATGATCGATCTCGGCGTCATCCACTACGCGTCGGATACCCCGTACTCGCGCCGGCAGTCGCTGCTGTCGAAGAGCCTGAGCTACTTCGGCGTCGAGTCGACGTACGGCTGCGCGATCGCGATCGCGCGCCGCATCTTCACGAGCGAGCTCGCGCGGCTGTGACCGAGGAGACCGCCGATACCGTCGTCATCGGCGCCGGGGTGTCGGGCCTGGGATTCGCGAACTGGTGGCGCGAGCGCCGGCCGGACGCGCGCGTCGTCGTGCTCGAGGCCGCCGGCGAGCCGGGCGGGTACTGCCGCACCGTCGTGCAGCGCGGCTTCGTGTGGGATTACTCCGGCCACTTCTTTCACTTCCGGCAGCCGGAGATCGAGGCGTGGCTGCGCGTGCGGATGCCGGGCCAGGACGTCCGTACGGTCGAGCGCGTCGCGAAGATCCGGTACGCGGGGCGCGACATCGACTTCCCGTTTCAGAAGCACATCCACCAGCTGCCGCTCGACGAGTTCCTCGAGTGCCTCGTCGATCTGCACTTCAGGCCCGCGGGCGAGCCGGCGAGCTTCGGCGAGATGCTGTACGCGCGGCTCGGGCGCGCGATCACCGAGAAGTTCCTGCGTCCGTACAACGAGAAACTGTACGCGACGTCGCTCGATCGCCTCGATCGCGACGCGATGGGCCGGTTCTTCCCGCACGCCGACGTCGCCGACATCATCGCGAACATGCGCCCCGGCAAGCGCGATCACGGCTACAACGCCACGTTCACGTATCCCGCCGGCGGCGCGGTGCAATACATCCGCGCGCTGCTGCGCGATCTGCCGGGCGACTCGGTCGCGTGCGGCGAGCCGGCGCTCGCGATCGACCTCGCCACGCGTACCGTGCGCACGCCGAAGCGCGCGATCCGGTGCGAGCGCGTCGTCAGCTCGGCGCCGCTGCCGCAGCTCGCGCGGTTGTGCGGAGTCGCGCACGACGCCGCCGCGTTCACGTCGAACCAGGTCCTGATCTGGAACCTCGGCTTCGATCGCAAGGGCGCGCGCGGCGTGCACTGGATGTACTTCCCCGACCGGACGCGCGTGTTCTATCGCGTCGGCTGGTACGACAACATCTTCGACGGCGATCGCATGAGCCTGTACGTCGAGGTCGGCGCACCCACTGGCCCGTACGACGAGGCGGCGCTGCGCGCCCGCGTGCTCGCCGATCTCGCGGCCGAGGGCATCGTCACCGATCAGCGGCTGATCGCCGAGCATCACGTCGCGCTCGATCCGGCCTACGTGCACGTCACGCGCGCTTCGCTCGCCGAAACCGCCCGGCTGCGCGCCGAGCTTGCCGAGCGCGGCGTGTATTCGGTAGGCCGCTACGGGGCGTGGACCTATTGCTCGATCGAGGACAACCTGATCGAGACGCGCGAGCTGGCGCAGAAGCTGGCGTGAATGTCGCGATCTTCGGCTCGCCGCCCCACCGCGCGGCGCGCAACCGCGCGAGATCGCAGTGGCACGAGGCTTGATAAGCGGAGCCGCATGCGCCTGGCCTTGCTCGTCTCGATCCTCGCCGCCGCCGCGTGCGGCGAAACCTCGCCGACCCCGCGCGGCGATCAGCCCTTGCCCGACGCGTTCGCGTGCGTCGACGGCGAGTACCAGGTCGTCGCGCCGGTCGCGGGCGAGCACTACGATCCGGACCTCGCGGTCTTGATCGATTTCGCCGAGCTCGATCCCGAGCTGGGCGACGTCTCACTGGTGGTGGTCGACGACGCGGGCACGTCGTACGCGGCGACCGCTACGAGCTCGACGCCGAGCCCGAACCCGCCGTTCTACCGCTGGCGCTTCGACTACACGCTCGCGCCCGGGCGGCGCTACGAGCTGACCGTCACGCCGGCCGAGCCGCTGTGCGAGCAAGCCACGGCGACCGTCACGTTCTTCACTTCGGCTTCGTGATCGGGACTCGCACGATGCCGAAGCCGTGCGCGCGCCGCACGACGACGTCGATGACCTTGCCGTTGCTGGGCGCCATCGCGAGCAACGTCGGCGCGGTGTCGAGGACGTGAACCGGCTCGGGCAGCCCGAAGAACGTCGGCCCGCCGTCCTCGCGCCACACCTCGACGGCGTTGCCGTGGGTCGCGATCGCGAACAGCGTGCCGTTCGCCAGGCCGAGCGCCCCATCGTCGACGTGCGCCCAGGCACGCCCGCGACCGCGACGATGGCGATCACGCTCTTCACGCTCGCCTCTATATCACTCCGCGGTATGCCTGACGTATGGAGCTCTCGCGCGACGCGTTCGTCGATGGCACCTGGCACCCGACGCGCCGGCGGTTCGCCGTGCGCGATCCGTTCGACGGCGCGAGCATCGCCGAGGTCGCGGACTGCGACGACGCGCTGATCGATCTCGCGATCGACGCCGCGGTGCGCGCGTTTCCGACGTGGCGCCGGCGCCCCGGCAGCGAGCGCGGCAAGCTGCTCGCGACGATCGGCCGGAGCATGCTCGAGGACGAGCGCCGGCTCGCCGCGCTGTGCGTGCGCGAGAACGGCAAGCCGATGTCCGAGGCGGTCGCCGAGGTGCGCTACGCGGCTAGCTTCTTGGCGTGGTTCGCCGGCGAGGCCGAGCGCACCTACGGCGAGCTCATCCCGGCCACCCACGTCGGCCAGCGGCTGGCCGCGACCCGCGAGCCGGTCGGGCCGTGCGCGCTGATCACGCCGTGGAACTTTCCGTACGCGATGCTGGCGCGCAAGCTCGGTGCCGCGCTCGCCGCCGGTTGCACGGTCGTCGCGAAGCCCGCGGAGCAGACGCCGCTCGGCGCGCTCGCGCTCGCACAGCTGGTCGAGGCGGCCGGGGTGCCGGCGGGGGTCTTCAACGTCGTGCCGGCGGCCGATGGCGCGCGCGCCGGCGGGCGGCTCGTGCGGTCGCGGCACATCCGCAAGGTCGGGTTCACCGGCTCGACCGAGGTCGGCCGCGCGATCATGCGCGCGTGCGCCGATGACTTGAAGCGAGTCTCGCTCGAGCTCGGCGGCAACGCGCCGTTCGTCGTGTTCGCCGATGCCGACGTCGGTGCCGCCGTGCGCGGCGCGCTGGTCGCGAAGTTTCGCAACACCGGGCAGACCTGCGTCGCGGCGAATCGATTTGTCGCCGAGGCGCCGGTCGCGGCCGCGTTCGAGCGCGAGCTGTGCACCGAGATCGGCAGGCTCAAGCTCGGGCGCGGCAGCGAGCCCGGCATCGCGCTCGGCCCGCTGATCGACGACGACGCGGTCGCGAAGGTCAAGCGCCTCGCCGACGACGCGATCGCGCGCGGCGCACGTGTCGTGCTGGGCTCGCCGCCGACCGGCACGACGCGGCTGGTCGCGCCGCTCGTGCTCGCCGATGTCACCTCCGACATGCAGCTGTGGCGCGAGGAGATCTTCGGCCCGCTCGTCGCGCTACGGACCGCGCGCGACGAGGCGGACGCGATCGCGCTCGCCAACGACACCGACGCCGGCCTCATCGCCTACGTGTTCACGCGCGACCTCGCGCGCGCGGCGCGCGTGTCGGAGGCGCTCGACGCCGGCATGGTCGGCGTCAACGAAGGCCTCGTGTCGACCGCGCAGGCGCCGTTCGGCGGCATCAAGCACTCGGGCTTCGGCCGCGAGGGCAGCCGGCACGGGCTCGATGACTACACGCAGTGGAAGTACGTCGCGACGCGCATCGCGTAGTATCGCCGGCATGCTTCGTTACGCGATCTGCGCGGCGGCGTTCGCGCTGACTGGATGCGGCCGGCAGGCCGACTCGACCGACCCCAGGTCCTCACCGGCGCCGACCTCCACGAAGCCGGCGGCGCCCGCGCAGCCGGCCGAGGCGGCGAAACCGGCGGTGCCCTGGAGCACCGACAACTCGGCCGCGCTCGCGAAGCTGCAGGGCGTGTGGCTCGTGAAGGGCTTCGGCATGTACGGCGCGGTCTCGGCATGGAAGTTCGACGGCGAGAAGGTCACGGTCTACAGCCCGGAGAAGAAGACCGAGACGCCGGACGTGTTTCTGTTCGAGTCGCCGTGCGCGGTGCGCCTCGACTCGGGCTACGGCGGCACGCTCGTGATCGACGGTGACGACGTGTACCTCGGGCTCGGCGGCGGCGGCTGGAAGCACGGCGACGTGATCGTCGCGTGCATGGGCAGCGGTACCGTGTACTCGACGCCGGCCGGCTGCGCGACGTACACGAAGCGGCCGGATTGGCAGACCGTCGAGACCACGTGCACGCGTTCGGACGCGCGCTTCGTCACGAACGAGAAGTCCAACTACGGCGAGAGCTCGCTGCGGTTCTTCAACGACCACACGCTGCTGACCGATCAGCTCGCCGCGAGCAAGCTGACCAAGCTCGCCAGCTGGGACGCCGCGAAGGCCGCCGCCGACAAGGTCGCCAAAGCGCACTGACGGCGCACCCGCGGTATGGTGCGCGCGATGTCAGAAGGTCCCCGCACCGATCGTGCTCCTCGCGATCCCGCCGCGCCGCTCTCTGGCGCGCGCATCGTCGTCGGCGTGGCCGGCGGCATCGCCGCGTACAAAGCCGCCGAGCTGGTGCGCTTGCTCGACAAGGCCGGTGCGTCGACGTACGTCGCGATGACGCCGCGCGCACAGGAGTTCGTGCGGCCGATGACGTTCCAGGCGCTGACGCGCCACCCGGTGTTCACCGATCTGTTCTCGCTCACCGAAGAGGCGACGATCGGCCACATCCAGCTCGCCGATGGCGCCGACCTCATGATCGTCGCGCCGGCGACCGCGAGCTCGATCGCGCGGCTCGCCGCGGGCATGGCCGACGACCCGGTCACCGCGATCGCGCTCGCGACGAAGGCCCCCGTGCTGGTCGCGCCGTCGATGAACGTCAACATGTGGGGTCACCCGATCACGCGGGCGAACGTGCGCCGGCTCGTCGACACCGCGCGCTATCACGTCGTCGGCCCGGGCGAGGGCTTCCTCGCGTGCCGGTGGACCGGCCCGGGGCGGCTCGCCGAGCCGGCGGATATCGTCGAGGCCGCGGCGCACCTGCTGTCGCGCCAGGATCTCGCCGGCAAGCACCTCGTCGTCAGCGCGGGGCCGACGTACGAGGCGATCGATCCGGTGCGGTTCGTCGGCAATCGCAGCTCCGGCAAGATGGGCATCGCGCTCGCGGCCGCGGCGCAGCGGCGCGGCGCGCAGGTCACGCTCATCCTCGGGCCGAGCGCGGTCCCGCCGCCGGTCGGCGTCGAGACGCGCCACGTCGAGACCGCGGCGCAGCTGCAATGGGCGCTGAAGAACGCGAGCTCGGGCGCCGATGCGATCGTGATGACCGCCGCGGTCGCCGACTACCGGCCCGCGAAACAGGCGAAGGAGAAGCTCAAGCGCGGGCAGCTCGGCGCGAAGACCGAGATCCAGCTGGTCGCGAACCCGGACCTGCTCGCCGAGCTCGGCGCGGCGCGGCGTGGCGGCAAGCCGCTGCTCGTCGGGTTCGCGGCCGAGACCGAGCACCTGCTGGACAACGCGCGCGCCAAGCTCGCGGCGAAGAAGTGCGATCTGATCGTCGCGAACGACGTCGGCGAACCGGCCGCGGGCTTCGCGGTCGACACCAACCACGTCCAGCTCGTCGACGCGCACGGCGTGGTCGACGTGCCGCCCGGGCCCAAGACCGAGGTCGCCCACCGCATCCTCGACCGCGTGGTCGAGCTGCTCGCTACACCAGCAGGCCGGGCGCCGGGAACTTCGCGCACAGCTCGCGCACCTCGCCCGCGGTCCGCTCGAGCAGGCCGACGTCGGTCGGCGAGCTGACGACGCGATCGATCCACGCGGCGATCTGCTTCATCTCCGGCTCTGTCATGCCGCGGCTCGTCGTCGACGGCGTGCCGAGCCGGATGCCCGACGGATCGAACGGCTTGCGCGGATCGAACGGCACGCTGTTGTAGTTGAGCTCGATGCCGGCGAGGTCGAGCGCCTTCGCCGCGATCTTGCCGGGCACGTTCTTGCTCGTGAGGTCGGCGAGGATCAGGTGATTGTCGGTGCCGCCGGTCACGAGCGAGAACCCGCGCTCGACCAGCGCGGCCGCGAGCGCCTTCGCGTTCGTGACGATCTGATGCGCGTACCGCTTGAACGACTCGGTCCGCGCCTCGTGCAGCGCGACCGCGATGCCGGCGGTCGTGTGATCGTGCGGGCCGCCCTGCAGCCCCGGGAACACCGCGCGGTCGATCGCCTTCTGCTGCGCCGCCTTGCACAGCAGCATGCCGCCGCGCGGGCCGCGCAGCGTCTTGTGCGTCGTCGTCGACACGACGTCGGCGACCGGCACCGGCGACGCGTGCGCGCCCCCCGCGACGAGGCCGGCGATGTGCGCCATGTCCGCGACGAGCAGCGCGCCGACCTCGCGCGCGATCTCGCCGAACGTCGCGAAGTCGATCGCGCGCGGGATCGCGGTGCCGCCGCAGAACAGCAGCTTCGGCTTCTCCTTGCGCGCGAGCTCGCGCACCTCGTCGAAGTCGATGCGTTGCGTGTCCTTGCGCACGCCGTACTGCACGGCGCGGAAGTAGCTGCCCGTGATCGAGACGTTCCAGCCGTGCGTGAGATGACCGCCGGCCGGCAGGCCCATGCCCATCACGGTGTCGCCCGGCTTGCAGAACGCGAAGTACACGGCGAGGTTCGCGGGCGAGCCGGAATACGGCTGCACGTTCGCGTGCTCGGCGCCGAACAGCGTCTTCGCGCGATCGATGCACAGCTGCTCGACCTGATCGATGTACTTCTGGCCCTCGTAGTAGCGCTTGCCTGGATAGCCTTCGCTGTACTTGTTGGTCAGGACCGAGCCGGTCGCGGCAAGCACCGCCCCCGACACGTAGTTCTCCGACGCGATCAGCCGGATCGTGTCGCGCTGGCGCCGCTCCTCGGCTTCGACGAGCTCGGCGATCTCGGGGTCGACGGTGGCGAGCGTGGTCGCGAGGGCGGGGTGCATGCGCAAGGCATATCACATCGACGTCAGCTCGATTCCGGCGCGCCCGAGCGCGGCGAGCGCGCGCGCGTCGCGCGGCAGTCGCATCGACTCGCGCGCGCGCTCGAGGATCGAGATCGAGCGCGCCCGCACCTCGTGCCACGGCGCCGAGAACGCCGACACCGGATCGCCCGGATCGATCAGCCGCGGCACGATCGACGCGAGCATCTTGCGGTACGGGCGGACCTGCCGCAGCTTCGCGTGAAACAGCGCGCCGAGCCGCTCGCGCGGACTGCCGCGCGCCGTCAGCGCGACGCCCTCGAGCTCCGTCTGCGTGTCCTCGTAGAACGCGAACACGAGCGCGTCTTTCGACGGGAAATGGTGCTGTTCGGGCCCTCGCGCAAGGCCAGATTCGAACAGGTTCAAGACTGCAGTCGATCCCGCAACCTCGACGGCGAAGCCGGCTGGGATATAACCCGTCCGTGTACACGCCTTCCCGGGAGGAGTTCGTCGCCGCCGCCGCGCGCGGGAACCTCATTCCGGTGTACCGCGAGCTGCTCGCCGATGGCGATACGCCGGTGTCGGCGTACGCGGCGCTCGGCGCGACCGAGCACTCGTTTCTGCTCGAGTCGGTGGTCGGCGGCGCGACGTGGGCCGCGTACTCGTTCGTCGGCGTCGCGCCACGCGCGGTCGTGCGCTGGCAGGCCGGCACCGCGGCCGTCACCTGGTACGACGTGGACGGCAACGCGCCGCCGCGCGAGGCCAGCTGGCAGACGCCGGACCCGACCGCCGCGCTCGCCGAGGTGCTCGGCGAGCTGCGCCCGATCGACGTGCCGGGGCTGCCGCGGTTCTGGGGTGGCGCGGTCGGCTGGATGGCGTACGACTGCGTGCGTGCGTTCGAGGATCTTCCGGACAGACACAGTGCAACGCCATCGGCGGGCAGGGCAAACCGACACCGCGGAACGCCACCGGCGGATCCGCGTCGAGAGCTCGACATTCCGGCGCTGTGCATGGTCGTCACCGACACGTTGCTCGTGTTCGACAACCTGCGCCAGACGCTGAAGGTGGTCGCGACGCCGTACGTCGCACGGCCGGAGCGCGCGGAGGCAGCCTACGAGCGGGCGTGCGCGCGCATCGATGCGATCGTCGCGAAGCTGCGCGCCCCGCGCAAGCCGCTGCCCGAGCTCGAGATGCCGCGCGAACGTCCCGACGTCGTGCCGGACTCGTCGTACGACTACGCGGCCGCCGTCGCACGCATCCAGGACTACATCCTCGCCGGCGACGCGTTCCAGGTCGTGCTGTCGCAGCGGTTCGCCGAGCCCCAGGCCGGCGCGCGCCCGCTCGACGTCTATCGCGCGCTGCGCGTGATCAATCCGTCGCCGTACATGTTCCACCTCGAGTTTCCCGAGGCGCGCGTCACCGGTGCGTCGCCCGAGACGCTCGTCCGCGTGACCGAAGGCCGCGTCGAGGTGCGGCCGATCGCGGGCACGCGGCCGCGCGGCGCGACGTTCGCCGACGACGAGCGGCTCGCGGCCGAGCTGCTCGCCGATCCGAAGGAGCGCGCCGAGCACCTGATGCTGATCGATCTCGGCCGCAACGACGTCGGGCGCGTTGCCGAGGTCGGCTCGGTGCGTGTCGCCGAGCAGATGGTGATCGAGAAGTTCTCGCACGTGATGCACATGACCTCGCACGTGGTCGGCAAGCTCGCGCCCGGCAAGACGTGGCGCGATGCGCTGCGCGCGGCGTTTCCCGCCGGCACGCTGTCGGGCGCGCCGAAGATCCGCGCGATGGAGATCATCGACGAGCTCGAGCCGCACCAGCGCGGCATCTACGGCGGCGCGGTCGGCTACGTCAGCTACACCGGCAACATGGACCTCGCGATCGCGATCCGCACGCTCGTCACGTGCGGCGACACGATCTACGTGCAAGCCGGCGCCGGCATCGTCGCCGATTCGGTGCCGGCCGCCGAGCACACCGAGTGCACGAACAAGGCGCGTGCCGTGCTGCGCGCGGTCGCGATGGCGAGGACGGCGCAGTCATGAAGGTCCTGCTGATCGACAACTACGACTCGTTCACCTACAACCTCGCGCAGTACCTCGGCGAGCTCGGCGCCGACGTCGACGTGCAGCGCAACGATGCGATCAGCGTCGAGGCGGTCGGCGCGAAGGCGGTCGGTGCGGTCGTGATCTCGCCCGGCCCGTGTACGCCGAACGAGGCCGGCATCTCGATGGACGTGATCCGCACGTACGCCGGCAAGCTCCCGATCCTCGGCGTGTGTCTCGGCCACCAGTGCATCGGCCAGGTATTCGGCGGGCGCGTCGTGCGCGCGCCGCGCGTGATGCACGGCAAGACGTCGAAGATGTTCCATGACGAGCGCGGGCTGTTCGCGGGCGTCGAGAACCCGTTCGTGGCGACGCGCTACCACTCGCTCGTGATCGCGCCCGACTCGATGCCCGACGTGCTCGAGGTCTCGGCGAAGACGTGGGAGGACGAGATCATGGGCGTGCGCCACCGCGAGCTGCTCGTCGAGGGCGTCCAGTTCCATCCCGAGTCGATCATGACGACCGCGGGCAAGCAGCTGCTCGCGAACTTCCTGCGGATGGCCGCGGGATGACGATCGCGATCGACGGCGCCGTCGCGCGCGCCGCGGCCGGGCGCGACCTGTCGCGCGACGAGGTCACCGCCGCGTTCGGCGAGATCATGGACGGCGCCGCGAGCGCGGATCAGGTCCGCGCACTGCTGGTCGCGCTGCGCGACAAGGGCGAGACGGTCGACGAGCTGGTCGGCGCGGCGACCGCGATGCGCGCGCGCGCGACGCCGCTCGCGTGCCCGACGCCGGAGAAGTCGATCGATACGTGCGGCACCGGCGGCGACGGCGCGGGCACGGTGAACATCTCGACCCTCGCGGCGATCGTCGTCGCGGCATGCGGCGGCGCGGTGGTCGCCAAGCATGGCAACCGCGCGCAGTCGAGCAGGTGCGGCTCGGCCGACGTGCTCGAGGCGCTCGGCGTCAACGCCGACGTCGAGCCGGCGGTCGTCGAGCGCTGCATCAAGCGCGCGGGCATCGGCTTCGCGTTCGCGCCGCGGTTTCACGCGGCGACACGCCACGCGGCGCCGGTGCGCAAGGCGATCGGCACGCGCACGATCTTCAACTTGCTCGGGCCGCTGACGAACCCGGCGCGCGTGCGCCATCAAGTCGTCGGCGTGTTCGATCGCCGGTGGTGCGAGCCGATGGCGGCGGCGCTCGGCGCGCTCGGCGTGCGGCGCGCGGCGGTCGTGCACGGCGCGGATGGCCTCGACGAGCTCGCGGTGCGCGGCGACACGTTCGTCGCGGTGCTCGACGGCGGTGCGGTACACGCGCGCGTGCTTCGGCCCGGCGATTTCGGGCTGGCAGACGCGGATCCGGCGGGGCTCGCCGGCGGCGATGCGGCGCACAACGCCGGGGTGTCGCGCCGGTTGCTCGCGGGCGAGCCGCTCGGCGCGGTCGTGCACGCGGTCGCGATGACCGCCGCGCTCGCGCTCGCGCTCGTCGATCCGGGGCCGCTCGAGCTCGGCCGCTTGCCGGAGCGCACGGCGCTCGCCCGCGCGGTGCTTGCGGACAGCCGCGCCGCCGCGGTCCTCGAGCGCTGGATCGAGGCGGCGCGATGAGCTCGATCCTCGACAAGATCCTCGCGAAGAAACGCGAGGAGATCGCGGTCCTCGGCCGCCCGGTTGTCAGCCAGCAACAAATGACGTTTGCTTCGCAACCGAAGCGGTCTCTGGCCGCGGCCCTGCGTCGAGCTGCTGGCGATCCCGTGCGCGTGCTCGCCGAGATCAAGCGCGCGTCACCGTCGGCGGGTCCGATCAGACCGGACGCAGATCCGGTCGCCGTCGCGATCGAGTACGAAGCCTGCGGTGCGGCCGCGATCAGCGTGCTGACCGACCGCACGTTCTTCGACGGTGGGATCGAGTGGCTCTCGCACTGCAGCAAGGCCGTGACGATACCGGCCCTGCGCAAGGACTTCTTGATCGCGCCGGTGCAGCTCTACGAATCAGCGATGCGAGGCGCCGATGCCGTGCTGCTGATCGTCGCAGCGCTGGGCGAGCGTGAGTTGTCGACCATGACGCGCGGGGCCGAGGACTACAAGCTCGAGGCGCTCGTCGAGGTGCACTCGCTTGCCGAGGCCGACATCGCGCTCGCAGCGGGCGCGAAGCTCGTCGGCGTGAACCACCGCGACCTCCACACGTTCGCGATCGACATGTCGCTGACCGAGCAGGTCGCGAAGCGCGTGCCGGCCGACGTCGTGCTCGTCGCCGAGAGCGGGATCAAGACGCGCGACGATCTCCGCCGGCTCGGCGACGTGGGCGCGCACGCGGTGCTCGTGGGCGAGACGCTGATGCGCGCGCCGTCGCCGGGCGCGGCGTTGCAGGAGCTGCTCGCGCCATGACCGCGCCTCGCATCAAGATCTGCGGCGTCACGCTGCCCGACGATGCCGCGCGCGTCGCGGCCGCCGGCGCCGATTTCATCGGCCTCAACTTCTGGCCGCGCTCGAAACGCTACGTCACGCTCGAGCGCGCGCCGCTGCTCGCCGCTGCCGCACGCGCGGCGGGTGCCGTGAAGCTCGTCGGCGTGTTCGTCGACGCGACGATCGAGCAGATCACCGCGGCATGCGGGCGCGTCGAGCTCGACGTCATCCAGCTGCACGGCGACGAGCGCGCCGACACCTGCACGAAGCTCGGCAGCACGCTGTACCGCCCGATCTGGAAGGCACTGCCGATCGGTCACAGCCGCGATCTCGAAGGCCTCGACTACTGGCAGGTCGATGCGCTGCTGCTCGACGCGCCGGCCGCGCGTGTCAGACACGCCCGGCCGGACATCAGTACGGAGTTGGCCGCGCGTGTCAGACACGCCCGGCCGGACCTCGGTACGGAGTTGGCCGCCGGCCGCGGCGGCGCAGGTGCGCGCTTCGATCACCAGCTCGCGCGCGCGGCCCGCGAGCGCTACCCGACGCGCAAGTTCGTGCTCGCGGGCGGTCTCGATCCGGGCAACGTCGCCGAAGCGATCGCGCTCGTCCAACCGTGGGCGGTCGACGTCGCGAGCGGTGTCGAGGCCGCGCCCGGCATCAAGGACGCGGGCAAGCTCGCCGCGTTCGTCGCCGCGGTGCGAGGAGCCGCACCGTGACCACGCTGTCCGAGATCGCGCAGCTTCCGGAGCCCGCGAACGGCCGCTTCGGAGAGTTCGGCGGTCAGTACGTCGCCGAAACGCTGATGCCGGCGCTCGCCGAGCTCGAGGCTGCATGGCGCGCCGCGCGCGGCGACCCCGCGTACTGGGGCGAGGTCGACGCGCTGCTCGCGAACTACGTGGGCCGGCCGTCGCGCCTCTATCACGCGACGCGGCTGTCCGCGGAGCTCGGCGCCGAGATCCACCTCAAGCGCGAGGACCTCAACCACACCGGCGCGCACAAGATCAACAACTGCATCGGTCAGGGCGTGCTCGCGCGCCGCATGGGCAAGCGGCGGGTGATCGCCGAGACCGGCGCGGGCCAGCACGGCGTCGCGACCGCGACCGTCGCCGCGCTGTTCGGGCTGCCGTGCGAGATCTACATGGGCGCCGAGGACGTCGTGCGCCAGGCGCTGAACGTCGAGCGCATGAAGCTGCTCGGCGCGCGCGTGCACCCCGTGACGTCCGGAACCCGGACGCTCAAGGACGCGATGAACGAGGCGCTGCGCGACTGGGTCACGAACGTCGGCGACACGTGCTATTTGATCGGCTCGGTCGCGGGCCCGCATCCGTATCCGTGGCTCGTGCGCGATCTGCAGAGCGTGATCGGCCGCGAGGTGCGCGTGCAGCTGCCGCGCGCGCCCGATGCGCTCGTCGCGTGCGTCGGCGGCGGCAGCAATGCCGCGGGGCTGTTCGCGCCGTTCGTCGGGCGCACGCGCTGCTTCGGCGTCGAGGCGGCGGGCGACGGCATCGCGACCGGCCGTCACGCCGCGACGCTGAGCGCCGGCCGCGTCGGCGTGCTGCACGGTAGCAAGAGCTACGTGCTGTCGACCCCCGACGGCCAGATCGCGCACGCGCACTCGATCAGCGCCGGTCTCGATTATCCCGGCGTCGGCCCGGAGCACGCGCACTGGAAGCAGACCGGCGCGGTCACCTACCTCGCGCGCACCGACGACGACGCGCTCGCCGCGCTCGGCCGGCTCGCGCGCGCCGAGGGCATCCTGTGCGCGCTCGAGACCGCGCACGCGATCGCCGCGCTCGACGAGGTCGTCGCGACCGTCGGCCGCGGTAAGACGATCGTGGTCGGTCTCTCCGGCCGCGGCGACAAGGACATGACGACGCTCGCCGCGCGAGGCATCGAGTGAGCAAGCTGCGCGCGGCGTTCGATCGCGCCGCCGCCGAGCAGCGCGCCGCGCTCGTGGCGTACCTGACGTTCGGCGATCCGTCGCCCGCCGCTTCGATCGAGCTGGTCGCGACCGCGGCGCGCGCCGGCGCCGACGTGATCGAGCTCGGCGTGGCGTTCTCCGACCCGTCTGCCGACGGGCCGTCGATCCAGCGCGCGATGGAGCGCGCGCTCGCCGCCGGTGCCACGCTGGCCGGCGCGCTCGATGCGGTCGCCGAGCTGCGCGCGCGACACATCACCGTGCCGATCGTCGTGTTCGGCTACTACCACCCGATCTTCATCATGGGGCCGGATGCGTTCGCCGCGCGCGCGGCCGCTGCCGGCGCCGATGCCGCGCTCGTCGTCGACTTACCGCTCGAGCATCTGGCCGAGCTGCGCGGCCTGGCCACCATCCCGCTCGTCGCGCCGACCTCGACGCCCGAGCGCATCGCGCGGCTGTCCGCGCTGCACCCGCCGTTCGTCTACTACATCAGCGTCGCCGGCGTGACCGGCGTGAAGGCCGCCGCGCCCGTCGATCCGGCCCGACTCGCGCAGATCCGCGCCGCCGCCGCCGCGCCGGTCGCGGTCGGGTTCGGCATCCGCACCGCCGCCGATGCCGCGCGCTTTGCCGCGCTCGCCGACGGCGTCGTCGTCGGCTCGGCGCTCGTCGATCGCGCCGCCGACGGCCCCGACGCGATCGCCGCGTTCGTCGGCGAGCTCGCCGCGGCGATGCCCAAGCGTTCCGCTCACTGATCGTCGCCGCAGAACGGATCGGTCGGGATCGAGTCCGGTGTCATCGCGCCCGAGCCGCCGTACGTCGCGCGCTGCGCGCCGGTCAGCTCGCGCGTCTGCGCGATCTCGCCGAGCACCATCGCGCCGTCGGTCGGCGTGCGCGCGTAGGTCGTATCGTCGACCGAGTACAGGCCGAAGTGCGGGCCGAACCCGTTCGCCCACTCGAAGTTGTCGGTCAGGCTCCACTCGTAGAACCCGCGCACGTCGACGTGCTCCTCGGTGCGCGCGCGATCGATCGCCTCGAGCACGCGCACGATCTGCTCGCTGCGCCGCGTGCCGACGTCCGTCGCGATGCCGGCTTCGGTCACGACCAGCGGCAGCTGCGGGTAGCGCGCCGAGAACGCCTCGAGCACCGTGCGCAGTCCGTCGGGCCAGAACTCGTAGCCCATCTGCGGCACGCAGAACGACGTGTGCTCGGCGGGCAAGCACGCGCCGAGGTCCGAGCCATTCGTGCACGGCGTCAGCGACACCGGCGCCGGAAACAGCGCAGGGCTCGCGGTCACGCCGGCGCGGAAGTAGTACTGCAGGCCGAGCCAGTCGAGCTTGCCCAGCCACTCCGGGTGCTGCTCGTCGGGCGTGCCGTCGAAGTCCGAATCGAACGTGCCGTTCACGATCGAGTCGATGTACATCCAGTGAAACAGGTAGACGAGGCGATCGCGCGCGGCGAGGTCGTCGGGATCGGTCGACGGCTGGTTGTGGCGCGCGGGCTCCCAGTCGGCGACCGACAGCGACAGCCCGACCTCGGCCGCGACGCCGTCGCCGTCGGCATCGACGGTGTCGTTCTGCTTGATCGCGTCGTACATCGCGGCGTGCGCGGCGATGTAGTCGCGCACGACCGGTCCGAACTGCTGCACGAGCGACGCCAGCGACACCTTGCCGGGCGGGAAGATGCCGACCGCGTAGCCCGCGATCAGGTAGTTCACCGGCTCGTTCTCGGTGCCCCATTCGTCGACGAGGTCGCCGAGCTGCGCGGCGAGCAGACCGGCGTGGGCGGCCATCGCATCGATGATCTGCTGGCCGCCCGGGCCACCGAGCCCGCACAGGTTGGTGTCGGACGGGCCGGCCGCACAGGCGTTGTCGCGCGGATCGGCGACCCACACCGGGTTCGAGAAGTGATGGATCGTGACGACCGGGCGGATGCCGAGCGACGCGAGCAGGGTCAGCTCGTCGCGATAGTGCTGGATCGCCGACTGGTCGATCATCCCCTTCACCGGCTCGACGCGCGCCCACTCGATCGAGAACCGATAGCTGTCGAGACCCATGTCGTGCACGAGCTGGACGTCGGACAGGTCCATCGTGAAGCCGTCGACCGCGTCGCCGACGAACGTGTCGTGGCCCATGCCGGCCGGCGCCGGGCCGGTCCACGTGTACCAGTCGGTGTTCGAGTTCTGGTCCTCGATCTGGGTCGCCGCGGTCGCCGCGCCGAACCGGAAGCCGCCCTTGCCGGCGTCGCCCGCGAGCGGGCCGATCGTGCCGAAGTCGATCGCCGGCGGCGTGCTCCCGCCACCGCCGCACGCGGCGAGGATGACGAGCACCAGACGGCGCATGCCGGCGACGTTACCTTGACACCATCGATCGCGAAGCCATATTTGTGTGCTTTCGGCCATGACGAAGGACGCTCCCTATCACGTGCTCGTACGCGAGCTGCCGTGCCACCGGCGGTTCGACGTGCCGGCGAAGCTCGTCACCGAGTGGCTGCGCGGCTTGCCGATGCGGGACGCGCTCGGCGCGCCCGATCCGGATCCGCAAGCCGGCGAGGGCACGGCCGAGCTCGATCTCTACGCCGACGGCATGCACGCCTTCGCGTCGGGGACGATGCGCGGCCATCTGATCGTGGCGTGCAGCCGCTGCATCGGTCCCGTGCGCCTCGAGATCGACGAGAAGCTGCGCGTCACGTTCATGCCGCCGTCCGAGCTGCCGAGCGACGACGACGCGGCGCCGGACGGCGAGGGCGCCGAGCTACCCGAAGGCGATCTCGAGACGTTTCCGTTCGACGGCGAGCGCATCGACGTCGAGCCGGTGCTGCGCGAGCAATTCGTGCTCGCGGTGCCGTTCGCCCCGCTGTGCCGCGAAGACTGCAAGGGGCTGTGTCCGCAGTGCGGGATCGACCTGAATACAGGGACCTGCGCGTGCGAAAAGCCCATCGATCCTCGACTGGCCGCGCTCAAGGGCTTGAAAATCCCGCCGTGAGCTGGCAAAACGCCGATTCCTCGGAGCTTTCGTCATGGCATTGCAAAAACGTCGTCGCGGGCCCTCCCGCACTGGCCACCAGCGCTCGGCCTGGATGAAGAAGTCGGGCGCGAACCGGCCGACCGTCCAGGCTTGTCCGAACTGCGGCGCCCCGCGCGTCCCGCACCGCGTCTGCGCGAGCTGCGGCCAGTACCGCGGCGAGACCGTGATCGCGAAGAAGGCAGCGGAGGAGTAGGGCTTTGGGCTTTGGGCTTTGGACTTTGGCCAGAGCCTGAACCTTCCGACTCTGGCCAAAGCCCGAGGCCCAAAGCCCAATGCCCACGCGCCATGCGCGTCGTCCTCGACGCGATGGGCAGCGACCGGGCGCCGGAGCCGGAGCTGTCCGGTGCGTTGCGCGCGGTCGAGGCAGACCGCGAGCTGCGCGTGACGCTGGTCGGCGATGCGGCTCGGCTCGACGCGAAGCACGAGCGCATCGACGTCGTGCATGCGAGCGAGGTCGTCACGATGCACGACCACGCCGCGCAGGCGTTTCGCGGCAAGCCCGATTCGTCGATGCGCGTCGCGGTCACGCGCGTCGCCGAAGGTCACGGCGATGCCGTCGTGTCGGCCGGGCATTCCGGCGCGCTGCTCGCGACCGCGGTGTTCGTGCTCGGCCGGCTGCCCGGCATCGAGCGGCCCGCGATCGTGACCGTGCTGCCCACGCCATCGGGCCCGCTCGTGCTGTGCGACGCGGGCGCCAACGTCGAGCCCAGGCCGGCGCAGCTCGCCCAGTTCGGCGTGCTCGGCGCGGCGTACGATCGCGTCGTGCACGGCCGCGCGCGCCCGCGGGTCGGCCTGCTCGCGAACGGCGCCGAGCCCGGTAAGGGCACGCAGCTGACGCGCGAGGCGCACGCGCTGCTCGCGGCGGCCGACGGTTCGTTCCAGTTCGTCGGCTACGTCGAAGGCTCGGATCTGTTTCGCGGCGTCGTCGACGTGCTCGCGACCGACGGCTTCACCGGCAACGTCGTGCTGAAGACGTGCGAGGGCATCGCCGAGGGCCTGTTCGGCCTCGTGCGCCAGGAGCTCGACAAGACGCCGCTCGCGCGGCTCGGCTCCGCGCTGGTCGCGCCGGCGCTTCGCGGCCTCGCGAAGCGCATCGACTACACCGAGATCGGCGGCGCGTTGCTCGCCGGCGTCGCGAAGCCGACGGTGTTCGCGCACGGCCGCAGCGATGCCGCCGCGATCGCGAGCGCGTTGCGCGCGGCCGCGTCGTTCGCGCAGCGCGCGTTGCCCGATCAGCTCGCGGCCGCGGTGCAAAACTAGGCGCCGCCCGCAGCGCGTCGTTACGATCGCGGCATGACGAAGCCGAAGCCGATCAAGATCTGCCTCGTCAACCGCGGCGCCGACTCCGAGACGCCGTGGGCGCACGATCTCGGCGCGGCGCCCGGTCCGAAGGGCAGCCGGCGCGTGCGCCTCGTCAACGTGCCGTTCCTGCACGCCAAGCCGACGTGGGGCGACATCATCGTCGTGTCGCCGGGCGCCGACGGCGTGCCGACGTGGGATCGCGACGGCGCGGCGTGGAACGACATCGCCAAGCGCATCGCCGAGGACGGCGGCCGCTGGGCGATGATCGTCGACTACACGCCGCGCGACGCGACCGCGATCGCCGCGTACCGCGCGCTCGCCGCCGCGTGCGAGGCCGAGGACATCGTGTGCGAAGCCGCGTGGCCGCCGAAACCGCGCCGCCCGGGCCGCGCGTACCTCGCCGTCGCCGCCGAGCTCGCCGATCGCGACGTGATGGCCAAGCTCGGCGCCGCGAAGCTGCCGTGCGCGCTCGATCAGATCCATCCGCCGGCGGCGAAGCCGGCAAAGCCGGCGAAGCCGGCGAAGCCGAACTCGAAGCGGCAGCGTTAGCCGGCGTCGTCGTTCTCGGATGTGCGCAGCCCACGAGCAGCGCGACCGTCGCCGCTACTTGATCGCCGCCACGCACTTCTTGTACGCGTCGCAGTCGTCGGCGTCGGCGGCGCAGTCGGCTTCCTTCGCGAACGGAGCGCCGCCGCGCGCGACGTCGGGGTCGGAGCTGTCGGCCGCTTCGCACATGCCGCGCGCGAGCGTCTTCGTCTGCGCCTTGTCGTGAGGCGCGGCGCTGCCGCACTTCGCCTCCATGTCGGCGTAGCGCGTGCAGTGCGACGACCGACACGCGCCGGAGGCGAGCAGCAACAGCGCGAGCAGCCACTTCACGCTCGCACTATCTATCTGCGCGGCCCGCGGGGCAAGAGCCGGCGCAGCCAGCGCTTCGCGGAGCTGTCCTCGGACACGGCGACCGGCACCGGCGCCGCCGGCTGCGGCGGGCGAGTCAGCGCGTGCAGCTTCGTGGTGCCGTTCGCCTCGCTGCCCGGCTTCTGCGCGAGCAGCCAGCTCATCCACTCGGCCACGTGGCGCGGCTCGACGAGGTTATCGGGCTGTGCGAGCTCGGCGCGTAGCGCGTCGCGGAGCTGGCCGGCCGTCTGCCAGCGCTTCTCGGGATCGCGGGCGAGCGCGGTCATCACGATCTGATCGAGCTCGGGCCGCACGCGCTGGTTCGCGAGCGACGGGCGCGGAATCGGGAGCTTCTTGACGCGCGTGATCGTCTCGAGGTCGTCGGGCGCGTCGAACAGCCGGCGGCCGGTGAGCAGCTCGTACATCACGACGCCGAGCGACCACACGTCGGCGCGCGCGTCGAGTTGGCCGGCGAGATACTCGGGCGCGAAGTAGGCGAACTTGCCCTTGATCACGCGCTGCTTCGCCTCGTGGATCGCGCTCTTCGCGTTGTGCGCCTTCGCGAGGCCGAAATCGATCAGCTTCGCGACGCCCGCATCCGAGACGATGATGTTGTGCGGCGACACGTCGCGGTGGACGATGCCGAGCGGCTTGCCGTGCTCGTCGCAGCGATCGTGCGCGTACGCGAGCGCGTCGCTCACCTCCGCCGCGATGCCGAGCGTGATCGGCACCGGCAGCGTGCCGACCGTGGTCGCGGCGTGCTGCAGGAGCTGGCGCAGCGTCGGTCCGGGCACGTACTCCATCGCGATGAAGAACACCTCGCGCACGTTGCCGGCGTCGTAGGTGGCCGCGATGTTGGGATGCTCGAGGTAGCGCAGCAGCTTCGATTCGTCGGAGAACTGCACGCGGATCTCGCGCTTCGCCGCGGCCGCCGGCAGCAGCCGCTTGAGCGCGACCTTGCGGGTCGTGCCGTCCTTGCGGCGCTCGTCGGCGAGATGGACGGTGGACATGCCGCCCTTGCCGATCTGTTCGTGCACCGTGTAGCGCCCGAACACGTTGCCGGCTTCGGTCACGCGGTGATTCTAGCGCGTCGCACGTGTGGTACACGAGGGCGCATGACCACGGCGCTGCTGTTCCCCGGTCAAGGCTCGCAGCGAGTCGGCATGGGCCGCGATCTCGCGATCCAGCACGACGTCGCCAGGCGCACGTACCAGGAGGCCGACGACATGATCGGGTTCGCGCTGTCGAAGCTGTGCTTCGAGGGCCCCGAGGATGACCTCGTCCTCACGCAGCACAGCCAGCCGGCCATCCTCACCACGTCGATCGCGGTGTTTCGCTGCTTGCTCGAGCGCGACTTGCGCTTCGACATCGTCGCGGGACACTCGCTCGGCGAATGGAGCGCGCTCGTCGCGGCCGGCGCGATCACGCTGGCGGATGCGGTGCGTCTCACGCACCAGCGCGGCCGGTTCATGCAGGACGCCGTGCCGGTCGGGCAGGGCGCGATGGCCGCGGTCATGGGCCTTGCCGTCGACAAGCTGCGCGAGCTGTGCACCGCCGCGAGCGCGCCGGGCGAGCCGGTCGAGCCCGCGAATTACAACGGCGGCGGTCAGATCGTCATCTCCGGGCACACCGCGGCGATCGATCGCGCGGTGCCCGCCGCGAAGGCCGCCGGCGCGAAGCTGGTCAAGAAGCTGTCGGTGAGCGCGCCTTTCCATTGCTCGCTGATGAAGCCGGCGCAAGACCGGCTCGCCGCCGCGATGGCGGGCCTGCCGATCGCGCGGCCGAGCGTGCCGGTGGTCGCGAACGTCAGCGCCGAGGCGACGACCGATCCGGCGCGCATCCACGAGCAGCTCGTGCGCCAGGTCACCGCGCCGGTGCGCTGGGAAGAATCGATCCAGGCGATCGCGAAGAGCGGCGTCACGCGCGCGTACGAGCTCGGCTCGGGCGCCGTGCTGAAGGGCCTGGTCAAGCGGATCGCCGACACCATCGAGATCACGACGATCGGCGAGCCGCACGAGGTCGCCGCGTTCACCGCGCAGGAGAGACCATGATCCAGGACAAGGCTCTGCAGGGAAAAGTCGCGCTCGTCACGGGCGCCTCGCAAGGCATCGGCCGCTCGATCGCGGTCGCGCTCGGCCATCGCGGCGCGAAGGTGATCGTGAGCTATCTGCCCGGCGCCGACAGCCGCGAGGCCGACGCGAAGACCGTCGCGGCCGAGGTCGAGGCGGCGGGCGGGCAAGCGGCGATCTCCGGCTTCGACGTCGCGAATTCGGCGCAGGTCGCGGACGCGATCAAGGCGATCGGCACCGACCACAAGCAGCTCGACATCCTCGTCAACAACGCGGGCATCGCGATCAACGGGCTCGTCATGCGGTTCTCCGACGACCAGTGGGCCAAGACGATCCAGGTCAACCTGAACGGCGCGTTCTACACGACGCGCGCGGCCGCGCCGCTGCTCCTGCGCGCGAAGACCGGCGGGCGGATCGTGAATCTGTCGTCGGTGGTCGGCGAGATGGGCAACGGCGGCCAGGCCGCGTACTCGGCGTCCAAGGCCGGCATCATCGGGCTCACGATGTCGACCGCGCGCGAGCTCGCGTCGCGCGGCGTCACGTGCAACGCCGTCGCTCCCGGGTACATCGATACCGCCATGACCGCCGAGCATTTACCGGAGGCGGCGCGCGCCAAGCTGATGGAACAGATCCCGCTCGGCCGCATCGGCCAGGCCGCCGACATCGCCGACGCGGTCGCGTTTTTGGCCGGACCGGAGGCCGGGTACATCACCGGCCAGGTGCTACGCGTCAACGGCGGGATGTTGATGTAGGAGCCGTTCTGGGCTATCCACGCCGCGAGGCAACTATGTCCCCGCAAGAGATCGAGGCGAAGGTCAAGGAAATCATCTGCAACCAGCTCGAGGTGTCGCCCGAGCAGCTCCGCCCCGAGGCGTCGTTCATCGACGATCTCAAGGCCGACTCGCTGGCCGTGGTCGAGCTCGTGCTCGCGTTCGAGCAAGAGTTCAAGATCACGATCCCCGAGGAAGACACCGAGCAGATCAAGACCGTCAAGGACGCGACGAACTACATCAAGTCGCACGCGCAGTAACCGAGCGTGGTAAGGAGCGTCCATGCGGCGCGTCGTCATTACGGGCATCGGCCTCGTCACGCCGATCGGCAACGATCTCGAGACCACGTGGTCGGCGCTGCTCGCCGGTAAGAGCGGCGCGGGTCCGATCACCCAGTTCGACGTCACCGATTATGCGACCAAGTTCGCGTGCGAGGTGAAGGGCTGGGAGCCGAGCAAGTGGTTCGACAAGCGCGAGCTGCGCCACCTCGACCGGTTCCTCCAATTCGGCGTCGCGGCGGCGATGATGGCGGTCGATGACGCCGGGCTCGCCGGCAAGGTGCCCGCCGGCCAGGAAGAACGCTGGGG
Organism: Kofleriaceae bacterium; assembly: GCA_036490935.1. Taxonomy (GTDB): domain Bacteria; phylum Myxococcota_A; class Polyangia; order Haliangiales; family Haliangiaceae; genus JABFXX01. The sequence continues at coordinate 8,369 of DASXCY010000030.1, read as the reverse complement.
CAGCTTCATCGGCGCGGGCCTCGGCGGCGTGCGCACGATCGAGGACACCTATGCGGCGGCCAAGGTCAAAGGCCCGCGCCACGGGTTCTCGCCGTACTTCATCACGGACATCATCGTCAACGAGCTACCCGGCATGGTGTCGATCCGCACCGGCGCGACCGGCCCGAACATCTCGCACGTGTCGGCATGCTCGACCGGCGCGCATTCGATCGGCGAGGGCTTCCGCACGATTCGCCATGGCTATGCCGACGGCATGATCTGCGGCGGCGCCGAGGCGACGATCTCGATCCTCGGGGTCGGCGGGTTCAACGCGATGCGCGCGATGTCGACGCGCAACGATGCGCCGGAGAAGGCGAGCCGGCCGTTCGACAAGGACCGCGACGGCTTCGTGATCGGCGAGGGCTCCGGCGTGGTCGTGATCGAGGATCTGGAATCGGCGAAGCAGCGCGGCGCGCGGATCTACGCCGAGCTGATCGGCTACGGCGCGACGAGCGACGCGCATCACGTCGCGGCGCCCGCGCCCGAGCACAAGGGCGCGCAGGCGTGCTTCCGCCAGGCGCTGCGCGACGCCCACCTCGAGCCGAGCGCGATCGGCTACATCAACGCGCACGGCACGTCGACCGAGCTCAACGACAAGAACGAGACGTTCGCGACCAAGGTCGTGTTCGGCGATCACGCGAAGAAGCTCGCGATGTCGTCGACCAAGTCGATGACCGGCCACACGCTCGGCGCGGCCGGCGGGATCGAGGCCGGCATCACCGCGCTCGCGCTCGCGCGCGGCGTGCTGCCGCCGACGACGAACTACGAGACGCCCGACCCCGAGTGCGACCTCGACTACATTCCGAACCGCGCACGCGAACAGCGGGTCGACTACGCGATGTCGAACAGCTTCGGCTTTGGCGGCACCAACGCGGCGCTCGTGCTCGCGCGTTATCGAGGCGACTGATGAAGTGGTACGCGGGTTCGGATCACGCCGGATTTCGGCTCAAGAACGTGCTCGTCGAGGCGTTGCAGGAGCTCGGCGACGAGGTCATCGATGTCGGCACGACCAACGAGGACTCGGTCGATTATCCGCGGTTCGGCTCGGAGGTCGGCCGCAAGGTCGCGGCCGACCCGGGCACGCGCGGGTTGATCGTGTGCGGCACCGGCATCGGCATCTCGATCGCGGCGAACAAGGTGCCCGGCGTGCGCGCGGCGGTCGTGCACGACGACTTCACGGCGGCGGCGGCGCGCGCCCACAACGACGCGAACGTGATCGCGCTCGGTGCGCGCGTGGTCGGGCCCGGCGTCGCGGAGAGCGCGCTGAGCGTGTTCCGCGCGACCGAGTTTGTCGGCGGACGTCACCTGCGGCGCGTCGAGCAGCTCGGCGAGCTGGACAAGAAGTAGCGATGCGCTGCCCGTTCTGCACGGCCGACGAGAAGGACAAGGTGATCGAGACGCGCGTCTCGAAGGATGGCAGCGAGATCCGGCGCCGCCGCGAGTGCGAGGCGTGCGTGCGGCGGTTCACGACGTACGAGCGCATCGAGGAGTCGATGCCGCTCGTGATCAAGGCCGACGGCCGGCGCGAGCCATTCGATCGCAACAAGATCGAGCACGGGATCCATGCGGCCGTCGCGAAGCGGCGCGTGTCGCGCGATCAAATCTCGCAGCTCGCGCTCGAAGTCGAACGCGAGATCGGCGAGCTCAGCGTCAGCGAGATCGCGTCGCGCGAGGTCGGCGAGCGCGTGCTGCTGCGCCTGCGCGAGCTCGATCAGGTCGCGTACGTGCGATACGCGTCGATCTACCGGGACTTTCGCGACCTCGAGACGTTCGCGCGCGAGGTCGACGCGCTGCGCGCTCCGACGTCGCCCGACGACGCGACGGCCGACGACGACGATCCGCTGGCCAACCCGGACGCCAGCTGACCGGTTGTCGGCCACGCCGGACGACCCTGCAGGTGGATCCGCGGCGTTGCGCGCGGCACGAATGCTGCTCTCGCTCCCGAGCCGAAGGAGTTAGAGTGTGCCGAACGAACGCGACATGGATGCACCAGTCACACGGTTGGAGCTCCGCGAGGAGCTCGCGAGCTACCCGACGAAGGCCGACCTCAAGGCCGAGCTCGCGAGCCACCCGACGAAGGCCGACCTGGCGAACGCGCTCGACGCGTGGGCGGGTCAACTCACCACGCTGCTGCGCGGCGAGATGCTCGCGATGGAGAAGCGTCTGCGTATCGATCTCGCCGCCGATCTCGGTGCCCACGTGCGCGCCGCGAACGAGGACATGCAGCGGTTCATGGCCACGCTCGATGACAAGTACAACGACCTGCCGCCGCGCGTGACCAAGCTCGAGGCCAAGGTGTTCGCGCCCAAGCGCCGCCGGCGATGACGCGCGAGCCACAGCGCGCGCTCGATGACGCGCTGATGGCGCGCGCGCTCGTGCTCGCCGAGAAGTATCGCGGCCGGACCGCGCCGAATCCGATCGTCGGCTGCGTCGTCGCGAGCGCGCGCGGCGACGTGCTCGCCGAAGGCGCGCACGCGGCCGCCGGCAAGCCGCACGCCGAGATCGTCGCGTTGCGCAAAGCGGGCGCGCGAGCGCGCGGCGCGACGCTGTACGTCACGCTCGAGCCGTGCCGGCATCACGGGCGCACACCGCCGTGCTTGCCGGCCGTGCGCGAGTCCGGCGTCGCGCGCGTCGTCGTCGGCAGCGAGGACCCGGTGCCAGGCCACGGCGGCGGCCTCGCGGCGCTGCGCCGCGCCGGCATCGCGGTCGGGCGCGCGCTCGTCGCCGAGTGCGACGCCGCGAACCGGCCGTTCTTCACGTGGGCGATGTACGGGCGCCCGGCCTTCACGCTGAAGGCCGCCGTCACGCTCGACGGCAAGATCGCGACGGTCGCGGGGCAGTCGAAGTGGATCACCGGCGAGGCGGCACGCGCCGACGTGCATCGCCTGCGCGACACCCACGACGCCGTGCTCGTCGGCATCTCCACCGTGCTCGCCGATGACCCGCGGCTCGACGCACGGCTGCCGCGCGCGCGAGATCCCGTTCGCGTCGTGCTCGACAGCCGGTTGCGCACGCCGCCGCGCGCGCGCTTGTTGCCCGGCCAGGTCGGGCCGCGCACGATCATCGCGTGCGGCGAGCGTGCGCCGTCCGCGGCCGAGCGAGCGCTCGCACGCGCCGGCGCCGAAATCTGGCGGTTCCCGGTGCACGCGAGCGGCCGCGTGCGCTTGCCCGACCTCGCGCGCCGGCTCGGTCGCGAGGGACTCACGTCGGTGCTGGTCGAGGGCGGCGGCGAGGTCCACGCGGCATTCCTCGAAGCTCGGCTCGCCGACGAGCTCGTGCTCTACATCGCGCCGAAGATCGTCGGCGGCCCCGCGCCGAGCTGGGTCGGCGGCAAGGGCCTCGGCACCCTCGCCTCGGCGTATCGGTTCGAGCTCGGCGACGCGGCGCCGATCGGCGGCGACCTGCGCGTGCGCGCGCGACGAAAGGACACGTGAAGCACGTCCTCGTCGCGCTCGGCATGCTCGGCTGCGGCGCCACGAAGCCGCAGCCGCACGGCCCCGCGCTGCCACTCGATCGGATCGCGATCGTCGGCGCGAGCATCTCGGCGGGCTTCGGCGGCACGCCGTTCGGCGACGCGTTCGCGCGCGCAGCGCCGCACTCCGCCGTCGAGTCCGAAGCAAACTTGATGATGTTTCGCGATCCGCCCGGCGACACGCACGCGCAGCTCGCGAAGGCCGCGGCGTTTCATCCGACGACGATCGTCGCGCTCGACTTCCTGTTCTGGGACCTGTACGGCTCGACCGATCCGGCGTGGCGCGATCGCGCATTTGCGGCCGGGCTCGACGAGCTCGAGCGATCGCGCGCGGCCGGCGCGTGGATCGTCGTCGGCGACGTGCCGCGCATCACGACCGCGGCCGAATGGATGCTGCCGCACGACCAGGTCCCGTCGGCCGACGTGCTCGCCGCCGCCAACGCCAAGCTTGCCGCATGGGCGCGTGGCCGCGACCGCGTGCTGGTCGTGCCGCTCGTCGAGTGGACCGAGCCGCTGCGCTCCGGCGGCGCGGTCGAGCTCGCGCCGGGCGAGCGCGTCGACGCGCGCACGCTACTCGCCGGGGACGGCCTCCACGCCAACGCGCTCGGCACCTGGTACCTGCTCGACCGGCTCGACCGTTTCATCTCGGCCGAGCTGCCCGGCACCCCCGACGACGCGCTCGTGTTCCGCCGCCCAGCGACCGTCGCGCGGTCTCGCTCGACGTCGTGGTGAATGAACCGGGCTAGTGGTACACCGCGGGAATGTTCACCGGGCTCGTCGAGGACGTCGGGACGGTGGTCCGCGGCGACCGCCGCAGCGACGCGCTGACGCTCGCGATCCGGCCCGCGCGCATCCCGGTGGCCGAGCTCGCGGTCGGTGAATCGATCTGCCACGACGGCGCGTGCTTGACGGTCACGTCGTGCGAGCGCGACGCGTACATCGTGCTCGCCGGCGCCGAGACGCTCGCGCGCACGACGCTCGGCGCGCTGCGCGCCGGCATGAAGCTGAACCTCGAGCGCGCGCTTCGCGCCGGCGATCGGCTCGGAGGCCACATCGTCACCGGCCATGTCGACGGCACGGGCGAGCTCGTCGCGCGCCGCGATCTCGGCGCGAACCTCGTGCTGCAGATCCGCACGACGCTCGGCCGCTACATCGTCGAGAAGGGCTCGATCGCGGTCGCCGGCGTGTCGGTCACGGTCAACGCGGTCGATGCCGAGACCTTCTCGGTCGCGATCATCCCGCACACGCGCGAGCTGACGACGCTCGGCGAGCTGCGCCCGGGCGATCGCATCAACCTCGAGACCGACGTGCTCGCGAAGCACGTCGAGAAGCTATTGGCAGGAGGTCCGCGATGACTTCGATCGATCGCGTCGGCCGCGCGCTGGACGAGATCCGCGCCGGCAAGATGGTCATCCTCGTCGACGACGAGGATCGCGAGAACGAGGGCGACCTCGTGTTCGCCGCCGAGCTCGTCACACCCGAGCACATCAACTTCATGGCGACGCACGCGCGCGGTCTCATCTGCCTCGCGATGGACGACGCACTCATCGATCGGCTCGAGCTGCCGATGATGGTGCGCGACAACCAGGCGTCGCTCGGCACCGCCTTCACCGTGTCGATCGAAGCGCGCCACGGCGTGTCGACCGGCATCAGCGCGCGCGACCGCGCGACGACGATCCGCGTCGCGATCGCCGACGACACCGGTCCGCACAAGATCGTGTCGCCCGGCCACGTGTTTCCGCTGCGCGCGCGCAAGGGCGGCGTGCTCGTGCGCACCGGCCAGACCGAGGGCTCGGTCGACCTCGCGCGGCTCGCCGGGCTCAAGCCGGCCGGCGTGATCTGCGAGATCATGCGCGAGGACGGCGAGATGGCGCGCCGAGCCGAGCTCGAACAGTTCGGCGAGCGCCACGGCCTGCTCCTGCTGTCGGTCGCCGACCTGATCGCGTATCGCCTGCAGCGCGAGCGCATCGTGCGCTGCTGCGCGAGCGGCGCGGTGCGGCCCGGCGCGCTCGGCCCGGGCGAGCCGTTCGCCGCGCATTACTACGACACCGAGGTCGAGGACACCGAGTATCTCGCGCTCGTGCGCGGCGACGTCGCGGGCGCGTCGGCAGCCGGCCACGCCGTGCTCGTGCGCGTCGCGGCACTCGATCCGCTCGCCGATCCGTTCGACCTGCGGCCCGATCTGCGCGCCGCGCTCGACGCGATCGATCAGGCGGGCTGCGGCGTGCTGCTGTACGTGTTCAACCGCCGGCGCACGTCGCTCGGCGCCTCGTTCGAGCGGCTCGTGCTGCAGCGCGACGCCGTGCGGCCGAGCGTGACCGACTTGCGCGCGCCGACGAGCGAGGCGCTGCGCGATTTCGGCCTCGGCGCGCAGGTGCTCGCCGACCTCGGCTGCAAGAAGATCCGGCTCATGATGTGGAGTGACCGCAAGATTCCGGGATTGGAAGGCTTCGGGATCGAGGTCGTCGAGCGCGTGCAACCAGGCCTCAGGCCTCGGGCCTCGGGCCTCAGGCCCAAGAGCTCGGATTCCGGAAAGTCTGGCTGAGGCCCGAGGTCCGAGGCCCGAGGCCTGATATATCTGGGCCGCATGCCGACCACCATCGAGGGCACCTTGTCCGCCGCGGGCCTCAGGTTCGCGATCGTCGCGAGCCGGTTCAACGGGCTCATCGTCGAGTCGCTGATCGCGGGCGCGATCGACGCGATCGTGCGGAGCGGCGGCAGCGACGATGCGATCACGGTCGTGCGCTGCCCCGGCGCGTGGGAGCTGCCGCAGGTGGTGCGGCGCGTGCTCGAGCTACACGCCCCCCCGGTTCGCGATGCGGCGCGGTCCGGCAAAGCCGGACCGCTCGAGCGCGGCGGCGTCGATGCGGTGATCGCGCTCGGCGCGGTGATCCGCGGTGCGACGCCGCACTTCGATTACGTCGCTGGCGAGGCGGCGAGCGGCATCGCGCGCGCGGCGGCCGAGTCGCCAATTCCGGTCAGCTTCGGCGTGCTCACGACCGACACGATCGAGCAGGCGCTCGAACGCGCCGGCACGAAGGCGGGCAACAAGGGCTTCGATGCGGCGCTCGCGGCGATCGAGCTCGCGACGCTCTACCGCACACTCGCGGCGAAGAAGAAGCGATGAGCGCGCGACCGAACAGTGCCCGGCCACGCCGGGTGCACGCGAATCCAAGCGTGCGCTCGCGGACGTCGCGCAGCAACCGACCGCGCCGCGCGCGCGAGCGAGCGGACTGAGATGACGGCGGGCAGCAGGCGCACGGGCCGCGCGTACGCGCTGCAACTGCTGTACGCGCGCGACGGCGATCCGGCGACCGATGTCGCCGGCGCCGCGTCGCGTTGGGCCGACGAGCTCGAGCTCGAGATCGATGCGGCGGCGCAGGCATTCGCGCGCGAGCTGGTCGCGGCGGCCGCGGCGCGCGGGGCCGAGCTCGACGAGCTGATCGCCGCGTCGTCGAAGAACTGGCGCATCGAGCGCATGTCGCGCGTCGATCGCAACATCTTGCGGCTCGGCGCGTGCGAGCTGGTCGCGTTTCGCGAGGTGCCGGTCAAGGTCGTCATCAACGAGGCAGTCGAGCTGGCGAAGCGGTTCGGGACGGCGGAGTCGTCCGCGTTCGTCAACGGCGTGCTCGATCGCATCGCGGGTGCGGTCGGTCGCAATCCCGAGACCGAGGACTAACGGTGGCGCTCACGGTGCTGCCGCTGGATCTCGCGCGCTGGGACGAATCCGCGCGCGACTGTCTCGCGCTACCGGTGTTTCGCGACGACCGCCCGCTGCGCGGCGCGGCCGGGCTCGCCGACTGGCGGCTGTGCGGCCGGCTATCGCGCCTGATCCGCGACAAGCGCGCGAGCGCCGACCCCGGCGAGACGATGATGATGCCGCCCGGCCGCCGCCTCCGCTTCTCGCGCATCCTGTGGTTCGGGCTCGGCGACGCGAAGGCCTACAGCGAGGCGCGGTTTCGCAGCGACCTGTCGCGGATCCTCGGCGTCGTGCGCCAGGCCGGCGTGACCGACTGGGCGCTCCAGATGCCCGGCCGCGCCTCCGGCCTCATCGGCGCGCGCCGCGCGATCGAGATCGTGCTCGAGGATCCCGAGCTCGCCGCGCAATCCCTCGCCATCGTCGAGGATCCCGCCGGCCAGAAAGACATTGCCGAGCTGCTGCGCTCGCAGCGGTGATAGACCGAGACCGAGACCGAGACCGAGACCGAGACCGAGACCGAGACCGAGACCGAGACCGAGACCGAGACCGAGACCGAGACCGAGAATGCGGATCGGGGTCTCGGAGCCGGCTCGGGATTCGGACTCGGGGTCGGATTCGGACTCGGAGTCGGAGTCGGATTCGGACTCGGAGTCGGATTCGGGGTCGGAGTCGGACTCGGAGTCGGACTCGGGGTCGGAGTCGGACTCGGGGTCGGAGTCGGATTCGGACTCGGAGTCGGATTCGGGGTCGGACTCGGGCTCGGAGTCGGATCGGGATCGGCTCACTGCCGCGGCTTCGGCCGCTGCGACCGTGCCGCGCGCTGGGCCACGACCGCTCGCGCTCTCGCCGTGCGGCCGCGCGCGCGGCGCGGTGGTTACCGCGCTGGGCGAGAACCACCGCGAGGAGCGAGGCATGCGCGGCTCGCCGATCGCCGTGCGGCGAGTGATGGTGCGAGTCGCGGCCAGCGTCGCGAGCCGCCGTGCGAGTGCTGCGCCGCGAGAGGGCACGGTCACCGGCGTCGCGGCCATGGGCGGTCTCCTTCGCGTTCGCCGCCCTCGCGCCAGGGCCGCGCCGCGCGCACGACGCGCCGCGAAGACCGCGCACGGTCGTGGCGCAGCGCGCGTCACGGCCCCGGCGCGTGTGGCGGCGTGGCCGCGA
>DASXCY010000029.1:0-12864 GCA_036490935.1 Kofleriaceae bacterium | reverse complement strand
GCAGCTCAAGATCACCGACCTGTTCCTGAAGCTGCGTACGGTCGAGAACGTCGTGTTCCGCACCGCGTGGATGCAGCAGAACGGCGTGCGCGACATGCCGTTCGTCAACGCGAGCAAGGCGATGTGCGCGCAGGCCGCGGTCGACGCCGCGCTCGTCGCGATCCAGATTCACGGCGGCTACGGGTACATGGAAGAGGTCGGCCTCGAGAAGCTCGCGCGCGATGCCAAGCTGCTCGAGCTCGGCGCCGGCACGACCGACATCAACTTGCTGGCCGCGGCCCGCGAGTTGATCGGCGTCGCGCCGTAGCAGGATGACGCGAACAACCCGGCGCGGCGTGACGGCTTGTCGCGGCGATCGTGCAACCTCCCGTCGACGCTCGAAGTGCAAGCGTTGACAGCGCCTGACCGTGTACACCGTTCACGATGTAGGTGTCGCGCTCTCACGGGTTCACCTCGTCCTACCGGATCTGTTCGCGCTGCTACGAACTGAACGATCGTTTGTATCCAAACGTTCTCGCTTCGTCGCTGCGCGAATCGCGCATGCACAACTGCACGACACGCGCAGGCCTGCGTGGCACCGGTGATGAAGATATCCACCGACCATGAGGTTGACTCCGATCTTGTGTGTCTTCGTGATCGCGGGCTGTGCGCAGGGCGAGCGCGTCGGCGATGACGGCAGTGATCGTCAAGGCGACGCGCTCGGATCGATCCCGCAGTACGCCAGCTCGGCGGCGTGCTCCGGCGGCCGCTGGAAGTGTTACGCGCTGGTGCGCGACGGCAGCAACATCCAGCCGCACGCGTCGACACCGCAAGGGTTCGGCCCACCGGACCTCGCATCCGCGTACAAGCTGAACACGTCGCTCACGCCGGGCGCGAAGATCGCGATCGTCGACGCCTACGACTATCCGAACGCCGAGAGCGATCTCGCGGCGTATCGCAGCCAGTACGGCCTGCCCGCCTGCACGACGGCCAACGGCTGCTTCAAGAAGGTCAACCAGAGCGGCGCGGCGTCACCGCTGCCGGCGAAGTCGCCGTCGGGCGATGACTGGTCGGTCGAGGCCGCGCTCGACCTCGACATGGCGAGCTCGGCGTGCCCGAACTGCACGCTGATCCTCGTCGAGGCTCAGGACGATCAGAGCGACGGCCTGTACATCGCGCAAAACGGCGCGGCGAGCCTGTCCCCAGCCGTCATCAGCAACAGCTGGGGCGGTCCCGAGGACTCGTCGGTGTCCAGCTACGAGACCTACTTCACCCATTCCGGCATCGGCATCTTCGTCGCGGCCGGCGACAGCGGCTACGACGACGGCGGTTCGGGCCCGGACTATCCGAGCACGTCCGCGCACGTCACCGGCGTCGGCGGCACGAGCCTCGTCAAGTCGACGAACACGCGCGGCTGGACCGAAGGCGCGTGGAACGACGGCGGCAGCTCGTGCAGCACGAACATCGCGAAGCCGAGCTATCAGACGTCGACCGCGTGCAGCAAGCGCATGGCCGCGGACGTGTCGGCGGTCGGCGATCCGAACACCGGTCTCGCCGTCTACAACGCGGCGAACGGCGGCTGGATCGTCGTCGGCGGCACGAGCGCGGCGACGCCGTTCGTCGCCGGCGTCTACGCGCTGTACGGGCTCGGCGGTCAGGCGCCGGGCTGGGCGTACTCGAACTCGTCGAAGTTCTTCGACGTGACGACGGGCAAGAACGGCTCGTGCGGCAACATCCTGTGCAACGCGGGCGCCGGCTGGGACGGCCCGACCGGCATCGGCACGCCGAACGGCACCGCGCTCGGCGGCGGCACGACCTGCACGCCGAGCTGCAGCGGCAAGACCTGCGGCGATGACGGCTGCGGCGGCTCGTGCGGCTCGTGCACCTCCGGCCAGACCTGCACCGGCGGCGTGTGCGTCACCGGCGGCGGCGGCGGCTCGACCTGCTCGCACCCGATCTGCTCGACCGGCGGCTCGCTCGACGGCACGTGCGACAGCTGCGCGACCGAGGTGTGCGCGAGCGATGACTACTGCTGCACCACCGCGTGGGATTCGATCTGCGTCGGCGAGGTCGGCTCGATCTGCGGCGAGTCGTGCACCGGCGGCGGTAGCGGCTCCGGGTCGGGCTCGGGCAGCGGCTCGGGCAGCGGCTCGGGCTCCGGTACCGGAACCTGCTCGCACTCGATCTGCTCGAGCGGCACGAAGCTCAAGAAGACCTGCGACACCTGCGCTTACGACATTTGCTACTACGACGCGTACTGCTGCTCCGTGAAATGGGATTCGCAGTGCGTGAGCGAGGTGTCTTCGATCTGCGGTGAATCGTGTAACTGACCCGAACGCGAAAGGAGGCCGAATCGGATCCCCACCAACGAGGCCGCGGAGCGAAACGCCAGATTCGCTCCGCGGCCGCTTCTATTTTCGGCACCTGTTGGAAAACCCGGCGGCGGGCGTGAACGCGCGTTGACGGATCCGTCAAGCGACCCTGACGATCCGGGCTGGTCCGCGGCGTGAAACAAGGCCGCGCATGCGCTTAGCTTCGTCGATCTTGGCTTCGATCCTGGCTTTGGTTGCGGTCTCCGGCGCCGCCGCCGCGGGCCCCGACCCAGAATCCAACGTGCCTGGCGGAGCATCGCCCATCGGGACCGCGGCCCAGTCCGGTACGTACGCGGTCGGCGTGCGCATCGGCGGCTACGGCTTTCGCCGCAACAACGACATGAACGACGCGAACAGCTGGAACGAGTGCCGCATGAACGGCCTCGGCGTGTTCGCGCAGCGCGCGCTCCGCGGGCCGTTCTTCCTCGAGGCGGGCCTCGACACGTACTTCTCGATCGGCCAGGGCGAGTCGACCGACCTGCCGCTCGATCGCCAGAACGTCCTGGTGTCGGCCGCGGTCGGCGTGCGCACGAACGTGACGTCGTGGCTGCGTGGCTACGCGCAAGTCGGCACGGGCGTCGAGCTCGACCGGCTGTCGGTGCCGTACGCGAGCTCGACGATCAGCGACGACAAGGCGCTGCCCGAGGCGTTCTTCGGCTTCGGCGGCGACATTCGCCTCGCACGCCAGACCTACGTCGGCGCGACGATCCGCGTGCTCGTGATGGGGAACTTCGACTACGACCCGGCGCGGCTGCAGATGTCGAACCAGTGGGTCGCCGCGCCGTCGTCGAGCGACGTGTTCTCGGCATCGCCGGATCTCGCCGCGCAGGCGCAGTTCTACGTGCGCCGCGAGCTCTGACCGGCCGGCTTCGGCCGCTCCCGCACGACGTCGGCCGCGCGCTTGTCGCGGCGCAGCCCTTGAAACGACGGATGGCGCAGCCGGCCGTCGGCGGTCCACTCCGCGAACGCGACCTCGCCGACGAGGTCGGGCTTGACCCAGTGGCGGCGCGCGCCCGTCCACGCGCGCGGCGGCTCGGGATCGAACGGCGAGTGCACCGATTCGAGCGGCGCGAGCTCGTGCGCCAGCTCGGCGAGCAGCTTCTGCGTGAAGCCGGTACCGACCTTGCCGGCGTACACGAGCCGCGCGCCGTCGTGATAGCCGACGAGCAGCGCGCCGAGATGCGCGCGGCTGCCCTCGGGCTCGGTGAAGCCGCCGATCACCAGCTCCTGGCGCAGCAGGCACTTGGTCTTGAGCCAGGCGCCGCCGCGGCCCGGTGTGTACGGCGCGTCGCGGCGCTTGGACACGATGCCTTCGAGCCCGCGCTCGCACGCGACGCGAAAGAACGCGTGGCCGCCGCCGATGACGTGATCGGAGTAACGCAGCGCCGGAATCGCGGCGCGCTCGAGCAACGCCTGCAGGCGCGCCTTGCGCTGCTCGAGCGGAAGCGGTGCGAGATCGTCGTCGTCGAGAGCGAGCACGTCGAACACGAAGTAGCGCAGGTGCGTGGTCGCGGTGCCGAACGCGTTCTGCAGGGCCTGGAAGCTCGTGCGGCCGTCGGGCAGCACGGCGGCGACCTCACCGTCGAGCAGCGCGCGCCGGACCGGAAGCTGCGCGACCGCGACGGCGATCGCCGGCAGCTGCTCGGTCCAGTCGCGGAAGGTGCGGCTCCACAGGTGTGCGCGGCCGCGCTCCAGCTCCGCGAGGATGCGATAGCCGTCGAATTTCTGTTCGTGCAGCCAGCCGTCGCCGTCGGGCGCCTCGGCGACGAGCTGTGCGAGCTGTACCTGCTTCGGGAGCCGCACGATGTAACACGAGCTTTGCAGCGAGCGTGCCCGCACTGGCAACCCGGCTCGCCATGCAACGCGAGCAGCCGGTGATCGCGCGCGTAGTGCGCGGAGATCACGTGCGCACGCGTGGAGCGCGCGTTGCACGGCGCGCGCGCATGACTCGTATCGTCTGGTTGGCCGCGCTCGCCGCCTGCGCCGGTTCCGCGACCACGGCCCCGGGCTCCGGAACCGGCGGCGGCAAGGCCGACGGCGACGGCGGTGACGCGACGCTCGCGTTCCACGGTGATTTCACCGAGACCACGACGGGCACACTCGTTGCGGGAACAACCGTGCGCGTGACGTACGATCTGTCGCGCCTGCAGACGTGCCGCGCCGAATCGGACGGCATCGCGGTGTGGGGCGTGACCGGCTTCGCCCGGTTCGACGACGGCACGACGGTCAGCTTCGCGCTGTCGCAGCCGGATGGCGTGGACGTCACGCCGATCGACGGCGAGGTCGAGCTGCCCGCGTCGGCGACGCACGTGTCGCTGTGGTTTCAGGCGACCAACGAATGGGGTTGCAACGCGTACGACTCGGACTACGGCGCGAACTACACGTTCGCGCTCGCGAGCAGCGGCGCGCAGGCCGTGCTCGAGTTCGCGAGCGATCCGTCGGCGGCGCCGACGCAATCGGCCGCGCTGCACGCGGGCGACGAGGTCGTCGTGCACTACGAGCCGGATCGGCTCGCGCAGTGCTACGCGCTCTCGAACGAGATGCCGGCGTGGGGCATCACGCTGTACTGGCAGCTCGACGGCGGCGCGGTGAATAGCACGTCGGCGTCGCGCGTCGACGGCGACGTGCTCGTCGCGGCCGATCCGACGATCCCGGTCACCGGCGGCAGCGACCTCGCGCTGTGGTTCGAGGCGACGAGCGTCTACGGCTGCGACGCGTACGACTCCGCGTACGGTGCGAACTATCACTTTCAGATCCAGTAGGCGCTACGCCAACGGCACGTCGACCGGCATGGTCGGCGCATCCTGCGTGCGGCGCAGCGCGATCTGGAGATCGCCGCCGGTCGCGAACAGCGCGCCGACGCCGCGCAGGCGCGACAGCTCCTTCGCGAGCGCCTGAGCGGCTTCCGGCGAGTCCTCGGCATCGCGGTGCTGCACGAGCAGGATCGACGTGCGCGCCGCGATCGCGTCGAAGATCGCGGAGTCGAGCTCGATCAGGTGCAGCTCGACGAGCGCGTTGAGCAAGCGCTCGGCCCACGCGCCCTGCGGCGCGCGGCGCGGCAGGCTCGACAGCGCCGGATCCGCAGGCGGCGCGCGGCGCGAGGCGAGCGCGGCGGCGCGATCGAGATCGCCCAGCATCAAGAGCTGGGTCGGGATCGCGCCGTCGAGGATCACGCCCTCGCCGACCGTGCCCTGCTCGGCGAACACGAGCAGCGCCGGGCGCGCGACGCGCCACGGCACGCACTGGTTCCAGGCGATGACGAGCTCGCCGATGTCCTCGCCGCGCACCTCGAACGAGCCGGTGCGCGTCGGATCGCCGACCGACGTGCCGTAGGTGTCGCCGTGCACGACGAACAGCGCGCACTCGTTGCCGTTGAGCGCGATGACGACTTGCTCGTCGGCGGCGGACCACAGCCGCACGAGCAGCGGATCGCCCTGGCCGATCGCGTGCAGCGCGTCGAGCGCGGTCGCGAGATCGAGCGGCGAGCGCACGCGCAGCGCGTCCTCGTCGAACTCGCCCCACACGATCAGCGCCTCGCCGCGCGTCGAGCGTGTATTCGGATCGAGCTCGCGTGCGTCGAGCTCGCTCGTGTGGCCGTCGGCGAGGTCGCGGAGCTGCTGCTCGCCGAGCTCGAGCTCCCAGCGGCCGCGGCCGTCGCGCGCGAAGTAGGTGAACCGGTAGCGGTCGCTGTTCGGCAGCCGGCCACCGCGCGCGCATTCGCACGACAGCGCGTCGGGCCCGACCAGCGTCGCGCGATCGTCGATCCAGTCGACCTTCGCCACGACCTCGCGCATGAACGCGCGCAGCTCGTCTGTCACCTGGAAACGCGCCACGAGGCGCCATTCTAGCCTCAGTGCGCGATCGAATACACGAAGCTCGCGCGCGGGAACCGAGCGAAGCGCTCGGCGATCAGCGCCTGCGGCACGACCGTGCCGTCGACGTATTTCGCGAGCAGCGCGTCGGCCGCCGCCTTGTCGCCGCGCGCCTTGATGCCGGCGACGAGCTTCATCATGTCGTCGGCGGCGGCCGGCATCTTGTCGAGATGGATCGTGAACGCGCCGTGGTCGCGGCCGTTCGCCGCGGTCGCGTGGTCGTCCCACGTGAGCGCGCCGTGATCGAGCAAGAAGCCGATCTGCACCGCCGCGAGATTCGAGTACGTCTTGCGCTGCTTGGTCGCGGTGTACATGCCCTGCGCGATGTGCCCGAACGCCCAGACGATGCAATCGGCGTAGGTCTGGCGCGCGAGCTCGTCGGGGATGATGCCCTTGCCGCGCAAGAATTCGACGAGGAACAGCGCGCCGGTCTGCGCTTTGAGCTCCTCGAGCACCGACGCGACCTCGCCGCCGAACGCCTCGGTGTCGACCTTGCCGCCGACCTTGTACTCGTGCGCCGGGCCGAGGTTGTGCGTCGCCTCGTGCAGGATCGTCGCGAGCAGGCCCGGGTTCGGGCTGTCGACGTAGAGCTTCATCGACGCATCGTCGAGCAGGCTCGCCGCCTGCGCGTGGCGCGCGTCGAGCGAGTCCTTGTCGGTGTACAGGTTGACCATCGCGACGGTGCGGCCGCGACCTTCGTTCGCGACCGGCCCCCAGTTCGGCAGGCTCTCGCCGATCGTCGCGCCGGTCGGCTCGCGATCGTTGCCGGCGTTGATCACGATGTCGATGAAGTCGGGCAAGTGGAACGTCACCTTGCGCGCGGCGTACGGCGCCCCGGCGCGTGCGGCGACCGCGGCCTCCATGTCCTGCTGCACCGGCACGAGCTTGGACTGCCACGCCTTCGAGCCCTGATCGATCTTCGCGAACGTCAGGTGAAAGCCGGCCTTGTGCGAGCACGGATCCCAGTACACCTCGTCGGGCCCGACGCGCACGTACCAGCTCGAGTTGTCGACCGTCATCTTCGCCCACGCCTCGTCGGCGGGCAGCCAGTTGTTGTCGCGAAAGCTGCCGGCGGCCGCGCGCAGGTACGTCACGAGCGGCTGCGCGGCCGGATCTGTCATCGCGGTCGCCGCGGCCTCGAGCTCGCCCGCGACGGCGGTCATCTCGTCCTTGTACGCGGCGGTGTCGGGCAGCGCGACGAGCTTGCCGCCGTCATCGCGCACGACCGTGAACTGATCGAGCAGGCGCTTCGCGTCGGCGCGCGCTTCGAGATCCTTGCAGAACGTGTCCGATTTCTGCAGCGCGGCCGGATACGCGTCGACGACCGGCTTGGGCGCGCCGGCGATCGCCGAGCACTGCGGATCCTTCTCGGTGTCGGGCATGATGCACTTCGGCCCGCGATTGCGGCGGAACAAGCTCTGGCTCGCGGCGTCGGCCGGCAGCTGGTTCGCGAGCGCGGCGGCGCCGTTCTGCGTCTCGTAGATCCTGTCGATGTGATGCGCGACCTCGAGCATGTGCGCGACCAGCTCGCGATCTTCGCCGCTCATCGCGGCGGTCTCGGTGCGCACGAGCGTCGGCCGGCCCTCGTCGAGGTCGCGGTCGACGAGCGCGATGCGCGGATCGGTCGCGGGCGGCGCCTTCGACTCGGCGACCAGCTTCGGATATGCGTCGGCGAGCGCGATCGACGGCGTCGGATAGAACTCGAGCGCCGCGATCTCGTCGGGATCGACCGCGTTGTTGCCGTTGGTGTCGGCGATCCAGTAGATCGGCAGGTCGAGCCGCACCGCGAGCCGATTGAAGTCACTCCGGCTCAACTGGTCGTAACCCGTGGCCGTGCCGGTGCCCGTGCCGGATCCGGATCCGAGATCCGACCTCGGCTGCGGCTCGTGCCGCGTCTTGCAGGCTCCTCCGACGATCACCAGACACAACAGGAAGCGCATGGCGCGAGACGCTACCGCAAGTCCTGCTCGAACGGGTGCGCGTCACGCTGCTGCTCGCCTGCGCCGCCGCCGCGGCGTCGGCCGACGACACCGAGGCCGTGCTCGCCCGCCGGTTCGCTGCTGCGCAGCTCCGGCGGCGTGCGCGAGACGATCGCCCACGAGCTGGTTCACTTGAACGACGAAGATCACGCCGACTGGTCCGCAAGATGCTCGCGCACGGCAAGCTGACCAAGCCCGCCTTCAAGTGCGGTCGCGCGAAACATGCTCGCGCCCGGCGCGCGCTCGTCGACGAATTCTTCGCCGGCCGCGACCTCGTCCCGGAATGCTGACAGATAGCTTACGTGCGCCAGCGCTCACCGCGCTCGGCCGCACGCGGCCGGTGTGGAACTCCGTCAGGTCCGTACCGGGAGCGCCGTGCATACGGGCACATGGCGTGCATCTCGCGCGCGTGTGACTAGCAGTACGGGAGTGATGGATCCACGGTGCCGATCATGAGCGTTGGCGAGGCGTTCGAGGATGACACCGATGGCGGGGAGCGCGAAGACGTTGTCAGCTACGGTCGCGACATCCTCGTCGTCGACGACAACGAGACGAACCTCGTCGCGATCGAAGCCGCGCTCGTGCCCGTCGGCCGCCGGCTCGTGCTCGCGCGCTCGGGCGTCGAAGCGCTCGCACGGCTGCTCGAGCAAGACTTCGCGCTGATCATCCTCGACGTGGCGATGCCCGGCATGGACGGCTTCGAGACCGCGCGGCTCGTGCGATCGCGCGCGCGCAATCGCGCGACGCCGATCATCTTCATCACCGGCTTGTCGTGGCAGGACGACGAGATCCTGAAGGGCTACGAGCTCGGCGCGTTCGACTTCCTGATCAAGCCGATCCGGGCCGAGGTGCTGCGCGCGAAGGCGATGCTGTTCGTGCAGCTGCAGGAGCGCACGATCGAGCTGCAGGACAAGGCGATGCAGCTGCGCATCGAGCACGATCGCGCGCACGAGCGCGAGCTCGCGATGCAGCGCAAGCGCTTCGAGGCCGAAGCGCTCGAGAACAAGATGCTGCAGATGTCCGAGACGGATCGCCGCAAGGACGAGTTCCTCGCGATCCTCGCGCACGAGCTGCGCAACCCGCTGCAGCCGCTGCAGACCGCGGTCGAGCTGATCGAGCACGATCCTGACAAGCCGGTGCCCGAGCGCGTCCGCGGCATCATCCATCGCCAGGTTCACCACATCGGCCGCCTCGTCGACGATCTGCTCGACGTGGCGCGCTTCCAGAACGGCAAGCTCGAGCTCCGCCGCCAGCTCGTGACGATCGAGTCCATCGCCGACGAGGCGATCGCCGCCGTACGCACGTCGTCCGAGCAACATCGCCATCGCATCACGACGAGCGGCGCGCGCGACGTCGCCGTCTACGGCGATCCGGTGCGGCTGGTCCAGGTGCTGTGCAACTTGCTGTCGAACTCGGTCAAGTACACGCCCGACGGCGGCGAGATCCGCATCGAGTGGAGCCGCGAGGGCGAGCACGCGGTCGTGCGCGTGTCCGATAACGGGCGCGGCATCTCGTCCGACCTGCTGCCGCGCATCTTCGACATGTTCGTGCAGGAGCGCGTCACACCCGACGGCTCCGGCGGCCTGGGCCTCGGCCTCGGCCTCGCGAAGCGGCTCGTCGAGCTGCACCAAGGAACCATCACCGCGTCGAGCGAGGGCCTCGGTCACGGCGCGATGTTCGAGCTGAGGCTACCGGCCGCACGAGAAGGGGCCATGGCGATGGAGCACGTGTCAGAACCGATCACCGAGCCAATGTTTTCGCGACCGCTGCGCGCGGTCGTTGTCGACGATGCCGCAGACCTGCGCGAGCTCGTCGCAGATCTCCTGCGCATGAAGGGGCACGACGTGATGACGGTAGAAGACGGCCCGTCGGCGCTGCGCGTGATTCGCAGCGAGCATCCCGATGTCGCGTTGATCGATATCGGCCTGCCCGAGATGGACGGCTACGAGGTCGCGCGCCAGCTGCGGCGCGAGCTGTCGCCGGGGCGCCTGCGACTGATCGCGATGACCGGCTACGGACAGGCGACCGACAAGGCTCGCGCGCTCGAGGCCGGCTTCGACGCGCATATCGTGAAACCCGCTAGCGCCGACAAGATCATGCGCGCGCTCTACGGCAAGCCCGAGGCAACATGAGCACCACGACCGAGGCTCCCGCCCGCCCCAACGGCTCGCAAAACGGCCACAAGGCGGCGCCCAAGCCAAACGGCAAGCGAGCGCTGCGCGCAGGGCCCGATCACCTCGAGCGGCGCGAGCTGCTCGCCGCGCTGCGTGCATTCAAGCGCGGCGATTTTCAGGTGCGGCTGCGCGAGGACACGCCCGGCGTCGACGGGGAGATCGGCACCGCGTTCAACGAGCTCGTCGATCTCGTGCGCGCGATCCGCGACGAAGCGGGCGACGTGTCGCTCGCGGTCGGCAAGCACGGCCAAGCAGGTCGCCGGGTGCGGCGATTCAACGCGACCGGCGGCTGGCAGCAGTACGTCGCGGCGATGAACCAGATCATCGAGGACCTCGGCGGCCATGCGAACGAGATGGCGCGTGTCGTCAGCGCGGTCGCGCGCGGCGACCTCGAGCAGACGATGGATATCGAGGACGGCGGCAGCGGACCGCGGCGCGGCGAGTTCTTGCGCCACGCGAAGCTGGTCAACGGCATGGTCGCGCGACTCTCGATGTTCGGTAGCGAGGTGACGCGCGTCGCGCTCGAAGTCGGCGGCGAAGGCAAGCTCGGCGCGCAGGCGCGCGTGCAGGGCGTGAGCGGCGTGTGGAAGGATCTCACCGACTCGGTCAACCTGATGGCGTCGAACCTGACGTCGCAGGTGCGCGAGATCGCGCGCGTGACGACCGCGGTCGCGCAGGGCGATCTGTCGAAGACCGTCACGATCGACGTCAAAGGCGAGATCCTCGAGCTCAAGAACACCATCAACACGATGGTCGAGCAGCTGCGCGGCTTCGCGAACGAAGTGACGCGCGTCGCGCGCGAGGTCGGCACCGAAGGCCGCCTCGGCGGCCAGGCGACGGTGCGCGGCGTCAGCGGCGTGTGGCGCGAGCTGACCGAGAGCGTCAACTCGATGGCGAACAACCTGACGTTCCAGGTCCGCAACATCGCCGAGGTGACGAGCGCGGTCGCCGGCGGCGATCTCGGCAAGAAGATCACCGTCGAGGCCAAGGGCGAGATCCTGCTGCTCAAGAACACCATCAACACGATGGTCGATCAGCTGAGCGCGTTCGCCGCCGAGGTGACGCGCGTCGCGCGCGAGGTCGGCACCGAGGGCGTGCTCGGCGGCCAGGCGGAGGTCGCCGACGTGTCGGGCGTGTGGCGCGAGCTCACGCAGAACGTCAACGGCATGGCGTCTAACTTGACGTCGCAGGTGCGCAACATCGCGGAGGTGATCACGGCGATCGCCGGCGGCGACCTGTCGAAGAAGATCGGCGTCGATGCGCGCGGCGAGATCCTCGCGCTGAAGAACACGATCAACGCGACGGTCGACAAGCTCGGGCGGTTCAGCGCGGAGGTCACGCGCGTCGCGCGCCTCGTCGGCACGGAAGGCACGCTCGGTGTGACCGCCGATGTCAAGGACGTCAGCGGCATCTGGAAGGAGCTCACCGACAACGTCAACCAGATGGCGCGGAACCTGACCAATCAGGTGCGCGACATCGCGGAGGTCACGACGTCGGTCGCGAACGGCGACCTCACGAGGAAGATCACCGTCGAGGCGCGCGGCGAGCTCGTCACGTTGAAGAACACGATCAACACGATGGTCGACCAGCTCAACGGGTTCGCGAGCGAGGTCGCGCGTGTCGCGCGTGAGGTCGGCACCGAGGGCGTGCTCGGCGGGCAAGCACAGGTGCGCGACGTGTCCGGAATCTGGAAGGAGCTGACCGATAACGTCAACTCGATGGCCGCGAACCTGACGAACCAGGTGCGCAATATCGCCGAGGTCGCGCGCGCCGTCGCGACCGGCGATCTGTCGAGGAAGATCACGGTCGATGCGCGCGGCGAGGTCCTCGATCTCAAGGCCACGCTCAACACGATGGTCGATCAGCTCAACGCGTTCGCGAGCGAGGTGACGCGCGTCGCGCGCGAGGTCGGCACCGAAGGCCAGCTCGGTGGCCAGGCGTCGGTCGAGGGCGTGCGCGGCACGTGGAAGGAGCTGACCGACAACGTCAACGGCATGGCGCGCAACCTGACCAACCAGGTGCGCGACATCGCGGAGGTGACGACGTCGGTCGCGCGCGGCGACTTGACGCGCAAGATCACGGTCGACGCGAAGGGCGAGATCCTCGAGCTCAAGAACACGATCAACACGATGGTCGATCAGCTGAGCTCGTTCGCGGATCAGGTGACGCGGCTGGCGCGCGAGGTCGGCATCGAAGGCCGGCTCGGCGCGCAGGCCGACGTGCGCGGCGTGCTCGGCACGTGGCGCAACTTGACCGACGCGGTCAATTCGATGGCCGCGAACCTGACCGACCAGGTGCGCAACATCGCCGACGTCACCACGGCGGTGGCGACCGGCGATCTCGCCAAGAAGATCACCGTCGACGCGAAGGGTGAGATCCTCGAGCTCAAGAACACGATCAACATCATGGTCGATCAGCTGAGCTCGTTCGCCGATCAGCTGACGCGGCTCGCACGCGAGGTCGGCATCGAAGGCCGCCTCGGCGGTCA
>DASXCY010000028.1:0-17898 GCA_036490935.1 Kofleriaceae bacterium | reverse complement strand
CCAAAGCCCAAAGCCCAAAGCCCAAAGCCCGACCGGCACTGCGGGTCAGTGATGGTCGTCGTGATGGTCGTCGTGATGATCGTCGTGATGGTCGTCGTGGTCGGGGTGCCAGTCGCGGTGGTCGGGATGGTCCCAGTAGTGCTCGTAGCCGCGGTCGGCGTGGCAGTAGTGGCCGTCCCAGGCCTCGTGCTCCCGGCAGTCGTGGCGCTCGCGGAACAAGCAGCCGGCCGAGAGCAGGAACGAGACCACGACGAACGACAGCGACAGCTTCAGCATCCGGCGACGTAACCACAGCCCCACGCGCCTCACGCACGGGAGCGCGATCGGTACACATTTCGACACGTATCGTCATTCGCATCGGTTCTGCGCTCTCGGCGTCCCGAGGTTCATCTGATCGCCGTACGGCGCGATGCCCGGGCAGGCCGTCGGCACGAGCTGGAGCGAGACGCCGCGCGTCGCCGTCGGCCACGTCGCGCTCGCGATGACGGTCGAGCCGGCGAGCACGCGCACGTCGCCGTTCGCGATCACGAGCGAGAACCCGAAGGTGGCGTCGACCTCGGGCAGCATGCCGTTGCTCGTGCCGTCCGCCGAGCGCGCGAACAGCGCGAACGCGCCGGGCGCGAGCGGCACGCACGAAGCGCGATCGATGACGTCGGGTTGCCGCGCGTCGGCCGCGCGATCGAGCCCGAGGCCGTTCACATCGACCGCGCGCGTGCCGACGTTCTCGATCTCGAACCAATCCTCGTACGGCTCGACCGCCGGATCGGGCATGACCTCGGTGATCGCGAGCTCGCCGGCCGCCGGCGTACGGATCGCGCGCGCCGCGCCGCCGTCCTCGCATTGCCCCGCCGCGAGCGGGACGCAATCGTTCGCCGCGCCCGGCGTCCCGAAGTCGCCGGTCGGCAGCACCGCGCGCTCGCTCTCGCACCAGCTCGCCGGATCCGCGCTCGCCTGCGCGTCGACGAGGCCCTCGCCGAGCTCGCGCGAATGGCCCTCGACCACGCCGTCGTAGCTCGCCGCCGCGATCACCGTCGAGCCGCACGCGAGCACGAGCTTGCCGCCGCCCGAGTCGTACAGCTCGCCGAGATCCGAGCCGTAGCCGTAGTCGAGGTACGGCGGGAGCCGGTCGGGATCGACGTCACCGAGCGCCGCATACTGGCCGGTCGCGAGCGCGAGCTCGGCGATGCGATGCGTCTTCGCCGTCGAGCCGTCGGGCCGGCTGTGCGCGATCGACAGGCCCGCGAGGTCGAGCGCGCGGCCGGACGCGTTGTACAGCTCGAACCACTCGTGCCCCGGATCGGCGCCGAACGGGTTCGCCAGCACCTCGGTCACGACCAGCTCGCCCGGCGCGAGCGCATCCGTGCACGCGACCGGCGCCGGCGCCGGATCGGCGCGACACGCAGCAAGCACCATCGCGAGCCACAGGCGCACGCCACGCGAGCATTCCAAATCGCGTGCCCGCGCAACGTCGCGAATCGTTGCAGCGCGCCGTCCGGAGCATCCGGCTGCCGGACACCCGCGTCCGCACGCCGGACTTCGGCCGGACGCGTGCTACTGCAGCACGAGCTTCATCACCGCTTCGCCGATCGAGTTGTCCCAGTACAGCGCGCCGTCGCGCACGACCAGCCCGGTCTCGATGTACTGGCCGCTCGCGATCGTGACCGGCGTGCCGCCGGTCTTCGGCATCATCTCGATCGTCGCGGTGCCGAAGTCGAACCAGTAGATGTCGTGGTCGTCGACCGCGATGTCCTTCGGCAGGTTCTGACCGGTCGCCAGCGTCGTCGGCTGCGCGCCCCCGGCGATCGGCACCGACATCACGGTGCCGTCGTCGTTGTTCGTCCAGTACACGGTCGTCGGGTCGACGGCGAGGCCCCACGGCTTGGCCAGCCCGCCCGCGAGCTCCGTCGTCGTACCGCCCTCGATCGGCACGTAGCCAACGCTGCCGGCCTGGTCCGTGAAGTAGACGTTGGTGGCGTCGATCGCGAGCGCGAACGGCTCGTCGACGGTCGCGAGCGTCTGCGCCGTGCCCGGCGCCGTCGGCACGCGCCGGATCCCGCCGGTGCCCGGGTCGGTGTAGTAGACGTTCGCCGCGTCCGCGGTGATGTTCCACGGCAGCGAGGCCTGCGCGAACGGCGCCGGCGTGCCGCCCGCGATCGGCACGGTCATCACGCGGCTCGACCCCGAATCGGTCCAGTACACGTTCGTCGCGTCGACCGCGACGCCGTACGGGCCGGACAGCCCGCTCGCGAGCATCACGGGCGTGCCGCCGTTGCGCGGGACCTTCATCAGCAAGTTGCTGTCGAGATCGAGCCAGTAGACGTTCGCGGCGTCGACCGCGAGGTCGGCGGGGTGCGCCTGACCGTTCGCGATCGCAAACGGGCCGGTCGGCGCGTCGGCCGGCGCATCGGCACCGATGTAATCGGCATCGAGCAGGTGCGCGTGCGAGCCGGAGCCGCACGCGACCAAGGTGGCGAGACAAGCAAAGCGCAGCACGCGCGCTCGTACAGCAACCGACGTGCCAGCGTAGCTCGCCGAAACCGCACATCGCATCCTCGAAAAACTGTGCTTCAGCGGCGCGGCGGCTACGCGTGGGCCGGCACCGTCGGCGGCATCGGCGCCTCGATCGGCACTGCGCCCGACTCGTCGACCGGCCGCTCGCCGAGCACCCGCGCGAGCTCGGCCTGCTCGAGCGTCTCGTGCTCGAGCAGCGCGCCGACGAGCCGATCGAGCTCGGCGCGATACGCCGCGATCGCCGACGTCGCCTGTGCGAGCGAGTCCGCGAGCAGCTTGCGCGCCTCGTCCTCGATCGCGTGCACCGTCGCATCGCTCGTGCCGCCGTCGGTCGCGATGCGCTGGCCGAGGAACGGATGCTCCTCGTGCACGTCGTAGTGGACCGGACCCATCTGGTCGCTCATGCCGTAGTTCGCGACCATCTTCGACGCGAGCCGCGTGGCCTCGCGCAGATCGTGCTCGGCGCCGGTCGACACGTCGCCGAGCACCGCGCGCTCGGACGCGTAGCCGCCGAGCAGCACGTACAGCCGCGCCTCGAGCTCCGCGCGCGTGTGGAGGTGGCGATCCTCCGGCGGAATCTGCTGGGTCGCGCCGAGCGCCATCCCGCGCGGCAGGATCGACACGCGGCGCAGCGGCTCGGCCTCGGCGGTCGCCCACGCGAGCAGCGCGTGCCCGCTCTCGTGCACCGCGACGCGCCGCTTCTCGGCGTCGCGCAGCTTGCCCTCGCGCGGGTCGCCGAGCACGATCTTGTCGTAGGCCGCGTCGAAGTCGACCGCCGACAGCTGGTCGACGCGGCGCCGCGTCGCCGACAGCGCGGCCTCGTTCGCGAGGTTCGCGAGATCGGCACCCGAGAACCCGGCGGTGGCGGCCGCGATGTGATCGAGCGAGACGTCGGCGGCGAGCGGCTTGTGCGCGGTGTGCAGCACGAGGATCGCGCGCCGCGCCGCGGCCTCGGGCAGATCGACGACGACGCGCCGATCGAACCGGCCGGGCCGCAGCAGCGCGGCGTCGAGCACGTCCGGGCGGTTCGTCGCCGCCATCACGACGACCAGATCGCTGCGCTCGAAGCCATCGAGCTCGGACAGCAGCTGGTTCAGCGTCTGCTCGCGCTCGTCGTGGCCGCCGCCGAAGCCGGTGCCACGCGCGCGGCCGACCGCGTCGATCTCGTCCATGAACACGATCGCGGGCGCGTTCTTCTTCGCCTCTTCGAACAGCTCGCGCACGCGCGCCGCGCCGACGCCGACGAACATCTCGACAAACTCCGACGCGCTGATCGAGTAGAACGGCACGTCGGCCTCGCCCGCGACCGCGCGCGCGAGCAGCGTCTTGCCGGTGCCCGGCGGCCCGACCAGCAACACGCCGCGCGGGATCGTCGCGCCGAGCTTCTCGAACTGCTTCGGCTCCTTCAGGAACTGCACGATCTCCTCGAGATCGCGCTTGGCGGACGCGAGCCCCGCGACGTCCGCGAACGTCACGTTCGTCGCCGACTTCTGGAATTTCTTGCCGCGCTTGGTGAACGCCCCGAGCGGGCCGCCGCCGGCCACCATCATCTTCTGCGCGCGCCGAGACAGCCACAGCCACGCGCCGATGATCAGCACCCACGGCAACAGGCCGAACAGGATCCGCACGAAGGCCGGCGCCTCCGGGCTCTCGACCTTGAGCTGCACCTTCTTGTCGTCCAGCAGCGGCACGAGGCCTTTGTCGTCGGGCGTGGTCGTGCGGAATGCCTTCACCTGCTTCTTGTCGACGGTCTCGGGCCTGGTCAGCTCGCCGGTGAGCTCGTCGCCGCGCATCACGATCGACTTCACCTTGCCGCCTTCGATCCACGCGTGCGCGGTCGAGTAATCGACGACCGGCTGCGCGGCACTGCTGCCCTTCGCCTGCCAGAAGTAGAACAAGCCGAGCGCGGCGAGCAGCGCGATCCACGTCGCCCACGATCGGCGCTTCGACGGCGGTGGCGGCTCGGGCGGGTCGGGTGGCTTCAACTCGCCGGGATCCATGTGATCGAGATGCAGCAAGTTGTGGGCCGACGCCGCACGGGAAACCTCGCATCGGAGGTTTTTCGAGCGTGATACCTTGATCGGGTGAGGGCCGCGGTCGCCGCGCTATGGCTGTGCGGATGCTATCGGCCCTCGGTCCCCGACCGCGTTCCGTGCGGCGAGCACGAGGCGTGTCCGCTCGGTCAGCACTGCGATCCCGCCTCGGCGCTGTGTGCGCTCGGCGATGCACCCACGAGCGCGATCGTCGTCGCGCTCACTTCCGGCACGAGCTGGACCGTTCCGGACGACTGGAACGCTTCCGGGAGCTCGATCGCATGCATCGGTGGCGGCGGCGCGGGCGCGGTGAACGGCGGCGGTGGCGGCGGCGGCGCGTACGCCTCCATCGCGAACGTCTCGCTCGCGCGCGGCGCGACGATCGGTTATGCGATCGGCGGCGACTCGTACGTGTGCTCGATTGCCGCGTGCTCGTCGCTGCAAGACCCGGCGGTCCTCGTCGGCGCGGCCGGCGGCGCTGCGGCCACCGGCGTGCCGGGCGGTGCCGGCGGCGCGGCGACGGTGAGCCTCGGCACGATCGTGTTCGCGGGCGGCACCGGCGGCGCAGGCGGGCCGCTGGGCGGCTCGGACGGCGGCGGTGGCGGCGGCGCGGCCGGTCCGCTCGGCAACGGCGGCAACGGCGGCCTCGGCGGCGCGGATCAAAATGACGGCGGCGGCGGCGGTGGCGGCAACGGCGGCGGCGGCAACGGCGGCGACGCGCGCGCGATGGCCGGCAAGCAATTCGGCGGCGCGGGTGGCAACGCCGCAGACGGCAGCGGCGGCGCACCGGCGACGATCGACACCGGTGACGACGGCACGGCCGGCGGCGGCGGCGCGGGCGGCGGCGGCGGCGCGGGCAACGCCGGCAACCGCGGCGGCAGCGGCGGCGACGGCATCGACCTCGTCGCGACCTACGGCGGCGGCGGCGGTGGCGGCGGCGGCGCGTACGACGGCGGCAGCGGCGGTGGCGGCGGCGCGTTCGGGGGCGGCGGCGGCGGTGGCGCGAGCACCGGCACACCCGGCACCGGCGCACCGGGCGCCTGCGTCGTCATCTACGTGCCCTAGTTGACGCCGCGGCCGCTGAACAGATCGCGCGGATCGATGCCGAGCGTGCGCATCGCGGCGTCCCACATCTGATCGGCGGGCGTGTCGAACACGAGCGAGTGATCGATCGAGGTGTGCAGCCACGCGCCGCGCGCCATCTCGGCGGCGAGCTGGCCCGGGCCCCAGCCGGAGTAGCCGAGCAGCAGCCGGATATTGCGCGGGGGCGAATTCGCGATCAGGCGCAGCCGATCCGGCGATGTCGACAGCGAGATCGTCGACGTGATCTCGATCGTGCCGCCACCGCCGGCCTGCGCCGAGCCGGTCGGCTCGTGCAACACCCAGCCGGTGCTCGGACTGACCGGCCCGCCCGCCCACACGACCGCGGTGTCCTCGCCGCGCCAGCTCATCTCGAGGCTGTCGAGCAGCTCGGTCGCCCTGATCGGGCTCGGGTGGTTGATGACGAGGCCGAACGATCCCTGCTCGCCATGCTCGATCATCAGCACGACCGCGCGCGAGAAGTTGGGATCGGCGAGCTGCGGCATGGCTAGCAGCAGCCCCGGCGCGAGGTTCTCCGACTCCACTACCCCAGAGTGTTTCTCAAAACACCGCGGCGCGCCGCTGAAATCTCACGGGAGTGACGCAAGTCGCTAGCGAACTTAGTCATTCAGCGTTTGGTCGAACAACTCGCGCCACAGCTCGCGCGCGGCGACGCGCAGCTCGCCATCCGACAGGTTCGCGAGCGGCAACGCGAGCGCGGCGAGCTGCCCGCGATCGAGCTGGCCTTCGCGCACGACCGGATGGATCGCGAGCGCGCCGCCGGCGTGACGCGCGAGCCCTTCGAGCACGACGACCGCGACGTACGACTCGGCCGAGCCCCAGCGCTCGACGTGAAACGCCTGGCTCGCGAGGTTCCACAACGCGAGCTGCGGCGTGATCGGATCGTCCGCGATCTGCGACAGGTACGCCGCGAGCTCGGCGCGCGCGCGGATGCCGAACGCGTCGCGCACGTGACCGCCGAGGTACGCGGCGAGCGCGTCGGGCGCGCGCGGCGGCTCGCCGTGCTCGAGATCGTACGCGTGGCGCGCTTCGTGACGCCGCACGGTCGCGACGACGAAGTCGGCGACCGCCCCGGGCCGTGCGAGCTCGCGGCGCACCGCCTCGCCGGCCGCGGCGCCGAGCTGGTGCACGCTCGTGCGGTCGTCGCCGAGCTCGTAGCGGCCGCCCGCGATCACCGGCGCGAGCCGATCGGAGACGAAGTCCTCGATCTGATCGAGCAGCACGACCGGATCGCCGAGCTCCTCCGACTGCATCCCGAGCAGCTGGCGCTCCGCGTTCAGCCGATCGAGCCGGCGCAGCGTCAACACGCGAATCCGCTCGCCCGCGACATACACGAACGCGACGTCCTCGACGCGATACGCGAGCGTCACCGCGTGCGCGCGGCCGTGGTCCACGAACACCGCGGCATCGATGTAATAGCCGAGGCCGAGCGTCGCGAGCTGATCGGTGAGTGCGTGCGCGCGCATGCGCAGGTCGTGCTCGGCGGGGCGAAACCCGCGCGAGCCGAACGGCGCGTCCGACCAGCGCCCGAGGGAATCGAGAAACTCCTGCCACGCGGCGGTCAGCCACGGCCCGCGCACCACGATCGGCAGCGCGGCACGCAGCTGCTTCGTCGTCCACGTGCGCTCGCGCTCGCTCGCCGACTTACCGTGGCGCGCCTCGTCGGTCGAGACCGCGAGCTCGGCGAGCTGCTCGCCGAACAGATCCTCGAGCTGCGGGTCGCGCGTCGGCGTGCCGCCGGTCGCGTACGCGCCGATCGCCGGCGGAGGATCCGGCCTCGACCTGCCGCTCGCGTGGGTCGCGGCGAGCCACGCGGCGATCCCGCCGAACGCCGCGAGCACGACCAAGGAGCGGCGGGCCACGCTGGTTGGACAACACCAGCGCGCGCCGGTTTCACCGAATCAGGTCGCGGTACAGGTCGGGCCGGCGGTCGCGGAAGAAGCCCATGCTGGCGCGAACGCGGCGAATCTGTGCGAGATCCAGCGCCGCGAGCGCGATGCCCGGCTGGTCGCGCGCCAGCTCGGCGAGCTTGTCACCGCGCGCATCGCACACGAACGAGCTGCCGTAGAACGTCATGCCACCCTCGCGGCCGATGCGATTGGCCGCGACCACGCCGACCGCGTTCGCGACCGCGTGGCCGATCATCACGCGCTGCCACGCGTCGCGGCTGTCGAATTCCGGCTCCTCCGGCTCGCTGCCGATCGCGGTCGGATAGAACAGCACGTCGGCGCCGGCGAGCGCGAGCGCGCGCGCGACCTCCGGGAACCATTGATCCCAGCAGATGCCGATGCCGACCGCGCCGAACCGGGTCTCGAACACGCGAAACCCGGTGTTGCCCGGCTTGAAGAAGAATTTCTCCTGATAGCCCGGGCCGTCGGGGATGTGCGACTTGCGATAGATGCCGAGCGTCCGGCCATCGGCATCGATCATCGCGAGCGAGTTGTAGTACTCGGGGCCCGCGGCCTCGTAAAACGACACCGGGATCGCGACGCCGAGCTCGCGCGCGAGCGCCTGAAAGTGGCGCAGCGTCGGGTGATCCTCGGCCGAATGCGCGCGCGCGAAGTCGTCCTCGCGCTGGGTCTGACAGAAGTAGTGGCCCTCGAACAGCTCGCTCGGCAGCACGACCTGCGCGCCGCGGCCGGCGGCTTCGCGCACGAGCTCGGTCACGCGCGCGACGTTCGCGTCGCGGTCGTCGGTGAGCGCGGTCTGCAAGGCGGCGACGATCATCGTGCCGACCGTACCGGCTGCTGCTGCGTGCAGCAATGGAAGCCACCGCCGCCGACGACGACGGCCTTGCCGGGCAGGCCGATCACGCGGCGCGTCCGAAACATCGACTCGACCGCGTCGAGCGCACGATCGTCGCTGTCGCTGCCGTACGTCGGCACGACGACGACCGAGTTCGCGATGTAGAAGTTCATGTAGCTCGCCGGCATCAGGTTGCCCGCGGCATCGTTGACCGCGCCGGGCGACGGCACGGTCACGACCTCGAGCCGCTCGCCGCGCGCGGTGCGCGCCTGCTGGAGGTCGCGAATGATCTCGTCGAGCACGTCGCCGTTCGGATCGCCGGAGACCGGCTCCATGCACGCGACGATGCCGGGCGCGATGAAGCGCGCGAGCGTGTCGATGTGGCCGTCGGTGTGATCGTTGCGCAGACCCTCGCGCAGCCACACGACATGCTCGACGCCGAGCGCCCAGCCCAGGCGCGCCGCGAGCGCACCCTCGTCGAGGCCGGGGTTGCG
Source organism: Kofleriaceae bacterium (assembly GCA_036490935.1). Lineage (GTDB taxonomy): Bacteria > Myxococcota_A > Polyangia > Haliangiales > Haliangiaceae > JABFXX01. The sequence continues at coordinate 9,014 of DASXCY010000028.1, read as the reverse complement.
CGCGGGGTGCAGCAGGCACTGCCGGGTCGTCAACAGCGTGCCCGCGCCGTCGACCTCGACCGAGCCGCCTTCGAGCACGAAGTCGTACGCCGCGCCGCGAATGCCCGACCAGTCGCACACGCGCGCGGCGACCTCGGTGTCGCCGGCCATGACGTACTTGCCGCCCCAGCCGTCGAACCCGAAACGCGCGGCCGCGACCTCGCCCGGGCGGGTCACGAAGATCGGGCCGGTATCGCGCAGCCAGACGTCGCCGTAAGGCCCGTGATGGAACCGTACATGCGCCGCGGCGGTGCCGAGCAGCTCGCGCGCGGCCGCTTCGTCGCTCGGATCGCGCACGAGCAGCTCGATGCGCTCGCCCTTGCCGCCGTCGGCGATCGCCGCGCACATCGCCATCAGCGCGCGGCGCGGCGCCTCGAGTCCTTCGGCCCATTGCGCCGCGTCGTGCGGCCACGCGGTCCACACCGCTGCATGCGAGGTCCACTCGGCGGGCATGCGAAACATCGCGCGTGTTTATCACGTAGGATCGCCACGTGCGCGTGCTCGCCTGCCTGGTGCTTGCAGCGTGCGGTCGGGTCGACTTCGCCGCGCGCTTCGATGCGCGCGCGGACGGTGCGCCGCCGCCGTGCACGTGGTCCGCATTCGCGGCGCCGCAGAAGCTGCCCGCGGTCGTGCAATCGCCGGTCGACGACTGGTACCCGACACCGACCGTGGGCGGGACGCAGCTGTTCTTCTACTCGTACCGCGGGACCGGGTTCGCGACGATCTGGCACGCACCGACCGATCCGTACGATGTGGCCGTCGAGGAGAGCGAGCTCGATAGCGGCACCGATCTCAAATTTCCCACGCTCACCGACGACGGACTCGATCTGATCTACGGTGGCAAGCCCCCGCTGTGGCAGATCTTCGAGACCACGCGAGCTGCGATATCGGACATGTTCGCGCCGGCCGCGCAGATCCCCGAGCTGGCGAGCACGAACAACGACTTCGCGCCGTGGGTCTCGGCCGACGGGCTTCGCCTCGTGTTCTCGTCCGATCGCGGCGGCACCGGCTCGATCTCCGCGTTCGAGACCGCGCGTGCCACGCGAACCTCGGCGTTCGCGGCGCCGGTCGAGCTCGGCGAGCTCGGCCTGCTGTCCCCCGATAACGCGATCTTTCCGGGCGCGACGCTCTCGCCCGACGCGCTCGACATCTGGGTGACCAAGCTCGAGGTGGACGGCCACTACCACATCTTCACCGCGCATCGCGCCGCGATCGATCAGCCGTTCGCGGCAGCGGTGCCGGTCCCCGAGCTGACGTCGCTGACGGACGACGGTGGCCAGCGCCTGAGCGCCGACGGCAGCACGATGTTCCTGAACTACGACAGCGTCGCGGGGGGCGGGACGAACGCCGATCTATGGAGCGCCACGCGCACGTGCGACTGACGCTCCTGCTCGCGCTCGCCGCCTGTGGGCGGCTGCACTTCGACGCGCTGGGCGACGGCGCGGCACCGCCCGACGCGGCGCCGTGCACGACGTGGAGCCCGTTCTCGGCGCCGGTCGCGCTGCCCGGGCCTGTCAATTCGCCGGCGGACGACTGGGCGCCGACACCGGCCGCCGGCGAGCTGGAGCTCTACTTCTACTCGTTCCGCGCCAGCAGCCACGCCAACCTGTTCCGCGCGACGCGCACGACGCTCGCCGAACAATTCGATGCCGGCACCGCGCTCGCCGAGCTCGACAACAACGCCAACGCCGGTACGCCGACCGTCACCGCCGACGATCTCGACATCATCTACGAGACCGATGAGACCGGGACGGGCGATCTCTACGAGGCCATCCGCGGGTCGCGGGCCGTGCCGTTCGGCGCGCCGCAGCTGATCGCCAGCCTGAGCTCACCGGTCGACGCCGACGGCGATCCGTTCGTCAGCGCCGACGGGCTTCGGCTCGTGTACGTGTCATCGAATAACTCGATCGGCGGGCTCGACATCTTCGAAACCACGCGGCCGGATCGCGGCACGGAGTTCGCGCCGCCGACCGCACACCTCGAGCTCGACAGCCCGTCCGACGAGTACAGCCCGACGCTGTCGGCCGACGGCCTCGAGATCTTCTTCGCGTCGGCGCGCGCGGGCGGCTTCGGCGGCTTCGACATCTACACCGCACGGCGCACTGTGGTCGGCCAGCCGTTCGCCAACGCCACGCACGTCGACGAGCTGTCGTCGCCGCTCGACGACGTCGGCGTGCGCCTCACACCAGACGGCACGACGCTCTACCTGAATTACCAGACGATGACGTCGGGCGGCGCGAATGCGGATATGTGGACGGCGAGACGGACCTGTCTCGACTGATCAGCTCCAGGCGGTGTCGGGCACCGACAGCGGCACCGGCTTGCCGCGGCGCGCGGCGACGAACGCCTGCGCGAACGACAGCGCCGACGGAAAGCGCCGGCGCGGATCCTTGGCCATCGCGACCGCGAGCACGTCTTCGATCGCGAGCGTGACGCGCGCGAACGTGCTCGGCCGCGCGGGCGGCGCGTGCACGACCTGGTACACGAGCTCGGCCAGGTCCTTGCCCTTGAACGGCGAGCGGCCGGTCAAGCAGCGATACGCGATCGCGCCGAGTGCGTAGACGTCGGCGAGGTGCGTGACGTGACCGCCCGACGCCTGCTCGGGCGCCATGTACTGCGGCGTGCCGACGATGCCCTCGCCGGTCAGCGTGCCCTCGCTGTCCATCACCTTCGAGACGCCGAAGTCGAGGATCTTCCAGGTCGCGCCTTCGTGGTGGAACAGGTTGTGCGGCTTCAAGTCGCGATGCACGACGCCGGCGAGCCGCGCCACTTCGAGGCCGCGCGCCACCTGATCGATCATCACGACGAGCTCGTCGGACGGCATGCGCGGCTCGGTGCGCAGACGCGTCGCGAGATCGGTGCCCTGCAGCAGCTCCATCGCGATGTACGGCACCGGCGCGTCGGGGCCCGACACCTGGAACACTTTCACGATGTGCGGCGACTCGAGCCGCGCCGCGACCTCCATCTCGCGATGGAAGCGCTCGACGATCGACGGCGACGTGGTCGCGCGCGCGTTGAGCAGCTTGACCGCGGCGTGATGGCCGTCGGCGGTCTCGGCGTTGTAGACCTCGCCCATCGCGCCGCGGCCGAGCACCAGGCCGAGCTTGAAGCCGCCCATCGTCTGGTTCGTCCACCGGCCCTCGTTCAAGCGGCGCTCGCGCTCGACGGCATCGGCGGCCTCGGAGAGTGCTTGCTGCTGATCGCCGATCTGGCGCATCGCGGTCTTCAGGCCGGCAAGCGCGGTGGCCGCGGTGCTGCGCGCCCACCGGCCGAGCAAGTAGCCCGACGTCAGGAACATCACGACGAGCACCTCGGCGACGACGAGCTGGGAGCGGCCGGCGGCGAAGCTCGACAGCACGCCGCGATCGGTCATCCAGCCCAGGATGATCGGCACCGCGAACGCGAGGTGGCCGACGATGCAGATGAGCCAGGTCGCGATCGCCGGGGCGCGCTGGCGGCCGATCGCGATGAACACGATGCCGAGCATGTCGACCATCACGACCGCGGAGAACGGGCCGAAGTAATAGACCGCAGGTTGCACGCCGAGCGTCGACATCGACCACAACCAGCCGACGAGGCTGGCCTTGTAGCGCTCGGGCTTGCTGGTCAGCCACGCGAGCACGCCGTTGCATGCCGACAGCATGGCCGCGCCGATCCAGAACGCGAGGCGGCCGACCGGATCGCCGCCGATGAGGAGCGATAGCCCGACGGCGGCGAGCGGCGCGGTGATGCCGAACAGATGAAACGCGTGGCTGCGTGCGAGCTCGCTGCTGTCGAGCGCCTCGGCGGCGGTGCGGCGCGACAGCGTGCCCCAGTTGGTCGGCTTGGGCTCGCCGACACCGGTCGACGCCGCCGAGCCGGTCGCCTTCACATCGGCGAGTGCCTTCGGCGTCTCGGCTTGCGTGCCGAGGGCGGTCCCGCAATCGCCGTCGACCTCGGTCGCCTCGATGGTCCGGTCGGCCACGCGCTAATGGTAGCGGATCACGCCTCGAGACCGACGTAGATGTGCTGGACGTCGTCGTCCGCGTCGATTTCCGCGAGGAACTGCTCGACCTCGGTGCGCGCGGCGGCGTCCTCGAGCTTGACCGGATTCTTCGCACGCCAGCCGAGCCGCATCGTCGCGACGGTCCAACTGCGCCCCGAAAGCGCCTTGCTGACCGCGTCGAGGTCGCCGGGCTCGGTGTAGAAGCGAGCCCCACCTTCGCCGTCGGGCTCGCAATCCTGCGCGCCGGCCTCGATCGCGGCCTCCTCGGCATCGGCGCCTTCGGGCGGCGTCGCGTCGACGATGCCGACGTGCGTGAAGTCCCACGCGACCGGAGTCAGCTGGCCCTTGCGGAACAGCAGGCGGATGTTGGGCGCCGTACGGTTCTTGTTGTCGGTGAGGCACTCCACGATCACCGGCACCTGGTGCGGGGCGTAGCCCTCGTAGATGACGGTCTCGAAGCTCGCCGGCTCGTCGAGCAGGCCGGCGCCCTTCTTGATCGCGCGCTCGAGCGTCTCGCGCGGCATCGATTGCTTCTTCGCGGCCTCGACCGCGGCGCGCAGGCGCGCGTTCATCGTCGGGTCGGCGCCGGCGCGGGCCGCCACGATGATCTCCTTCGCCAGCTTCGTGAAGATCTTGCCCTTCGCGGCCGCGCCGGCCTGCCGAACGGCGTGCTTCCACTGTGCGCCCATAGCGCGGCTTCTAGCATAAATTCGGGGCATGAACGGGAAGCACGTGGTGGTCGCCGGAGGACGAGGCGGGCTCGGGCGAGGCGTCGTCGAGGTGTTCGCTGCACGCGGTGCGACCGTGCACGTGCTCGACATGCCGGATGTGGACGCGACGAACGAAACGCAGGTCGCGGCGTTCTACGCGGCGTTGCCGGAGTGCTGGGCATCGGTGCAGCTGATCGGCGGGTTCGCGATGGCGAAGGTCGGCGACACGTCGCTCGCGGACTTCGAGAAGCAGTGGCGCTTGAACGTGGCGACGTGTTTTCTGGCGTGTCGTGAGGCGGTGCGCGCGATGCGGCGCGGCGGTGGCGCGGGTGGGCGGATCGTGAATGTCGCGGCGCGGCCGGCGGTGCAACCGAGCAGCGGGATGATCGCGTACGCGACCGCGAAGGCGGGCGTCGCGGCGCTGACTCAGCACCTCGCGGCGGAGGTGCTGAGCGATCGGATCCTGGTCAACGCGGTGCTACCGAGCGTGATCGATACCCCGGCGAATCGCGCCGCGATGCCGGGCGCCGATCACGCGAGCTGGCCCAAGCCGGTCGAGCTCGCGCAGACGATCGCGTTTCTCGCGTCGCCGGAGAATGCGCTGACGAGCGGCGCGCTCGTGCCGGTGTTCGGTCATGCGTAGGTTGGAAATCATGCTCGTAGTCGGGCTCGGGCTCGCGTGTGGCCGTGATTCGAAGCCGAGCCCGAGCCCGAGCCCGAGCCCGACTACGAGTACGAAGCTGGATGCGAGGTCGGCGGATGCGGCGGCGAACGAGGATGTCTGGACGCACGCGATGCATCACCACGAGCTCGATCACGCGATGCTCGCGAAGCAGCTCGCCGGCAAGATGAGGGATGTCACCCTGGTCGCGTTCTGGGCGTCGTGGTGCAAGCCGTGCACGAAGGAGCTGCCGCAGCTCGACAAGCTGGCGGCGGCCGAGCACGACCCGCGCGTCGCGATCGTCGCGGTCGACCTCGATCACGAGCGCGCCGATGCCGAGCGGTTCCTCGCGGCGAACCACCTGACGCTGCCGGTCGTGTTCGATCCCGATGCCGAGATCTACCAGACCGTGTTCCTCGGCTCGCGCGACATGGTGCTGCCGTCGACGGCGATCGTGTGGGCAGGCGGCGTCGAGATCGACGACGGCTACGAGGTCGCGACCGATGCCGAATACATCGCGAAACTGCAGGGCAAACTTGCCGCGCACTTAGGCCGGTAACCGATCCGCCTGCTCGCTCGTATGTCACCATAGGAGGCCCCCTGTGAGTGACCCCCGCTCTCGCCGCGACTTCATCCGATCCGCCGCCGCCGGGACGCTGCTGATCGCCGCGGGCGGCGCGCTCGTTCGCCTCGCCGCCGACGACCTGACGAAGGAAGCGCGCGCGCAGAAGCGCGCCGACGGCCGGCCGCGCCTGCCACCGGGCCAGCGCGTGATCGAGTACTTGAAGCCGATGGGCGGCGACGAAGGCTCCGGCGACGCGCGCGACTTCCGGCTGCGCGTGCACGGGCTCGTCAAGAAGCCGCTCGACCTCGACTACAAGAGCCTGCTCGCGCTCACGCAGGTGACGAAGGAGGCCGACGTCCATTGCGTGACCGGCTGGTCGCTGCTCGGCGGCCAGTGGAAAGGCGTGCAGGTCGCGACGCTCGCCGACATGGCCGGCGTCACCGGCGAGGCGCGCTACGTCATCTTCGAGGCCGCGAACGGCTTCACCGCGAACACGGCGCTGCGCGACGCGACCGCCGACGCCGCGCTCGTCACGTATCGCCTGAACGGCAAGCCGTTCTCGATCGATCACGGCGCGCCGGTGCGCGGCCTCGTGCCCGATCTGTATTTCTGGAAGAGCGCGAAGTGGCTCACCGGCATCCGGTTCGTCCGCGACGACGAGCCGGGTTACTGGGAACGGCGTGGCTACAACAACCACGCCGATCCGTGGAAAGAGGAGCGCTACAGTTGATCGAATGGAAGCGCTGGCGCGGGTGGCTGCGCGCGGTGCATCGCGATTGTGGCTATATCGCGGTCGGCTTCACGCTCATCTACGCGCTGTCGGGGCTCGCGATCAATCACATCAAGGATTGGGACCCGAACTTTCACCAGCGTGAACGCACGCTGACGATCACGCCGGTGCCCGACGAGGCGAGCGATGCCGAGGCCGCGAAGCGCGTCGCCGAGGCCGCCGGCATGGGCGCGCCCGACGACGTCTATCGCGCGGGCGACGAGGTGCGGCTCGCGTATGCCGACGGCTCGCAGGTGACCGCGGTCGGCGAGCAGGTGACGGTGCAGCAGCGCTCGCCGCGGTTCTTCCTGCGCGTCGCGAACTGGCTGCACTACAACCGCGGCAAGAAGGCGTGGACGTACGTCGCCGATCTGTACGCGGTGATGCTGCTGTACCTGGCGATCAGCGGGCTCTTCATGATCAAGGGGCGGCTCGGGTTGAAGTGGCGTGGCGCCGCGCTCGTCACCGCGGGGATCGCGGTGCCGCTCGTGTACGTGCTGTGGTCGGGCGGGCCGGAAGCGAAGAAGGGCCTCGGGCCTGCCCCCTCGGGCCTCAGCCAGACCGAGCATGAAAGATAGCGTCGGCGAGGCGATCGAGCGCGCCGCGGGCGCGAGCCTCGTGTTCGACCTCGGCGCGATCGAGGCGAACGTGCGGCGCGTCGCGGCGGCCGCGCGCGCGGCGGGGATCCGTCCGCTGTTCGCGGCGAAGTCGTTCCCGCACCCGGCCGTGCGCGCGCTCGCGGCGGAGCTGCTCGACGGCTTCGACGTCGCGTCGGCGGCCGAGCTGCGCGACGTGCCGGCGTGCGCGATCGTGTCGATCGCGGATCCGAGTGGCGCGGCGATCGCGGACGCCGCGATCGCGCGGGCGCGGCGCGTGATCGTGTCGTGCGAGACGCCGGCGCAAGCCGCGGCGGCCCCGGCGACCGCGGAGATCGCGATCCGGGTGTCGGCGTCGCTCGCCGGGCGCGATCCGGCGGTCGGCGCGGTGCTCGAGGGCAGCGGGCGGCGGCGCTCGCGGTTCGGGCTCGAGTCGCGCGAGGCGATCGCCGAGGTCGCGCGCGCGGCCGGCGCGCGGCGCATCGGCCTGCACGTCCATCACGGGCCGGTCGTCGCGACGTCCGCGGAGCGGTTCGCGGCGACCGCGCGTGCCGCGATCGACGCGGCCGGCTTCGAGCCGGCGTTCCTCGATCTCGGCGGCGCGTGGCACGGCGTGCCCGATCTCGCCGCCGCGTTCGCCGGCGTGCGCGCGTCCGTGCCGCACGCGATCGAGCTGCTCGTCGAGCCGGGGCGATTGTTCGCCGACGGCGCCGGCTTCGCGTGCGGCCGCGTCACCGCGACGCGCGCCCTCGCCGACCGCGAGCTCGTCGTGTGCGAGCTGTCGCGCATCTGCCACCTGCGCTGGAGCGCGATCGATCTGGTCGCGCGCGCGCCGCACCCCGGCGCGGGCCGCCGCGTGCTCGTCGTCGGCCCGACCTGCTTCGAAGAAGACGCCCTCGGCGAATGGACCGTCGAGCCGGCGCACATCTCCACCCGCGTGGTGGTCCGCGGCGTGACCGGCTACGCGATCGCATGGAACACCGGCTTCGCCGGCACCCCGCCGGCCGCCGTGGTGCTCGCGTGATCAATCGATGCAGTGCAGCACGTAGCGCACGCCCGAGACCTCGGGGTTCTGCCCGAGCACGTACAGTTGACCGTTCCAGATCACCGGATCCTGGGCGAGTCCGACCGTCGAGTAGATCGTCGCGACCGAATCGTCCGAGCGCTGGATGCGATCGATTCCGCGATCGCTGTCGACCGCGTAGAAGTAATCCGGCGTGGCCGCGAGCCCGGCATAGCGGCTGATCTCCGGGCTCTTGGTGAGCAGCACCGACGGTCCAGCCGGCAACGGCCCGCGATACAGCTCGGGGTTGTTGTAGAGGTTCACGAAATACAGGTTGCCGCCGTCGAGGATCGTCGACGCGATCGGATACCCACCGCCGACCGAGCCCATCGCATAGCCGAACCCGTTCACGCCGGTGCTGGTGCCATCTGCCGCCGCGTACAGGACGTTCCCCGCGGTGTACGACGGGCAGTACATCACGCCGCCGACCACGAACAGATCGAACGGCAGGTTGCAGTCCATCACCTTCGTCACGGCCGTGCCCGCGAGCGCCCGCCGCTGCACGACACCCGCGCCCGATGTCGCGGTGTTCTCGCGCCAGTACACGTAGGTGCCGTCGGTCGTCACCGCCCCCGGGGAATTGCGTGCGGTCACCAGCGCGGTCGGCGACCGACGGCACCTACGTG
>DASXCY010000027.1:0-80658 GCA_036490935.1 Kofleriaceae bacterium | reverse complement strand
CCTTGCTGATCGTGACCTCGCACGGGAACTTCGTGGCGAGCTGCACCAGCTTGGTCGCGGCCCGCGCGTGGAGCCCGAGCTCGTTCTGGATCTTCAGCGTTCGTTCGGCGACGTCCGCCATCACTCACCTCGCTCGACGTCGCGATGACGCACCAAGATGTCCCATTCGCCGCCCAGCCTGCGGCGGAGCTCCTCGACCACCGCGACCGAGCGGTGGCGCCCGCCCGTACAGCCGACGCAGATCGTCACGTACAGCTTGCCCTCTTCGTGAAACTTCGGGAGCGCGAACCGCAGCAGGCCCTCGACCTGGCGCACGAGCTCGGACCCGTCGGGTCCGAACACGAACTTGGCGACCTCGGGGTCGCGGCCGTCGAGGTGGGTCAGCGCCGGCTCGAAGTGCGGGTTCGGCAGGAACCGCACGTCGAACACCAGGTTGAACTCGAGCGGCAGGCCGTGCTTGAAGCCGAACGACACGAACGTCACCGCGAGCTTGCCTGTGCCGCCGTAGCGGTCCTGGATCGCCGCCTTGAGCTGGTGCATGTTGAGCTGCGATGTATCGACGACGGCCGCGCCGCGGCGCAGCTCGGCCATCAGCTCGCGGTCGCGACGCACGCCATCGAGCAGGTCGTCGCCCGACAGCGGGTGGCGGCGCCGGGTCTGGCTGAACCGGCGCAGCAGGACCTCGTCGCTCGCGTCGAGGAACATCACCTCGAGCCGGTGGCCGGCGCCGCGTAGCTTGCCGAGCGCGGGCAGCCAGTCGCCGAGGTTGCGGCGCTGGCGCGCGTCGATCGCGATCGCGAGCTTGTCGCGATCGCCTTCGTGCGCGAGGTGGTCGACCAGACCCGAGATCAGCGGGAGCGGGATGTTGTCGACGCACGTGAACTCGATGTCCTCGAGTGCGCGCAGCGCCGTGCTCTTGCCCGCGCCCGACAACCCGGTGACGATCACGATCTGCACCGCTCACTCCACCGCGTCCGCGGTCGGATCGGCGTCGGTCATCGCGCGATGCAGCCGCTCGCGGAACGCGCGCGCCGAGTGCGTGCCCTGGACCTTGAGCAGCTGGTTGCGCGCCGCGACCTCGATCAGCGTCGCGAGATTGCGGCCCGGGCGCACCGGCAACAGGATCTTCGGCACCGCGACGTCGAGCAGCTTCTCGACGCGATCGTCGAAGCCGAGCCGGTCGTACTCGACGCTGGCGTCCCATTCGTGCAGCTCGACGTGCAGCTCGATCTTCTTCTGCTCGCGCACCGACGCGATGCCGAACAGGTCCTTCACGTTGATGATGCCGAGCCCGCGGACCTCCATGTGGTGGCCCAGGATGCCGGCGCCGCGCCCGATCAACTGCCCGCGCAGGCTGCGGATCACGATCACGTCGTCGGCGACGAGCCGATGGCCGCGCACGACCAGATCGAGCGCGGTCTCGCTCTTGCCGATGCCGCTCTTGCCGACCATCAGCACGCCGATGCCGAGCACGTCCATCAGCACGCCGTGCAGCTCCATGCGCGGCGCGAGCCGATCGGTCATCCACGCCGTGACGGCCGCGATGAAGTCCGCGGTGACGAGCGAGGTGACGAGCAGCGGCACGCCGCGCGCATCGCATGCGGTCGCGAGCGCCGGCGGCGCCTGCCGCCCGCGGCACACGATGATGCACGCCGGATCGCTCGCGAGCATGGTCGCGACGCCGGTGTCGACCTGGCTCGCGTGGTCGGCGAAGTAGTCGAGCTCGGTGCCGCCGAGCACGAGCACGCGGCCGGCGTGCAGCTGCTCCGGCCAGCCGGTGAGCGCGAGGCCGGGCTTCTGGATGCGCGGGATGCCGATCTCGCGGGCGAGCCCGGGAACTCCGGCGACGGTCGCGACAGCTAGCTCGCCATGGTCGAGGAGCTCGCGGACCGTGAGCGCCATCAATACTTCGCGTCCTCGTCCGCTACCACCGAATACATCGAGTCGGCGTCGCCCGCGGCCATGAGCCGGCGCCGAAACTCCGGGTCCTTGAACACGCGGCTGATCCGCGCGAGCGCCTTCAGGTGCGCGCCGGTCGACGATTCGGGTGCGACGAGCACGAAGAACAGAAACGTCGGCTGGCCGTCCATCGAGTCGAACTCGACGCCGCGCGGCGCGCGCCCGAGGCACGCGACGATCTCGCCGACCGCGCCGAGCTTGCCGTGCGGGATCGCGACGCCCTCGCCGATCGCGGTCGACGCGAGCTGCTCGCGCTCGATCAAGACGCGCGACAAAGCGGCGCGATCGATGCGCTGGTGGTGCTCCGCCATGAATGCGGCGAGCTCCTCCAGGATGGCGCGCTTGTCGGTCGCCTTGAGCGCGGGGACGACCATGTCGCGCTTGATCAGGTCGACGATCTTCATACTACCGTGGCTCACCCTACCACGTCTCTGCGCGTGGTTACGCCGAGGTCGGGGTCTCGATCAAGCCATAGCTCCCGTCCTCACGTTTGTACACGACGGCGACGCGGCTATCGTTGTTGTGGCGGAACACGAGGAACGGCTCGTGGAGCAAATTGAGCTGGACGATCGCCTCGGCGACCGACATCGGCTGCGCGTGAAACTTCTCGGTCTTCACGACGGTGAACTCGGGCTGTACCTTCGCGTCGTCGTGGCCCGGCTTCGCGGCCGGCGCGTGGCCGTTGCCGTTCCCGTCGCCGAGCTCGTGGAACGCCTCGTCGATGATCGAGTGCGACCACGGCAGCGCGGTCACGTTATGCGGCCGCGCGCGCATGCCTTCGAGCTTGCCCTTGTACTTGCGAACCTGACGCTCGATCTTCGCGATGCACAGGTCGATCGAGCTGTACATGTTCTCGGTCGTTTCGTGGCCGGCGATCGACAGCCCGTTGTGGAGCTGGAAGTTGACGTCGATGCGGTGGTTGTGACGTTCCGTGCTGAGGACGACGTGACAGGCGATCGGATCGGGAAGGTACTTGCGAACTCGTTCCATCCTCTCTTTTGCGTACGACTTCAGTGCATCGGTCGGTTCCATGTGGCGGAACGTCACCGCGAATTGCATCGAGTGCCTCCCAAGGGGTGGTGTGGTTCGCGATCGAGCATACCGCCGATCTGCCCTCGATAGATTGCACCCCAGGCGACTCCGGCCCCGCGCACTTCGAGCTACACGCCCGTCGCCGCTGGAAATCTTCAGCGGCATCTGCGTTGCAAAGCTGCTTCGGAATGAAAAGCTGGTGCTTCGCCTTACTCGCGCTCGCCGCCTGCGAAGTCGGCGAGCTCGATGCTCCCACGATCGCGATCGAGGACCACCAGGCCGGCAAAGATCCGTGCAAGGATCCCGAGATCCAGCGTCGGATCAACATCCACGCCTCGCGATCTAACCCCCACGTGTTCATCGGCACCGACGGAGACGACGTGATCTTCGGGACCGAGGGCGACGACCAGATCTTCGGCAACGGCGGCGACGACGTCATCTGCGGCCTCGGCGGCGACGACTACATCGACGGCGGCGACGGCAAGGACGCGATCGACGCCGGCGACGGCAACGACATCGTGCACGGCCGCGGCGGCAGCGATTGGATCTGGGGCGGCAACGGCGACGACATCTTGTTCGGCGACATCCTCGACGACCACCTGTTCGGCGAGGCCGGCGACGACATCCTGATCGGCGGCCACGGCACCGACTACATGGACGGCGGCGCCGGCAACGACTTCCTGCGCGGCGACACCGGCACCGACACGTTCATCGGCGGCGACGGCTACGACATCGCGAGCTTCGCGACCGCGCTGCCGCCGGGACAGGTCGAGGTCAAGGATGACGGCACGCCGAGCCCGATCACCGGCATCGAGATCAAGCTCGACGGCGGCTGCGCCTCGCAGGGCTGCGCGGAAGGCGACGGCGGCAACGAGCCGCTACACGGCATCGAGGGCATCGTCGGCAGCTCGTTCGTCGACGCGATCGATGCGCCCGGCGTCGACGTCGTGGCCGGCACGGGCGTGCCGGCGATGACCGTGTCGCTCGCGTCGGCGTACGACCGCTCGGGACGCATCGTCGACCTCGGCGTGGTCGTGCTCGGCGGCGCCGGCAACGACAACCTCCAGATCTACGGCTCGCCCGGCAACGTCAAGGTCGTCGGCGCAGGGCTCACCGCCGGTGAGGGCTGCGAGGCGATCGATGCGACCTCGATCCACTGCGGCATCGACGACTACCTCGCAGCGCACCCGCACCGCCAGCCGTCGCCGTTCCACTACATCCTCGCGTACGGCGACGCCGGCGACGACACGATCCAGTTCTTCGGCCAGTTCCCGCGCGAGCTCGAGGTCAGCGCGAGCGGCGGCACCGGCAGCGATCACCTGATCGGCGGCGCCGAGCAGGACATCTTCTTCACCGGCCCCGACGGCACCGACTGGCTCGAAGGCGGCGACGGCGACGACGCGTTGATCAGCGAGAGCCATCACATCGGCGCGGCGTGGAAAGACGGCGCGCGCCCCGACGTGTCGCAGTACCACGACGGCGCCGATCGTCTCGACGGTGGCCCCGGCAACGACCAGCTCGTCGTCGACTACGTGTGCGGCGGCCATCGCTACATCGGCGGCCCGGGCCACGACATCGCCGGGTTCGCGCGCAGCGGCAATCCCGGAATCTGGGCGCAGCTCGGCGGCGTGACGTCGAAGGCGCACCAGACGCGCTGGTACGGCTTCGCCGCGAACATGGACAAGTGCGGCAACCAGCCCAGCGCGTGGACGAGCTGGAAGACCGGTGCCGACGCCGACCTCGAAGTGCTCGAGGCGAGCGACGGCCCCGACCACCTGTGGGGCAGCGACCAGGCCGACACCATCTGGGGCCGCGGCGGCGGCGACCACATCTGGGGCTTCGACGGCAACGACACGATCCTCGCCGCCGACGGCCGCGACGTCGTCGACGGCGGCGCCGGCCACAACACGATCAGCTGGGGCGATCAGAGCCCGTAAGGCGGCTGCGGACTGCGGACTGCCGAGCTCTGAAATAGTCCGAAGTCCGAAGTCCGAAGTCCTTCCTAAAACACTTGCTTGCGCTTGCTCGACGACAGGATGCCGAGCTGCTCGCGATATTTCGCGACGGTGCGGCGGGCGATGTCGATGCCGTTCTTCTTGAGCAGCTCGACGATCTTCTGATCGCTGTGGGGACGCTTGACGTCCTCGCTGTCGACCAGCTCCTTGATCTTCGACTTCACGGCCTGCGACGCGAGGTCCTCGCCGTTGATGCGCGAGATGCCGCTGTTGAAGAAGAACTTGAGCTCGAAGATGCCCTGTGGCGTGTGGACGTACTTCGCGGTCGTCACGCGCGACACCGTCGATTCGTGCATGCCGATGTCCTCGGCGACATCGCGCAGGATCAACGGCTTGAGGTGCGCGATGCCCTTGTCGAAGAACTCGCGCTGGAACTTCAAGATCGACTCGGTGACCTTGATGATCGTGCGCTGGCGCTGCTGGATGGAACGGATCAGCCACTGCGCCGAGCGCAGCTTGTCCTGCACGTAGTCCTTGCTCGCCGCGCCCGAGCCCATCGCGTTCTTGTAGAACCCGCTGATCTTCAGCTTGGGCAAGCCGTCATCGTTGGGCACGACGAAGTACTTGTCGCCCACCTTGTGGATGTAGACGTCGGGCGTGACGTAGTGCGGATCGTCGGACGAGTACTGCCGGCCCGGCCGCGGATCGAACTCCATGATCACCTTGGCAGCCTCGTAGATCTCCTCGAGCGGCTGCTTCAGGTCGCGCGCGATCGCCTGGTAATTCTTTTTCTCGAGGTTGCCGAGGTGGCTCTTGATCATCTTGACGACGAGGTCGTCGTCCTGGCCCGCGGCCATCGCCTGGATCAGCATGCACTCGGCCAGCGAGCGCGCGCCGACACCGATCGGCTCGAACGACTGGATCTTCTCGAGCACCGCCTCGCAGAGCTCGCGCTCGACCTCGAGATCGCCAGCGAGCTCCTCGATCGGCGGATCCTTGATGTAACCGTCGGCGTCGATGTTGCCGATGATCGTCATGCCGATTTCGAGCTGCTCGAGCGGCAGGTCGGTCATCTTCAGTTGCCACGCCAGGTGATCGTGGAGGCTCGGTGGCTTGGTCAGCGTCGCTTCGAGCGACGGCATCTCCTCGCCGTCACCGCGATACGCCGGCATCGGCGGGCCAAGCGAGTAGTTGTCGAGGTAGTTCTCCCAGTCGATCTCGTTGACCGCGTTCGCCTCGCCCTTGATCTCGGTCTGCGCGACGCCGTCCTGCACCGAGCCCTCGATCGGCGTCTCGGTCTGCCCCGTGGCCTCGAGCTGGCGCAGCTGCGATTCATCGCCGCCGAGCTCCTCCCGCTCTCTCGCCCGCTCGTTCTCGAGATCCATCTCGTCGTCGAGGATGGGGTTCTCGAGCATCTCTTCATGCACGAGCTCGGCCAGCTCCATCCTCGAAAGCTGGAGGAGCCGGATCGCCTGTTGCAGCTGCGGCGTCATCACCAGCTGCTGCGACAGCTTCAGTTCCTGGCGCATCTCCATGCCCATCGGAATTCTCCTTTAGCTTCGCTTTGTTAGATGCATATCCGCCTCTGGCCGCCGCCTGGTATGACGCTTGAAAGAAGCGTGACACCAATCCAGCCTGCTGTAAAGGGGCCAATGGCCCGGCTCTTGCTCCCGACGCTACTCGTCGGAGTTGGCACGCGGATCAGCCAGCTTGCGTTCGACAGCGCGGGGTCGATGACCGGCTTTCCGAACCAGCCGTTAACGCTTCGCCTGATGCTCGAGCGCGGCGCGGATGAAGCGCGAGAACAGCGGGTGCGGTGCGCTCGGCCGCGACTTGAACTCGGGGTGGAACTGGCACGCCACGAAATACGGGTGCTGCGGGATCTCGATCATCTCGACGAGCCGGCCGTCTGGCGACAGGCCTGACAGCACCATGCCGTGGCGCTCGAGCGCGTCGCGATAGTTGTTGTTGATCTCCCAGCGATGGCGGTGGCGCTCGCTGATCTCGAGCGCGCCGTACGCCTCGGCCGCGCGCGTGCCGGCCTTGAGCACGCACGGATACGCGCCGAGCCGCATCGTCGCGCCCTTGTCGGTGATGCCGCGCTGGTCGGGCATGAGATCGACGACCGGATGCGTCGTCGACGGATCGACCTCGGTCGAGTTCGCGCCGCCGAGGCCGCACACGTGGCGCGCGAACTCGATGCACGCCATCTGCATGCCGAAGCAGATCCCGAAGTACGGCACCTTCTGCTCGCGCGCATGACGCACCGCCGCGATCTTGCCCTCGGTGCCACGCGCACCGAAGCCGGGCGCGACGAGAATGCCGTCGTACTGCGCGAGCGACGCGACGCCGGTCTTCTCGAGATCCTCGCTGTCGATATGCTTGATCTCGACCCTGCAGTCGTTCGCGATGCCGCCGTGGAGCAGCGCCTCGTTGAGGCTCTTGTAGCTCTCGACGAGCTGCACGTACTTGCCGATGAAGCCGACCGCGACCTTCTTCTTCGGCTGTGTGATGTGCGCGACCACGGCTTCCCAGGCCGCGAGCCGCGACGCGCGCGACC
Source organism: Kofleriaceae bacterium (assembly GCA_036490935.1). Classification (GTDB taxonomy): domain Bacteria; phylum Myxococcota_A; class Polyangia; order Haliangiales; family Haliangiaceae; genus JABFXX01. Next base: position 73,152 of record DASXCY010000027.1, on the reverse strand, counting down.
AGATGTTGAGCAGCGAGGCGAGCTTCTGATCGAGGCCCTGCTCCGACAGCATGACCGGCAGCCGGTACACGGTGTCGACATCGACCGACTGGAACACCGCGTCGCCGGCGACCGAGCAGAACATCGCCATCTTGCGGATCGCGTCGTCCGATAGCTTTTGCTCGCAGCGCACGACGAGCACGTCGCACTGGATGCCGATCTCGCGCAGCTTCTGGACCGAGTGCTGCGTCGGCTTGGTCTTGAACTCGCCGGCCGCGCGGATGTGCGGGACGAGCGTCAAGTGCACGCTGACCGAGTTCTGCGAGCCGAGCTCGACGCGCAGCTGGCGCACCGCCTCGAGGAACGGCAGCGATTCGATGTCGCCGACCGTGCCACCGACCTCGACGACGAGCACGTCGAGGCCTTCGGCGCAGCGCAAGATGCGGCTCTTGATCTCGTCGGTGATGTGCGGAATCACCTGCACGGTCGAGCCGAGGTACTCGCCGCGGCGCTCCTTGTTGATCACGGCCGAGTAGATCTGACCGGTCGTGATGTTGTTGAGCCGCGACATCTTCGTGGAGACGAAGCGCTCGTAGTGGCCGAGATCGAGATCGGTCTCCGCGCCGTCGTCGGTGACGAACACCTCGCCGTGCTGCGTCGGGTTCATCGTGCCCGGATCGACGTTGATGTACGGATCGAGCTTCATGTTCGCGACCCGCAGGCCGCGATTCTCCATGAGCGCGCCGATCGTCGCCGAGACCATGCCCTTGCCGAGCGACGACACCACACCGCCGGTCACGAACACGAACTTCGTCTGCTGCGCCATCGATTCCTTCGTGGCGCCGCGAGCTGGAGTGCGCCAGATGGGTTCTACCCGATCACGTCGTCGAAAAACAATATGGGGATCTACCGGAGCGCACCCCGGAACGTGTCCGCGACGTAACCGCTTGCCGGCGCAGCAAGGTTTCCGCCGAGCTGGAGCTGCACCGTACCGCCGTGCTCGACGATCAGCGTGCCCTCCGCGACGGCGAATGTCGCGGTGCCGCCTAGGGCTGGTCGGCTGCGAGCACGTCGGAGGTCGTCCGTCACCACGACCTCGGCCGCCGCCGCGCCGGCGAGGTTGCCGGTCGCGACGTAGCTGAGGTTGCCGGCGTAATCACCGGCGACGCCGGTGGAGTCGTCGCCGTAACACCCCGCGCGCACGAGCAGCGGCGCGAGCGCGAGGGAGCTCATCGGTCCGTCGTAACAGGCCGCGCGCGCCGCGCGGATTAACGTTCGATTGGCTATTCTATGTAGCCGGATGAGCGAGCCGAGCGACGGCGAGACCCTCGCGAGCGAGCCGTCGCTCGGGAGCGACGAGACGGTTCCCGCCGACTCCGCGGCGCCCCGCGTCCGCCGCGCCGCAGCGCGCACCAAGCTCGGCCGCTATACCCTCCTGCAGCTGCTCGGGCGCGGCGGCATGGGCGAGGTCTACGAGGCCGACGACCCCGAGCTCGGCCGGCACGTCGCGATCAAGATCCTGCGCGAAGGCCGCGGCGACACGACGGCGCTGCTGCGCGAAGCCCAGGCGCTCGCGAAGCTCGAGCATGCCAACGTGGTCGCGGTCTACGACGTCGGCTCCGCAGACGGCACGGTGTTCGTCGTGATGCCGCTCGTCGACGGCGAATCGATCGACAAGTGGTTGCGCGCGCGGCACGCCGGCGCACACGCGATCGTCGCGGCGTTCGTGCACGCGGGGCGCGGGCTCGCGGCCGCGCACGCCGCCGGCCTCGTGCATTGCGATTTCAAGCCCAGCAACGTGCTCGTCGACAAGCAGGGTGTGGTGCGCGTCGGCGACTTCGGGCTCGCGCGCGGCGCCGAAGAGCATGCGGGCGTCGCCGGCACGCCGGCGTACATGGCACCCGAGCAGTTCGCCGGCAAGCCGACCGCGGCCAGCGATCAGTTCTCGTTTTGCGTGGCGCTGTGGGAGGTGCTCGCCGGCGAGCTGCCGTACGAGACGCCGACGTCGATCGACAGCGGCATGCAGCGCGCGGCCGATCGCGTGCGCAAACCGCTGCCGCGCGGCGCGCGCATCCCGGCCCGCGTGACGCGCGCGCTCGAGCGCGGGCTCGCGACCGATCCGGCGCAGCGCTTCGCGTCGATGACCGAGTTGCTCGCCGTGCTCGCACCGCCACGGCGCAGCGGGCTCGCGTTCGCGGCCGGCATCACCGTGCTCGCCGGTGGCGCGGTCGCGGCGTGGTCGCTCGGCCGCGGCGCGCCGGCGCCGGCCGCCCCGCCCGCTCCGCCGCGGCCGCCGCAGCTCGACCTTGCCCGCGCGCGGATGCTCACGCGCTACGGCACCTCGGCGTGCGCGTACTCGCCGACGGTCTCCGCCGACGGCCATGTCGTGTTCGATCGCACCCAAGGCGACGCCGTCGATCTGTACGAGGTCGCGCTCGCGGGCGGCGCGACGACGCAGCTGACGTCGGCTCCGAACTGGGAGTGGCGCGCGAGCCGCGGGCGGACGCCGAACGAGGTCCTGTACCTCGCGCAGGATTCACGCGAGCAGCTCGGCGGCATCGACGCGCTCGATCTCGCGACCGGCAAGACGGCGCGCCTGTTCGATGTGTGGTCGGCCGACTCGACCAGCACCGGGGACACCGTCTACTACATCCCCGGAACGCAGCGCGAGATCCGCGCGTGGCAAGGCGGCAAGGATCGCGCGCTGGTGGCCGCAGAGACCGGCTCGTTCCGGCTGCTCACCGCATCGCCGACCGGCGACCGACTCGCGGTGATCGAATCGACGAACGCGGGGCCCGAGCTGATCTTCATCGACCTGGCCACCTCGCAGATCGATCGCCCGCACGTTCCGGCGGCGATCGGGCGCCCGGCGTTCAGCTCCGACGGTCGCTACGTCTACTACGTGGCCAACAAGGGGATCCGCCGGCGCGAGCTCGCGACGGCGAAGGACGAGCTCGTCGCACCGGACGTCAATGCGATCGGTGGGATCGCCGTCGCACCCGACGGAAGCGCGCTCGTCTACTCGGACTGCGGCACGCGTTCGCGCGCGATCGATGTGGCGGCCCAGGACCACGCGCTGGTCGACGATCCAGACATCCGCGTGATGAACACGGGCCCGCAGGGCTCGCTGGTCTGGCTGCGCGCGCTGCGCGGCCGCAATGTCGTGATCGTTCGCGACCGCGCGGGGCACGAGAGCCAGCTCAGCGATCCCGACCAAGGCACCGCGACCTCCGCAGCGCTGAGCCCGAGCGGAAGCTTGGTCGCGTATGCGATCGGCAAGCCGAACCCCGGGATCCGGGTCACCACGATGGCACCGGGCGGCGAGGTCTACCGCTTGACGGATGACCTCGGCGACTCGGGACCGATGTGGCTGGGCGACGACCGGATCGTGTTCATGCGCGAGCACGGCGTGGACGATGTCGCGATGTACGTCGTCGACCGAGATGGCGGACCGATCAAGCGGTTCGGCGCGCTCGGGCGGACCTTGATGGGCGTGCACGGCGATTCCGTGCTCGCCGCGACGTCCGATCACTTCGTCTGGATCGACGCGAAGACCGGAGCCGAGCGCCGTGGGCCCGAAGTCGCCGGGACGGTCGCGATGGCCGCGGTCTCGCCGAACGGCAAGTGGCTCGCGATCGCGAACAACGACATCGCGCCCGATCTGTTGCGCGTCTCGCTCGATCCGCCCGGCAAGCTCGAGCGTGTGGGCTCGCTCGCGGGCGGTCAGACCGCGACCTCGGTCGCCGCGACCGACGACGGCCGCGTGATCGTCGTCGCCGCGACCTGGAGCGGCGACCTGCACGTGATCCCGGCCGAGCCGGGCTCGAAGCTGTGACTGTTCCACGGTGGGTCTGCGCGATCCCGAGATGGAACACGACGCGCGCCTAACCCCGCGTCACGTGTACGCGACCACAGGGCACGGACGTTGCTCGTGCCGGCCCCATGCGTTTTCTCCCACGCAACTATATCGTCGCTGCGCTCGCCCTCTGCAGTCTGCGGTGCAGCGGCGACGAAACCCCGAGTCTCGAGACATCCACGACGGCGAGTGCGCTGACCTACCCTGCCAACATGGTGCTGCCGCTGGAGGGTCAGGTCGGCGTGCAGCCCGGCTCAGGCTCGGTCGCGGCCGACGGCTCGTATCACTACGACATGCCGCTCGTGGTGCCACCCGGCCGGCGCGGGATGGCGCCCAAGCTGTCGCTCTCGTATTCGAGCCGCGGCGGCAACGGCTTGCTCGGCATCGGATGGCAGCTGGGCGGCCTATCCCCCGTGAGGCGGTGCGACGCGACGATCGCCTACGACGGGCTTGCGACCGCAGAGGCCGGCGACTACGACCTCTGCTGGGAAGGTCGCCACATCCTACGCGCCACGGACGGAACCTACCGGTTCGAAGGCGACAATTCGACGCAGATCACCACGTCGGGGAGCTCGATCACGTTCGCACTTTCGAATGGGACGAAGCGCGTGTTTTCCAGCGTGCTCGGAAGCGTCACCTTGAACAGTTGGCAACTGGTCCAGGACATCGACGCCGACGGCAACTCGATCGACTACAGCTATGATGTTGTCTCGGCCGGCGAGCTGTACCCGCTGACGATCACATACACGAACCGTAGCAGCGACTCCGGCAAGCGGACGATCAAGTTCGGTTACGGACGCATCGCGCGCCCGGACCCGGTGATTTCCTATCGGCGCGGTGTGCAGTACAGCATCAACCGGCTGCTGACGACGATCGAGTGCGATGCGCCAAACCCGACAACGGTCGGTGCGGTCTCGAGCTATTCGCTCACGTACAGTCAGAGCCTCGCGACCCGCCAGTCGCGCTTGGTAGCGGTCGATCACACCGGCGCGGACGGCAATCCGCAGGTGGAGCGCACGTTCGCGTGGAACTCGACCGGATTCGTCGACTACGACGCGACCGACACCTTCAACTCCTGGGTCTCGCCGCTGCTGTTCGCGACCTACTCGTCGGTCCGCGCCGTGGATCTCGACGGTAACGGACAAGACGAGATGCTCGTTCAAACCGGTCAATCGACGGTCCTCAACGTCGGCTATTCGTCGGCCAACGGATGGTTCACCGATTCGGCGTTCTTGTACGACGACAACTTCCTGCTGCAGGACGCGGTGTTCGGCGACTTCGACGGGGATGGCAAGACCGACCTGATCGCGCCGTGGTTCGCGACTCCGCCGCTGGAAGGCGGCAGCTACGACTCGACCTACAAGCTGTTTCAGTGGCAGGGCCCGATGCTCGCCGCGCCGTGGCCGCTGCAGGGTCCGTGGCTCGGCAGCTTCGCCGCGTCCGGAGACTTCGGCCAGTACTACTTCGACGACAAGTACGGCGGAGCCCACGGCCAACCGGGCAGTGTCAACGTCAACGCCGTCGCCGATCTCGACGGCGACGGTCTCGTCGATCTCGTGCAGGGCGTGCACGCAGATCCCAGCGAGCCCGGGTGGGGCCAGAATGAACCGTACTACCCGGCGTACTTCAACTACAAATGGAAGTATCGTCACAACTCCACTGCGCCCGGCTCGGCGCCGACGTTCGACGACTCGCTCGACGTCCCGTTCACCTTGAACGACCCGATCGTGAACATTCACGCGCCACTCGCGGGCGGCACCCACCCGACGTTCGCGACGCCAGCGGGAGGAGGCCGGCAGGCACTGTACTTCTCCAACACCTGGAACATGGAAGCCAACAGTGTCCAGCCGTGCTTGCTCGAGTCGTACGACGGCGTCGAGCTCGATCCGACCGGCACGCTCCAGCCGGTGGTGTCGGCGCAGGCGCGCCCGCAGTCCGCGTACGGGGATCTCAACGGCGATGGCGAGGCCGACTTCGTCGACTACGACGCGAAGAGTCACCAGATCTGCGTGACGTGGGGCGGTGCACCGGACGGTACCCCGCAGGCGTGCCTTACGATCTCGGTCAGTGACTCGACCACGCAGACGGTGCCCGCGACGTGCAGCTCCGACACGCCCGAGACCGTCGGGCCGTATCACCTGATGGTCTACGACATGGACGGCGACGGTCGCGAGGATGTAGCGCTCGTCCACGATGCAGATACGACGAACAACATCCCGTCGCACGAGGCGTACCGCGTGTGGTTCGATGCGACCAACACGCTTCGTTTCCACACGTTGAAGTATCCGCCGCTCGGCGCGGGCGACTTCGACGGCGATGGCCGGCTCGATGTCGTCGTGATGGCCGCCGACGGCGAGCATTTCGAGACGGTGCGCGCCCAAGCTACGGAGGACACGATCGGCAAGGTCGGCGATCGGAGCAACAGCTCGACGAACACGCGCGAGATCATCGGTTACTCGTCGCGATGGGCGCCGTACACGACGAGCTGGCCCAACGCGTTCTGGGCGCCCGGCACCCAGGGCAACGAGCCGTCACCCGCGCTGTACAGCTGCACGTACCCGCAGAAGTGCATCCGCAGCGGGATCGAGGTTGCGACGTATCTTGCGGTCGTCACGGGCGATGATCCCAACGCCGCGCACGAGACGTTCTACAGCTATGCCGATCCGCGCGTCGACATGTGGGGCCGCGGCTTCCTCGGCTTCGGCTACGTCGATGCGTTCGACATCGTCGCGATGCACGAGACTGTCACGCGATACGACCGACTCGGGAGCCTTTGGCACGTCGATCCGTTGGAGCGCTGGGACATGACGCCGATCGCGCAGGAGACCTGGCCCCCGCCGAGCACGACCGGTACGTCCACGCTCCCGATGTACAACCCCGGTACGTCCCCGCGCTCGCGCGTCGTGCACACCGCCTACGTCTACGACAACTGCGGCGGCAGCGACGCACCGGAGGCCGAGCCGAATTGCGTCAACATCGCTCGCACCGACGAATGGGAAGAGAACCTGACATTTCCCGGACTCGTGAACACGCCGTTCCCCGCCCTGAGTGGGCCCAACGGCGCTCCGACGCTCACCGATCCCGGCGTCACACTGCTGCGTACTCGCTTCGCCCAGTACACGCGCGATCACTACGGCAATGTCACGGTCGATCAGGAGTGGACCGTCGGTGGTCAGGTGTCGACGACCACGACGATGTACTACGCGCCGGACCTCACGAACTGGCTCGTCGCCCTCCCGAAGTCGATCACGAGCGTCGTTGCCTGCGCCGACAGCACGTGCACGGCCACGAGCGACGGAACGCTGTCGCCGACGCCGCGCCGCACCGACTTCACGTTCACCGGCGCCGACGTCAGCGAGATCGACGTCGAGCCGACCTCTTCAGACCTGTCGATCCGGGAGACGACCACCTTCGTGCGTAACAGCGACGGCTCGGTCACGAGTATCACGCGCTCGGCGCCGGGGCAAACCTCGCGGACCGATTCGTTTACCTACGACACCACCGAACGGATGTTCGTCACCTCGCACACCAACGCGCTCGGCCAGCGTGAGCAGTACCTCTTTCACCCCGGGTACGGCGCACTCGTGTCGACGAGCGACGTCAACAACGTCGTCACGAGCTTCCAGGTCGACGAACTCGGCAATCGCCGGAGCGTGATCCCGAGCGGCGCCGCGAAGATCAGTTACTCGTTCCTGCCGCGCCTGCTCGGTTCGCAGCTGTCCGGCACGATCGCGAAGATCACGAGTGCGGACGGCGCATCCCGTACACTCCAGACGGATTGCGTCGGGCACCTCGTGTCCGACAGCCACGTCGGCTTCAGCGGGGTCTCGACGATGCAGGTGATGGGATACGACGCCGAAGGTCGGCTTGTGTCGACGAGTCGGCCCGGCTGGGGCGCGCCGGGTGCGGCCGAATCGACGCAGCTATATGACACGCTCGATCGGCCCTACACGCACACCGACGCGGCCGGCGGGACGACCACGTACGCGCAGTCGTTCGCCTCGACGCAGGTGACCGATCCGGCGAGCCACATCTCGCTCATCACGCGCGATGTCGACGACCGGCCGATCTCGAGCACGCAGTATCTACCCGGCAGCTACCCGCTCCTCACGACGTATCACTACGGAGACTTCGGCGAGCTCCTGCGCACGATCGATCCGAACAGCAACACGATCTCGACGTCGTACGACCAGCGCGGCCGGCGCCTCAGCGTGACCTCGCCCGACAGCGGGACGTCGAGTACTCAATACGACGCATTCGACAACGTCACGGCTACCGCCGAGGGAGCGTCGACGACGAGCTATGTGCGCGACCTGCTCGGACGGCCGACGCAAGCCACGAATGCCGACGGCACCGCTTCCTATTACTGGGATGCGACGAACGGGATCGGCAAGCCATCGGCGCAGCAGAGTCCCGATGGCACGTATCACTCGTTCGTCTACGACACGTACGGTCGCATGAAAGAGGAGTTCTACGTCGCGAACGGACAGGTCGTCGCGTTCCAGCGCACGTTCGACTCGGCCGGCCGCCTGTCGTCGCTGATCTATCCGACGATCTACGGCACGACGACCGGGCTGACGGTCGGATACTCGTACAACTCGCACGGCTTCCTATCGTCAATCGCCCGGACCGACAGCGGCAGCACGACCGTGTACTGGCAGACGCAGAGCGAGACGGTCGACGACATCCCGGATTCGTTCGTCCTCGGGAATGGAATCACCGGCAACCGCACATACGACCCTGCTGGCCGCCCGAGCGAGGTGAAAGACACGGGCCTCACGGATCTGAAGTACACGTACACCGCCGAAAGCGCGCTCGCGACGCAGACCGACCTGGTGCTGTCGCGGACCGATTCGTATACGTACGATGCCCTGCATCGGCTCACGCAGTGGAAGGTGGTGCCGACCGGCGCGTCGACGCGCACGATGAGCTTCTCGTACGACAGCCTCGGCAACCTGCTGTCGGAGCAGCTCGGCACGACCACGATCGCGACGTACATGTACGGCGGATCGGGCGCAGGGCCACACGCGCCGACCTACGCGTCGACGACCGGCACGATCGCCTACGACGCGCGTGGGCGACAGGTATCGACGCCGACGCGAAGCGTGACGTACACCGAGCGCGATCTGCCGAAGACCGTCACGATCGGCGGCGACACGACGACGTTCGGTTACGACGTCGATGGCTCGCGCGTCGTGAAGAAGGACAGCTCGGGCTGGACGATGTCGGTCGACGGGCTCTGGGAGCGGCGCAGCGATTCGAGCGTGCTGACCGATTACTACTACGTCCGCGGTCCGGGCGGCGCGGTCGCTCAGGCAACGCTCAACGAGTCCACGCTCGGCCGCAGCCTCGTGTACATCCATCACGACGTGCGCGGCACGCCGATCGCGACCTCGAACGCAAGTGGGACGCTGGTGCGGCGCTTGTTCTTCGATCCCTGGGGTCACCGCACGGATCAGAACGCAGTGCCGGTCACGGGCACGGATGCGACGATGCTGTTCGGCCTCGACGAGCTCCGCTACGACGACGAGCTCGGTCTCGTCAACCAGCGCGGCCGCTCGTACGACCCGACGCTGCGTCACTTCCTGACTGCGGATCCTGTCGTCGGCGCCCCGTTCGACAGCCAGACGTACAATCGCTACAGCTACATCTACAACAACCCGATCAACCTCAGGGACCCGTCGGGGTTCGATCCTTGGGATAGCGAGGACGAGGACGACGACCCGGACGTGCCGTTCGGCGAGGGACTGGGCGACAACTGGCTCGGACCCAATCCCGTCGACGAAACCGAGGGCGCCTCGGGCGGCGGCGGCCTGCCTGCCGACGGCCCGGGGACCCCGCCACCTCCGCCTCCCAACACGATTCGCAACACGCCGACGGGGAGCGCCCCTGTGACCAGGATCGGTACTACGACGGTGTCTCGTTATGGCGTCTTCGTGCCTGGTTGCGCTCCCGGACGCGGCGCCTGCAGCCCTGAATGGTACGAGGTGAACGATCCAGCACCGGATCCGATGATGACAAATCCGGTCTATAAGTTCCTCAACGTCGACTGCCGGGTGTGCGGCGCAGTCCTTGAGGATATCGCGTTCGTGGGCAGCATCGCGATGGCCGGACAGGATCTGCAGAGCGCGCTTAACACCTTTCCCAGTGGCGCGCCGGCATTCCCGTCGTTCGCAGCGGAGCAACCGGAGCTTGAAGAAGTCGCTGTAGTGCCGCCGTCGCTACCCGTTCGAGCGGAAGAGCTCTGGCGGCAGTCCGGGTCCGCACTCGACCTTCCCCCGATCGTGGCAAAGAAGACCCTTGCCATTAGCGTAGGCGAACCCACCGGTGAGGCGATTCGCATCATCAACGTCACACGCGAAGACGTGTACGACGCGATCGCGAGTGGTCGGATCCCGCTGGCGCCTGGCGAGATCCTGGGCAGTCCTCGGTACGACAAACTACATGCCGAGATTCTTGGTGCGCGCGATGGGAGTCTGTTCACCAACAGAGGCGGATCGGTCGGCACCTGGCCGAAGGCATGCGACCGATGTGGTTCGACATTTTTTCACAACGAGTTTCCAGGATGGACCCATGTGAACCCAGACCCGTTCGCAGACTACGCGAACACACCGCCCGACTGGTTCGATCCTTAATTAAACGTCGATCAGCGGTGCGCCGCGAGCCACGCGGCGGCGTCGGCGCGCGCGCGCATGATCGACGGTGTGTCGTGCGCGGCGGTGACCGCGGCCTGCGCGGCGTGCGCGGCCGCGAGCGCGCCGGCGCGGTCGGCGTCGGCCCAGCGCGCGGAGGCGAGCGCGAGGCCGAGGCGCGCGCGGTCGGTCGCGGGGCCGGCGGTCGCGGTCGCGATCGCGAGCGCGCGATCGAGCGGCGCGACGGCGTCGTGCGGCTTGCCGGCGGCGGCGAGCAGCGCGCCGAGGTGCTCGAGCGGCGCGGCGAGGTTGGCCTGGCCGGTGCCCGCGACCGGCGTGGTGAGCTCGACGGCGAGGCGCAGCTCGCGCTCGGCCGCGACGAGATCGCCGGCGGCTTGCTCGATGCGGCCGGCCTCCTCGTGGTCGCTCGCCACCGCGAGCGCGACGTCGGCGTTCGCCGAGCCGTGCGCGAGCTCCTCGTGGTGCGCGAGCGCCAGGCGGATCGCGGCCCGCGCGGCCGCGATGTCGCCCCGTACGCGCAGCACGTCGGCGAGCGCGGACTGGCCTTCGGCCACGAGCGTCGGATCGTGCGCGGCCTCGGCGATCGCGCGGCCGTGCCCGACGTCGTCGCGCGCCTTCGTGGCATCGCCCGCCCGCAGCGCGGACTCCGCGAGGTCGTAGTAATCCTGCGCCACCTTCGGGTGATGCGCGCCGAGCGCGCCGACATGGATCGCCACGATGCGCGCGCGGATCTCGTCGGCCGCCGCTTCGTCGTCGCGCTGCTCGGCGAGCTCGGCCAGCTCCATCAAGGTCGACGCGAGCTCCGCGCTGTTCGGGCCCGATGCCTTCGTCTTGATCGCGAGCGCGCGGTCGCAGTCGGCGCTCGCGCCCGTCACGTCGTGGCGCAAGAGACGCACTTCGCACCGGTTGTTCAGCACGCGGCCGAGGTTGAGCGCGTTGGGGCCGAACTCGTCCTCGGTCATCTGCGCGCTGCGATCGAGATCGCGCTCGGCGTCGTCGTAGCGGCCCAGGTTCGACTCGGCGTTCGAGATGTTGAGCAGCACGCCGGCGATGTTCGGCTCGTCGGGGCCGAGCACGCTCTCCCAGATCGACTTCGCGGCCCCGAACGCGACGATCGCGTCGGCGCCGCGATGGAGCTGGACGAGGATGCGGCCGCGCGTGTTGAGCAGCGCGGCGCGCTCGAGCGGCGCGAGGCTGCCGCGCTCGGCGATCTGGACCGCGTGATCGATCGTGGCGAGCGCGCCTGCCGCGTCGCCCTTGGCCAGCAGCAGTGTCGCGTGCGTCGCTTCGAGCCGGGCATCGTAGAGCGGCGCGTTACCGCTGCGCGCGAGCGCGGCCTGCGCGTACCGCAGGCGCTCGGCCGCCTCGTCGAAGTGGCTGCGCGCGATCGCCTCGGCCACGAGGCCGCGCCACGCGACGTTCATCACGTGATCGTCGTGGGCCACGCCGGCGTAGGTGACCGCTTGCTCGTCGTCGCGCTCCGCGCCCTCGTCGTCGTGCAGCGTGCCCTCGAGCATCGCGAGTGACATCATTGCCTCGGCCTGCGCCGGCGCGTAGCCGACCTCGTCGGCCGCCTTCGCGTTCGCGCGCGCGAGCGGCTGGAGCGCCTTGTAGCGCCCGGCTCGAAACTCCGCCTCGACACGATCGTGATCGGCCTGGAGCTCGGCGACGCGCGCGCGCAGCTCGGCCGGCGGCGGTGGAATCGCGTCGAGCGCCTGCACCTCCCGGCACTCGCTCGGCGCGCGCAGCTGGCCGATCGCGGCCGCCGCGCGATCGAGGGTCGCGGCATCGCCCTCGCGTTCGAGCACGGTGACGAGCGCGCGCATGCCGCCCGCGAGCCGATCGAGGCACGCGACCTCGAGCTCGCTCGTGCGCGGCGTGAGCTCGTTGCGCACCGCGGTCGCGAGGCACACGTCGCGGCGCAGGTCCGCCCAATCCTTCGCGTAACCGTCCAGCGCGCCGTGCACGCGCTCGAGCGTCGCGCCGGCGTGGGCGCGATGCGAGCCGGCGAACCGCGCGGCCACGAGCTTGGCATCGAGCGGCATCCACGCGGCGTCGATCCGTGCCGCCGCCGCGTCGCACGCCGCGCGCGGGTCGCCGCCTCGCGTGACCAGCGCGTAACCCGCGACGAGCGCGAGCGCGCCGACGCCACCGACGGCGGCGATGCGACGCCGGCGCGCCGCCGGATCGCGCTCGAGCTCGGCGAGCAGCGCGTCGAGCGACGGCCAGCGCGCGCTCGGCTCGGTCGCGAGCCCGCGCGCCAGGGCCGCGCGCACGTGGGCAGGCATCGCGCGCGTCGCGAGCTGCTCGCCGGGCGGCTCGCCGGTGATCGCCTCCCACAGCGCGACGCAAAACGCGAACTGGTCGCTGCGCACGTCGACCGTCGCCGCCGCCTCGCGCTGCTCGGGCGCCATGTAGCGCGGCGTGCCGCCCTTCACCGTGGGCTCGGTGTCCTCGACGATGGCGAGCCCGAAATCGGCGACGCGCGGGCGGCCGTCCGCGCCGACCAGCACGTTGTCGGGCTTGAAGTCGCGATGCACGAGCTTGGCCGCGTGCAGCGCGGCGAGGCCGCGCCCGGCGGCGACGTAGATGCGCACGATGTCGCGCCACGGCCGGTCCTTCACCCACGCGCGCAGCGTCGAGCCGGCGATGAATTCCATCGCGATGTACACGCGCCCGTCGACGAGCCCGGCCTCGTACACGACGACGACGTTGGGATGCGACAGCTTCGCCATCGCGCGGGCCTCTTCGAGCAGCTGATCGCGGCCGCGCTCGACCGCGCGCATCACCTTGATCGCGACCGCGCGCTTCAGCTCGCCGTCGATCGCGCGATAGACCTCGCCCATCCCGCCGGCGCCGACGAGCTCGCCGATCGAGTAGCGGCCGAGCTTCTGATCGCGCTCGAGCGCATGCGCGCCGCGCAACGCGGCCGGCACGTCGACCGTGTCCACCGTTCGCGGATCCGTGACCCCGACGTCCTCCGAGCTCGCCATCCGCGCAGCAAATTGGAACACAGCACTTCCACGCGAACAACCCGGTTGGCAAACTCGGAGGATGCCGTCGTTGATCGTTCGCGAGCCCGGCCAGACGGCGTATGTCGTCGAGCTGCGCGAGCCGATCGAAGCCGGGCGAGATCCGAGCAGTGCGTTGCGGCTCGCCGACCGCCAGGTGTCGCGCCGGCATCTCCGGATCGAGCCGGACGGCGCGTCGTGGCGGGCGATCGATCTCGAGTCGCGGCATGGCATTCGCGTCAACGGCACGGCGACGAAGCAGACGACGCTCGGCGACGGCGACGTCATCCAGCTCGGCGCCGTCGCGCTGATCTTTCGCAACGCCGATCAGCCGAGCACCGACTCGGTCGTGCGCACGGTCACCGCCGTCGCGGTGCCGCCCGAACGCGCCGCCGATGCCGATCAACGCCGGCTGCGCGTGCTGTTCGAGATCACGCGGCTCGTCGGCGCGCTCGACGAGCCGGATGCCGCGCTCGAGCGCGCGCTCGGGCTCGCCCTCGAAGTGCTGGTGTGCGAGCGCGGCGTGATCGGCGTGCGCGACGCCGCGGCCGGGCCCGCCGGCCGCCGCATCAGCGTCGCGCGCGGCGGCGCCAGCGCCGACGATATGGTGATTCCCGCCCAGCTCCTCGCCGCGATCGAGCGCCGCGAGGCCGTGCTCGTGCGCGACCCGCTCGGCGCGGGGATTCGCTCGGCGATGGGCGCGCCGCTCGAGCTCGGCGGCCGCGTGCTCGGCTACATCTTCGTCGACGATCGCGGCCGCGATGCCGCGTTCATGCCCGACGACCTCGACTTCTTGACCGCGCTCGCGCGGCTCGCCGCCTCGGCGTGCGATCGAGGCGAGCAGCACCGCCGCGCCAACGCGCTCGCCGAGGCGTTCGCGCCGCCGGGCGTGCCACCGCTCGTCGGCACGAGCGAGCCGATGCGCGCGCTGCGTGCACAGATCGCCAAGTGCGCCGCCGGCGACGCGACCGTGACGATCCGCGGCGATACCGGCGTCGGCAAGGAGCTGGTCGCGCTGCACGTGCACGCGCTGTCGCCGCGCGCCGAGCAGCCGTTCGTCACCGTCAACTGCGCCGCGATCCCCGAGTCGCTGATCGAGAGCGAGCTGTTCGGCGTGACGCGCGGCGCGTTCACCGGCGCCGACAAGCCGCGGCGCGGCCGGTTCGCCTGCGCGCACCTCGGCACGTTGTTCCTCGACGAGATCGCGGATCTCTCGCAGGCCGCGCAGGCGAAGGTGCTGCGCGCGATCGAGTCCGGCGAGATCCAGCCGGTCGGCGCCGAGCGGCCGCTCGCGGTCGACGTGCGGATCGTCGCCGCCAGCCACAAGCGGCTCGCCGACGAGGTCGCGGCGAAGCGCTTCCGCGAGGATCTATTCTACCGGCTCGACGTGCTCGAGGTCGAGGTGCCGCCGCTGCGCGCGCGCGGCGACGACGTGATCCTGCTCGCGCACCACATCCTCGACGAGCTCGCCCACCGCAGCGGGCGCGCCGTGCCGACGCTGTCGCAAGACGCGCGCGCCGCGCTGCGCGCCTACGACTGGCCCGGCAACGTGCGCCAGCTCCGCAACGAGCTCGAGCGCGCGCTGATGCTCGTCGACGGCCCGACCATCGACGCCGACCTCCTGCGGCTCCGCACGCGCGCCACCGGCGACTGGACACCGATCGAAGAAGCCGAGCGCCGCCTGATCGAAGAAGGCCTGCGCGCGAACGCCGGCAACATGCAGGCGACCGCGAAGGCGCTCGACGTGCCGCGCAACACGCTCTATCGCAAGGTCAAGAAGTACGGCCTGCGCTAGAGCCCGCGACGCCACGCCGAGATTTCGGCCGTCGCATGCGCGCCGTTCGCGGCGGTGGCGGGCGCGGCGTGCGCGCCGGTGTGCGTGTCGATCACCGCGGCGGCGATCGCGGCGACCAACTCGGCGTCGTCGGCGCTCGGGTGCAGCGCCTCGGCGTTGCGGCCGATGAAGCCGGTGTCGAAGTCGCCGGCGCAGAACGCGGGGTGGCGCAGGCAGCGGCGATGAAACGGCAGGTTCGTCTCGATGCCACGCACCTGATACTCGTCGAGCGCGCGCCGCATGCGCGCGAGCGCGCGCGGGCGATCCTCGCCCCAGACGACGAGCTTGGAGATCAGCGGATCGTAGTGCACCGGGATCTCGGCGCCTTCGTAGCAGCCGCTGTCGTCGCGCACGTACGGGCCATCGGGGACGCGCAGGTGCGTGATCCTGCCCGGCGACGGCAGGAACTTCACCGGATCCTCGGCGTAGACGCGGCACTCCATCGCCCAGCCGCGGCGGCGCGCGTCGAGCTCTTGCTGCGTCAGCGGCAGCGGCTTGCCGTCCGCGACGTCGAGCTGCCACGACACGAGATCCAATCCGTAGATCATCTCGGTCACCGGGTGCTCGACCTGCAGGCGCGTATTCATCTCCAGAAAATAGAACCCACGCCCGTGGCCGGGCACGTCTGATTCTGGACCGAGCAGGAACTCGCACGTGCCGGCGCCGACGTAGCTCACCGCGCGCGCCGCGGCGACCGCGGCCGCGCCCATCTTCGCGCGCAGCTCGGGGGTCACGACCGGCGACGGCGACTCCTCGATGACCTTCTGGTGGCGGCGCTGGATCGAGCAATCGCGCTCGCCGAGGTGCACGATGTTGCCGTGCGTGTCGCCGAACACCTGGATCTCGATGTGACGCGGGCGCTCGATCGCTTTTTCGAGGTACACGGTGCCGTCGCCGAACGCGCTCTCGGCTTCGCGGCGCGCGCCGTCGAATGCCGCCGCGAACGCCTTCGCGTCTGACACGAGCCGCATGCCTTTGCCACCGCCACCTGCGGCGGCCTTGATCAGCACCGGAAAGCCGATCGCCTGCGCGGCGGCGAGCGCCTCGTCCGCGCTCGGGAAGCCGTTGCCGGCGGGCCCGTTGTCGCCCGGCACCACCGGCGTGCCAGCCGCCGCGACGGTCTTGCGCGCCTCGGTCTTGCTCCCCATCTTGCGCATCGCCTCGGCGCTCGGGCCCACGAACGTGATGCCGGCGGCCGCGCACGCGTCGGCGAAGTCTTCGTTCTCCGACAGGAACCCGTAACCGGGGTGGACCGCGTCCGCCCCGCTCTGCCGGCACGCGTCGAGGATTTTTTCGATGACCAGGTAACTCCGAGCCGCCGGCGCGGGCCCGATGTGGATCGCGGCATCCGCGAGCTGCACGTGCAGCGCGAGCCGGTCGACGTCGCTGTACACCGCGACGGTCTCGAGGCCGCGTTCCTTACACGTACGCATGACACGGACAGCGATCTCGCCGCGGTTTGCGACGAGAATTCGGCGGATCGGCTTCGCAAGTCCTGGCTCCGCCGGGGTGCGCAGCGGCGCGGAGCGTTGCGGAGCGTCAAACGACACGAGCGCACCTTACCCGATCTGTGTAATATCGAGGCGGGAGAACGCATTGGCCGATCCAAACACCCGACAGGGTAAGCGCACGCCGGTCACGCTCAAGATCAAATTCAAGAGCGAGACGCTCGAGCAGTTCATCGAGCGCTACGCGGTCGACGTCAGCCAGGGCGGCATCTTCATCCGTACCAAGGAGCCGCTCGCGGTCGGTACCCAGATGAAGTTCGAGTTCCAGCTGCGCGATGCGTCGCCGCTGATCTCTGGTGAAGGCACGGTGGTGTGGACGCGCGAGAACGATCCGAGCCGGCCCGCGATCGCGCCCGGCATGGGCGTGCGCTTCGATCGCCTGAACGAGGGCAGCCAGCAGGTCCTCGAGAAGATCCTCGCCGAGAAGGCGAAGCAGGCGCCGCAGCGCTCGGGTCACACCGAGACGACCAAGCCGCCGCTGTTCACCGATACGCCGACGCGCGTCGCGCCGGCGCCGATCCAGGATCAACTCGGCCTCGGCCCGAGCGGCCGCGCCGCGCGCGACTCCGAGCAGACGCCGCTGCCCAAGCCGATGCCGTTCCACTCCGACGCCGACGAGTTCGACGAGAACGCGTTCCAGGAGGCGACGAAGGTCCGCTCGCTCGACGAGCTCGCCGCGCAGTCCGCGGCGGCCGGCATGGATCTGAAGACCGGCACCGCGATCATGCCGATGGACGAGCTCGCCGAGCGCCGCAAGCACAGCCGCGCCGAGACGCCGCTCGCCGAGCCGCCGGCGCCGGGTGTCGGGCCGGGGATCGACGAGCGCAGCCAGACCATCCCCGATCGCGACTCGGCGCCCGGCCTGCCCGAGCCGCCGGAGCGCGACACGTCGCGGCCGCACGCGCGCAAGCTCGACACGTCGCCGTCGCCGCGGACCGAAGGCGACTCGCCGCGCACGATGCTCGGCGTCGAGCCGGCGAAGGTCGTCACCTCGTCCAACAAGATCGAGGCGACCGAGCGGGTCGCGGTGCCGCGTGCGGTGTTCCCGCTCGGCGAGAGCGAGACGTCGCGACCGATCGCACCGAAGCGACCGAGCATCGCGCCGATCGTGATCGGTGCGCTCGTGCTCGTCGCCGGCGCGCTCGGCGCCGTCTATTACTTCGTCATCCGGCCGAGCCTCGCCGAGGACCAGCGCGTCGTGACC
This sequence comes from Kofleriaceae bacterium, assembly GCA_036490935.1. Lineage (GTDB taxonomy): Bacteria > Myxococcota_A > Polyangia > Haliangiales > Haliangiaceae > JABFXX01. The sequence goes on along the minus strand of DASXCY010000027.1, from coordinate 55,107 downwards.
AACGAGGGCACGAAGCCGAATCCGCAGCCTGTCACGCAGCCCGGAAGCGGCAGCGCGCTGCTCGCGGCGACCGGGTCGGGCAGCAGCGCGCCCGAGGTCAAGCCGGCGCCCGCGGCGCCGACGGTCGATACCGTGATCGCGGCGAGCGTGCCGAAGGCGACGATCGAGATCGAGGGCACCGACCAGCGCGGCGACGCGCCGTTCACCGCGAAGCTCGAGAAGGACAAGGCGTACAAGGTCCACGTCCATGCGGCCGGGTTCCTCGGCAAAGACCTCGACGTCAAGGGCGGCCAGGACAAGGTGACCGCGAAGCTCGAGGCCAAGCCGCACATGCTCGCGGTGACGAGCGCGCCGCCCGGCGCGCAGGTCTGGATCGACGGGTTCGGCACGGGCAAGGCGACGCCGGCCGACATCCGGCTGACCGCGGCGCAGGCCGCGAAGACCAAGCTGCGCGTCGTGCTGCGCAAGCCCGGATATCGCGCGGCCGAGGTGATGTTCGACGCGACGACGGCCACCGAGGACGACGCGCAGGTGTCGGGCACGGCGGAGGCGAGGCTGGTCGTGATGCCGGTCGTGATCAATAACGGCGGGACCGGAGCGGTGACGCATCCGACGGGCGCCGGAGCGGGATCGGCGGCGGCGGCGGGATCGGGCGCGCCAGCGGCGGGATCGGGATCGGATTCGGGAACGGCCGCGGGATCGGCCGCGGGATCGGCCGCGGGCACTGGTACGGGATCGGGATCCGGATCGGGATCGGACGCCAAGCCGGAGACGAAGCCCGATGTGCCGGCGACGCCGGATCAGGGCGCGAAGGGCTCGGGCGAGCCCGAACCCGACTGGTCGAAGCGCCAGTAGGTCGATCCAGCTCGCGCCAGCTGAGCGCCAGCTAGCGCGCGAACTGCTCGAGCCAGCGCGCCGGATCGCCGACGCGCGGGCGCTCGCCGCCGCGCACGAGGAACCGCACGGCCTGGGCCAGACCGTCGAGCGTGAGCGGGAACATCGGCAGCACGCTCGCGATGACCTCGATCGTCGTACCGGCCCAGAATCGATCGGGCTCGGGATTGAGCCATGCCGAGCTGCGAAAGTGGTGTGCGAGCCGGCGCAGCCACTCGATGCCCGACGCGCGCGTCTGCGAAGCGAGGTAGAGCGAACCGCCCGGATCGAGCAGCTCGGCTGGATGCATCAGCGCGTCGCCGACGATGACGAGCTTCTCGTCGCGGTCGCTGCCGGCGAGCAGATCGGCGACCGGCAGGCCCTTCTTGAACAGCGCGTCCTCGTAGATCGAGTTGTAGACGCAGTTGTGGAAGTAGTAGCTGCGGAACTTCGCGAACCGCCCGGAGCGCGACGCCGCGGTGAACAGCCGCGACACGAGCTCGGCGTGCGGATCCATCGAGCCGCCGACGTCCATCAGCAGCAGCACCTTGACGCGATTGCGGCGCGGCGGGCGAAACACGATCTCGAGCTCGCCGGCATTGCGGCAGGTCTCGTCGACGGTCTCGTCGAGATCGAGCTCGTCTTTCCCGCCGTCCCGGCCGAGCCGGCGCAGGCCGCGCAACGCGACGTCGATCTGGCGCACGTCGAGCACGATGTCGCGGCGGTACTCGCGAAACTGGCGCTCGTCGGCGACCGCCATCGCGCTGCGCCCACCGCCGCCGCCGACACGCATGCCGCTCGGGTTCGCGCCGCCGGTGCCGAACGGCGACGTGCCGCCGGTGCCGATCCAGCGGTTGCCGCCGTCGTGGCGCTCCTTTTGTTCGCGCAGCCGCTGCTCGAACAGCTCGCGCAGCTTCTCGAGATCGAGCGCGCGCATCGCCTCGCGCTGCTCGTCGGTCAGGCCGTCGAGCGCGCGCGGATCGGCGAGCCAGTCCTGCAGCTCCTTGGTCAGCGCGAGCGCGTCGGTGTGGACGTCCTTGAAGTACGCGAGGAACGCCTCGTCGTAGGCGTCGTACAGCGCGATGTCCTTCACGCACAGCGCGCGACACAGGTGATAGAAGCCGTCGAGCGACGACTCGTGCAGGCCGAGCGCCATCGCCTCCATCAGCGCGCGCCACTCGTGCGTCGAGACGCCGAGCTTTTTGCGGCGCAGCTCGAACAGGAAGTCGATCAGCATCGGCTGCGTTCACTGTAACCCGGGAACGGCCGCGGGCGAGTCGAGCTCGAGGATCGAGCCGTCGCCGAGCCGGCCCTCGCTGTTGCCGCCCCAGCATGCAGCTCGGCCATCCTTGCGGATCGTGCAGCCGTTCTCGCCGCCGACCAGCGGCCCGTCGAGACTGCCCGCGGGCAACACGGCATGCGGTGCATCGTCGAAGGTCCAGCATGCGAGGCTGAGGTCGACCCGCTTCGCGCACACGTGCTCGCCCTCGCCGCGCAGCTCGACGGTGTGTCCGCCGAGCGCGATCGCGTGCGGTGACGCTTCCTGGCCTCGCTCCCAGCACGACACCGCATCGGCCACGAGCGCGCACGCCATGTCTTGGCTGGCGCCGCCGTGCACCAGCGCGATCGCGCTCGCGGCGGCAATCGCGACCCGCGTCCTCGGCACGTCCCGCCCCACGCACCACACGCGGCCGGCGGGATCGCGGCCGCAGTAGTACCCGGGATCGCCGAGCACCTCGACCGCCCCTGGTATCGGAGCGAGGGTCTCGGTCTTGCCAAGGATCGGATCGGTCCACCAGTGGACGGTGCCGTCGGGAAGCAGCGCGAGATAATACCCATCGCTGGTCAGCGAGACGACGTGGTCGAGTCCCATGTCGACCGGCTCGTCTTGCGTGGAGATGCAGGTCACGCGTCGGGTGCGGCGCAGGAAGCACGGGTTTGCGTTGCCGCGGCCCTCGATCACGACCGACGCGAGATCGTGCGAGCCGGCGAGCGCGACCGCGACCGCGCGATCGCCGGTCCAGCCCCACCGGAAGGCGCGGCCGTCGCGCGTGACCGCCGCGCTGCGGTCCGCGCTGGTCGCGATCGACACCACGTCGGCGATGCCGACCACCGGGACCGGCAGGTCGGCGTGCCACAGCCTCGGTTGACCGGTCGCACGGTCGCCCCAGCACACGACCGAACCCTGCGCGCGCCGCGCGCAATCGACGGTGATCGCGTTCGCGTCGGCGAGCACCGGTAGCGTCTCCGCGTGGCCGTCGACGCCGACGCGCACGACGTGGCCGCCGACGAGCGCCACGATCTCACCCATCGCGGGATCCATCGCGAGTGCGGTGGCGCCGCGCATCGCGTCGAGGGCCGCGGGCTCCGGGGCCTCGTAGCGCATCGCCCAGGCCGTCGCGGTTCGTACGTCGATCACGAAGCACGTCACCACGCCGAGCGTTCGCACCGCGCACGCGTCGTCCGGCATGTCGCCGCCTGCTCGGATCGCGAGCACGCGCACGTCGTCGAGACCGGCGATCCGCCGCCAGCGCGACGGCTTGCCACCGCTCAGATCGGTGCACCACATGTGACCGTCGCGCACCGTCGCGCACGTGGTCGAGCCGTTGCCGACCAGACTGGTCGCGTCGTGCACCTCGCGCACGAACGTCGGCTTGCCGTCACCGGGAAGCGACCAGCACGCGATGTGACCTCCGCCGGCGAGCGCGCACCACCAGATGCCGGGAACAAGCGCGACCGCACCCGCCAGCGCCACGTGATGCGGCCGGCCCAGCTTCTCGTCGTGCAGCTCGAAGCACGTGATCTCCGATGGTCGAGCGACGCAGCGCGACTGCTCGTCGCCTGCGACCGCGACGGCATCGGCGATATCCGGCATGCGAAGCATCACGCCGTCGAGGTCCCAGCAGTCGACGTGACCGCTCGCGCGCACGACGCAACTGGCACGCGAATCGCTCGCGACCGCCGCGATCGCATCCTTCGGCGCCGGCAGCTCGAACGGCGGCGGAGTGAACATCGGCGCCGGCGCCGCAGCCGCGGCGGCATCGCGCGGCACGGGTGACGGCGGCGCCGCGGCGCGCGGCGGGTGCGAGCTGCTGCACGCGCACAGCGCGAACGCGACGAGCGCGCGCGTCATAACCCGGGGACCGCGGCCGGCGAGTCGAGCTTGACGATCGAGCCGTCGCCGAGGCGGCCGCCCTTGTTGTCGCCCCAGCACGCGGCGAGGCCGTCGCGCCGGATCGTGCAGCCGTCGGCGCCGCCGAACCACGGGCCGTCGAGGCTGCCCGGCGGCAGCATCTGCGTGCGCTGCTTGGCGAGCTCGCGCGTGCCCCAGCACGTGAGGCTGCCGTCGGCCAGCGACGCGCAGAACCCCGGGTCGGTCGCGCGCAGCCCGGTCGCGTGGGCGAGCCCCGTGACCGGGCCCGGCGGCGAGACGTTCTTGTCGGCGCTGCCGCGGCCGAGCTCGCCGAATTCGTTGTGGCCCCAGCACCAGACCTCGCCGCTCGCGAGCCGCGCACACGCGGTGTAGTGGTTGACCGCGAGCTCGCGCGCCGGATCGATCGCGATCCGCGCGAGCTTCGGCGCGCCGCACTTCCAGTGGCCGGGCTTGTCCCATGCGCAGCCCGAGTCGCCGCACTGCACGCGGCCGAAGTCGTCGCGCGTGCACAGCATCGCGAGGTGGCCCTCGATCTCGACCGCGCCGGGGATCGCCGGCAGCTCGGTCATCGCGAAGTCGGGCTCGCCGATCTCGATGTTCATCCAGTAGCGCAGCGCGCCGTCGACCTGGCGTGCGAGGTAATCGTCGCCGGCCACGAGCTCGACGACGTGCGCGACGCCCATGTCGGTCGGCTGATGCGTGCGATACGACAGGCAGGTGACGCCACCGGTCTTGCGCACGAAGCACGGCTCGTCGATCGTCGACGGACCGATCTGGACCGACGCGAGATCGTGCGAGTCGGTCATCGATACCGCCCAGCCGGTCGCGAAGCCGCCCCAGTGCACGGCGCGGCCGTCGCGCGTGACCGCCCACGTCTCGTGCTTGCCGACGGCGATCGACGTGACCCCGGCGACGCCGACCACCGGCACCGGCTTCGCGGAGCTCGCCAGGTACGGCTGGCCGTTCGCGCGGCCGCCCCAGCACACGACCGAGCCCTGCGCGCGCACCGCGCAATCGAACGTGATCGCGGTGGCATCCGCGAGGTCGGGTAGCGTGCGCGCGGCGCCGTCGGCGTCGACCACGACGACGTGCCCGCCGACGAGCGCGACCAGACCGTGAACGTCGGGATCCATCGCGAGCGCGGTCGCGCCGTGCAGCGCGGCGAGCGCGGCCGGCGGCGGATAGTCGCCGGTGCCGGCGCGGATCGCCTTGCCGGCGTGGCCGGCGAGCGCGAAGCACTGCACGTCGCCGCCGTCGAGCACGGCGCAGCCGTTCGTGTAGAAGTCATCGTTGTCGGCGCCGCCGTCGCCGATCGCGAACGCGTGCATGCGGGAGAGGTCCGCGACCTCGCGCCACGCGGTCGGCGCGAGGTCGAGCTCGTCGGTGCAGCTCAGGTGGCCGTCGACGCGCAGCGCGCACGTCAGGTAGCCGTTGCCGGCGAGGCCGACCACGCCGCGCAGCTTCGCCGCGAGCCGCGGCTTGGGCGCGTGCTCGCGATCCCAGCACGCGACGCGATGATCGGCGCGGATCGCGCACGACGGATAGCCCGAGTACACCGCGATCGGATCTTTCACCGCGATGTGCACCGGCGGCTCCGGATCGTTGCCGGTGTCGAGGCACGTCACGCCCGAGGCGCGGCGCACGACGCAGCGCTCGTACGTGCTGTCGTGAAGCGCGACGACGTCGTCGAGGTCCGGCACGCGCGTGACCTCGCCGCTGCGATCCCAGCAGTCGACGTGCCCGCTCGCGCGCACGACACAGCCGAGCGTCGCGGTGGTCTCGAGCGCGGCGACCGGATCCGCCGGCGGCGGCCCCTCGAACGCCGGCTTCGGGATCGGCAGCGCGGGCGCGGCCGCGCTGCCGGCATCGGCGGTGGGCGGTGGTGCCGCGGGCGTGCTCGCCGAGCCGCGGCAAGCACACAGCACTGCGAGGATCAGCTCACGCCTTCGCACGCTTCTGTACGAGCTCGACATCACTCTCGGTCTTGAGCAGCGTGCCGAGGAACGGGATGCCGTGGCCGATGTTCGCGAGATCGACGCCCGCCTTGCGCAGCGCGCAGATCCAGTCGATCAGCTCCGACGTCGACGGCTTCTTGCGCAGCCGCGGCGTCGCGCGCAGCGAGAAGAACGTCTCGAGCACGTTGTCGAGCACGCGATCGGTGACGTCGGGATGATGCACGCGCACGATCTCGGCCATCAGCGCGCGATCGGGGAACGCGATGTAGTGGAACACGCAGCGGCGCAGGAACGCGTCGGGCAGCTCCTTCTCGTTGTTGGACGTGATCACCACGATCGGACGCTCGCGCGCGGCGATTTCTTCCCCGGTTTCGTCGATCCGGAACCGCATCGCATCGAGCTCGAGCAGCAGGTCGTTAGGGAACTCGATGTCGGCCTTGTCGATCTCGTCGATCAGCAGGACCACTCGGGATTTCGCCGCTAGCGCCTCGCCGAGCGGCCCGAGCTTGATGTACTTCGCGATGTCGCGGACATCGCCGCCGAACCGCGAGTCGTGCAGGCGCGCGACCGTGTCGTAGACGTACAGGCCGTCGCGCGCCTTCGTTGTCGACTTGACGTGCCAGCGCACGAGCGGCAGCCCGAGCGAGTGCGCGAGGTTCTCGGCGAGCAGCGTCTTGCCGGTGCCCGGCTCGCCGCGCACGAGCAGCGGCCGAGCGAGCGCGACCGCGACGTTCACCGCGTGGCGGAGCTCGTCGGAGGCGATGTACGTGTCGGTGCCGCGGAACAGATCGAACTGCTCGTCGTCCATCGCGGCGAGCTTAGCTCACTTGCCTTACTTCTTCTTGCGACCCTGGATGTACGCGTCGCCGACCGCGTACACGTGCGTCGCGACGTGAGCCAGGCCGAACACCGCGCCGATCAGCGGCAGGCCGGTCAAGAAGGCCGCGCCGGTCACGACCGCGACCGCGAACACGCCGAGCGCCTTGTCGCCCTCGCCGTTGATCAGCTGGCCGACGCCCGGAATGAAGAAGCTGCACACGGCGGGAGCGACGCCGCTTCCGCCGCCATTTCCCGACTGCTTCACCAGCGCGTTGCTCATGCCGTCACTATGACACGGGCAAAGCCAGGCGTCAGAACCGATAGCTGCCGCCGAGCATGAACAGGAAATAGTGTGACTTGTACGTGCCTTCGTTCGTCGGGCTCTCGGCCTGAACGTTGCTCTCGACGATCGGGTTGATCGGATCGGGTCCCTTGCGCGAGGGGACGGGGTCCTGCTGCGCGGCGGAGCCCGACGGATAGCCCGGTGTGCCGGCGCAGCCCGGGGCCTGTGCGGTGGGATCGCACGTGCGCGGGTCGGTGCGCGTGCCTTCGAGGATCACGCCGAAGCCGGCATCGATCTTCCACTGGTGGCCGATCTTGTACGACGCGCCGGCGGCGATCATCTCGCGCGCCGCGCCGTCGATGTCGGCGCGCTCCCAGCCGTCCTTCGCCGCCGCGGTGTCGTACGACAGGCCGCCGCGCACGACCAGGTCGTTCTCGCCCTGCGACATGACGGTGTAGCTGCCGCCGAGCCGCGCGGCGTAGGTGTCCTGGAAGCCGTGGCGGATGTAGTTCTGCTTGAGATCGATGCCGGTGGTCGGGTTCTGCACCGTCGCGACGATCGCGTCGACCGTGACCAGGTAGTTGCTCGCCGCGTTCGAGCTCCAGTTCTCCCAGTCGATGTCGAGCTCGAGATCGCCTTTCATCTTGCCGCGCTCGTCGAGGAACTTCCAGCGGCCGCCGACCGTCGCGGTCTGCGGCAGCGCGAGATCGACGCACGCCTTGAACACGGTCATCGTGCCGCCGTCCGAGCACAGCGCGGCCGTGCCGGTACGCGGCAGCAGCTCGATCGGCTGACCGCCGATGTTGACGTTGGGCCCGTTGATCGACAGCGCCGTGCCCTTCGCGTTGATGTCGAGCTCCGACGTGTAGCGCGCGCCGAATTCGAGGTTGGGCGTCGCGCGGAACGTCGCGCCGAGCGAGACCTCGGGGATGAAGTTCTCGCTCGCGTCGATCGTGATGAGGCCGTCCTGGCGGATGTCCTCGGCGTAGTTCGCGGGCACGCCCCACACGGCCGCGGACGACTTCAAGCTCGCGAAGCCTTCGGAGAACCGCACGCCGAGGTCGAGCTGCGGCAGCACGCGATATGCCGCGACGATGCTGGGCAGCAGGATCAGCGCCTCCTGGTGGATCACGTCGTAGCGGGTCGACGGCGGCGGACCGCCGCCGACCGGGAAGTCCTGCGCGCCCTGCGCGTTGGTCGTGAAGTACGACTGGCCGTTGACCTTGTTGAGGTCGCGAAACGGATACGCGTTCGGCGCGTACAGGCCGGCGGCGACGTGCAGGCCCGGCACGCGATTGCCGAGGTCCGAGCTGATCGCGACGAGCGGCACCGGCACGAACCCGGTGCCCGGGATCGCGAGACCTGGGCTCGGGTCGTTGGTCATCGTCGGATAGCGCGTGCCGCTGTACGACTGCCCGCTGACCTGGTCGTAGTCGCCGTTGCGCGAGAACGACATGAAGTAGTCGATCGCCGCGAACCCGATATCGATGACCGTCCCCTCGGTCTTCGCGATGTTCGCCGGATTGAGCGCGAGCGCCTCGCCATCCTCCGAGTCCACCACCGACGCGCCTGCGCGCGATGTCGACACCGGCCCCGCTCCAGGCAGCAGCAACCCACCCGCCGACGCGACGCTTGCAACACCAAGGATGCTCGTAACTGCCAGGAGACGAGGCTTCATGAGGGCCGCCACCCTAGACAAGCGAACGCGAAACTTCAACAACAACCGCAGCTTCGCATGATCATTCGCGTCGTTTTTTTGGCCGACGTCCCGCGATCCGCCGGACGAGCATGCGGTTCGCGCTGCTTGTCCTCAGCGCGCCACGAACAGCGCGCCATCCTGGTAGGCCAGGACCAGCTCGCGATCGCGAAACAGGTCCGCGCCGAGGATCACGGCGAGGTCGTCGGAGCGGATCCAGTACTGGAAGATCTGCAGATCGTCGACGACGATCGCGAAGTCGCTCCAGCGTGCGTCGCCGACGGTCAGCCCGCGGGACGACCGCTCGGGATCGATGCGGCCGCCGCCTTCGATCCAGTTCGCGGTGACCGGGTTCGTGATCGTGCGTTGCGCGCCGAGGTCGAGATAGGCGGGGATTCCGCCGCGCTTCTCGTCGAAGCTGACCTTGAGCTCGACGAGCCCGTGCTGGCCTTTGGTGAACGGCACGCGGATCATGCCGTCGACCGCGTCGCTGTGCGCGAGGTAGTTCGGCGGATAGAACACGAAGCGATGGCGCGGGATGTCGATGGCGATGTCGTGGCGGCCGAGGATGTCGAGCCCGAGCACGCCGTCGAAGTGCTCGTCGATGCGTCGCTCCTCGGGCAGCGCGACGATCGCGATGCGCACGTGGGTGTGGCTGATCGAGCCGACCGACAGCGATTTCAGCGTCGCGAGCTTCGCCTGGAGCGTGCCGTTCACGACGGTCGTGCCGTCGGGAACGAGCCCGAGCGCCAGCGCGGTCTCGGGTGTGACGGCGCTGATCGTCGCGCCGGTGTCGAAGATGAAGCGCAGCGCCGTCCCGTTCACGACCACCGGTACGAACACCGTGCCGTGCCAGGACTGCGCGAGCGCGAGCTCGACGCCGCCGGAGAACTCCGGTGGTCGCGGACTGCGACAGGCGACCAGGACAAGCAGAGCGAGGCCAACGCGGCCCATCGCTCAATGGTGCCCCGTGCGAGCGCGTTGCGCGAGCCCGATGTGCGTCAGCAGGATCGAGACCGCGGCCGGGGTGATGCCGCTGATGCGAGAAGCCTGGCCGACGGAGCGCGGGCGGACGGCCTCGAGCTTCTCGACGACCTCGTTCGAAAGCCCCGGAATGCCGCGGTAGTCGAGCTGGTCCGGAACGCGAACGGCGTCGGCGCTCGCGACCTTCGCGGCCTCGGTGGCCTGGCGCTGTAGGTAGCCTTCGTAGCCGAGCTCGATCTCGACGCGCTCGAGCGTGGCCGCGCCGGCCTCGGCCGCCGCGACGCCGCCCGCCGCGGCGATCGCCTCGACGGCGCGCCAGTCGAGCTCGGGCCGCCGATACAGCTCGGCGAGCGTGACGCGACGGTTCTCGATCGGCGAGGAGCCGCGCGCCGCGAGCTGGGCGTTGACCGCGGCGCTGCCGATCAGCGAGGCGCGCCGCGCCCGCTCGTGCGCCGCGGCGAGCTCGCGCTGCCAGGCCTCGAACGCGCGCCAGCGGTCGTCGTCGCACAGGCCGATGCGCCGCGCGATCGGCAGCAGGCGATCGATCGCGTTGTCCTCGCGCAGCAGCAGGCGAAACTCCGCGCGCGACGTCATCATGCGATACGGCTCGCGCGTGCCGCGCGTGACGAGATCGTCGACGAGCACGCCGAGATACGCCTCGTCGCGGCGCAGGATCACGGGGTCCGCATCGCCGCGCAGCGCGAGCGCCGCGTTGATCCCCGCGATCAAGCCCTGACTCGCCGCTTCCTCGTAGCCCGACGTGCCGTTGATCTGCCCCGCGAAGTACAGGCCGCGCACGCGGCGCGTCTCGAGCGTGGCCTCCAGCTCGCGCGGATCGATGAAGTCGTACTCGACCGCGTAGCCCGGCCGCGTCATCTCGGCGCGCTCGAGCCCGGGGATCGTGCGCAAGAACGCGAGCTGGACGTCGAACGGCAGCGACGTCGAGATCCCGTTCGGATAGATCTCCGCCGAGTCGATCCCCTCCGGCTCGAGGTAGATCTGGTGGCGGTCCTTGTCCGCGAACCGCACGATCTTGTCCTCGATCGACGGGCAATAGCGCGGCCCGGTGCCCGCGATCTCCTTGCGATACAGCGGCGAACGCGGCAGCGCCTCGCGGATGATCGCGTGCGTCGCGGCGTTCGTGTACGTGATCCAGCACGCGAGCTGCGGCAGCGGCGGTCGAGGGTGACCGTTCCACCGAAACATCGGCGGCGGATCGTCGCCCGGCTGCAGCCCGAGCCCCGCGACGTCGATCGTCTTGCGATCGATCCGGCACGGCGTGCCGGTCTTCAGCCGCGCGAGCGGAAAGCCGAGCTCGGCGAGCGAGCCCGACAGGCCCATCGCGGCGGCCTCGCCGGCGCGGCCGCCCGCCGCCCGCGCCTCGCCGACGAAGATCGCCCCGCGCAGGAACGTGCCGGTCGTGAGGATCACGGCGCGCGCGCGATACGTCACGCCCATCGTCGTCGTCACGCCTCGGATCGCGCCGGCCTCGACGTGCAGCTTCGCGACCTCGCCCTGGCGCAGCGCCAGCTTCGGTTCGGCCTCGAGCCGGCCGCGCATCGCGTCGCGATAGCGCCGCTTGTCGGCCTGCGCGCGCGTCGAGCGCACCGCGGGGCCCTTGCTCGCGTTCAAGCGCCGGAACTGGATGCCGGTGTCGTCGATGACGCTCGCCATCTCGCCGCCGAGCGCGTCGATCTCCTTGACGAGGTGGCCCTTCGCGACGCCACCGATCGCCGGATTGCACGACATCTGCGCGACCATCTCGAGGTTGCCGGTCATCGCGAGCACCCGCGCACCCAGCCGCGCCGCCGCGAGCGCCGCCTCGCAGCCGGCGTGGCCGGCGCCGACGACGATCACGTCGTAATCGTCCGGATAAACGTACGTCACGGCGTCTCGGCCGGCGGCGGCCCCTTGCCGCAGCTCGGATCGCCGTGCGGCTGCGTCGGCACGCGCTTGTACACGCTCAGCACGAGCCGCACGAGCAGCTCGTCGGGATGCAGCTGGTCGGGCGAGTGCCCGGTGTCCCAGCCGAGCCCGCGGATCTTGACCGAGCCGCACAGATCCTCGACGCCGTGCTTCATGGTCGCGCGCTTCTGCTTTTCGTCGTCGAGATCGTCGAACGAGCACACGCCCGGGCTGCCGCAGTTGAACGCGAACGTCTCGTACCAGCTCGCGGTCTTCGCGCCGAGCTCGCGGATCGTCCACGCCGCCGACACGCCGGCCTTGTTCGAGGCGCGCAGCTCGACCGGCGTGTCGCCCGACGGCAGGTCGACATAGAAGCAGTCCTCGGCCCGCTCCGCGCTCTTGTACAACGTGTTCGGCCCGACCTTGGCCCACAGCTCCTGCGACGACGGGCCGAGCCGCACCTCGAAGCGCTTGCGCTTGTCCTCGGGCACGCCGGCGCCGCCGTCACCGGGCGCCTTGACCTCGCGGCACTTGCAACGGTCGCCCGAGCACAGCGGGCCGGCGAGCACGCCCTGGGTCATCTGGGCCGGCGGCGGCGGGATCGCGACCTGGGTCTGACCGCCGCCGCAGGCGAGCAGCACGACGAGCACGAGCGAGCGAACCATGCTTCCTTATAGTCCAGGCAACGGATCGGTCGTGCGGGAAGTCCTAGTTGATCGCCGCCGCTGCGCGGTGTATGAGCGACAAACTCCAATGATTCCGCGGCTACTCGTCCTCGCTTGGTCGATCGTGCTCGTCGGCGCCCTGGCCGGGGCGTGCGGCGGCACCTCGGGCGCCGCCAGCGTGTCGTATTCGGTCTCGGCGCAAAAGAACTACGACAAGGGGCTGACCTCCCTCGACAAGAAGGACTGGATCGCCGCGTCCAAGTACTTCAGCTTCATCAAGAGCCGGTTCCCGTACTCGAAGTACGCCGTGCTCGCCGAGCTGCGGCTCGCCGATGCCGAGTTCGGCGCCGAGCAATACCTCGAGGCGATCGACAGCTATCGCCTGTTCATCAAGTTCCATCCCACGCACAAGGAAGTGGTCGACGGCTACGCCGCGTTCAAGATCGGCCAGGCCTACTACAAGCAGCTCCCCGACGACTTCTGGCTGTTCCCGCCGGCGTTCGAGAAGGATCAATCGTCGACCGAAGACGCGCAGAACGAGCTGAAGGCGTTCCTCGACAAGTATCCCGACACGTCGCCGTATCGCGCGCAGGCCAAGGAGATCCTCAAGTCGGTCGCCAAGCGGCTCGCCGATCACGAGTGGTACGTCGCGAAGTACTACTGGGATCGCGGCAAGCCGATGGGTACCGTGCTGCGGCTGCGCCGCCTGCTCGAGCGCTATCGCGGCGTCGGCTACGACGTCGAGGCGCTGTGGCTGCTCGGCCGCGCCTACGTCGCGGTCGACATGCCGGATCGCGCGCGCCTGACGTGGAACGAGCTCGTCGCCAAGTTTCCGCAGAGCCCGCGTGCCGCCGAGGCGCGCGGCGCGCTGACCTCGCTCCACCCGGCACACTGATGTAGTGTGCTGCCGATGAGCAGCGAGGGCATGTCGGTCGAGCAGCTGATCGCGCTCGGCCGCGAGCACTACAACGCGAACGAGCTCGATCGTGCGGAGCCGTACCTCGCCGAGGCCGCGTCGGCTCGGCCGAGCTTCCCGGACCTCTACAACATGCTCGGCGTCATCTATCACGCGCAGGGCCGCTTCTCGGATGCCGAGGAGGCGTTCGAGAACGCGCTGCGTCTGAACCCGCGCTACACCGAGGCCGCGCTGAATCTGAGCGTCACGTACAACGATCGCGGCAAGTACGATCGCGCACGCGAGGTGTACGTGAAGGCGGTCGCGGCGTCGGTCGGCCAGCCGAACAAGCTCGATCGGTTCGCGCGCGGCAAGCTCGCCAACATGCACGCCGACCTCGGCTCGGCGTACTCCGGGCTCGCGATGTTCGACGAGGCGGTGCGCGAGTACTCGAAGGCGTTGGATCTGTGCCCCGACTTCGCCGACCTGCGCGTGCGGCTCGGCAACGTCTATCGCGACATGGGCATGTATCACGCCGCGGTCGCCGAGTTCGAGCACGCGAAGAAGCTGCGGCCCGACTTCGCGCCGGCGCGCATCCACCTCGGCGTCACGCTGTTCTCGCTCGGCCGCCGCGACGCCGCGCTCGCCGAGTGGCAAGCGGTGCTCGCGATCGATCCGACGAACAAGAGCGCGCAGCTGTACATCCGCATGGTGCAGGACGAGAAGGGCCCGCAGCCCGGCTCGGCGCTACCGCGCTGACTGCATCTGCGCCTTCACGTCGGGCGGCAGATCGAGCACCACGATGAAGTCGTGCATCGGCTTCGCGAGCACCTCGGCGACCGCATCCTGGCCGTCGTCGATCACCGGGCGGATCGAGACCACGTCCTTGATGCCGCGGCGCTTGAGCCGATCGACGATCGCGGTGTCGTGGCAGTGGCCGTTGCCGGCGAGGATCACCATGCGCGCGTCGGGGTGCGCGGCGAGGAACTTGGCGGCGGTGTCGGCCATCGTCTCGTCCCAGATGACCTGCACGGTATAGATGTTGTCGGCCGTCGGCATCGCCTCGTCGGGCGGCTTGTCGGGCGATTTCTCGGCCGGCTGTTTGGTGTCGACGTCCTTCGGCGGCGCGGCCTTGGAGTGCACGTCGGTGCCGCCCAGGTCTTCCATGAGCGCGTCGAACCAGGCGCGGTGCGCGGCGACCTTGAGATCGAGCTCGGGAACCTGCGCGCGCTCGTCGGGCGAGAGCGACTCGAGGCCGTGATGCGCGACCTTGTGCGTGAGCTCCTTGGGCGCGTTGAGCGCGACCAGCGCACCGTGCGCGGCGACGACCGCCGCGATCGTCGGGCGATAGTTGCCGAAGTCGTAGCCCCAGCGCTCGTTCCAGCCGGCGCGCGAGCGCAGCGCATCCTCGTCGATCTTGCGCGCCGCGAAGTCGTCGAGCACGCCTTGAAACGGGCGCTGGAACATCTCCATGCCGAGCGCGATGTGCGGCCACGCCTTCACGAGGTGCTGCACGACCTGCAGCTGCACCCAGTGATGGTGCGGGTTCGTGTGCTCCTCGCCGACGCACGCGACCCGCACGGTCGCGAGCTTGGCCCAGAATGCAGCCTCGTCGAGCTGGTGGCCGGTGCGATCGAGCACGTGATACGGCAGCGCCGCTGCCTCGACGCCGCGCGGGCGAGCTCCGGCCGCCGCCTTGGGGCCGGGCGCGACGCCGCCGTACGTGCCGCCGCATGCCGCCCCAGCCGCCGCGATCGCGATCCAGACGGCGCGGACGACCATGGATGGATGCTACACCGTCGGCCGCGATGTTGCCTTACCTCACCGCCGACCTGGCGGGCATCGGCGGTGTGTTGCGCGCGCACGATCAGGATTTCTTCGTCGACGAGGAGCCGGCGTACGCACCCACCGGGCAGGGCGAGCACGTGTTCGCGCGGATCGAGAAGCGCGGGCTCGCGACGCCGCAGGCGATCGATCGCATCGCGCGCGCGCTCGGCTGTGCGTCGCGCGACGTCGGCGTCGCCGGCATGAAAGATCGCCACGCGGTGACGCGGCAGTGGATCTCGCTGCCGCCCCCGATCGGACCGGAGACGGTGAGCGCGCTCGTGCTCGACGACATCGCGATCCTCGAGGTCGCGCGCCACGGGCACAAGCTACGCACCGGGCATTTGCGCGGCAATCGCTTCGTGCTGCGCGTGCGCGACGCCGGTCCCGACGCCGCGCCGCGTGCCCGCGCGATCCTCGAGCGCCTCGCGCGGCCGCCCGGCGCGCCGAACTGGTACGGCGAGCAGCGATTCGGCCGCGACGGCGACAACGCCGCGCGCGGCCGCGCGATCGCGCTCGGCACGGAGAAACCGCCACGCGATCGCCGGCTCGCCCGGCTGCTCGTGTCGGCGCTCCAGTCCGAGCTGTTCAACTCGTGGCTCGTGGCGCGGCTCGCCGACGGCCTGTACGCGCGAGTCGTCGCCGGCGACATCCTGCACAAGACCACGGGCGGCCAGTTCACGTGCGAGGATCCCGCGGTCGACGAGGCGCGGCTCGTCGCCGGCGAGCTCGTGCCGACCGGGCCGATGTTCGGCTCGCGCATGCGCCGACCGCCCGACGGCTCGCCCGCCGCGGCGCGCGAGGACGCGATCCTCGCCGCCGCCGAGCTGTCGCTCGCCGCGTTCGAGCCGGTGCGTGCGCTCGCCGAGGGCACGCGCCGCGATGCCGCGTTCGCGGTGACCGAGCCGAGCGTCGCGAGCTTGCCCGAGGGCGTGCTCGAGGTCGCGTTCGCGTTGCCCGCCGGCGCGTACGCGACCGCGGTCATGCGCGAGATCATGAAGCTCGGACCTCAGGCCTCGGACCTCGGGCCTCGGGCCCAGGATCCGGAATCTGAAGCCTGACGCCTGAAGCCTGAGGCCCGAGGCCTTGCTATCTTCCCCGCGATGAACCTCTCGGGCCACTTCGTCGCCTTCGCCCAGCTCGGCGCGAGCTGGGTGCTGTGGCTGCTGATCGCGCTGTCGATCGTGTCGATCGGCGTGATGATCGATCGCGTGCTGTGGTTCCGCGACCGCAACACCGACGTCGAGCGGTTCACGCGCGAGCTGCGCGGCGCGTTCGAGCGCAACGAGCTCGACCGGTTCGAGACCAAGTACAAGGACGATCCGGCGGTGCCGGTGCAGGTCGGCCTGCGCGGCCTCGCCGAGCGCGCGCGCGGCCCGGAAGCCGTCGCCGAAGCGATGCAGGGCGAGCGCCTGCGCTGGCGCAAGGCGGCCGATCGCAACCTGACCGTGCTCGGCACGCTCGGCAACAACGTCCCGTTCGTCGGGCTGTTCGGCACCGTGCTCGGCGTGATCAACGCGTTCGAGCACCTGCGCGTCAAGTCCGAGGCGGCGACCGACGTCACGCTCGATCTCGTCGCCGAGGCGCTCGCCGCGACCGCGTTCGCGCTGCTCGTCGCGATTCCCGCGGTCGTCGCCTACAACTACTTCATGCGCCGGCTGCGCGTGCTGCTCGGCAACACCGACGAGGTCGCGCACGCCGTGCTCGGGCTGGTCCACGGGGAGCCGCGCGATGGCGGGAAGTAGCCTCTACAGCGACGACGACGACGGCACGACGCCGATCACCGACATCAACGTCACGCCGTTCGTCGATGTCGCGCTCGTGCTGCTCGTCGTGTTCATGGTGACCGCGAAGTTGATCGTCGCGCGCGGCGTCGAGATCGACAAACCGAAGGAGCCGACCGGCGGCGAAGTGCCGGCGACGTTGCGCGTGGCGATCGCGACGGACGGCAAGATCTTCGTCAACGGCGACACGTTCGCGACCGACGCGCAGGCGGTCGCGCGCATCGAGCAGATCGCGGCGACCACGACGGAGCCCAAGGCGCTCATCACGGGCGACCGCCGTGCGCAGTACGGCGGCGTGATGCACGCGATCGAGCTCGTGCAGGAGGCGCACGTGACCGCGATCGCGCTCGAAAACGAACGGCCCTGAGCTACGCTCGCGGGGTGCGCTGGGACTCGCCGTTCGTGCTCGCGTCCGCCGGCGCGGTCGCGATGCACGTGATCGTGATCGTCGTGCTCGACGCGATCGCGGTGACGCATCCTTTGCGCCTCGATCCGCCGGCGCCGCACGTGACGCTGGTCGAGGTCACGATCCACCACCCGCCGAAGCCCGTGCCCGCGCCCGTGCCCGTGCCCATGCCTGCCTCTCCGGCCGCGCCGCCCGCTGCGAGGATCTCGCAGGTCGCGGCGACCACGCCGGGCCACGCCGAGCCGCTGCCGGCCCTGGCCATCCCCGCGCCGACGCCGGCGCTGGCTGGCGACGACGGCCCGGTGGTCGCGATGGACGATCTCGGGCCGGCATCCACCGGCATCGCGGTCGCAAACCATGCGGGGTCGGGCACGGGAACGGCTTCGGGAACGGTCACGGCATCGGGAACGGGCTCGGGATCGGGTGGCGGTCCGGTTTCGATCGCCGCGATCAAGACGCGCGCCCTGCCCCGCGGCGACTACAGCTACTACGAAAGCAAGGACTATCCGGCCGAGGCGAAGCGACTCGGCATCGAGGGCACGCTCCGCGTCAGGCTCGTCGTCGACGCGACCGGACACGTCGCCTCGGCGCTCCTGCTCGACCACCTCGGCCACGGCCTCGACGAGCTCGCGCTCGCCCGCGCCCGCGCCATCGAATTCACGCCCGCGCGCGACACCGAGGCTCGCGAGGTCAGCTCGGTCGTCATCTGGACATTTCAGATGACGTTGCCGAGGTGATAAGCTCACGACAATGCGCCAGCTTTGGGGAAGCGCTGTGGTCGTCATCTTGTGCGCTGCGGGTACCGCGCACGCGCAGGGCGCGCCCGCACACGACGAGGACATCGACGTCCAACTGTTCCAGCTCGCGCTCGGGCCCAAGACGCTGTTCACGGTCGACAGCCCGAACGGCGCGCCCGAGAAGACGATCGTGCTCGACGCGATGGTCACGTACCTGACCAACCCGTTCACCGAGTACTTCTCGAGCGGGCCGAACAACACGATGATCGAGGGCGAGCGCTATCACGTGGTGCAGGACATCACGGCGGCGCAGCTGACCGGCGCGTACGGCATCACCGACAAGCTGCAGCTCGGCGCGAGCCTGCCGATCGTGTTCTCGCTGCAGGGCAACAACCTCGATCCGACGAGCGGCATGCCGACGTCGGGGCTGCAAGTGACCGGGCTGGGCGATCTGCTCGTCGAGGCCAAGCAGCGCGTCTATGCCGAGGGCCGGCTGCGCGCCGCGCTGATCGGTGGGCTCACGCTGCCGACGATGTATCTCGCGAACAACACGATGTTCATCGGCGACAAGTTACCGACCGTGCGCGTGCGCGCCGCGGCCGAGTGGGGCAACGGGCCGATCACGCTCGGCGGCACCGCCGGCTTCCTCGTGCGCGATCCGCAGGAGTTTTACGGCACGACGATCGGCCAGCAGTTCACGTGGGGCGTCGGCGCCGCGTACGCGGTCACCGATCGGTTCTCGATCGTCGGCGAATCGTACGGCCGGGTCGGTCTGCAGGACATCTCGCTCAACAACAGCCCGATCGAAGCGACCGCAGGCGTGCGCGTCGGCGTCGCGTCGTCGTACGCGGTCGTGGTCGGCGGCGGTGGCGGACTCGATCGCGCGATCGGCGCGCCCGCCATCCGCGCGTTCGCCGCGGTCAGCTACGTGCCCGGCGGCTACAAGTCGATCGCGACGAAGGCCGAGTGCCTGCCCGGCTTCGATGGCGTCGGCAACTGCCCCGACACCGAGAACGATCACGATCACGACGGCATCCCCGACAAGGACGACAAGTGTCCGAACGCGGCGGAGGATCACGACGGCTTCCAGGACGACGACGGCTGCCCCGATCTCGATAACGACAACGACGGGATTCCGGACCTCCAGGATCGCTGCCCGAACGACGCCGAGGACGGCAAGCCGCCGTATCCGCACGACGGCTGCCCGGCGACCAAGCGCGACTCCGACGGCGACGGCATCCCGGACTCGATCGACAAGTGCCCGCTCGAGGAAGAAGACTTCGACGGCTTCGAGGACGCCGACGGCTGCCCCGACACCGACAACGATCACGACGGCATCCCCGACGCCGCCGACAAGTGCCCGGTGTGCCCCGAGGACAAAGACGGGTTCCAGGACACCGACGGCTGCCCGGACCTCGACAACGATCACGACGGCATCCCCGACGCGCGCGACAAGTGCCCGAACGAGCCGGAGACGGTCAACGGCTATCAAGACGCCGACGGCTGCCCCGATACCGGCGGCGCGAACCTGGTACGCCTCGACGGCGACCGCGTGGTGATCGATCGCATCCCGACGCTGTCGGGCTCGAGCCTGTCGGGCGAAGGGCAAGCCGTGGCGAATCAGCTCGCGCTGGTCCTGCTCGGCCACAGCGAGGTCACGCGCTGGCTCGTCGCGATCTCGCAGGCGAACGCGAGGGACGCGCAGCGCATCGGCGACGCGCTCAAGGCATACCTCGCGAAGAAGGGCCTGAAGAACCTCGACGTGCTCGGTGCGAAGGGCCCGCCGAAGATCGGCGCCATCGTGCAGGAGCGCGTCGATCCGAACGCACCGCCGGTGTGTCCGGCCGAGCTCGTCGTGAAATCGCCGCACGAGCCGGCGAAGGCTCCCGCGACGCCCGCGCCGGTCTCCACGCCCGCCCCGGCGTCGCCCGCCCCGGCGGCAACTCCGGCCCCGGCGAAGAAAGCCGAGCCGAAGAAGCAGCCCGATCCCGAGCCCGAGATCGAGCTGAACTAGAGAGGACTCAGAGAGGACTACGGACCTCGGACCTCGGACTTCGGACTTGATGGGAGGCTCCGAAGTCCGAAGTCCGAACTCCGTCACCGCGAACCGCGCAGCACCTGCGGCTCGCCCTCGCCAAGCGAGAGCACCTCGATCGGGCCGCCGTACACCTTCGACATCCCGACGTCGATCCGCCACAGCTTGCCGTCGCAGTCGGAGTCGATGCCGTGCGATTGCACGGTATGCGCGACGACCATGCGCTTGGCGCCGAGCGCCGCGAGCGAGCGGTCGAGCGCCGCGCAATCGGCCGAGCCGGGCATGCCGAGCGCCCGTGTCCACACCGGACCGTCGTCGGCGGTCAGCACGGCGGGCGGCTCGGCGGCCTGGCCGTCGAGCCAGCAGCGCGCCGCGAGGTTGGTGTCATCGACGTGCGTGGTCCAGTCGCCGAGCACGCCGGCGTGCGAGAACACGGTGTCGCCAACGATCGCGATCACGTCGTGATGCGCGAGCCGCTTCGCCCACGTGCCGCCGGGACCGAGCTCGGCGGCGCGCGCGCCGTCGAAGTCATGCATGCCGCCGGGCGTGACATAACGGAAGTCGTGTGCCGCGTTCATCAGCTCGTGATTGCCGAGCAGCGGCACGAATGCGCCGCCCGCGGCGTGGGCCTCGGTCTGCAGCCGGTCGAATAGATCGAGGATGCGCGACTCGTCGTCGCCGCGATCGAGGACATCGCCGAGCTGGACGACGACCAGATCGCCG
Organism: Kofleriaceae bacterium; assembly: GCA_036490935.1. Lineage (GTDB taxonomy): Bacteria > Myxococcota_A > Polyangia > Haliangiales > Haliangiaceae > JABFXX01. The sequence continues at coordinate 34,369 of DASXCY010000027.1, read as the reverse complement.
CCGCTCCAGTGATCGCCTGGATCGATCGCCCCGGCCGCGCGGAGGGCCGCGCGCGCCGCCGCCAGGTCGCCGTGGATGTCGCCGATCGCGACGACGCGCTTCGCCGGCGCGATCCGCGGATTCGCGACGAGCGTGCAGCCGGACTTCGGCTCGGGTGCCGTCGCGACCGGTGTCGTCGACGGCGGCGGCGGAGCGGGAGCTTCGCGGTGGGCGCGATCGCACGCCGCGACCGCGAGCACCGTGACGAGGATCATCCGCACTGCAGGAGAGTAGCCGCTGGTGTCGGTAAGTCCCACAGGTTGCCGGCACCTCGAGTAGCCGGTGCGACGCGATGTCATTCGGTTAGCCCTGGCCCGCAGCTTGCTGAGATCGAGCCCATGCTCGCGACTGCAGAAACCGTCCTCGCGTTCAGCGTCATCGGCTGGACGCTGCTGCGCCTCTTCCGGCGCGAAGCGCGCTAGCGCCCGGAGCAGCCGGCGCGAATCCGCCTAGCGCCACCGGCCGCGGATCCACACCCACGTGCCCGCGCGGTGCTGCCATCCGCCGACGATCCACACCGCGGTCGTCGCGGGTGGCGCGCCCGGCATCTCGACGCGCGGCGCCGGCGTCGCGACGCGATCGTCGCGCCAGAAGCCCGCGACCCAGCCCCAGCTGCCGCCGGTCCACGTCCAGTAGCCGGCGATCCAGGTCGCGCCCGCATCCGGCGGAGTCGGCCGCTCCTCGACGATCGGCGCGGGCGGCGGACCGTGGTCCGGCGGCGGCGCGTCGACCTGCCGCGGCGGCGCGTCGACGTGCTTCGGCGGCGGCTGCGGATGGGCCGCGGCCTCGCGCTCCGCCTTCGCTGCTTCGGCCTGGGCCTCGGCCTTCGTCTGCGTCGAGGTCACGTGCCGCACGAAGAACACCGCGCGCTCGAGATCGTTGGGCGCATCGGACCAGATGCGCACGTGCATTCGGCTGCCCGCCGGCACCATGTCCGTCGGAAACGTGACGTCGCGGACCACGATCTGCGCCGGCACTCCGTACGGCTTGCACAGATCATCCTCGAACGGCGACTCGGACCCCGAGTACGGCTGCTCGACGAACGCGCTCGCGGCGCTCGTGCCGCCACCATCCGCATGCGCCGGCGTGCTCGCCGGGCTGCTCGCACTCTGGGTGGCGACCACCGTCGCGTTCCCCGCGACGCAGCGCGCGTTGTCGAGCTTGTCTCCAAAGGTCATCGGCACGTCGAACGCGGTCGCGGTCACCTCCGCGTGGCCGACGAGCAGGTGCGGCGCGCACGCGACGACCTCGACGCCCTCGGAGGCCATCTTGCCATCCGCCGTCACCGTGAAATCGTACGGGCCCTGCCCGCACGGCGTGCTCGGCACGAGCTGTTGCGACTTGTAGGTGAAGGAGTTGGAGCAACCGGCCGCGGCAAGCACGGCCCAGAGGAATCGCGACATCACCAGATCGATCCGACGGCGCCTCGATCGTCGCACGAAATCGCGCAACCGCCCGTCGCTGCCGGCCTTTGCCGGCCTACTCGGGCGGCGCGTTCGCGACGAGCCCGACGATGACCGTGATGTTGTCGTCACCACCGCGGTCGTTCGCGAGCGCGACGAGCGCCTGCGGTAGCCGGCGGTACCAGGTCATCGCGATGATGCGCTCGAGCTCGCCGTGCTCGATGTAGTTGGACATCCCATCCGAGCACAGCACGAAGCAGTCGCCCGCCGAGACCGGCACGCTCTTCAGATCCGCCACCGTGTCGCGCTCGAAGCCGATCGACTTCGTGATCACGTGGCGAAACTTGCTCGCGCGCGCCTCGGCCTCGCTCATCGTGCCGGAACGCATCTGCTCCGCGATCCACGAGTGATCGTCGGTGAGCTGGCGCAGCGCGCCGTCGCGAAACATGTAGCAGCGCGAATCGCCGGCGTGCACGAGGTGCGCCTTGCCGCCGTGCACGAGCAGCGCGGTCAGCGTCGTGCCCATGCCGCGCAGCTCCGGCTTCTGCCACGACGCCTCGTAGATCGCCGAGCTCGCGCGCCGCACGATCCCGCGCATCAGCTCGAGCGCCGGCGAGAACACGATCGCCGACATGCTCGGCGGGGTCGCGCCGTCGAAGAAATTCGGCACGGTCGGCCCGCGGTCGCCGAACGGATCGTCGATCGCCGGCATCTCCTCGGTCGTGCGCACGCTCGCCTGCTTGTGGCGCGCGACCGCCGCGTCGAAGTCGCCGCGCACGCCTGCGAGCTCCTTCGCGAGCTGCTCGACCGCCATGCGGCTCGCGGTCGCGCCACCCTGATGCCCGCCCATGCCGTCGGCGACCGCCATCACCCCGGCATCGGGATCGACGAGGTAGCTGTCCTCGTTGCGCTCGCGCTTCTTACCCGGATCGCTCGCGCCCCAGGCCCACAACCGCACAGTTACGCGTACTCCGCCGACCGCTCGCTGATGTTGCCGTCCTCGCAGCGCAGGATCTTGCCCTTGTTGTCGACCTTCGTGAGCAGGCTGACCGGCCGCGTCCACAGCTTCGCGACGTTGCGCAGCGTGTCGCGCGCCTGCGAGCCCTCGAGGTCGGTGCCCTCGTGAACGTGGCGCAGCAGCAGCTCGCTGCGGTTCTCGAAGTTCCCGTCCTCGACGACGATCACCGGCTGTCCGCGGTTGGTCAGCATCTTCAGCAGCTGATCCTTCACCTTCTTGAACTCGCGGCTCATGATCTCCCAGTTGCCGGTCCGCTCCTGGAACCCGAACGTGTAGAACTTCTGGTCGATGCAGAACTCGAGCGTGAAGAACTCGTCGAGGAACGTGATGTCGTTATAGAGCCGGCGCACTTCGAAGATCTTCTGCCGGCCCGTGCCGGTCCGCAGATCCCAGTTGCGCTTGGTCTCCATGTTGTCGCACTCGTCCCACTCCTTGCCGAACTGACCCTTGTTCCAGCGCTCCTCGATGCTGCGATACAGCTCGACGCCGAGCTTGTACGGGTTCAACCGGCCCGGTGCGGTCGCGAGCACGCCGCTGCATGCGTCCGCGTAGTCGATCACCTCGGCCGCGGTGAGCGCCTTTTCCGTCAGGATCTTCGAGTGCCAGTACGTGGCCCAGCCCTCGTTCATGATCTTCGTCATCGCCTGCGGCGCGAAGTAGTACGCCTCGTCGCGCACGATCTCGAGCACGTCGCGCTGCCAGTGCTCGAGCGGCGCGTGCTCGATCAGGAACAGCAGCACGTCGCGCGCGGGCTGCTCGGGGAACCGCCGGCGCTGCCGCTTGGCCTCTTCTTCCTTCTTGCGCTTCTGCGCCTCGAGGTACTCGGGCGGGTTGATGAAGGAGTCCATGTACCCCTTCGAGCGCATCCGGCCGACCTGCGGCTCCTCGTCGTCGTCCTCGCCTTCCTTCTTGGGCGGCCGCGCGCGCACGATGTACGCGCTCATCGGATCGATCAGGTTCTCGATCGACAGGCACGTATCGACGAAGTCTTCGATCGTGTCCTGGCCCCAGCGCCCCATGTGGCGACGCACGCGCGCCGCATGGTTCGCCATGCCGTCGATCATCTTGCGGTTCGTCTTCGAGAAGTAATAGTTGTTCTTGAAGAAGTCGACGTGCGCGCTGACGTGCGCCATCACGATCTTCTGATCGGTCGTCGAGTTGCCCTCGAGCAGATACGCGTAGGCCGGGCTGGTGTTGATCACCATCTCGTAGATCTTCGACAGGCCCCACTCGTAGCTCTTCGCGAGCTGCTCGTAGTCCATGCCGAACCGCCAGTGCGGGTAGCGCGTCGGAAACCCGCCGTATGCGGCGACCTCGTTCATCGTCTTGTAGTCGAGGACCTCGTAGACGATCGGGAAGAAGTCGAGACCGAAGTGACGCCCGTAGCCTTCGATCTCCTCCTGGATGTCGCGCAGGTACGCGGGGAAACGCTTGAGCGAAGCCATCGCTACTTGCCCTTCCCGAGGAACTCTTTGATGGAGTCCATGATCGCGTCCTTGCCCTTGATCTCGCTGGTCACGACGCGCTCGTCCTCGTCGAAGTGCTCGGTCAGATCCTTGATGAACTGGCCCGAGCCGTACGGCGACTCGACCTGGCCGTAGCAAAACAGATTCACGTGCGGCAGCACGTCCTTCTTGAGCAGCTCGACGCACGTGTGCGTGTCGTCGACCGACCAGTTGTCGCCGTCGGAGAAATGGAACGGATAGATGTTCCACAAAGTCGACGGGTACTCGTCTTCGATCATCTTCGCGCACAGCTTGTACGCCGAGCTGATCATCGTGCCGCCGCTCTCGCGCGTGCGGAAGAACGTGTCGCGATCGACCTCCTTGGCCATCGCGTCGTGGATGATGAAGCGGCTGACCACGCCGTGGTACTGCGACTGCAGCCACGTATCGATCCAGAAGCTCTCGATGCGGACGATCTCTTTTTGCTCGTCGCCCATCGAGCCCGAGACGTCCATCATGTAGATGATGACGGCGTTCGACTGCGGCAGCGGCTCGCTGCGCCAGCTGCGATAACGCTTGTCGTCCCGGATCGGGATGATCACCGGGTTCTTCGCGTTGTACGTGCCCATCGAGATCTGGCGGCGCAGCGCCTGCCGGAACGTGCGGCGGAAGTGGCGCAGCGACTCCGGGCCGGTCGTGCGAATGCCCGAGTACTTGTCCTTCCACGCGATGATCTTCTCGGTGCCCTTGGGCTGGATGCGCGGCAGCTCCAGCTCCTCGCCCATGATCTCGGCGAGCTCCTGCAGCGAGACTTCGATGTCGAGCAGGTGATCGCCGGGCCGGTCGCCCGCCTTCTGGCCCTGGCCCGGCTGCTCCTGGCCCTGACCGAGCGCATCGCCGACGTCGCCCTCGCCCTGCCCGACCCCGCCCTGCTGCTTGTCGCCGTGCTTGAAGTGCGGGATCTCGACCTGCGGGATCGGGATCGAGACCGTGTCCTTGCCCTTCTTCGCGATCATCTCGCCCTGCGAGATGTACTTGCGGAGGTTCTGCTTGATCTTGCCGCGGATGATCTGGCGGAAACGGCCGTGATCCAGATCGATCTTCTGACTCATACGGCAACGTCCGACATCTCGCCGCGTTCGTTGATGAAGCACAGCCGAGCGCCGCGGCGCTTCGTGTGATGCACCATCTCGAGCAATCCCAGCGCGCGCGACATGACATCGGACGGATCGTCCGTTCCGAGCTCGACACAGAGCTTCGCGATCAGCTCCGCGAGCGTCTGGTTGAGCTCGATCGTCAAGACTTCACGTCTCCACGCGCGAAGATCGACGCGACGAAGTTCAGGACATCGGTCGCGCTCACCTCGTCGTAGCCGAAGTTCTTGATGAGGCGCTGCTTGACCACGTCGATCTTCGCCTGCGTGTCGCGGTCGACGACCGAGCTCACGAGCGACGTCAGCTTGATCGAGTCCTTCTGGTCTTCGAACAGCTTCGACTCGAGCGCCTTGTGCAGGCGCTCGTTGGTCTTGTAGTCGAACGTGCGGCCCTCGATCGCGAGCGCGCCGATGTAGTTCATGATCTCGCGGCGGAAGTCGTCCTTGCGGCTCTCGGGGATATCGATCTTCTCCTCGATCGACCGCATCAGCCGCTCGTCGGGCTCTTCATCCTGCCCGGTGTACGGGTTCTTGACCTTTTCCTTCTGCGTGTACGCCTTGATGTTGTCGATGTAATTCGCGCACAGCTTCGCGATCATGTCCTCGTCGGCCGAGATCGCGCGCTGCACCTCGTTCTTGACGATGTCTTCGTACTCCTGCTTGACGACGCTCAGCATCTCGCCGAACCGCTTGCGTTGCTCCTCGCTGCTGATCAGCGAGTGGCTGCGCAGGCCGCTCTCGAGCTCGTTCAGCACCATGAACGGGTTGATCGCGCCGTCCGCCTTGTCGCTGACGAGCGCGTTCGCGATCTTGTCCTGGATGTAGCGCGGCGAGATTCCATCCAACCCCTCGCGCTGGCTCTCCTTGCGCAGCTCCTTGATGTTGTCCTGCGTGAAGCCGGGGAGCGTCTTGCCGTCGTACAGCTTGGCCTTCTGCAGCAGCGACAGCGAGTGCTTCTTCGGATCCTCGAGGCGCGTCAGCACCGCCCACAGCGCCGCCACGTACAACGTGTGCGGCGCGATGTGCTTGCCCACCTTCGAGGTCGTGAAGTCCTTCGTGTAGATCTTCACTTCCTCGCTGACCTTCGTGATGTACGGGACGTCGACCTTGATCGTGCGGTCGCGCAGCGCCTCCATGAACTCGTTGTTGAGGAGCTTCTTGTACTCGGCCTCGTTGGTGTGGCCGATGATCACCTCGTCGATGTCGGTCTGCGCGAACTTCTTCGGCTTGATCTTGCGCTCCTGCGTGGCGCCGAGCAGGTCGTACAGGAACGCGACGTCGAGCTTCAAGATCTCGACGAACTCCAAGATCCCGCGGTTCGCGATGTTGAACTCGCCGTCGAAGTTGAACGCGCGCGGATCGCTGTCGGATCCGAACGTCGCGATCTTGCGGTAGTTGATGTCGCCGGTGAGCTCGGTCGAGTCCTGGTTCTTCTCGTCCTTGGGCTGGAACGTGCCGATGCCGATGCGATCCTGCTCGGACAGCACGAGCCGGCGCACGCGCACGTGAGTCATCACCTTCTCGAAGTTGCCGCCGTAGTGGCGCATCAGCTCCTTGAAGATGAGGCGGCACGCCGGATTGACGTCGCCGTCGACCTTGACGCGATAGTCGTCGCTGCCGAGCCGCAGCTTGTTGATCGTGTCCTCGCGCCAATCGCGCGGGATCAGGCGCAGCGGTTCGTCGTGCATCGGCGACGGAAACACCTCGCTGCCGCCCGCGAGCTCGCTGAGCGTGCCCGGCAGGTTCCAGTAGTACGTGTACAGCGCGCCTTCCGTGGTGCGCGAGTAGTCCTCGATGCCCTTCTTGAGCTGGCGCGCGATCGTCGACTTCGCCGAGCCGACCGGACCGTGAAGCAGGATGATGCGGCGCTCGGTGCCATAGCCTTGTGACGCGCTCTTCAAGACGTTCATGAGGCGCATGAGCGGCACGTCGAGCCCGAACACCGCGTCGCGACCGCCGTGCGAGTCATCGCGGAAGAACTTGTAACGGACCAGCTTCTTCTTGTTGTCGATGTACTCCTCGACACCGTGCGACAGCACCATGTCGTACAGCCGCTGGTAGGCGTTGCGGGTCACCTGCGGCGTGCGGCGAACCAGCGCGAGGTAGTCCTCGAACGAGCCCTCCCACGACAGCTCCTTGTACGTCGCATAGTTCTGTAGCTCCGCGATCTGGCCGACCAGGGTCATGTCATCGACCGTACCACGAGCCCACCGATCCGTCGCCGCGATCCGATGCGCGCGGTCGCGCTCGGAAAGATCACCGCACCGGTGGCGCGTCGCGATGTCATCCCGCGGCGCCGCTTGTTCGAAGCGATCGACGCCGCGATCGAGGGCGCCACCGTGTGGATCGTCGGTCCACCGGGCGCCGGCAAGACGACCCTCGCCGCGAGCTGGCTGCGCGCTCGTGTTCGAATTCACGAGGCACGGGCTCGCACGACCGCAGGGCTTCGTCGCGCACGTGCGCGTTCCACTCGACGTCCCGAGACCGTCCGCATCCTTCCGCCGAGTACGTGCGCGACGGCGTCGCGTGACCTACTTCTGATAGCGTTTCACGTTGCGCTCGTGCTCCGCGAGCGTCTTCGCGAACGCGTGATTGCGCGCGTCCTTCGCGACGAAGTACAGGTAGTCGGAGCCGTCGGGCGTGAGTGTCGCGAGCAGCGAGGCCTTGCCGGGATTGCAGATCGGTCCCGGCGGCAGCCCGTCGTGCTGGTACGTGTTGTACGGGTTGTCCTTGTCGTCGAGCTGCGCGCGATGCAGACGATCGCCCCGATTCCACTGCTGGCACGCGGCCGACTTCTGCACCGGCACCTCGCAGCCATAGCGGATCGTCGGATCGGTCTCGAGCCGCTTCGGCTTGAAGTCCGGTGACGTCAGGCGATTGATGAACACCTGCGCGATGCGCGGCCGCTCGGCCGGATCGACCGCCTCCTTCTCGACGATCGACGCCATCACCAGGATGTCGCGATCGGTCCACTGCAGCTTGTCCTTGAGCCGCGTGGCGTCGCTGCCGTGCTTCGCGAGCAGCTCGTTCCACACCTCTTCGTGCCGCGTGATCAGCCGCTCGAGCACGACGCGCGGCTTCTCGCCGACGCGAAAGTCGTAGGTGTCGGGGAACAGGTAACCATCGACCGACTCGCCCGTGATCGCGTGCTGCGCGAGAAAATCCTTGTCGCGTGCGAGCGCCTCGAGCTCCTTCGCGCTCGCGATCCGCGCGCCCTCGATGAGCGCGAAGTACTCGAGCATGTTCTTGCCCTCGGGCAGCGTGACCTTCGCGGTCACCTCCTTCACGCCGGTGACGAGGACCTTCAGCACCTGCGCGGGCGTCAGGTTGTCCTTGATGACGTACTTGCCGGTCTTGACGTTCGTCGTGTCGCCTTCCCACATCGCGTACATGCGAAACCAGGTCGGCCGCTCGATCAAACCCTTGTCGGAGAGCAGCGTCGCGACCTGCGGGAAGCTCATCCCGGTCTTGATCTCGAGCTCGACGTCCTTGCCGGAGCCCTCGTGCGGATCACTCGAGTACGCGAGCGCACGATTCACGAACATCGCGCCGGTCCCGACCAGGATCAGCACCGTGCCGAGCACGATCGCGAGCGCGGTGCGAAACGAACGCTTGGACATCGCCGTCGTACATTACTGTACGACGACGACCTGTTGCGTCCACTGCGCGATGTGATTGGACGTCGTGATGTCCTGGAAGGGCATCCGAAACGCCGGGCCGGACGGATCCATTCCCTGCGCCGCGCGATCCGGAAAGAACGGCGACATCCAGATCTGCACGCCGCCGGTCGAGCGCACGCCGAACGGGCGGGCGGTCGAGAACGTCAGGTAGTACAGCGGCTCGCTGTTGGGCCCGAACGACTGCTGGAACGGCGCCCAGCGCGGCCACGAGTTCTCGATGCTCGGCGTCGGCGTGTCGGCCAACATCATCTGGATCGGCGGCTGCGTGCCGTCGGCCTTGACCACCCAGGTCTCGGCCGACGTGTCGGCGTACGAGTTGCCGATCGTGCGCGTGAACAGCAGCCATTGCCCGTCGGGCGACCACGACGGGTAGTAGTTCGACGCGCCGCTCGCGTTGGGCACGATCGTCTGGATCGCACCGAACGTGTTCGTCGACGCGTCGAACGTGCGCGTCACGATCGACCCGTTGTTGACCTGGAAGTCGTAGTAGACCGAGTTGGTCTCGACGTTCGCGAGGCGCGTGCCGTCGGGCGACAGCTCGGGATGAGTCGCTTCCATGCCCGAGCTGTTCGGCACGCTCGCGACGATCGCGCCGCCCATCGTGTTGCGCAGGACCATCTGGCCCGACGACAACGTGATGACCTCGTTGCCATCGGCATCGAACGTCGCGAAGTTCCAGTATTGCGGGTTCGTGTTGTACGGCACGAGCACGCTGCCGTCCGCGATGTCGAGGATCGTGCCGCGGCCGTCGCCGCTGTCGAGCGTGAGCGCGATCTTCGAGCCGTCGTGCGACAGCGCGTGGCAGCCGACACACGACGTGGGCTGCGGGTTGGCGCCGCTGAAGAACGACGCCGGCGGCGTGTTCGGCGCGCTCATGTCGTAGCGCAGCACGCCCTGCGTCGGCTCGGTCGTCCAGTAGTAGACGCCGCCCGCGACCGTCTCGTTCGTGACGTCGACCGTCTGCGGCGCCGCGACGCCCTTCGTGGTCGGGCTCGCGGTGTTGAGGCCCGACACCGTGAGCGTCAGCTCGTCGCGCGCGCTCGCGAGCGTGCCGAACTCGTCGTACGTGAACGTCGTGTACGCCGCGCCCGTCGACGCCTTGTAGATGCGCAGGTCGGTGTACTGGTCGTGCATGCGGACCTCGATCAGGTTGTTCGACGAGTCGGTCCAGTGGACGTCGAACGTGCCGAGGTTCGGCGGCACGAGGATCTTGTCGGCCGGATACGCGATCGCCGGCGCCGCTCCGCCCGCGGTCGCGCCGTCGAACAAGCCGCCCGCGTTCGGCGGCACGCCGGTGCCGTCATCGCGCTCGCTCGTGACGAAGATCGTGAGCCCCGTCGAGCCGTTTACGCCCTGGTCGGTCGCCGTCACTTGCACCGGACCGGCCGCGCCGCCGGTCACGCTCAGCGCCGGACCGCTCCACGTGCCCGCCGCGCCGTTCGACACGGCGAACACCGCGGTCGCGGTGACGTCACTGCGACCACCGTCGGCCGCGACGAGCGTCGCCGTGTACGACTCGGTCTGCGCGACACCGTTCATGATCATCACGGTCTGATCGGCGGGCGCGATCTCGATGTGCGCGCCCGCCGCGTCGCCGCCGCCGCCGCTCCGTCCGCCCGGTCCGCACGCGACCAGCCCGATGATGACGAGGCCCCGCCAGTTGTTCCGCATCGTGGGCAAGGGTATCGCCGGCGCTGCGCTTCATGCGCAACAAAGAAATGACATCACGCGGGCTTGTTGTGATGTGCGTCCAACCAGGCTTGTAGGATCAGTGTGGCGGCTTGCTGATCGATGACCTCGCGGCGGCGCGCGCGCGACAGATCGGCTTCGATCAACACCCGCTCGGCCTCCGCGGTCGTGAACCGCTCGTCGACCTCGTGCACGTTCACCGCATCGCCGAGCGCCGCGCGCAGCGCGTTCGCGAGCTCGAGCACGCGGCGCGCGCGATGCCCGACTTTGCCGGACAGCTCGAACGGCATGCCGACGACCACGTCGGTGATGTCGAGATCGACGACGAGTGTCTGGACGGCCGACACGTCTGCGGCGACACCTGCCCGTTCGAGGACCTCGAGCGGATGCGCGGCGATCTCGGCTTCGTCGGTCACGGCGACGCCGATCGTCTTCGAACCGATATCTAGGCCGAGCGCGCGCATGGTCCGGATAAAATAAAGGCCCTGCAGGGGGGACTGCAGGGCCTTGGGCGCAGATCGCGAGAGTTACTGGTTGCCTCAGGTGGTGGGGGAGACAAGCGGGATGAGGGGAGGGAACCGCCGGTCAACCACCGAGTCGAAATGTTCGCTCTCGTGTCGCGCGTGGGAAGCTCTTTTTGTCAAAACCGAAACTCGGTCGCCGCTATTCCTTTGAACCACGTCGGCGTCGTTTGGTTGCAAAGAAACCTGAGCACGTTCCAGGCCAGCGCAAGTCGAAGCTCGCTCGGGATCACGCCGGCCGAAATCCGCGCGCTTAGCCGCGTCCAGATTGCGCACCCGTGCACGCCTGGCAACTCATGCTGTCACCTTCCGTTCTCGACTGGCGAGTCCGGTGGCCACCGGCGGTAAGCGGTAATGTCCTTCTCATGTCCGAGGATCCCGCTGGCACTCCGAAGCTGCAGGTGCAGATCGACGAAGACGTCTCGCAAGGGGTGTACTCGAACCTCGTGCTGCTCAATCACACCGAGAACGAGTTCGTGCTGGACTTCGCGTTCATCCAGCCTGCGAACGGCCGTGCGAAAGTTCGTGCGCGAATCGTGTCGTCGCCGAAGCACACCAAGCGCTTGCTGAACGCGCTGCAGAAGAATCTCGAGCGCTACGAGGAGCGGTTCGGCCGCATCGAGCTCGGTCCGGACGAAGAACCGCTGATGCACTGATGGTGCTGCCCGCGCGCGGACCGCGTGCACGGCCGGCTGCACACCGCTGCCCTACGCCACCGCGGGTTCCAAGATCTCGAAGTGATTGGCGTCGAGATCGAGCACCGACGTCGCTCCGAACGGTACCGCTTCGTTGCGCTCACCGTGACCGATCGGCGCGCCGGTCGCGGCGGGTGTGCCCGCCGAATGCAGGCGCTCGAGCACGGTGCGCAGCGCGGCATCCGGCGGATCGGGCATGCCGGCCGGCGGGCTCGGGTCCGCGCAGCGCGTGAGCTCGCCGACGATCATCGCGGCGAGCTGCGCGAGGTCGCCGGACTGCGTGAGCTGCGTGAGGTAACGATCGATCTCGTACGGGCGCTCGCCGACCTCTTCGATCAAGCCGATCGCGCCGCGCAGCGGCAGCGCCCACGGCGTGCCGACGAGCATCGCGAGCATCGTGAGGTTGCCGGTGAACAGCGGGCCGCGATAGCTGCCGCGTCCGTGCGGCGCGAGCGACCACGGCCGCACGCCGGGCGCGCGCGGCTCGGTCAGCAGCGTGACGAGCTGCGCGACGTCGGCATCGGACAGCGAGCCGAGCTGCACGCCGACCGGGCCGTGGATGCCGCGCACGCCCGCGGCGTACGCCCACGACAGCAGCGCCGTGGCATCGGAGAAGCCGACGATCGGCTTCGGATCGGCGCGCAGCGCGTCGCGATCGAGCCGCGACAGGATGCGCGTGACGCCGTAGCCGCCGCGCGCGAGCAGGATCGCGCGGACGTCGCGATCGCGCAGCATCGCGTCGAATTCACGGGCGCGCACGTCGTCGGACGCGGCGAGATAGCTCGGGGTCGCGGGATCGCGCGGCGCGGTGATCGACTCGGCGATCCGGAGCTGGAACGCGCCGCCGAGGCGATCGAGCCCGCGACGCAGGCGATCGAGCTGGACCGGACCGGCCGGCGCGACGATGCCGAGCGTCTGGCCGCGCGCGATCCGCGGCGGGCGCTCGGCGCTCATCGCTTCTTGCGCTTCTTGCGCGACTTGCCGCCGTCGGGCTTGTTGTCGCCTTCGCTGTCGGCGCGGCCGTTGCCGTCGTCGTCCTGCGCGGGCATCGAGGACATCGAGACGCTGCTGAGCGCGGCCGGATCGAGGCCGAGCGCGGCGAGGTCGACCGCATCCATCGCGACGGTGCGCTTGCCGTCGTCGACGAGCTTCGCGTCGACTTCCTCGAGCTGATCGGGATCGAGCGCGTCCATGACGCCGGTATCCTGGCCGTCGTCGACCAGCTCGGGCACGCCGATGCCGGGCTTGGTGACGCGCTTCTGCACGACGACGACGGACGGCGGCATCGGCGGCGGTGTGGGCGGCGGCTTCGCGACTTGCTTGGCCGGTGCGGTCGCCGGTTTCGCGAGCTCGGGCAGCGCGACGCGCTCCTTCCACCACGCGCGCGCGTCGTCGCGCGCGAGCACGGGCTGGACGACCATCCCGGGCGGCTTGTCGGTGCCGGCGGTTTGCTCGTGGATCGAGAGCACGGTGGCCTCGATCGAGACCCCTGCATCGGTCGCGATCGCGATCGCGGTGCCGACCGGCATCGGCTGCGTGACCTCGACGTATGCGGTCGACGGCCGGTGATCGGCGAGCTTGAGGCGCTTGCCGAGCGGGAGGCCGCGGTAGGTGACGTCGACGAACGTGTCGGGCATCGGTGCGAGTGTATGGGAATATGACCCCGCAATGGCGACCTGGTCGTGCGTCGCGCTGGTCGCCGTCATGGCGTGTACGCCGTCGCCCGCGCCGCCGCCGTCGCGAGCTAAGAGTGTTCCGCAGGCACGCCTGAGAGACGACTCGCCCGATGCGGCGTACGCAGCCGCGCAGCGCGCGAAAGCCAACGATCACTTCGCGGCCGCCGACGCGGCACCCGGCCCACGCGTGCGGCGCGACACGGCCGTCCTGCTGATCTCCCCCGCTTACGCGTTGCACTCGTTCGATGGGGTCCACGACGAAACGGGCCCCCGTCGCTTCGACCCGCTGTTGTGTGCCATCCACGGCAAGCTCGCGACCGGGCTTCCATGCGCCCGGCTCATGCCTGCGCGCGCGACGATCCGGACTCCGAGCGGAGCCATCGAGGTCACGCGCTCGCGCAAGGCGTTCATCGATCCGACGCGCGAGGACGATCGCGGTGTATGGCCGGCGCCGCTCGCTCCCGAGTGTTGCCACTACAATGGATGTCAGGGCGAGACCATCCCGCTCGTGGCAGCCGCTGACGCGAACGTCGCCGACTATCCGGCGACGGTGTTCGGCGTGTGGCCTGCCGATGCCGACATCGACCTCCAGGTCGCGGGAGTCGGCAACACCGGGGTGAAGGTCGATGACCTGCCGCCCACGCCAACCCCATCGCACGTGCGCCAGGCGTTCTCGCGCGGAACGCATCGCTTCGTGGCACGCGAGGACAAGTACCCCGGCGTGGCAACGTGGAACGCTGGTGCGGGCTGGATCACCGCCCAGAGCGGTCTGCCCAATCGAGGCGACACGCTGATCGCGACGAGCGACATCGACGGTGACGGGCACTTCGAGATCGTCAGTTATCAGGAGTGGACCAACAACTACGGGCTCGACGTGTACGTCGAGACCTCCGCAAAGCCGACTTACTCGTTCAGCTGCGGCGGAATCTGACTCCGAATCCATATACATTCCGCCCGCCGTGGGCCTGCTCGATCGACTCCGCGCTCTTCGCGCGTCCGCGCCGGCCGACGACATCGCGAGCCGCGCGCAAGCGCTGGTCGTCCGCGGCAACGAATTCGGCTTCGATCCGTTCGGGCTATCGCGCGACTCGATCCGCTCGGCGTTCGCGGTCGCGCGCTGGCTGTATCGCTACTACTTTCGCGCGCAAGCGTTCGGCGTCGAGCACCTCCCCGCATCCGGCCGCGTCCTGCTCGTCTCCAACCATTCGGGTCAGCTGCCGTTCGACGCGCTCGTGATCGGCTGCGCGTGCTTCCTCGAGCCGCCGCAACCTCGCCTCGTGCGCGCGATGGTCGAGTTTTTCGTACCTACGGTCCCGTTCGCGTCGTACCTGTTCGCGCGGTGGGGCCAGATCACCGGCACGCCCGAGAACTGCCGCCGCCTGCTCGCCGCCGACGAGGCCGTGCTCGTGTTTCCGGAGGGCGCGCGCGGCATCTCGAAACCGTTCTCGAAGCGCTATCAGCTCGCCGACTTCGGCAAGGGCTTCGTCCGTCTCGCGCTCGAATCCGGCGCGCCGATCGTCCCGGTCGCCGTGATCGGCGCCGAGGAGCAAGCGCCCGCCATCAACGTGCGCTCGCTTGCGCGCCTGCTCCGCGTGCCCGCGATGCCGATCGTCCCGTATCCGCCGTTCGTCGCCGCCGTCCCGTTGCCCGTGAAGTACCGCGTGTATTTCGGCGAGCCCATCCGGCTGTCCGGCGATCCCGACGACGACGACGACGCGCTCGACGACAAGGTGAAGACCGTCCGCAATCGGATCCAGTCGATGATCCACGTCGGGCTGCGGGAGCGCGAGCATGTCTTCTGGTGACGACGCTGCCCGGAAGGTCGTCATCACCGGCATCTCCGGCCGGTTCGGACGCATCGTCGCGCGCCGCCTCCATCACGAGCTGGGCTGGCAGATCGTCGGACTCGATCGCCGAGCGATGCCGGGCCGACCCAAGGACATCGAGCATCATCAGGTGGACCTCCGCAGCAAGAAGGCGCGCGACGTGTTCCGCGCCGGTGATGTCGACGCGCTGATCCACCTCGGCGTGATGCACGACCCGCGGGCGCGCCCCGCCGAGCTCTACTCGTGGAACATCGCAGGCACGTCGAAGCTGCTCGAGTATTGCCAGGCCTATCACGTGCCGAAGCTCGTGCTGCTGTCGAGCGCCAACGTGTACGGACCGCGGCCCGATAACCCGCAGTTCCTCACCGAAGACGCGCCGCTGCTCGCGTCTCAGCGATTTCCGCAGATCCGGGATCTCGTCGAGATCGATCACCTCGTCTCGACGTTTCTGTGGCGCGCGCGCGACGTCGAGACCGTGATCCTGCGCCCCGTTCACATCGT
The DNA here is from genome assembly GCA_036490935.1 of Kofleriaceae bacterium. Classification (GTDB taxonomy): domain Bacteria; phylum Myxococcota_A; class Polyangia; order Haliangiales; family Haliangiaceae; genus JABFXX01. The sequence continues at coordinate 18,723 of DASXCY010000027.1, read as the reverse complement.
CGGCGCCGTGCACAACGCGCCGTCGAATTACCTGCGGATCCCGCGGCCTCCCGTGCTGCTCGGATTCGATCCGATGGTGCAGCTCGTTCATGTCGAAGACACCGCGGATGCGATCGCCCTCGCGCTCGGCCGCGGCCGCCGCGGCATCTACAACATCGTCGGGCCCGGCGAGGTCCCGCTGTCGGCGATCCTGCGCGAGCTCGGCCGGCGACCGCGATCGATTCCGCACCCGATGGCAAAGCCGGTCCTGTCGGCGGCGTTCGCGCTCGGGATCTCGAGCTTCCCGGTCGCCGAGCTCGATTTCATCCGTTACGTCTGCATGGTCGATGGCCGGCGGGCCGCCGCGGAGCTCGGATTTCGCGCTCGCCACGGCCTCCGGGAGACCATTCGAGCGGTTGAAGATCCGTTGTAACGGCCGATCCGAGGCCGATCCCGGGGCTCTAGCCAAGGGCTGATTGCCCGCTCGTGCCGTATCCCGGTGCCACACCAGGTGTAGCTCGCCGTTCACACCCCGGCTCCGGCACGCGACTCCGGATCTCGGGCTCACCTGTGACCACAATCAAACGGGTCTGGATGGGCGACGAGTTTTCGGGCATTTTTGTCAGGAACTCGGACGCGTTTCTCAACTCGCCCCACTCGCGTGTCGAAACGTTCATGGATTATTCATTGGTTCGATCTCTTCTCCGTGATGGCATGAGGGCTGCTTTCGCATCCACGTACCGCTCGCTAAAAGGAACGATCCCCATGAACAAGCTGCTCCACTCTCTCGGTCTGGTCGTCGCGATCGCGACCGTAGGCACTCTCGCCGGTTGCGACCTGTACTTCGGCCACGACAATGGCGGGAACTGGTCGTACTGCGGCTCGGATGGCCAGTACCAGTGCAACGGTTCCGACTGCAGCTGGGTCGGCCCCACCTGCACGGATCCGGGCTCGGGTTCGGGCGGACCGGGCAGCATGGGTTCGGGTTCGGGTTCGGGTTCGGGCAGCGGGTACGAGTGCACGAGCAACACGGACTGCGCCGCGGGTTGCTACTGCGCGAACGGGACGTGTGAAGAGGGCGGGTTCTGCACGACCAACGGCGACTGCGGTCCCGGCTACATTTGCGACACCACTCGGTCGTCGTGCGAGCCCGGCTGCGGCGCGGACAGCGATTGCCCGTCGGGTCAGTACTGCGACTCGGGGACGAGCCAGTGCACCGCGAGCTGCACCTGCAGCTCCGACGCGGACGCCGTCGCGCAGGGCTTCGGCTGGTGCGACGCCGGCACGTGCGCGCCGGGCGCGGATCCGAACGGCAGCTGCGCCGGTACGGTCTCGTGCGGCACGGCTCAGCCGACCTGCCCGAGCGGCGAGGTTCCGACGATCCTGAACGGCTGCTGGACCGGTAACTGCGAAGCGATCGGCTCGTGCGATACGGCTCCGTCGTGCGCGGTCATCAATGACGAAGCGGACTGCACCGCCCGCACCGACTGCCAGCCGGTCTACACCGGCATCGACTGCACCGACTCGTCGGGCAAGACCTGCACGTCGGGCGACACCGGCTGCACCTGCGCCACGTTCCAGTACAACAGCTGCCAGGCGCTACCGCGGTGATCGGCCGCCCTCGGGCGAGCGATAGGATGTGACGGCGTGGCGGGCCCGAGGGCCCGCTTCGCATTTTCGGATACGCTTCGGGCATGGGCTTCCAGTTCGCCGAGACGATGCAGGGCACGGTCGAGTGGGATCGCGAGCCGGGCAAGAAGCTGCCACTGCGCTTCCACGTGACCGCGCACGCCGACTCGCTGCGCGACCACCTCGCGACCGGCCGCGCCGAGCTGCACGGGACCATCCACGTACCCGGGCTCGCCGACGGGGTCGATGCGATGGGGACGATCGTGATCCGCCCGATCGGGCAACGCATCATTCGCTACGAGCTGGCGTTTCAGGGCGACGACGGCAAGCCGTACGAGCTCGTCGGCCAGAAGGACATCCGCTGGCTGGCGCCGTTCGAGACGCTCACGACGCTGCCAGCCGAGATCCTGGACGAGGATCATCGCCGGATCGCCACCTGCCTCCTGCACTTCGATCTGAAGCGCGACGGCTGGAAGTTCCTGCGCAGCTGGCGTCCTGCTTAGAGCCCGATTCGGTGGTAAGACCCGGACGGCGCCATGGGTGTGTTCCAGAAAATCTTCGGCAGCAAGAACCAACGCGACCTGAAGAAGCTCCAGCCGATCGTCGACCGGATCAACGGCCTGGAACCGGCGATGAAGGCCAAGAGCGACGCCGAGCTGCGCGCGTTCACCGCCGAGTTCAAGCAGAAGCTCGAAAACGGCGCGACGCTCGACGACATCCTGCCCGACGCGTTCGCCGTGGTGCGCGAGGCCGGCGTGCGCAAGCTCGGCATGCGCCACTACGACGTCCAGCTGATCGGCGGCATGGTGCTGAACCAGGGCCGCATCGCCGAGATGCGCACCGGCGAGGGCAAGACCCTCGTGGCCACCCTGCCCTGCTACCTCAACGCGCTGGCCGGCAAGGGCGTCCACGTCGTCACCGTCAACGACTACCTCGCCAAGCGCGATGCCGAGTGGATGGGCCGGCTGCAGGGCTTCCTCGGCCTGTCGACGGGCGTGATCGTCCACGGCCTCGAGGATTTCGAGCGCCAGCGCAACTACAACTGCGACATCACCTACGGCCAGAACAACGAGTTCGGCTTCGATTACCTGCGCGATAACATGAAGACGTCGCCGGACCGCATGGTCCAGCGCGGCCTGTTCTACGGCATCGTCGACGAGGTCGACTCGATCCTCATCGACGAAGCGCGCACGCCGCTCATCATCTCGGGCTCGGCGGAGCAGTCCGCGGACCTGTACGTCAAGGTCGACCGCATGATCCCGCGCCTCAAGCGCGAGGTCGATTACACGGTCGACGAGAAGGCGCACTCCGCGATGCTCACCGACGACGGCGTCGAGACGATGGAGAAGCTGCTCGACGTCGACAACATGTTCGAGGCGAAGAACATCCAGCTCGTGCACCACGTGCAGCAGGCGCTGCGCGCGCACACCTTGTACAAGCGCAACGTCAACTACCTGGTCGAGGAGGGCAAGGTCGTCATCGTCGACGAGCACACCGGCCGCAAGATGCCGGGCCGGCGCTGGTCAGACGGCTTGCACCAGGCGATCGAAGCGAAGGAAGGCGTCACGGTCGAGGAGGAGAACCAGACGCTCGCGACCGTCACGTTCCAGAACTACTTCCGCATGTACAAGAAGCTGTCCGGTATGACCGGTACGGCCGACACCGAGGCGCAGGAGTTCTACGAGATCTACAAGCTCCACGTGTCGGTGATCCCGACGAACAAGCCGATCGTGCGCAAGGACTTCCCCGACCTCGTCTACAAGAACGAGGCCGGCAAGTTCCGCGCGGTCGCGAACGACATCGAGGACTGCTACAAGCGCGGCCAGCCGGTGCTGGTCGGCACGGTGTCGGTCGAAAAGAGCGAGGTCGTCGCGAACATCCTCAAGCAGAAGGGCGTGCCGTTCAACGTGCTCAACGCCAAGCACCACCAGCGCGAGGCTTCGATCGTCGCGCAGGCGGGTCGCAAGGGCTCGATCACGATCGCGACGAACATGGCCGGCCGCGGCACCGACATCTTGCTCGGCGGCAATTTCGAGGCGATGGCCAAGGATGCGCTCGTCGAGGAGAAGCAGAAGCTGGCCGAAGAGGCGAGCGCGGCGTCGATCGCGAGCCAGGGCGAGGAGCCGGCGGGCGAGTCGCCGTATCGCGGCTCGAGCCAGCCCGAATTCGACGAGGACAAGCGGCTCGTCGAGCTGACCGAACAGTTCAAGGTTCAGTGCGAAGCCGAGCGCAAGGAAGTGCTCGAGGCCGGCGGCCTCAAGATCGTCGGCACCGAGCGCCACGAGTCGCGCCGCATCGACAACCAGCTGCGCGGCCGCGCCGGCCGCCAGGGCGATCCCGGCAGCTCGCGCTTCTACCTATCGCTGCAGGACGACCTGCTGCGCATCTTCGGCCTCGATCGCATGACCGGCCTCATGGAGCGGCTCGGCCTCGAAGAGGACGTGCCGATCGAGTCGCCGATGGTGTCGAAGTCGATCGAGAACGCGCAGAAGAAGGTCGAAGGCCGCAACTTCGACCAGCGCAAGAATGTCCTCGAGTACGACGACGTGATGAACCAGCAGCGCAAGACGATCTACGCGCTGCGCCGGCAGATCCTCGAGGGCCGCTATCAGCCCGAGCCGACCGAGGACGAGGCGAAGGAAGGCATCACGCACCCGCCGGTCGAGTCGAGCGGCGACTGGACGCAGGAGTCGCTGCAGCCGGCGATCAAGCCGATGGTCACGTCGATGATCGACGACCTCAAGGCGAAGGTGAAGGCGCGCGACGAAGCGCTCGCGCGCGGCGAGTCACCTCCCGACACGCGACCCGGCTGGCGCGTGCTGCGCGCCGAGATCTGGCGGCAGTTCGGTGCGCTGCTCGAGGTCGAGAAGCCGTGGGACGGCGATCGCGAGGCGCTGATCGAGCTGTGCACCACCGGTGTGTGCGCGTCGCTGATCCAGCAGCGCGAGCGCCTGTACGACCTCACGCACGACCGCATGGCCGCGACGATCGAAGCGGTGCTGTCATCCGAGGTGATCGAGGACGAGTGGGACTGGGAGCAGCTCAAGGACGCGCTCGTCGAGCAGTTCAACCTCCCGTTCGAGCTCCAGCACGGCACGCCCGACGAGATCGCGACCCAGGTGTGGCCGAAGGTCGAGGCGCGGCTCGTCGAGCGCGAGAAGGAGCTCGAGCGCGCGTGGCTGATGTACTTCCTGCGCCACTTCTCGCTCGAGGAAGTCGACCAGCAGTGGATCGAGCACCTGAAGACGATGGACGCGCTGCGCGAGGGCATCGGCTTGATGGGCTACGGCCAGAAAGATCCGAAGCAGGAGTACAAGAAGGCCGGCTACAGCCTGTTTGCCGAGATGATGGAGCGCATCCAGAGCAACGTGGTGCAGAAGCTGTTCCGCGTGCAGATGCAGCGGCAAGACGAGCAGGTCCCGTCGATCGAGCAGGCGGCACGGCAGACGATCGAGAAGGGCGTCGCCGACAAGAGCGAGGACGGCGACGAGACCCAGCAGAAGTCGGCGCAGCAGCGCCGCCGCGTCGCGCGCACCGCAGGCGACGGCCAGGTCACGGCGCCGGTCAAGCGCGAGCGCCCCAAGGTCGGCCGCAACGACCCGTGTCCGTGTGGCTCGGGCAAGAAGTACAAGAAGTGCCACGGCAAGGACGAGGAAGGCGGCGGCACGACAGGTGGGGGCGGCGCCGGCGGCGACGACGAGGACAAGTCCGGGGCGAACCGCGCCGCCGCGCGCGCCGATTAGCTTGGACGGCACGCGACGTGGCCATGGCCACTCGCGTTGCCACTGGATCGGGCGCCATCTCGCGGTAGCTGCGCAATCTGCCGTGGCACGAACACTGCCTGTACCGCGCGCGTGCGTTGGCTCGCGATGTCGTTGGTCCTCGTCGGATGCGCGAGCGCGCCGGCCTCCGATCCCGTGCCGCAACCGAGCAGCAGCGCGTGGGCCGCGATCGCGCCGGGCGATCTGATCGTGCTCGTGCCGGGGACCGGCTCGTACGCGTATCTCGCCCAGCCGATCGAGGCGCTGCCCGGACCCGATCCGGTCGTCGACGTGCGCGCGGTCCCGAAGGTCGCGGGCGACTCCGTCGTGTTCGAGGAGGCGATCGCCGCGACCGAGCGCGCCGGCCTGACCGCCGACGATCTCGAGAGCGGCGCGGTCTCGTTCGGCATCTGGGGCACGGGCATCACGCAGCTCGACGGCTTCGAGTACGTGAGCTTCGAAGGCATCCACATCCACGTCGATGTGCTCGGCGGCGAGAACAGCTGCGCGACCGGCGACATCTTCCAGAACCTCGGCAACTACGAGGTCGACTCCGCGCAAGCCGACGCGACCGACCTGAACGCGCGCGTCGCCGCGTGGCGAGCGACGCATCCCGACCGCGGCGTCGTCTATGCGTCGCACAGCTGGGGCGGCGCGGTCGCCGAGTATCTCGCGCTCGAACATCTGTCCGAGACCGCACCGCTCGCGATCGCGGCCGGCGTGCCATCGCTCATCATCGGCTACTCGTTCGAAGGCCCCGGCCTCCACGTGCTCTCGGACCGCGCGAGCGCGATCTACGAGATCGATCGCCCCGACGATCCGGTGCACGCGCTCGATCCGCTCGGCAACGGCGCCGGCCACTACTACAACATCCTGTTCGGCGATGTCTTCCAGGGCTTCTACGACGTGACCACCACGGCGATCAGCTGCTCGGGCGTGCCCGGACCGTGCTCGTAGTCCTCTAACGCCACGCGTCAGCGACACTTAGCCGCTGCCGCGCGATTGAATTTCGCGCCGCGCGAGACCATGCTGCCGGCACCCTATGCGCATCGGCGTACCCAAAGAGATCAAAACTCAAGAATTCCGCGTCGGCATGACCCCTGCCGGCGTCGCGATCCTCGTCGCTCGGGGCCACACCGTGCTCGTCGAGCAGAATGCCGGCGTTGGCTCGTCGATCCCCGACGAGGCCTACGTCAAGGCAGGCGCGAAGATCGTCCCGTCGCGCGAAGAAGTCTGGGGCAGCGCGGACATGGTCGTGAAGGTGAAAGAGCCGATCGCGCCCGAGTTCGCGCTCATGCGCAAGGATCTGCTGCTGTTCACGTACCTCCACCTCGCGGCGGCGCAGGAGCTCGGCAAGGAGCTGCTCCATCGCGGTGTCAACGGCGTCGCGTACGAGACGCTCGAGCCCACGCCGGGCGATCTCCCGCTGCTGACGCCGATGAGCGCGGTCGCGGGCCGCATGGCGGTGCAGGCCGGCGCGACGTACCTCGAGCGCGAGCGCGGCGGCAAGGGCGTGCTGCTCGGCGGCGTGCCGGGCGTCAAGCGCGGCCGCGTCACGATCCTCGGCGGCGGCGTCGTGGGCGCGAACGCGTGCAAGATCGCGGTCGGCCTCGGCGCGAACGTCACCGTGCTCGACGTCAACCTCAAGACGCTCGCGTACCTCGACGACATCTACGCCGGCCGCATCTCGACGCAGTACTCCGATCCGCTCAGCGCCGAGCGCGCGGTGCTCGAGAGCGACCTCGTGATCGGCGCGGTGCTGATCGCCGGAGCGCGCGCACCGCGGCTCGTCACCGAGAAGATGGTCAAGGAGATGGAGGCCGGCTCGGTGATCGTCGACGTGTCGATCGATCAAGGCGGCTGCGTCGAGACCGCGCGTCCGACCACGCACGATAACCCGACGTACCTCGTGCACGACGTCATCCACTACGGTGTCGCGAACATGCCCGGCGCGGTGCCGCGAACGTCGACGTACGCGCTGACCAACGCGACGATCAAGTACGTGGTCGCGCTCGCCGATCACGGCCTCGAGAAGGCGGTCGCCGCCATCCCGCACATCGTCACGGGCATCAACACGTACAAGGGCACCGTCCCGCACCCGGCGGTCGCCGAGGCGCTCGGCGTCGCGCACACGGCGTTCCGCGCGTAAGAATTCCGCCACGTTGGCGCCCCGAAAATATCGGGAACAATGTGAGGGTGGAGGCCGGTAAAGCTAGTGGAATGCAGGCTGTGCGCGCCAAACGCGGCGAGTTCGAGCGCATCGCGCTCGCCCACACCGACGCGATGTACGGCGCGGCGTATCGCCTCACCCGCAACCCGCGCGATGCCGAGGACCTGGTCCAGGACTCGCTGCTGCGCGCCTATCGCTTCTGGGACTCGTTCCAGCAGGACTCGAACTGCAAGGCGTGGCTGCTGCGCATCGTCACCAACACGTTCATCAACGAGTACCAGCGCCGCAAGCGGTCGCGCGAGGTGCTCGACGCCGCGACCGCCGAGCAAGATGCGACCGACGGCGTGCTCGTCCACGCTGCCGCCAACGACAAGCAGGCGCCGGATCGCCTCCTGCTCGACCACAGCGTGTCCGACGACGTGCAGCGCGCACTCGAGCAGCTGCCGGACGATTTCCGCACCGCGGTCGTGCTGTGCGACATGCAGGGCTTGTCGTACAAGGAGATCGCGGAGATCATGGAGTGTCCTGTGGGCACCGTGATGAGTCGACTATTTCGCGGACGCAAGCTGCTCGCCGCCACGCTCCGCGAGTTCGCGGTGGCCGAGGGCTACGTCAAAGAGACCGAAGCCAAGGGCCAAGCAATCGACTTGGAGAAGTATCGCGCCGACAAGCAGGCGCGCGAGGGTTCGCGATGAGCCTCTGCCAGAGTATCGAAACACTGTCGATGGCCTTCCTCGACGACGAGCTTGCCGCCGAGGAGCGGCGCGAGCTCGAGCTGCACCTGACCGAGTGCACGAGCTGCCGCGGTCACCTCGACGGCGAGCGCGCCGAGCACGAGCTGCTGGCGCGCGCGCTGGTCGCACCGCCCGCCCCGGATCTGCTGCGCGCGAGGCTCGGGCGCGCGCTCGACGCCGAAGATGCGGCCGCGGTGCGCGCCGAGCGCCGGCGCTGGACGGCCTGGCTGCTGCCCGGCTCGTCGATGCTCGCCGGCGTCGCCGCGATCGCGGTGTTCATCGGCGTGCTGACGCCGACGCGCGATCACCGCGGCGCGGTCGTCAAGGAGGCGGTGCGCCAGCAGGTGCGCACGCTGCCGCTCGAGGTCCAGGGCCCGCGCACCGGGCAATGGCTCGAGCAGAACGCCAGCCTCGAGCTGCCCAAGGTGCGCGAGGCCGGCAGCCAGCCGATCGGCGCGCGCCTGCTGCCGCGCGGCGTGAACGGCCACGATGCGGCGCTCGTACAGTACCAGCTCGAGCTCGGCGGCCGGCCCTACGTGCTGTCGGTCGTGATGATCCGCGACGTCCGCGACGGCGACCTCAGCGACGGCGACGAGGTCGACGTCAACGGTCACGTGCTGCACGTGGTCGACCAGGACGGCCTCACGGCGGTGACCGCGATCGACCCGGCGAGCCACGTCGGCTACGCGTTCATGGCGCCCGATCTGACCGCCAACGAGCTGCTGTACGTCGTCGGCCGAATGACGCCGTAAGACGGATTCGCACGGCACGTAAGAGGAAGCCGGGGCGCGACTCGGATATCATCGCGGCTGGGCATGAACCGTCGCGTCCTGTTGATCGATGCCGACCCGGAGTTCCAGGGCACGCTGAGCGAGCAGCTCGCTCGTTATCGCATCGTCGTGATGGCCGAGACCGAGGCGGATCGCGCGCTCCAGCTCGCGGCGGCCGACGAGCCGCCGGCGCTGATCATGATCGGTGTCGAGGAGCCCGAAAAGGCCGGGTTTCGCACGTTCCAGAAGTGCAAGAAGGGCGCGCTGTCGAAGGTGCCGGTCGTGCTGGTCACGGCGTCGGTGGCGACCGACAGCTTCGCGAAGCACCGCGGCCTCAAGGTGCACGCCGACGAATACATCGACAAGCGGACGATCGACGTCGGCGAGCTGCTCGCGAAGATCGACGCCCTCATCGCGCTCGGCGAGCCCGAGGAGCCCGACGCGCTCGACATCCCGGTCGAGGACGATATTCCGATGGAGCTCGCCGACGGCGATGTCATCGACGAGACGGTCGGCGACGACCAGGACAACGACTTCGACACGCACGGCGCGCAGACCGTCGGGCCGAACAGCGGGATTCGGGTCGATTCGGTGGTCGAGGCCGAGACCGATGCGGCGTTCGACGCGCTGGTCGGGATCGACGATCCGCCCAAGCGACGCGCGCAGAGCGAGCCCGCGATCGTGCACGAGCCGGCGCTCGCGGCCGACGAAGAGGCCAGCGCGGTGCCCGAGCCGGTGCCGCAACCGCCGCGCGTCGATCAGCAGACCAAGCCGCCGCCGATCGCCGAGCTCGACTCCGGGGCGGTGCCCGAGCCGGTGCCACACCCGCATCGGCCCGACAGCGGGATGTACGAGCCCGTGCCGGAAGACGTGCCGCCTCCGCTGGCGTCGGCGAGCAAGACCGGCTCGCACGCGCCGATCGATCTGGGGCTCGAGCAAGTCGAGCACGAGGCGCGCACCGAGCAATCGGGCGCGTTCGACCGGCGCTCGCTGCGCCAGATCGGCGAGCTCGAGCGTCAGATCGCGCAGCTCAAGCAGGAGCTCGAGCGAGCGCGCGCGGCCGCCGAGACCGCCGCGAAGGGCTCGGGTCGCGAGGCCCAGTTCCTGAGCCTGCGCGAGCAGGTCGCGGCCAAGGACAAGGAAGTCAGGCAGGCCAAGGCGGACGCGGCCGAGCAGGCCGGCGAGCTCGCGCGCGTGAAGGGCGAGCTCGACCGCGCGCACCACGCGAAGGCGCAGCTCGAGGCCAAGAGCGCCGAGCTCGAGGAGCGGATCCTCGCGGGCGAGGCGGCCGCCGCGCGCGTCGCGGCGCTCGAGCAGGAGGTCGCGGCGGCCCACGGTGCGCTCGCCGATGCGCACGACGCACACGCGGCGGCGCTCGCCCGCCAGCGCGACGAGCTCGACGATGCGCACGCCGGCGCGCGCGAAGAAGCGATCGAGGAGCTGCGCCGCGCGAACGCACAGGAGCACGAGACGGGCGTCGCCGAGCTCGATCGCAAGCACATGAAGGACCTGGTCGCGCTCAAGACCGACCAGGCCGAGGCGCTCGGGCGCGTCAAGCAGGAGCTCGGCGCCGAGCTGGCGCGCACGAAGCACGAGCTCGGCGGTGAGCTGGCAACCGCACGCAAGCAGCTCGCCGAGGCGACCGAAGCGCATGCGGCCGAGCTCGCGCAGCTCGCGCAGAAGCACGAGGCCGACCTCGCGGCGATCGAAGAGGAGCTCGGCGAGGCGCGCGAGCGCGACGCCGAATCGCACGGCCAGGCGCTCGCGCTGCTCAAGCAGGAGCTCGATCGCACGGCGGCGGCGAGCGAGGTCAAGCTCGCGACCGCCAAGCGCGAGCTCGAGCAGCTGATCGCGCAACACGAGGCGCACAAGGGCGAGCTGCACGAGCAACATCGCGCCGAGCTCGCGCGCGTCGAGGCCGTGCACCAGCAGGAGCGCGCGAAGGCGGCCGATGACCGCGCGCAGCTCGCCGCGGCAGCCCAGCAGGCGGCAGACGCGAACCGGGCGGCGCTCGCCGAGCTGCACGGCCAGCACGCGACGACCCTCGCCGAGGCACGCGAGCTGGCCGACCGCGAAGCGGCGGAGCAGCACGCGGCCCTGGCCGCGACGAAGCGCGCGGCGGCCGAGACCGAGGCACGCGCGGCCGCCGAGCGCACCGAGCTGCAGCAGGCGCACGAGCAGGCGCTCTCCGAGCTGCAGGCCAAGCACGAGCGCGCGATCGCGGTCGTGAACGGCGACGCGCTCAAGCAAAAGTCGGTCGCCGACGCGGAGCACGCGAGGGCGATCGCGGCGGCCAAGGCCGAGCACGAGAAACAGGTCGGCGAGCTCGGCGCGGAGAAGGACGAGCTGCGGCGCGGGCTGTCGAGCGCGCGCGACTCGCTCAGGCGCTCCGAAGGCGAGCTCGCGAGCGCCGTGCAGACGATCGCCGAGCGCAACGCGGATCTGCGCGCACACGTCGCGGCGATCGCCGAGCGCGACCAACGCATCGCCGAGCTCCGCAAGGAGATCGAGGCGCTCGAGACCGAGAACCAGAGCTACCAGGACCAGGTCCTGCGCGCGTACCAGAAGATCAAGTCCGACGAGGCGATGGTCGCGCGCGCTCGCAAGGCGATGGCGATCGCGCTGACCGTGCTCGACGACGAGCCGTCGTGAGGCCTCGGGCCTCGGGCCTCGGGCCTCAGCCGGAATCGAACCGCCGCCCTTCCGAGCTTCAGCCTGAGGCGTGAAGCGTGATGTCTGAGGCCTGAATGTGGCGGCTCGTCCTCGCGATCTGCGCGATCTCGACCGGCGCGCCGTTCGCGAAGTGGGCGCAGCCGGCGCCCGCGCTGGCGATCGCGGCGGTGCGCACGGCGGTGGCGGCCGTGCTGCTGTTCGTCGCCGGGCGGCGCGAGGTGCGGCAGTTGCGCGCGATCGCGCCGCGCGATCGCGTGTTCGTGCTGCTCGGCGGCCTCTTGCTCGCGTTGCATTTCGGCGCGTGGATCGCGTCGCTCGAGCTGACATCGACCGCGGCCTCGGTCGCGCTGGTGTGCACGAATCCGGTGTTCGCGGCGCTGTTCGGCCGCGTGCTCGGCGATCGCGTGACGCGGCGCGAGTTGCTCGGCATCGCCATCGCGGCGGCGGGTTGCGCCGTGCTGGCCGGCGGCGACTGGCGCGCCGGCGGACGCGCACTTGCCGGTGACGGGCTCGCGCTCGTCGGTGCGGCGGCCGCCGCCGGATATCTCGTCGTCGGCCGGCGGCTGCGCACGGGCGTCCCGCTCCTGCCCTATCTCGGCACGATCAACGCGATCGCCGCGTGCGCGCTCGCGATCGCGGCCGCCGCGACGGGCGCGCCGCTGACCGCGTTGCCGCCGCACTCGTACATCGCGTGCGCCTCGGCCGGCCTCGTCGCCTCGCTCGTCGGCCACAGCCTGCTCAACGCGGCGGTGCGCACGACGCCGACGCATCTCGTCGCGCTCGCCGTGCTCGGCGAGCCGATCGGCGCCGCGCTGATCACGTGGGCCGCCTTCGGCGAGCAGCCGCCGTTGCACGCGGTCGCCGGCGGCGCGGTCGTGCTCGCGGGGATCGCGCTCGGCTTCGTGCGGCGAACCGCGAGCAACTAGCCAGTCGTTGCATGCCGAGTGAATTTTCTAGTAGCCGAGTTGGCGCACTTCGCTGGTGCCATCGCCCGCGATCGCGATGAACCGCTTCGTCAGCTCGATCGCATGCTCGCGCGAGCGCGCCTCGATGATCGCGTAGCCGCCGATCATCTCCTTCGTCTCGGTGTACGGGCCGTCGGTCACGGCGATCTTGCCCGCCTGGCTGTGGACGACGAGTGCCGGCCCATCGGGCATCCAGCCGCCGGTCTGGACGAGCTCGCCCGACGTCGTCATGTCCTCGATCAGCTTCGTCATCGCGACCTGATCGGGAGCCTTCGCATCCTTCGCGGGACGCCAGAGACACATGTAACGCATATCGATCTCCTTCTACCTGAACGACGAAGCACGCCGCTCGAGATCGACACCGCTTGCGAGCTGTTTTGCAACTGCCTGATTCCCCTGCCACAGCGCACGCTCGACCGCGAGCAGCAGCGGCCCGAACGTCGCGCGATCGAGCGCCGACACCACGAAGCCGTTGCCGGCATGAGCGAGATGCTCGGCGTCCTCGGGCGACAGCCGATCCGCCTTGTTCCAGACCAGGATGCGCGGCTTCTCGCCGAGCCCGAGGTCGACCAGGATGCCCTCGACCGCGCGGATCCGCTGCTCGCGATCCGGATCGCTCGCGTCGACCACGTGCACGAGCAAGTCCGCATCCTCCATCTCCTCGAGCGTCGCGCGAAACGCCGCGACCAGCTCCTCGGGTAGATCGCGGATGAATCCCACCGTATCCGTGATCACGAGCTCGCGTTCCTCGGGGAAGCGCAGGCGCCGCGAGATCGGATCGAGCGTCGCGAACAATTTATCCGCGGCGAGCGCGTTGCCCTGCGTGAGCGAGTTGAGCAGCGTGGACTTGCCCGCGTTCGTGTAGCCGCAGATCGCGACGATCGGAACGTCGCGCTCGTTGCGCCGGCGCCGCCGCAGCCGCCGGTCCGCCGTCAGGTCCTCGAGCCGCTTCTCCAGGATCCGCACGCGCTCGCGCGCACGGCGTCGGTTGATCTCGAGCTTCGTCTCGCCTGGGCCGCGCCCGCCGATGCCGCCGGTGAGCCGGCTCATCATCGTGTTCTTCTCGACGAGCCGAGGCATCGCGTAGCGCAGCTGCGCGAGCTCGACCTCGAGCTTGCCGTCGCGGCTGGTCGCGTGCTGCGCGAAGATGTCGAGGATCAGCATCGTGCGGTCGAGCACCTTCAAGTCGGTCGCCTCGCTGATCGCGCGCGCCTGGCCCGGCGACAGATCGGGATCGAAGATCACGCACTCGGCGCCGAGCTGCATCGCCCGCAGCAAGATGTCGTCGAGCTTGCCGCGCCCGACGAGGAACCGCGGATCGGCCTCGGGCCGCCGCTGCACCATCACATCGAGCACCTTCACGCCGGCGGTGCGGCACAGCTCGCGCAGTTCCGCGATGCGCGCGTCGGCATCCTTCACGCGACCCAATTGCACGTGCACGACAAGTGCGCGATCTTTGCCCGCATCGGTCGCCGCGACGCGATGTGCGCGCGCGAACTGTTGTTCGACCGACTGGATCAGCGCGACGAAATCGGTGCGCGGCGCGGTCGCGGGCTCGGCCGGTAGCTCGACCGGCACGGCGTCGGGCACCGCGTGGGCGATGTACAGCTTGCCGGGATGGCCGGCCGCATCGACGGTGATCGCGGCGACCGCGTCGAGCCGCAGCAGGCCGAGGTCGGTCAGGTCGTCGCGCGTGAGCGCCTCGCCGCGCAAGTGCGTGTGGACGAGGCGAACGCCGCGCAACCGGCTCGCACCGCCGCGGAACCGCCCGAGATCCGGCAACACGATCTTCGAGGCGTCGCCGACCATGACGTGCTGGATCGCGCCGCGGCGGTCGATCAGCACGCCGATCTGGCGATGCAGACCGGCGGCCAGCGTGCCGAGCTGCGCCGCCAATTCGGCGGACACGACGTCGGTGGGCGCGACGCGGCGCCGGTACAGGCGTTCCAACGCCTGGACCTCGCTAGGCTTCAAGCCGTCGGTGTTCCCGGTTACGTCTTCTGACACGCGCGCGGAGTCTTACCCTTTGCCAGAGCGATTGCCAGGTATAGTCGCCGCTGTGAGCCGCCGGTTCATCGCCTTGGTGGCACACCCGCAGCCCGAGGCGCTCGGCGAGCTCGCCGAGATCATCGGCTCGACCGGTCTCCAGGTCGACACCGCGCGCTCGACGGTCGAGGCGCTCAACAAGCTGCGCGCGCGGCCGGCGCACGTCATCGTCTCGCATCAAGCGGCGGGCAGCTTCGACGGCGTCGCGCTGCTCGAGTCGAGTGTGCTGCACGCGCCCGAGGCGCTGCGCATCGCGCTGGTGTCGACGCCCGACGAAGCCGTCGAGCTCGACTATCGCCCCGCGCACGGCGGCACGATCATCCGGCTCGTCGCGCGGCCGAGCGAGCGCAGCCGCCTGGTCGCGCTCGTCAACGAGGCGAACAAGCTGCTGAACCTCGTCGAGGAGCAGCGCGACCTCGTGCGCCGGCTGTCGCTCGATCAAACGAAGCTGCAGCGCCGCGAGACGCTGCTCGATACGGTCGTGCGCGAGCGCACCAAGGAGCTCGAGGAGAGCTACCTGAAGCTGAAGGCGGCGAACCGACAGGCGCTGTTCGGGCTCGCCGAGGCGATCGAAGCCAAGGATCCGTACACCAAGGGCCACTGCGGGCGCGTCGCCGCGTACTCGCTCGTGCTCGCGAAGGAGGCCGGCTATCCCGCCGAGGGCCTCGAGTCGCTCGAGTTCGGCGCGTTCCTGCACGACATCGGCAAGATCGGCATCAAGGACGCGGTGCTGCTCAAGCCCGGCCCGCTCGACGAGCAAGAGTGGACGCACATGCGCGAACACCCGGTGAAGGGGTTCGACATCGCGATGAAGATCGAGATGCTGCATCCGATCATGCCGGCGGTGCGCAACCACCACGAGCGCTGGGACGGCAGCGGCTATCCCGACAAGATGGTCGGCGACGACATCCCGCTGGTCGCGCGCATCGTCGCGATCGCCGACGCGTACGATGCGATGGCGACCGATCGCCCCTACAAGCACGCGCTCCCGATCGAGGAGTGCGAGGCAATCCTGCGCAAATCCGCCGGCAAGATGTACGACCCCGAGCTGATCGCGGTGTTCTGCGACCGCCACCTCGGGGCGCTCTTCCGCGACGACTTCGAGATCGAAGCCGCGACGGAAAGCCGCCCCGCCTGAACGGGCAGGAATATGTGCACGCGCAGCTCCGGTCTTGACGGAGCTGTATCGCGTCACCAAGTTACGCCGAGACATCCCGCCCTGTTCAGGTGGAGTCCTAAGCTCATGCCCAAGATCCCGCGTCGCCTGCTCACGCACCTGACCGCGCTCGTGCTCGCCGGCGCCTCGGGCGAGACCGCGAGCGCTGCGGCGGCCTCGGACACCACGATCGACGAGGCGGCGGAGCTCGACGCCGACGCCGCGGCGAGCCAGCTCGGCCGCACGGTCGCGATCACGCTCGGCGACATGCGGCCGATCGCGGCGACCCACTTCGCGACCTCGTGGGCGCTGTCGGACGACTCGCTGCAGCGCTCGGCGATCGCGCACTCGCTGGAGTGGGCGTTCCCGTTGTTCGGCGACGGCGCGATCCTCGAGCACCTGTCGCACGATCGCAATCCCGAGATCCGCGCCGCGGTCGCGCGCGCGGCGTGGGTGCGCCGGCGCGCCGGCGGCGACCTGGGCGTGCTCGCACGGCTCTCGCACGACCCCGACCCCGAGGTACGGGCGATCGCGCTGCGCGCCATCTGAACGGCGTGGTAAGACCGCCCCCGTGCTAGAGACCCTCACCAAGGGATTTCGCGCCGCCCGCCAGCGGCTGACCGGGGTTGCCGAGCTCGACGATAACGTCATCGACGAGGCGCTGCGCGACGTTCGCCTGTCGCTGCTCGAAGGCGATGTCGAGTTCCGCGTCGTCAAGCGCTTCCTCGAGCGCGTGAGAGAGGCCGCGCGCGGCAAGCAGGTCGAGCTGCGCGCGAAGTCGCAGGAGTACGGCGTCAAGACGATCACGCCCGAGCAGGCGTTCATCGCGATCTGCCAGGACGAGCTCGTCAAGATGATGGGCCCGGTCGACACCGAGCTGCGCTGGGCCAAGAAGGGCGCGACCGGCATCATGATGTGCGGCCTGCAGGGCTCGGGCAAGACGACGACCGTCGGCAAGCTCGCCCGCTGGCTCGAGAAGACGCACCAGAAGAAGCCGATGCTGGTCGCGGCCGACATCTACCGCCCTGCAGCCGTGGAGCAGCTGAAGACGCTCGGGCGCCAGCTCGACATGCCGGTGTTCTCCGCCGACGGCAAGGATCCGGTCGCGATCTGTCGCGAAGCCGTGACCGCCGCGGCGACCGCCGGCCGCGACGTCCTCATCTTCGACACCGCCGGCCGGCTCGCGATCGACGAGCCGCTGATGCAAGAGCTCGAGGACATCGACAAGGCGGTCACGCCCGCGAACATCTTCCTCGTGCTCGACGCGATGACCGGCCAGGACGCGGTCAACGTCGCCGAGACGTTCAACAAGCGCCTCAACCTCGACGGCGTGATCATGACCAAGCTCGACGGCGACGCGCGCGGCGGCGCCGCGTTGTCGGTCAAGGAGATCACGGGCAAGCCGATCAAGTTCCTCGGCATGGGCGAGACGCTCGACAAGCTCGAGGAGTTCCGGCCCGAGGGCCTCGCGTCGCGCATCCTCGGGATGGGCGACATCGTCGGCCTGGTCAAGGACTTCGAGCAGGTCGTCGATGCGGAGAAGGCGGAAGAAGACGCCCTCCGCATGCTCAAGGGCAAGTTCGACATGCAGGACTTCCTCGACCAGATCCGGCTGATCCAGAAGATGGGATCGCTGAAGGATCTGTTCGAGAAGATTCCGGGCCTCGGCGGCGGGGCGCTGCCCGAAGGCGTGAGCCTCGACGACCGCGAGCTCGTGAAGATCGAGGCGATGATCTCGTCGATGACGCGCGAGGAGCGCACGAACCCGCAGGTGTTCGTCGCGACGACCTGGGAAGAGTTCGCGACGACCGCGGGCAGCAAGGCCAAGCGCCGGCGCGCCGATTTTCACCCCACCCGCGTGAAGCGCATCGCGAAGGGCTCGGGCCGCGGCGAGCACGAGGTGAAGGAGCTGCTGCAGAAGTTCGCGTCGATGCGCCAGATGATGGTGCAGCTCGGCGCGTCGACCGGCCTCATGGGCAAGATCCCCGGCTTCAAGCAGTTCCAGCAGATGAAGCGCCTGAAGAACATGGACCTCAACGCGCTGATGGGCGCGGACGGCGGCGGCGGCGGCCTGCTCGGCGCCGGCGCGGGCATGCCGAACATGCCGGCGATGCCCGGCGTGCCGACCGGCAACGTGCCCGGCTTGCCGAAGGGCTACACGCCGCCGGGCACGAAGAGCGTGGTCGGCCAGCAGCGCAACAACGACAAGCAGAAGGCGCGCGACAAGCGCAAGGCCGAGAAGGCCGCCCGCAAGAAGAACCGCCGCTAGGCGCGGCGCTGACGATTCTTGCGATCGTCGGTCGAGCCTGCAGATCCGCGCGCGAGGCGGCCGGCGGTGGTGGTGGCGGCGGCGAAGCACAGCGTCCGAGGCGCTGGGTCGGCGCGCGCGGGCTCCTGCGTCGCGCGCTGGCCCACATCGTCTTGGATCGCGGCGCAGCTTCGTCATCGCGCGCGTGCGCCGCGATCCACAGCGTTCACAGGCGCTGCCGCTAGGAAGAGGTTTTCGGTTCGGGGAGGCGGAGGCGCGCGTAGCGACGCGCGGCGAGGACGGTCATTGGCTGTTATAGATAAGATTAGCGAAATCAAGTGGGCGCATGATCGGCTCTGGCCATGGCCCGGCCGCGCAAGCGTCATGTCCAGCAGGTGATGGAGCTCCGCACGCACGGCGGCAAGCGGCCCGGCGCCGGGCGCAAACCCAATGGCGTCAAGGCCGGGCAGCCGCACGCGCAGCGGCCGAAGCTGCTGGCGAGCCAGCCGGTGCACGTCACGCTGCGCGTCGCCGCGGACCTCCGCCAGCTGCGCACCCGCGACCTCTACCTCGCGATCCGCCGCGCGACGGT
>DASXCY010000026.1:0-25668 GCA_036490935.1 Kofleriaceae bacterium | reverse complement strand
TGCTCGAAGAACGCGAGGTGCTCTTCCTTGATGAGGAGGCCGTTCGTGTTCATGCGGAACACGGCGTGGACACCGCGGGCTTCGGCTTGTTGCTCGGCATGCAGCACGAGCTCGCGCACCAGGTCGTACGCCATCATCGGCTCGCCGCCGAAGAACGAGAACACGGCGCGCTGGCCGTGCTGCTTGGCGTGATCGACCACGAACTCGGCGGTGCGCCGCGCGGTCTCGACCGTCATCTCGCGCGCGAACTTCGCGCCCGTGAAGCAGTAAGGGCAGCGCAAGTTGCAGTCGTGAGTGAGGTGCACCAGCGCGTTCATCTCGCCCCTTCCGTTGACGCTAACAGGTGTTCTGTCACGGCTCCAGCAGGACTGCCACTGGATCTGCGCCGCCGACCTATACTTCCGGCATTCGAGTCGTGGCCCTCGCAATAGCCGGCTTGGCGGTCGCGGTCTTCGCCGTGTGGTTGCTCGTGCTCGCGCATCGGCACGAGGCGCCGGTGCCGCCACCTCCTGCACCGCCGACGACCGCGACGGCGGAGCCCGCACGTCCGCGGCCGCTCGCCGCGCCCGCACTGGCGGCGGGCGCAAGCGATGCGCGCGAGCCGTCGGAGCGCGAGCGCTGGGTCACGACCGTGGTCGAGTCGGGCAGCGGCCGCGAGCCGTGGACCGACCAGGGCACGGCGCTGCTCCAGACGATCGCGCGCGACGCGGCGCATACCGAGACGCTCGGCTGTTACATCGCCGGCTGTACGGCGACGTACACGTTCGCGTCTCGCGCGGCATACGAGCGCGCTTACGACGCCGCGCAGCGTTCGGCGGATTACGCCGCGTGGACGGGCGGTAAGCGCTGGAGCATGCCGGAGCAAGCTCCCGACGGCGAGGTCACGACCGCGCTGCTCCTGTACCGGCCGGACTGAGCTCAGAAGCGCCCGGTGAGCGCCGCGCCGCCGCCGTTCGGCGCGACGAGCGGGACCACGCGCGACGTCTCGGGCTCCGGATCGTCGAACCGGTACGTCACCGCGGCGATGCCGGCGGCGACGAACGCCGCGCCGCCGGTGATCCACGCCGCGCCGCGAAATCCGTCGCGCGCGTCACGCTCGCGCGTGTAGTCGCGGAGCTGCGTCATCGGATCGACGTTGCCCGACGAGCGCGTGCGGTCGTAGATCGCGTCCGCCTCGTGCTGGTAGTCGAAGTCGCCGATCGTGAGGGGAAGCTCTTGCAGGCGAATGCGGAGCGCGAGACCGCGAGCAGGAGGAGGGCTCGGCTCATTTCGTGAAGGAGTCGTGAGACAGATGGATGATCGCGCCGCGGTCGTCGTCGGAGGGCGGGGCCTTGGGGAGGAGCGTCGGTCTGGCAGGTTTGACGTGCTGGGTGGGTTTGGCGGCGACGGCGGTGGGAATGGCAACGGCAGCGGGAACGGGGACAGGGACGGGAACGGCAGCGGGGACGGCAACGGGAACGGCCACGGGGACGGCAACGGGTGCGGCCACGACGGCAGCGGGAACCGGAACAGGTGCGTCGGGGCGCGTGAAGTACCAGGCGAGGCCGCCCGCCGCGGCGAGGACGAGGCCGAGCGCGACGAGCCAGGGAGCGCGCGAGCGTTTGTGCTCCGGCATCATCGTCGCGGCGAACGCTGCGCGATCGCGCGGTGCGACGGAAGGCCGAGCGGCGCGAGCGCCGGTGACGGGTGCGCCGGGATCGAGCGCGGCGACCGCGGCGACGAGCGTCGGCGGGCGCTGCTCGCGATCCTTGCTCATCATCCACGCGACCGCGGCGTCGACGGTGGCGGGCAGCGAGGGCACGTGCTGCGACGGCGGCACGGGCTCGTCGCCCATGTGCTTCATCATCAGCTCCATGAAGTCGCCGGCAAACGGATACTCGCCGGTGAGCACGCGATACGTCATCACACCGAACGAATAGATGTCGGTGCGATGATCGACGTCGCGGCCGCGACATTGCTCGGGAGACATGTACGTGGGCGTGCCGATCGGCACGCCGGTGCCGGTGTGATGCCGCACGTCTTCTTCCGGCGCGAGCAGCTTCGCGATGCCGAAATCGAGCAGCTTGGGATACGTCGCGCCGTCGGGATCGCGCGCGAGGAACACGTTCTCCGGCTTGAGATCGCGGTGCGCGATGCCCTTGGCATGTGCCGCGTCGAGCGCGCGGGCGAGCGCGCGCAGGATCGGCAGCGCCGATGCGAGCGCGATCGGGCCGCGCTCGATCACGCGATCGAGCGGCTCGCCGTCGAGCAGCTCCATCACGTAGTAGCTGCGGCCATCGGGCAGCTGGCCGAACGAGAAGATGTCGATGATGTTGCGATGGCTGATCTGGTTGACCGCCTTCGCCTCGGCTTGAAACCGCGACACGATCGCCGGATCCGCCGAGTAGCGATGGGCGAGCACCTTGATCGCGACCTGCTTGCCGATCAGCGGATGCACCGCGCGATAGACCGAACCGAAGCCGCCCTTGCCGATCGCGGTCTCGACCCGGTACTCGCCGACCTCGGCGCCTTCGGGCAAGCTCGCGTCGGCCGCGCTCGACGCCGGCTCCGTCGTCGCGGTGCTCCCCACCGGACGAGCTTACCGCGAGACGCGCGTCAGTGCGCGTTGACCTTCTGGTACGCGGGGCGCGCCGCGCACTTCGTCGACCAGGCGTTCAGGTGCGCGAACTTCGAGAAGTCCATCTTCTGATGGCGCAGCCAGTCGAGGAACGAGTTCACGTGCGCGTCGGCGAGCGAGTAGTCGGGGCCGGCGAGGAACGGCTTGCCCGCGAGCTCGTGATCGAGGATGCCGAGCAGCTCCTGGATCTCGTTCGCGGCAGCCTCGGCCGCCTTCGCGTTCTGGTGGTCGACCGGCACCCAGTTGCCGGTGTTGCGACCGACGCGATACACGGCGTCGCCGAGTGTCACGTTCGACCATACGACCCACTTCATCGCGTCGCCGCGCCTGGGGCCGGGCGCCGGCCACAGCTTCTTGTCGGCGCCGAACGTTTCGCCGAGGTAGATCGTGATCGCCGCCGATTCCCAGATCGGCGTGCCGTCGTGCACGATCACCGGCACCTTGTGGTTCGGATTGAGCTTCGCGAACTCGGCCTTGTGCGTGTCCTTCGCGCGGATGTCGAGCACGACACGCTCGAAGGGAATCCCGAGCTCGGCGAGCACGAGCTCGGTGAGCGTCGCGGTGGACTGCGGGGCGGTATAGAACGTCAGGCTCATGGCGGCTCCTTGAAAGAGCCGCGACTCTAGCCGATCACGCGCGGCGCTGAGCGGGGTCGCCGGCGAGCTTCTCGGTGATCTTGCCGACGAGCTCGATCGCGACCGCGAGCACCTGCTTGTCGTCGAAGCCCTGCGCGACGAGATCGCGGTACAGCGAACGAACCAAGATCCGGACGGCCCGCGCGCGCTGTGCTTCGTCGTCCATCGCGTCGGGAACTGTCGCGCTGGCCGGGGCGGCGATACAGCCACACCCGCTGGCAGGTGCTGACCGCGAACCGTGCACGATCCGCGCATCGGTGGCAGGGTGACTCGGTGCCCGCGACACGCCCCATCTACACGATCGGCCACTCCACGCACTCGCTCGCCGAGCTCGTCGAGATGTTGCAGGCGCATGGCATCTCGCAACTCGCCGACATCCGGTCGATCCGGCGGTCGCGGCGCAACCCGCAGTTCAACGAGGCGGCGTTCGGCCGCGCGCTGACGCGGCGCGGAATCCGCTACGCGGCGCTCCCTGCGCTGGGCGGCCGGCGCAACAAGGCCGAGCGTCCGCCGCGCCGCTCCAACGCGGCCTGGGAGCACTCCGCGTTCCGCAACTACGCCGATTACGCGACGACCGCGGAGTTTCGCGGCGGGCTGGCCGAGCTCCGCGCGCTGGCGGCGAAGCGGCCGACCGCGATCATGTGCGCGGAAGCGACCTGGTGGCGGTGTCACCGGCGGATCGTCGCCGACCACCTGCTCGCGCGCCACGTGCCGGTCCTGCACGTGATGACGAAGACCCGCGCCGAGCCGGCGACGTTAACTCCGTTCGCGAAGGTCGAACGCGGCACCGTGAGCTATCCGCCACCGCGTTCCCGTCGACGATCGTGACTGTCGGCTAGCGCCGACAGGCCTTGTCGGTGTCTGACTACACGCCGCGGCGATAACCGCGCGACACCTCGGTGTCTGCGCGTGGCCTCGCGCTTGCTGTTCTCTCGAACCGTGAAGCCTATCCAAACTTGCGTCGTAGTCCTCTCCTTGCTCGCGGCGTGCGGCTCCGATCACTCCGCATCTCGAACCGACGCCGGCGGCGGCGGAGGCGGAGGCGGCCAGACCGACGCACCAGCCGACAGCCCCGACGACGGCCTGCAGACCGTGACGTTCTCGTACACGCCCGGCTGGGAAGGCGTGGTCTCGGTCGACGTGATCGGCGGCTTCGGCCAGTCGAACGACTGGACCTCGCCCCTCGTCTCGCTCACGCAGGCCGGCAGCACGTTCAGCGGCACGTACCAGCTGCCCGCGGGCCAGTACCTGTACCTGTTCCACGTCACCGGCGACAGCGCCGCGGGCAACCAGGCGGCCACGTACGATCGCTACGCGCTCGACCCGACCCAGTCGGCGTTCGTGGTGTGCCCGCCGGACTCGCCGACCTACGGCAAAGATCCGAATCCGTGCTCGCAGCTCACCGTGCCGGTCGGCGGCTCGCCGACCCTGTACAACATCACCGGTCGGGTGCTCGTCAGCGGCACGCCGACCGGGGGCTTCCTCGTCGTGCTCGAGCGCAACGAGCCGTCGAGCCACCACTTCTTCGTCAACCGCACGACGAGCGCGGACGACGGCACGTACACGGTGCCGGCGGCGGCCGGCACCTACCACGTCCAGATCGAGCACCCGCAGCTCGAATCCAAGAACGACTCGCAGCTCGATCCCGCCAAGCTCGGCATCGCGCGCAAGGACACGTCGGATGCATTCGCGCTGTCCGGCGATCAAACGATCGGCGATGTCGACATGGCGTTCGACTACAGCGCATTCGCGCCGACGACCGGCACTCCGACGCTGCCGACCACGTTCACGTTCGGCTCCGGCTCGAAGACCACGCTCGAGATCTATGGCCCGGGCAACGAGATCGCCGACCCCTGGTACAACGGCACATCGACGACCGGCGGCACGTCGTCGTTCGACGGCACGTTCAACACGCCGAAGGCGCAGACGCCGATGGTCCTGGTCGGCACGCAATACATGTGGGGGATCGAAGCGGCGCAGACCATCAGCCACCTCAAGTTCACGGTGCAGAGCCTCGTCTATCCGATCACGTGGGGAGCGTCCGGCGGCGACTGACTCGGTCGCGGTGGATCCACGCGAAGTTGAACGATCGAGCGAGTGTAGCGCCGGCGCGATGTACGTGGATCTGGGCGTCATTTTGTTGCGACCTTTCGGCGACCGCGCCCCACTAGCAGAACGTGGGGCAAGCTGCATCCGTGGCGCGGGTCGCCGATCTCGAGCTCGCGCATCGCGCGGCCGAGGGCGATCGCGGGGCGCAGCGCGAGCTGTTCGCGGCGCAGAAGCAGGCGGTCCACCACACGTTGTTTCGCATCCTCGGCTCCTGCCGCGGCGAGCTCGAGGATCTCGTCCAGGACGCGTTCCTCGAGATCTTTCGCGCGCTGCCGTCGTTCCGCGGCGACAGCACGCTGTCGCGGTGGTGCCAGACGATCGCGACCCGCATCGCGTACCTCGCGATCGCGCGGCGCAAGCCGGCCGCGATCGATCTCGAGCTGGTCGAGGACGTGATCGCGCACGACGATCCCGACGCGCATCGGCTCGCGCTCGCGCGCGATGCAGCGCGCCGGCTGTATGCCGCACTCGATCGCATCGACGCGAAGCAGCGCATCGCGTTCGCGCTCGCGGTGATCGACGGGCTGTCCATCGCCGAGGTCGCGCATCTCACCGCGAGCACGACGGTGGCCGTGAAGACGCGGGTGTGGCGCGCCCGCCGCGAGCTCGTGAGGCGCGCGAAGAAGGACCCGCTGCTCGCGAGCTATCTCGAGGAGCTCGGCGGAGGTAAATCATGACGGAAAAGCTGGGCCGTCCACCGATCGAGAAGTTGTCGGATGTCGCGTGGGCGCGCGTCGAGCGTGGGCTCTGGGCGCGGATGGACGGTGCCGGCACCGTGACCGCCGCATCGGGCAGCCGCGAGCTCGCGCGCGAACGCCGCGACTGGAAGTGGATCGCGATCCCGCTCGCCGCGGCGGCGGCGTGCGCGCTCGTGATGTTCGCGGCGCGCGGACCGCAGGCGCCGTCGGTTGGCGAACAGGAGCCGGCGCGCGTCGTGTCGGGTGCGTCGCCTTCGGCGGTGTCGTTCGGCGACGCGCACGTCACGCTCGATGCGAACACGGCGATCGAGATGGACCATGACGGCGACAAACCGGTCGCGTTGCTCGAGCGCGGCGCGGCGTGGTTTTCGGTCGCGCCGCGCGGCGATCGCCCGCCGTTTCAAGTTCGGGCCGGCGATACGCTGGTCACCGTCGTCGGGACGCGGTTTCGCGTCGCGCGCGACGGCGAGCACGCGGATGTCACCGTCGATCACGGTGCGGTCGAGGTGCGGTTTCGCGGACGCGTGATTCACCTGGTCGACGGTCAAACCTGGAGCTCCCCATGATGCGCTGGTGCCTAATCGTTGGTCTCGTCGGTGTGTTCGCCGCGTGCGGCAGCAACCACAAGAAGAGCGCCGACGGCGGCGGGACGGACGCATCCAACCCGTGCGGCGTGTTCGGCACGTCGTGCGGCAGCGGGGCGGATTGCTGCTCCGACAGCTGCGATCAAGGCGCGTGCACCGCGAACGGGGCGACGTGCTCGCAGCCCGGATCGTCGTGCAGCGCCAACACCGACTGCTGCTCGGTGAGCTGCGTCGGCGGCGTGTGCGGGACCGCGTGTACGGGCGACGGCGATGCGTGCACGACGAGCGGCGAATGCTGCAGCGGCAACTGCAACAACGGCACCTGCGCGGCGCTCAACACGACATGCAAGACCGACGGTAACGGGTGCACGGCGAGCACCGAGTGTTGCTCGCAGCTGTGCAACGCGGCCGGCGTCTGCGGCGCGTCTTCGTACTGCGTGCAGGATGGCGACGCGTGCGCGCACGACGACGAATGCTGCGGCGGCGTGTGCACGCCGCAGAGCGGCGGCACGCTCGGCACGTGCTCGCACCCGACGCCCGGCGGCACGAACTGCAGCGCCGGCATCGACGGCACGGTGTGCAGCGGCTGCGACTCGTGCTGCAGCAGCCTGTGCGAGGAATATCAGCCGACCGGCGTGAAGATCTGCATGCCCGCCGAGGGCTGCCGGGTCGACGGCGATATCTGCCATACCGACACCGACTGCTGCGGCGCCGCCGGGACCGGCCTGCCCGGCGACGGCAACGTCACGTGCAGCAAGGTCCACACGACCGACACCACCGGCATCTGCCGCAACCCGATGTCCTGCAACCCCGAGGGCGACGTCTGCCATTACAAGATGTACACGTGCGGCAACTCGGCGTCGCGCGATGACTGCTGCGGCGCGCCCGGCAACTCCGGCGTGTGTCAGCTCGACGCGCTCGGCGTGCCGCGCTGCTACGGCCTCGGCACGATGTGCCAGATGTCGGGCCAATCGTGCGCGTACTCGGGCGACTGCTGCAACGGCGCGCCGTGCGTGCCCGGCCCGAATGGCACGCTCGTGTGCGGCGGCTCGATGTGTCAGATGATGGGCGACACTTGCACGAACGACGCGGACTGCTGCGACGGCACGTTCTGCATCTTCCAGCCCGGCATGACGTCGGGCACGTGCGGCGGCACCTCGATGTGCGCGAACGCGGGCCAGAGCTGCAACACCGCCAGCCCGTGTTGCTCGGGCGAGACCTGCGTCGTCGACGACGGCTCCGGCACCACCTGCCCCGCGACGATGACCACCGGCTGCGTGTGTGAAGGCGCGATCTTCTAAGCCGTGGCGTCTGCCTGGCGCCCTGGCGATCATTCTGGTCTTCAGTTCGCGAATGCCGTGACGCTGGTGAAGGTCGCCGGCATGCGGTCGGTCACGAGGCCGGGTTGGCCGCCGGCGTAGAGGGGAGTCGGGCTGGAGATCGCGGCGGTCGCGCCCGGCACGCCGTCGAGGCAGCACTGGAGGCCGCCGTTCGCGAGCATCTCCATCGTGATCGAGTCGGTCGCGGCGCCGCTGGGCAAACCGACCTGCTGCGTGATCGTCGAGCCGGCGCCGCCGTTGTTCGTCGATTGCAGGACCAACACGCCGGTCGCGCCGGGCTCCCACAGACAGTCGTATTGCTCGCGGCTCGTCTCGGAGACGCGCACCGCGATGCCGAGCCCGGTGCCGCCCGCCGTGCCCGACATCGTCGCGACGATGCGATAGCTCGACGTGGTCGTGGCCGTCGTGTACGCGACCGCGAGCTGATCGTTCGCGTCGCTTTGCACGAGCGCGCCGCCGGTCTGCGCCCAGCCCGCGCTCGTGACCCAGCTCGCGTCGAGCGTCGCCGCCTCGAAGTCGTCGGAGAAGATCAGCGCCCCCGGCTCGCTGCCCAGGCACGAGCTCGGACCGGCATCGCCGAGCGCGGAGACGCAGGTGTTCGTCGCGTCGTCGCAGACGTAGCCGGTCGTACACGGGCACTGCTTGTGCGTGACGTCGAGCGCGGGGACCGAGCATGCGCCGGCGAGCGCGATCACCGCGACCGCCTTCACCGCAGCCCCCATTCGAGCGCGATGCCACGCGGCACGACACGCACGTGCGCGAGCGCGCTCGGCATGCGATCGCCCGCGCGCCACTCGAAGTATTCCCAGACCGCGCCGACGAGCGCGGCCGCGCCGCCGGCGACGAACAGCACGTTCGCGATCCGCGCGTCGCGGGTCGCCGAATCCTGCAGCGCGACCGCGGTCTGCTGCACCGGCTCGTGCTCGGCGTCGTCGTGGTTCGCCTGCGCGCGCCAACCGAACACGCCGCCGGCGAGCGCGGCCGCGCCGCCCGCGCCGATCACGACCCACGGCCCGAGCTCGCGCCATTCCGGCTTCGGCTCGTCGGCCGGCACGGCGGCAGGCGCAGGCAGCGGCAGCGCCGGAGCAGGTGGAGGCTGATCGACTGCGGTCTGCAGCGTCGAGATCCGGCGCTCGATCGCGCCGCGATCGTCGACCTGCTTGGCCTCGGCGAGATATTGCCGATACGCGGCAGCCGCGCCGTTCGCGTCGCCGAGGCCTTCGAGTGCGCGGCCGAGGTTGTAGAGCAGCGTCGGATCTGGATACAGATCGTGGGCTTCGCGCAGCAGGGCCGCCGCGCGCTCGAACTCGCCGGCCTTGTATGCGTGCTCGCTTTGGTCGGCGAGCTGCAGCGCGTGCACGCGCTTGCGGTCATCCGCGCGAGCGGGGGTCGCGACCGCCGCCACGAGCGCGAAAACCCAGAGCACGCGCCACATGACGAGCGTATTATCGAACCTATCACGCCTCACCCGAGCAAGATCGGCAGGCATCAGGTCGTCGGCTACATCGCGACCGGTGGCATGGCGGAGCTGTTCCTCGGCAAGGAAGACTCCGGGCGTCCGATCGTGATCAAGCGCATCCTGCCGCACCTGTCGCGGCAGAGCACGTTCGTGTCGATGTTCATCGACGAGGCGCGCATCGGCTCGGTCGCGAAGCACCCGAACCTCGTCGAGGTCTTCGAGCTCGGCCAGGTCGGCTCCGATCTGTTTCTCGTGATGGAGTACCTGGTCGGCGAGAATCTCGCGGGCCTGGTGCGCCGGCTCGTCAAGCGCGGCGAGCGGCTGCAGCCGGCGCTCGCCGCGTTCCTGATCGCCGAGGTCTGCGACGGCCTGCACGCGGCGCACGAGCTGAGCGACGAGCGCGGCGAGCGGCTCGAGCTCGTGCATCGCGATGTCTCGCCGCAGAACATCTTCATCACGTACGGCGGCGACGTGAAGTTGCTCGACTTCGGCGTCGCGACCGCGGCCTCGCGCCTCACGCAGACCGCGACCGGCGAGGTCAAGGGCAAGTACGCGTACATGTCGCCCGAGCAATGCCGCGGCGAAGCGCTCGATCGCCGCAGCGACATCTTCTCGCTCGGCACCGTGCTCTACGAGCTGACCACGCTGCGCCGCCTGTTCAAGCGCGGCAACGAGCTGAAGGTGATGAAGGCCGTGTGCGAGGAGCCGATCCCGCGGCCGACGCGCGAGGTGCAGGACTATCCCGCGGTACTCGAGGCGATCTGCGCGCGCGCTCTCGCCCACGATCGCGAGCAGCGCTACGCGAGCGCCGCCGAGATGCGTGCGGATCTGCTCGCCGCGATGACCGAGCTCGCGATCGATGGCGATCCGCACGCGGCGCTCGCCGCGACGCTCGCGCGCGTGTTCGCCGATCGCGTCGTGCAGAAGCAGCAGCTCGTCGACCGCGTGAACGCCGGCGGTCCGCTCGACGAGCTGCTCGTCGCCGAGGTCGACGAGCAAGTCGACGTGCCGGTCGTGAGCCAGCACACCGCGACGGCGCTGTCGGCGCTGCGGCCGAAGACACCCGCGGAGCGCAGCGCGACTCGCAAGATGCGCCGCCTGCGCGCGCTCGCGGTGCCGATCGCCGTCGCCGCCATCGCCGGTGCCGCGGTCGGTGGCTGGCTGCGCATGCATCGCGCCAGCGCGCCGGCGCTCGCCGCCGATGCGACGCCGCACGTCGAGTCGGTTGCGCCCGTCACGCCCGTGGATCCGCACGTCACGCTGCACGTCGAGACCGTGCCGAGCGGCGCGACCGTGCTCGTCGACGGCCGCGCGCGTGGCGAGACGCCGCTCGATGTCCCGCTCGATCGCGGCCCGACGCCCGTGCACGTCGAGGTGCGCGCGACCGGCTTTCAATCGGCGGCGCAAGACGCCGCGCCCGACCGCGATCGCGGCCTCGACTTCACGTTGACGCGCGCGCCGATTCACGCCGCGCCCGCGAAGAAGCCGGCGTCGAAGCCCGGCTTCCATCGCTTCGATTGAGCGGCCGGGTGGCTACTGGCCCTTGAACGCGGCCATGATCATCGTCCAGCCGCCCGCGGTCGTCGACCCGGTTGCCGCATACGCGTCGATCGTGAACACCGTCTTGTCCTCGACGAGGTTGCCGGATTGCGAGCCGCGCGTGGTGAACCCCGTGCCGGCCATCCCGTTCGGCGCCTCCGCGAAGCCGAGGATCAGATCGTGCGCGTTCATGGTCATCGCGGTACCGCTCGACATCAGCATCGTGGTGTCGGATTTGCTCGAGCTGACGTCGAACGCGAGGTGCTCGGCGATGCCCGAGTACTCGAGCGCGAAGAAATCGGCGCCGCTCACCGTCGCGCTGAGCGTGAGCGTGATCGTGTCGGCGCCGCCGGGCGAGTTGTCGGCGTAGAAGATGTAGTGCTGTTCGCCGTTGCCGGCGACGTTATTGACCGGCATGTGGAACGTGTTGCCGAGCGAATCGGTGACCGACGACACCACCGCGCCGGCGCTCGCCGGAAAGTTGAAGCACAAGATGATCGCGTCGGTTTCGGTGACGTCCATCGGCAGCGCGAGCGTGGTCGGTGCGGTCGTCGGCTTGGTGTGCGCCTCCTGGACGAACGCGATCGGCACGACGTAGGCGTCGGGTACGAACGCGTCGGGCGCGTTGATCGCCACGCTGTCGACCGGCGCGTCGGCGAAGGCCGCGTCGCTTCCGAACGCCGCCCCGCCGTCGCCCGGCACGCAGGTCGGCGGCGACATCGCGTGGTCGCAGCTCTGGCCGACGGGACAGCTGTCGCCCGTGCCGCACGGCACGTCGGCCGGCACGCTCGGCCGATAACAGCCGCAGATCGCCAGCGCGATCGCCGCAAACGCCCTCACTAGACCAAGGTATCACGCGCGCGCGCGCGAACGGCTCAGTTTCAGCCGCGGCTACCGCGTTGGCCAGTAGATCGAGTACCCGGGTCGAAGAGCCGCAGCGCCGGCAATGCGACACGCGCGAGCCGCGGTCGAACCGCCGGACGCGGCGTGACCCAGCGGCGCATGCGGTCGAGCCAGCGCATCCACCACGCGCGGCGCGGCGCCGCCGCGGTTTCGACTTCGGCGGCTTCCGGCTCGGGCTCGATCGGCGCCGATGCCGGCGCCGCCAGCTTCGCGGCGATCGGCTCCGCGATCACGACATGCGGCACCGACGTCACCGCCGCGACCGGCGCGACGCCGAGCAACGTCATGATCGGCGCGCGGGTCGGGACCGTGAGATCGGCGGCGTCATCTTCCGCTTCATCGACCTCGCACGGCGCATCGCACAGCTCGGCGAACAGCGGCGGCATCTCGACGGTCGGCGTCGTGTCGACCGGCATCGTGCGATCGGCGACCGCCCTCGCCTCGAGCATGCGGCGCAACACGTCGGTGCTGTGCGGCGACAGCTTGCGAATGCCGAGGTTGACGCCGGCGCGACCGAACGGACTCTCGGCGTCCGTCCAGCAATCGAGCACGACGCACAAGCCGCGCAGCATCGGCGTGCCGTCGGCGAGCCGGATCGAGAACGCGGTCTCGACGCCGGGCTTCCTCGGCGCACGCGTCGGCACGAAGCATTCGTCCTCGGAGCAATAGCGACAGAACGCGGCGACGAATTCACGCGCGTCGCGCCACGGCGTCGACACACGCATGGCCATGACCATGAGGTTCCCCATTCGTCCCATTATGCGCAGTCGCGCTCGACGACAAAGCACGTTCGTTTTCATCGAGTTCGCGCGTCATCTGGTTCACCAAATCTCGCGTGGTCGATCATCGATGAGCTGCGCCTCACCTGCGCTAGAATGACGACCATGGCTCGCATCGCGCTCGTCGCTGTCATCGCTGCAACGGTCGCCTGCGGTCATCACGGCAACGGCGGCGCCGACGCGTCGTACGGGGTGATCGAAATCGATCCACCGCAGGCGACTCTCACGGTCCCGCTCGGCGGCAACGCGACGCAGGACTATCAGGTGTTCGGCACCGTCGACGGGCGCAAGACCGACATCACCGCAGATTGCACGCTATCGATCGACGCGACGTTCGGCAGCTTCGCGGCCGCGACCGTCACCGTGCTTCCGCACGGCGGCAAGACGTCGGTGACCGCGAGCTGCAACGGGCAGAGCGGCACGGCCGAGCTGATCGTGAACCTCGTCGGCTCGGTCACGCTCGGCGCGAACACGCCGCCGAATGCAGGCATGTTGTTCGGCGGCGCGACCGCCGGCAGCGATCCGGCGCTCACGCCCGCGCTGCAGTATCCGCTCGACGGCGCGATCGCGCCGCTCAACCTGCCGCCGATCGAGATCCAGTGGGCCGCGGACGGCGACGATCTGTTTCACGTCGCGCTGACCTCGACGTTCGCGACGATCGACGTCTACACGACCGACGTCCAGGCGACGCTCGCGTCCGCCGACTGGAGCGCGATCGCCGGCACCGCCGCCGGTGATCACCTGCGCGTCACGCTCGAAGGCCTGCAGCAGGCCGCGCCGGCGATGAAGTACGCCGCCGCGCCCGTCGCGATCGGCATCTCGCACGACACGATCGATCAATCGGCGATCTACTGGTGGGCGTCGTCGCAGGGCAGCATCATGAGCCAGGTGTTCGGCGCGACGAACGCGCCGAGCCAGGTCGAAGGCAACTGCACCGCGTGCCACTCGCTGTCGCGCGCCGGCACGCGCCTGGGCTACTCGCGCTGCGTCGCCGGCGTATGCGGGCCCGAGTACGTGGGCTTCCTCAAGTACGACACGATGGCGCAGCAGTGGAACGAGGTCATCGACGCCGACGACAAGGCGATCCAGGGCACGTACACGACGTTCTCGCCGGTCGGCAACCCGTTCGCCGACGACAGCCAGTCTGTCGCGATCGTCACGCAATTCAGCGGCGATCTCGCGCTCTACGATCCCGACACCGGCCAGCCGATCGTCTCGAACATCGGCGACGTCGCGCTGCACGGGCCGGGCACGCCGGCGCGCTCGGCGCTGATGCCGGACTGGTCGGCCGACGGCAACACCGTCGTGTTCGCGTCGACGCCGCACACCGGCCAGAGCGTCGACATCACCGACAGCACGATCGCGACGATGAGCTACAGCTACACCGGCGGCCAGCACGTGTTCGGCGAGCCGAATTTCATCGTCAGCCAGCCGATCACGCTGGCCGGCGGCACGTACGAGAGCTTCTTCTTCCCGTCGTTCTCGGCCGACGCGAAGTTCATCGTGTTCGACGCCGCGCGCGGAGCGTGGCGCAACTTCAGCGACGCGCCGACCGCGGGCCAGCGGCTGATGCTGACGAACCCGGCGGGCTCGTGGGTCGTCGATCTCACCGCGCTCGACGGCGGTACGGGCGACTCCGACATCACGTGGGCGCACTGGGCGCCCGGCAACACGAGCGACTACTACTGGGTCGTGTTCTCGAGCGAGCGCGACTACGGCCACGAGGTCACGGCCGGCAATACCGCCGCGGCGTGCGTCGAGAACGGCGTCAAGCAGTGCAAGCAGATCTGGATCTCGGCGCTGAGCAAGACCGCGCTCGCCGGCTCGGGCACGCCGGCCGACCCGAGTGCGCCGCCGATGTGGGTGCCCGGTCAGGACACTCAGGCCGACAACATCAGCCCGTACTGGACCGTCCCGGCTTCGATCCAGTAATGCGCGCGTGGTGGCCGCTGGTGTTCGCGGTCGCGTGCTGGCGCGACGCACCGGCTGCGCGCCTGCCGGCGGAGGCCGAGGCGAACGAGCCCGCCGGGCCGCCGCCGGTGACGCGGCTCGTGCGCGCCGATCCGCCGCCGCCGACCGATCCGTTCGGCGAGCTGATGGCCGAGATCGGCGGCTTCGTCGATCAGATGTGCCAGTGCAGCGACCGCGCGTGCGCGTACGCGTTGCTCAACGACATTCAAAAGTGGTGGGACCAGGGCGGCAAGGACGTCGAGCTGCGCGAGCTCGCGCCGACGCAGGCGCAAGCAAAGCAGCTCGACGACCTGTCGAAACGCATGGCGGAATGCGCGACGCAGGCGATGTCGGCGGGCTCGGGCAGCGCGAAACCCACTCCTTAGATCGGGTATCGTGCTCTGCCGTTTGGAATGTCCGCGGTCACACGGACGTTGAGCGGCAGATAGAGGACCACATCATGATGACCGGTCGGTGGCTCGCGGCGGGCGCACTGCTCGCGCTCGCAGCATGTAGCGGCAACAAGTCTCGGCTCGACGAGGCGAACACGGCGACGGCAGCGCACGGCGGTGGCGCCGCCGGCTCGACGAAACCGGCGGGTGACGAAGCACCGCCGCACGAGACGCTGACGCCGAAGACAGCGGCGCCGATGATCCACGAGCTCGGCCCCGATCGCGTGGTGCCGACCTCGGTCGTGATCGAGCTCGCGGCACCGATCGTCGATCGCGACCACGTCGGCATGGTCAGCGCGGACTCGAAGATCAAGATCACGCCGGAGGTCGCCGGCTCGCTGACCTACAGCGCGGAGTCCGAGCTGACGTTCACGCCCGCGCGGCCGTTCGCGTTCGACACCGAGTACAAGGTCGAGCTCGTCGCGCTCGAGACGCGCGACGGCATCTTGAAGCCGGCGTCAGGCGAGGCATGGAGCTACGCGTTCCACACGCCGAAGTTCGAGGTGCTCGGCTGGGCGCCGACCGAGATCGATCCGGTCAAGCACAAGGTGACGATGGAGATCGCGTTCTCGGGCGCGGTGCTGCCGAACGTCGCGCGCGCCGCGATGGCGTTCACGATCGACGGCAACGCGACGAACGCGATCGCCGTGGTGCCGCGCCGCCCGCAGAACGTGATGGCGGTGCAGTTCAGCGATCCGAAGACCGTGGTCGGCGCGAAGCTCGGCGTCGCGATCGGCAAGGGCCTGACCGCGCTCACCGGCACGCGCGGCGGCCCGGCGAAGCTCGAGTACGTCGTCGCCGATGACAAGACGATCTCGGTCAAGACCGCGAAGCTCGTCGAGGGCGGCAACGGCTTCTACCTCGAGGTCGTGTGCGACGACGAGGCGGCACCGCCCGGGCATCGCTCGTACTACGAAGGCGAAGGCTATTACGACCTGTCGCAGCGCTGCCAGTTGAACGACGACGCGCTCGCGAAGATCCACTTCACGCCCGCGGTGCGCAAGACGTACATCGCCGGCGGCCGCGCCGGGTTCCGCGTGTTCGGCGACTTCAAGCGCGGCGCGTACAAGGTGCGGATCGATCCGGGCGCGGTGTCGATCGACGGCGGCGTGCTGCTCGCGCCGTTCGCGACGTCGATCGCGGTGCCCGCGCGGCGCGCCCAGCTGTCGTTCGCGGCGAGCGGCCGTTACCTGCCGCGCAGCGCCTGGGACAACCTCGGCATCAAGCACGTCAACGTCGACGCGGTGAACCTGATCGTGCGCCAGATCCCGCCCGAGAACCTCGTCTACTGGATGAGCAACGACGCGACCGACGCCGCCGACGAGCGCACGAGCGACGTGATCCTGAAGAAGGAGATCAAGCTGCACGGCGATCCCGATACGCAAGCCGAGACCTGGATCGACGTCGCGTCGCTGCTGCCCGCGACGACCAAGGGCGTGCTCGAGCTCAAGCTCGCCGGCACCGGCGCGCAGGCGACGTCGCGGCTGATGCTGACGAACATGTCGCTCGTCGCGAAGAAGAGCGCGCCGCCGGGCAAGCCGTGGGATCAGACCGTGCACGTGTGGGCACTCGGCATGGACTCGGCCGACTTGCTCGACGGCGTCGACGTCAGCCTCGTGCGCAAGAGCGGCAAGGTCGTCGCGCGCTGCACGACCTCGGGCGCGGCCGGCTGCATGCTCGCCGCGTCCGCCGACGGCGATCCGGATCAAGCCGAGCCGTTCGCGCTGATCGCGAAGCACGGCGACGACCTGACGTACATCCGCTACGCCGATCTCAAGGCCGACGTGACCGAGTCGAGCACGGCGGGCCTGCCGTTCACGAGCGACACGCCGTATCGCGCCGCGATCTACAGCGATCGCGGCGTGTATCGCCCGGGCGACACCGCGCACGTGATCGCGATCCTGCGCGACGCGCACGATCGCGCGCCGGCCAGCGCGCTGCCGGTCGACGTCAAGGTGATCGATCCGCGCGCGAAGGTCGTGCGCAAGGTGACGATGAAGCCGAACGACGCCGGCGTGATCGCGCTCGACGAGGCGTTCCCCGCGTTCGCCGACACCGGCCACTGGCGCGTCGAGCTCGCGGTCGCCGACAAGTCGCTCGGCTCGTACGACCTCGCGGTCGAGGAGTTCGTGCCCGAGCGCATGAAGGTGACCGCGACGCCGAAGCGGGCCGAGCTGCTCGTCGACGACAAGGTCACGATCGACGTCGGCGCGAAGTACCTGTTCGGCGGCAACGCGCTCGACAGCGGCGTCGAGCTGAATTGCTCGATCGCGCCGGCGCGGTTCACGCCGAAGGAGAACGCCGATCTCGTCTACGGCATCGAGCCGACCGGGAAGCCCGTCGCGCTCGCCGAGTCGCGCGACCAGCTCGACATCAAGGGTCAGGCGGAGGTCGAGTGCGGCGACGGCAAGGCCGGCACCGGCTTCACGCAGACCGGCAAGCTGACCGCGACGGCCGCGGTGCTCGAGGCGGGCAGCGGCCGCGCGACCGTGAAGTCGACGACCGTGATGCTGCACCCCGAGAAGTTCTACCTCGGCCTCAAGACCAAGGCGACGAAGGTGACGCCCGGCGAGACGTTCTCGGTCGACGGCAAGGTCGTCGACTGGACCGGCAAGCTCGCGCCGTCGGCGATCGAGCACGTGCAGGTCGAGCTCGTGCACCTCGAAGCCGAGTATGGCTACGACTACGACGACAACACCGGCGAGTCGCGCTGGGATCGCTGGACGCGCGCCGTGCCCGAGGGCAAGCAGGTCGCGACCGTCTCGGGCGGCAACTTCCACTTCGACGTCACGCCGAACGAAGCCGACGCGGGCTACGTCGTGCGCGTCAAGGCGGGCAAGGCCAAGACCGAGCTCGCGCTGCCGCCGTCGTATGGCTACTACTATTACGACTACGGCGAGGAGGGCTATCGCTACGGCTATCGCGCCGACGCGACGCCGCGGCCCGCGCGCGCGACGCAGCTCGCGATCGATGTGCCGAAGGACATCGAGCTCGGCAAGCCGGTCGCGGTGCACGCGAAGACGCCGTATCGCGGCAAGGTGCTGTGGACGGTCGAGACCGACCACGTGATCGCGAGCGAGTGGAAGGACGTCGACGGCGGCGACCTGACGTGGAACTTCACGATCGATCAGTTCGCGCCGAACGTGTACGTCAGCGCGTTCGTCGTCAAAGATCCGCACCTCGAGAGCAAGGACGCGTTCCTACCCGACCGGGCGTTCGGCGTGGCGTCGGCGCGCGTCGTGCCGGCGCAGTTCACCCAGCCGGTGCGGCTCGAGGCGCCCAAGGAAGTGCGCTCGCAGAGCCCGCTGTCGATCACGGTCGACGTCGGCAAGCCCGAGGGCGCGACGTTCGCGATGGTCGCGGTCGTCGACGAGGGCATCTTGCAGCTGACCGACTTCCAGTCGCCCGATCCGCTCGCGCAGCTGTACGCGAAGCGCGCGCTCGGCGTCGAGACCTACGAGACGATCGGCTGGACGATGCTGCATCAGCCGGCGAGCGCGTCGTCGCGCACCGGCGGCGGTGACGAGGGCGCGGAAGGCGAGGCCGGCGGCCCGGGCGGGCCGGGGCGCGTGCAGCCGGTACATCCGGTCGCGCTGTTCTCGGGCGTCGTGCCGGTCGGCGCCGACGGCAAGGTCACGATCCCGTTCCAGGTGCCGACGTATCGCGGCCAGCTGCGCGTGATGGCGGTGACCGCCAGCGCGACGCGCGTCGGTCACGCCGAGACCGACGTGCTCGTGCGCGATCCGCTCGTCGTCGAGGTCACGTTCCCGCGGTTCGTCACGAACGACGACGAGCTGCAGATTCCGGTGTTCCTCACGAACATGTCGGGCCACGGGCTCGACGTCACCGTCAAGCTCGCCGCCGAGAACCTGGCCGTGCCGGGTCTCGTGATGCCGAAGACGGCGATCTCGCCGCTCCAGCTCACCGGCAAGGACACCGGCAGCGTGCACATCGACGACGGCCACAGCGAGACGCTCGTGTTCCTCGCGAGGGCCGCGATGCCGTACGGCGCCGCGAAGCTGCGCGTCACCGCGAAGGCCGGCGCGCTCGTCTCGAAGGACGAGGTCGACGTGCCGTTCGAGTCCAACGGGCCGCGCGAGCGCGTGGTCGAGAAGATCAAGATCGATCCGGGCGCGTCGATCGATCTGATCGCGAAGTCGAAGGCGCTGAAGGGCTGGGTACCGACGAGCGAGCAGACGACGTTCTGGCTGACGTCGAACCCGTACGGCGAGTCGTTCCACCACCTCGAGTACCTCGTCCACTATCCGTACGGCTGCATCGAGCAGACGACGTCGTCGACGCGACCGCTGCTGTACATCTCCAACATCATCGAGCAAGTCGATCCGTCGATCGCCGAGGCGAAGATCGAGGACATGGTCGAGTCCGGCATCCAGCGCGTGTTCACGATGCAAACGCCCGCCGGCGGCTTCGCGTACTGGCCGGGCGGCACCGATCCGTACGACTGGGCGACCGCGTACGCGACGCACATGCTGCTCGACGCGAAGCAGGCAGGCTACGCGGTGCCGGATGATCGGCTGAACGAGGTGCTCGCGTGGATCGACATGCGTGTCGGCCAGTTCGAGAGCGGCGCCGGCGTGACGCCCGACCCGTATCACGGCGAGTACAACGCGCAGTCGGAGGCGTACCTGCATTACGTGCTCGCGCTCGCGGGCCGCGGCAAGAAGGCGCGCATGCTGAAGCTCGTCGCGGCGATCCCGGCGACCGCGACCGGCGAGCAGGCCGAGGAGCGCTACATGCTCGAGGCCGCGCTGTACATCGCCGGCGATCGGCGGTTCGTGAAGGAGCTGAAGGCCGTCGACACGTCGCCGGTCGTGCAGTACCGCATCAACAGCTGGAGCTTCTACTCGGATCTGCGGCGGCGCGGTTTCATGCTCAGCACGTTCCACGATCTGTTCGGCGACGATCCGGCGGGCGAGCTGCTCGCGCAGCGCGTCGCCGAAGGGCTCGCGACGCAGGACTCGTACTGGTACACGACGCAGGAGCTGGTGTGGGGCGTGACCGGCCTGGGCAAGTGGGTCGGCGGCTCGACGAAGGGCGCCGCCGCCGGCAAGCTCGTCGGCGACGGCGTCGAGATCCTGCCGCGCAAGGTGCGCGCGAAGTCGAACGACCGCACGTGGTCGCTCGCGCGCGCGAGCGAGTACAAGTCGCTCGTGCTGCAGTCGAGCGCGGCGACCTCGACGTGGCTCGTCGTCAGCGCGGCGGGCGTGCGCGCGGGCGGCGGCTACAAGACCGGCGGCAACGGCCTCGCGGTGACCCGCACGTACAACGATCTCGAAGGTCACGTGATCGATCCGGCGGCGGGCGGCCTGAAGCTCGGCGACCTCGTGTTCGTGGCGGTCGACATCAAGAACACCAGCGGTGCGCGCATCCAGAACATCGCGCTCGTCGATCGGCTGCCGGCGGGCTTCGAGATCGAGAACCCGCGGCTCGGCCGCTCGACGAAGCCCGACTGGGTCAAGGACGAGGACGCGTGGCCGGTCGACTTCATGAACCTGCGCGACGATCGTATCGAGGCGTTCGGCGCGCTGAATCCCGGCGAGGACAAGCAGCTCGTGTACACCGTGCGCGTCGTGACGTCGGGCAGCTTCACGATCCCACCGGTCGAGGCCGAGGCGATGTACGACCCGACGCTGTGGGCGCGGGCGGCGGGCGGCAAGGCGGTGGTGACCGGGCCGTGGACCGGCAAGACGCTGTAGAACGCGCGCGAATCCATGAACGGCGAGCCGAACAAGGAACAAGGAGCAAGGGACAAGGAACCCGACAACGTTCGGAGCTCCTTGTTCCGTGTTCCTTGTTCCTTGTTCACCTCCCCGTTCTTCGTTCGATGGCTACTGCGCCCTCTCACCTGTCTAAACGCGGCCCTGCTCGTCCTCGTCGCCGCGGCGTTCGTCGTGCCGCTGCCTTCCCGCGACGCGGGGTGGTCGGTGGTGGTCGAGTATCGCGATGGGCGGCCGGCGTATATGTTTCTATCGCCCGACGAGAAGTGGCGGCTGCAGACGTCGCTCGAGCGGGTCGATCCGAAGTACGTCGAGTCGCTCGTCGCGCTCGAGGACAAGCGGTTCTGGGACCACCACGGCGTCGATCCGATCGCGATCGCGCGCGCGACCTGGACCGATGTGGCACACGCGCGGCGCGTGTCGGGCGGCTCGACGCTGTCGATGCAGCTCGCGCGGTTGCTCGAGCCGCGCACGCGCACGATCCCGAGCAAGCTGGCAGACATGTTTCGCGCGGTGCAGCTCGATCTGCGCCTGCCGAAGCACGAGATCCTCGAGGACTACCTGTCGCGCACGCCGTACGGCGACAACGTCGAGGGGCTCGAAGCCGCGTCGTGGTCGTACTTCGGCCACGGCCCGCAGCACCTCACGCCGCTCGAGATCGCGACGCTGCTCGCGGTGCCGCAAGGCCCGTCGCGCTACGCGCCGAGCCGCGGAAATGTCGATCGCCTGCGCGAGCGCCGCGACGCGATCCTCGGCAAGCTGATCGACGCGGGCGTGTTCGATCGGATCGACGCGATCGCCGCCGAGACCGACGCGCAAATGACCGCGCCGCCCGATCATCTGCGCGCGATGCCGCGCCAGGCCGCGCACGCCGCGGTGTGGTTGCACGAGCATCATCCCGGCGAGCTGCGCATCCGCTCGACGCTCGATGCCGGGCTGCAGGCTCTCGTCGAGCGCCAGGTCGCGCTGCGCGCGCCCGATCTGCAGCGCCGGCGCATCTTCGGCGGCGCGGTCGTCGTCGTCGATCACCACACGCGCGAGGTCGTCGCGCTCGCCGGAAACCTCGACTGGAACGACACCAAGCACGGCGGCCAGATCGCGATGTTCGATCGCGCGCGCTCGCCCGGCTCGACGCTGAAACCGTTCCTGTACGCGTACGCGATCGATCGCGGCCTGGCCCTGCCCGATTACCTCGTGCCCGACGTGCCGAGCCAGTACGGCACGTATCGCCCGAAAAACTTCGACGGCACGTGGTCGGGCCTGGTCACGCTGCGCGACGCGCTCGCGCGCTCGCTCAACCAGCCGTTCGTCGATCTGCTGCAGCAGGTCGGCGTCTCCGCGTTCGCGACCGAGCTCGTGCGCGGCGGCGTGCAAGCGGCGCGTGTGCCGGCCGGCCAGCTCGGGCTGTCGCTGATCGTCGGCGGCATCGAGGTCACGCCGCTCGAGCTCGCCGGCCTGTACAGCGCGCTCGCCGAGGACGGCGCGTACGTGCCGCTGCGCACGGCCGAGCTCGATCCGCCCGGCGCACCGGCGCCGCTGTTCGGGCGCGGCGCCGCGTGGCTGACGCGGCAAGCGCTGTCGTTGAAAGATCGGCCGGATTTCCCGCGCCGCCGCGAGGTCGACGGCATGCCGGCCGAGATCCACTGGAAGACCGGCACGAGCTTCGGGTTTCGCGACGCGTGGGCCGCCGGCTCGGGCCCCGACTACACCGCGGTCGTGTGGACCGGAAACGTCGATCGCACGCCGAGCGCGGAGCTCGTCGGCTCGCAGGCCGCCGGCCCGCTGCTGTTCGACGTGCTCGAAGGTGTCGCCGATCGCGCGCACCAACCGCAGCCGCAGACGCCGCCCGACGATCTCGTCGAGGTCGACGTATGCGCGTACTCCGGCCACATCGCGGGCGAGGCGTGCGAGCACCGCGTGAAGGCGCTCGCGCCGGTGCACGCCGTGCCGACCGCGGCGTGCCCGTATCATCGCAGCTACGAGGTCGAGCGCGACACGCATCGCGCGGTGACGCCGGCGTGCAAGCGCCCGGACCGCGACTACGAGCGCGCGAATTTCACGGTGCTGCCGAGCGCGGTCGTCGCGTGGCTGACCGCACACGATCGCGCGGTGCCCGACGCGCCGGTGTTCGCCGACGGCTGCTCGCCCGAGAGCGACGCGCCGCCGGTGATGACGTCGCCGGGCGAAGGCGAGGTCGTGACGCTCGTGCCGGGCCTCGCGGCCGATCGCCAGGAAGTCCAGCTCGTCGCGTCGGCGCACACGCCGCACGTCGCGTGGTTCGTCGACGGCGAGCTCGTCGCGACCGCGGCTGCGTCGGAGCGCGTGTACTGGACGCCGTCACCGGGCAAGCACGACATCGTCGTCGCCGACGACAGCGGCCGCAAGGCACATCGCACGTTGCAGGTGACCGTGCGAGGGCTGTAGGTTCCCCGCATGCGACGCGTCCTCGTCCTCGTGCTCGCGGCGTGCGGTGGCCATCCGCCGGCGCCCGCCCCTCGTCCCACTCCGCCGCCACCGGGGGTCGACCGGACCCCGAAGCCGCCGGAGCATCAGGGCCCGCCGGTCGCGCGCGTCGAGCCGGTGACCGACACCTATCACGGCACGCAGGTCGTCGATCGCTACCGCTGGCTCGAGGCCGACGACGCCGCGGTCACGGCGTGGAGCGCCGGCGAGAACACCTACGCGCGCGGCATCCTCGATCACCTGCCCGAGGTCGACAAGCTGCGCGAAGAGCTGCACGACATCATCGCCGCGCCGATCACGCGCTACAGCGGGTTCAAGTCGGCGGGCGGCAAGCTGTTCGGCTTCCGCAAGCAGCCGACGCACGAGCAGCCCGAGCTGATCGCGATCGACGATCCCGAGCACGCCGACGCCGCCAAGCTGATCCTCGATCCGGCGGCGGCCGGCGGCGCGCAGGAAGCGATCGACTGGTTCGCGCCCGCGCCCGACGGCAAGAAGCTCGCGGTCTCGCTGTCGTTCGGCGGCAGCGAGACCGGCACGCTGCACGTCGTCGATCTCGACGGCAAGGATCTGGAGCCGCCGATCCCGAACGTGCAGCACGGTACCGGCGGCGGCTCGGCGGCCTGGACGCCCGACAGCAAGGCGATCTACTACACGCGCTATCCGCACACCGGCGAGCCGCACGCCGACGAGCCCGACGCGTGGATGCAGGTGTGGGTTCACCAGCTCGGCACGCCGATCGCGACCGATCGCTACGAGGTCGGCAAGGACCTGCCGAAGATCGCCGAGATCCAGCTCGACAGCGATCCGCGCGGCCGCGTGCTCGCGTCGGTGCAGAACGGCGACGGTGGCACGTTCCGCCACTACCTGCGCGACGGCAAAGGCTGGCGTCAGCTCGACGACTGGGCCGACGCGATCGTCTCCATCGACTTCGGCCCGACCGATGATCTGTGGCTGGTCTCGCACGCGGCCGCGCCGCGCGGCAAGCTGCTGCGCCTCGCGGGCCGCGCGAAGTCAGCGGCGGCCGCGAAGCTGATCGTCGCCGAGGGCAAGGACTCGATCGTCAGCGAGTTCGAGTGGCATGAAGGCCCGGTCGTGACGAAGGATCGCGTGTACCTCACCTACCAGACCGGCGGGCCCAGCGAGATCCGCGCGTTCACGCTCGACGGCAAGCCGGCGAAGTCGCCGGACTTGCCGCCGGTGTCGACGGCCGGCCATCCGGTGCCGTGGAAGACCGGCGTGCTCGTCGGCGCGAGCAGCTACACGACGCCGTGGACGGTGCGCTACTTCGATCCGAAGACCGGCACGGCGACCGAGATCGCGGCGCTCTCGCCCAAGCCGCCGGTCGATCTCTCTGGCTTCGAGGTGTCGCGCGAGCTCGCGACCAGCAAGGACGGCACGAAGGTGCCGCTCAACATCATCTGGCCCAAGGGTGCGCCGAAGGATGGCTCGGTGCCGTGCATCGTCAACGGCTACGGCGGCTACGGCATCAGCGAGGCGCCACACTTCCTCGACACGTACGCGCCGCTGCTGCGCCGCGGCGTGTGCCTCGTGATGGTCAACTTGCGCGGCGGCGGCGAGTTCGGCGAGGACTGGCATCGCGCCGGCGCGCTCGAGCACAAGCAGAACGTGTTCGACGATTTCGCCGCGGCGCTGCACTTCGTGATCGACCACAAGTACACGAGCACGGCCAGGCTCGGCATCCTCGGCGGCTCCAACGGCGGCCTGCTGATGGGCGCGATGATCACGCAGCACCCCGACCTCGTGCACGCGGTGGTCAGCGAGGTCGGCATCTACGACATGCTGCGCACCGAGCTGTCGCCGAACGGCGCGTACAACGTCACCGAGTACGGCACGGTCGAGGATCCGCAGCAATTCGCGGCACTGTACGCGTACTCGCCGTACCACCACGTCGTCGCGGGCACGAAGTACCCGGCGATCCTGATGACGACCGGCGCGAACGACCCGCGCGTGTCGCCGTGGCAGTCGCGCAAGATGATCGCGGCGCTGCAGGCCGCATCCGCCGGCGACGCGCCGATCCTGCTGCGCACGAGCGACAAGGCCGGCCACGGCATCGGCTCGTCGATGACCGAGCGCGTCGACCTGCTCGCCCACGTCGAGGCGTTCCTGCTCGCGAACATCCGCTAGGAGCGGGTCTCATGATTCACCACATCTGTTGACGCGCGGGAGGTCCCGAAGAACCCAGAGGTGGCGGCGGCCGCGCGCGCCGGCCCGCCGGTCAGATCGAACCCGGCACGTCGCGCGTCCCGACGGAGCCGGCGAGCTGCCAGCCGCGGTCGAGTAACCAGGTGCGCGGGCGGCACACGCGCAGCGGCTGGTACGTCGGCGGCGGCCGCCACAGCCACGACCGGCGCGCGAGCTCGCGCCAGCCGGTGAACGAGATG
>DASXCY010000025.1:0-33067 GCA_036490935.1 Kofleriaceae bacterium | reverse complement strand
CGTGTCGACGTGCGAGGTCATCGCCGCCGCGCTGCGCGGCGACCTGCACGCGACGATCGTCGGCGCCACGACCGGCGGCAGCTCGGGCGCGCCGCTCGAAGTCGCGCTGCCGGTGAGCCACGGCGACGTCGCGATTCCGACGTGGAACCTGGTCGCGGCCGACGGCACCGCGATCGAGAGTAATGGTCTCACGCCCGACGTCGCGGTCGAGGCCACGCCCGAGGCGCTCGCCGCCGGCGTCGATCTACCGCTGCAGACCGCCATCGATCGCGTGCAACCGGCGCCGCCGTGATCTAACGTTGCGCGCATGTGCGAGCTGCTCGGGATGGAGTGCAACGTCCCGACGGATATCGTGTTCAGCTTCTCGGGTCTCGCGAGCCGCGGCGGCAAGCACGGCCCGCACGGCGAC
Organism: Kofleriaceae bacterium; assembly: GCA_036490935.1. Classification (GTDB taxonomy): domain Bacteria; phylum Myxococcota_A; class Polyangia; order Haliangiales; family Haliangiaceae; genus JABFXX01. The sequence continues at coordinate 32,658 of DASXCY010000025.1, read as the reverse complement.
GGCTGGGGCCTCGCGCTGTACGAAGGCAGTCACGCGCGCCTGTTCCTCGAGCCGCAGGCCGCCGCCAACTCACCGCTCGCGCGCTTCGTGCGCGAGCACCCGATCAAGACGCTGCTCGCGATCGCGCACGTGCGCCGCAAGACGCGCGGCGGGATCGGCCAGGCCAACACGCACCCGTTCATGCGCGAGCTGTGGGGCCGCCACTTCGTGTTCGCGCACAACGGCACGGTCAAGCGCGCGCGCGCCGCCAAGCTCGGTCGGTTTCGCCCGATCGGCGACACCGACAGCGAGCACGCGTTCTGCGCGCTGCTCGGCGCGCTCGCCCACGACTTCGCGGACTACCCGCGCGACGGTGCGCTCGCCGACGCGATCGCGCATCACGCGGGCGCGCTCGGCAAGGGCGGCACGTTCAACATGCTGCTCGGCGACGGCACGCGGCTCTACGCGCGCTGCGCGACCAAGCTGCACTACCTCGTGCGCCGCGCGCCGTTCCACAAGGCGACCCTCGCCGACGAAGATATGTCCGTCGATTTCGCCGCGGTGACCACGCCGCGCGATCGCGTCGCGATCGTCGCGACCATGCCGCTCACGCGCGACGAAGTCTGGACCGCCGGCGAGCCCGGCACGCTGTGGGTGTTCCGCGGCGGCAAGCTCGCCCGCACGCTGGACGCCTGAGCTTCACGCGAACGTTCGCACGGCCGCGACGACGCGATCGACATCGTCGTCGGCGAGCTCGGCGTGCAGCGGGAGCGAGATCACCTCGGCGGCGAGCCGCTCGGCGACCGGAAACGGACCCTCCGTGCGATACGGCGCGCACTGAAACGGCGCGAGCGGATAGTGCACCGCCGCGTCGATCCCGACGCGCGCGAGGTGGTCGCGAAGCGCATCGCGGCCCGGATGGCGGATCGTGTACTGGTGATGGTTCGCGACGCGATCGGGCGGCACCGGCGGCGCCGCCAGCCCGAGCGGCGCGAGCCGCGCGTCGTACCGAGCCGCGAGCTCGGCGCGCCGCGCCTGTGCGCCCGCGAAGTGGCGCAGCTTGACGCGCAGGATCGCAGCCTGCAGCTCGTCGAGCCGGCTGTTCAGCCCGATCGCGTCGTGGCGATACTTCACGGCCGCGCCGTGGTTGCGCAGCGCGCGCAGCTGGCGCGCACGCGCTTCGTCGGCGACCACCAGCGCGCCGCCGTCGCCGGCCGCACCGAGGTTCTTCGTCGGGAAGAAGCTGAAGCAGCCGAAATCGCCGAGCGTGCCGGCACGCCGGCCGCGCAGCTCGCTGCCGAGCGCCTGCGCGGCGTCCTCGATCACCGGCAGGCCGCCGCACGCGGCGCGGACCGCGTCGAGATCGGCCGGCACGCCGTACAGGTGCACCGCGATCACCGCGCGCGTGCGCGGCGTGATCGCGGCCGCGATGCGCGCCGGATCGATCGCGCCGGTCGCGAGCTCGACGTCGACAAAGCGCGGCACCGCGCCGAGCAGCGCGACCACCTCGGCGTCCACGGCGAACGTGAACGCCGGCACGATCACCTCGTCGCCCGGCCGCACCCCGAGCGCGAGCAGCGACAGGGTCAGCGCGCCGGTGCCCGAACCACATGCGACCACCTGCCCCGCACCGAGCCAGCGCCCGAGCTCCGCCTCGAACGCCGCGACCTCCTCGCCGAGGATGTAACGCCCGGAGCGCAGCACACGGATTACCGCCGCTTCTAGCTCGGCGCCGAGCGCGCGGTGCTGGGCGGCGAGGTCAACTGTCCCCAGCCGGTGCGACGACGACATCGCACGTAGAATGCCGCGCCGCGGCGATCGCCACAAGATCGGCTCGGGCTCCGCTCGCGCGACTATCATCTTTAATGTCATCGCGACAGCGAGTATCGTCGCCGTAGATGAGGACCTGGATCTGGCGTGCGATCCTCGCGGTGTCGATGTCGGCTTGTGGACCGTCCCATCACGGTGGCGGCGGAGGAGGTGGCGGCCCCGACGGATCGTTACCGCATACGCTGATGGCCATCAGCGTCACGCCCACGAACCCGATCGTCGAGCTCGATCTCAACGCGACCGGCGCGCAGGGCTTCACCGCGACCGAGCTGTTCGAGGACGGCACGACGACCGACGTCACCGCGACGGCGACCTGGCAGCTCGCGAATCCCGCGGTCGGCACGCTGACCGGCGCGACGCTCGCGATCCCGGCGTTCGCGACCGCGAGCGCCGTGGTCTCGAAGATCACCGCGGTCGCCGACGGCCTCACCGGCGTCGCGCAGATCACCGTCGTCGCCTATCGCAAGACGGGCCCGCAGCAGGACTTCTTCTTCATCCTCCCGTTCCAAGATCCGGCGGGCGTGCAGCAGAAGCCGCTCGACTTCTCGACCAACATCCCCGCGCTCGACGTGTTCTTCGTCATGGACACGACGGGCTCGATGTCGGGCGAGATCAACAACCTCAAGAGCTCGCTGAACACGGTGGTCGTCCCGGGCATCACGGCCGCGGTGGCGAACAGCGAGTTCGGCGTCGGCTATCACGACGACTTCCCGGTCGACGGCTACGGCGGCGGCGCGGATCAACCGTTCAAGCTCGTCACGCCGATCACGAGCGTCGCCGCCGACGTGACCACCGGCGTAAACTCGCTGACGATCAGCGATGGCGCCGACGGACCGGAGTCGGGCATCGAGGGCATCTACCAGGCCGCGACCGGTGACGGCCTCGCGGGCCCGTCACCGACGTTCGTCGCGGTCAACCACACCGGAATCGGCGGCGTGCAGTTCCGCGCCGGCACGATGCCGGTGATCGTGCCGATCAGCGACGCCGACTCGCACCGCATCTCGCCCGATGCGGGCAACTGCTCCTACGAGACCCCCGACTACTACGACGCGAACGTCGCCGCGTACGCGCACTCGCTGCCGCAAACGGAGACGGCGCTCTCGAACATCTGCGCGCGCATCGTCGGCATCGCGCCGACGACCACGGGCGACACGTGCGACGCGCAAACGTACTACCGCGAGCTCGCGACCTCGACCGGGGCGCGCATTCCGCCCACGGCCTGGGACATCGGCACCCGCCCGGCCGGTTGCGCGACCGGCCAGTGCTGCACCGGCCAGGGCGGCGTCGGTCAAGCCACCGATGCCGACGGTCTGTGCCCGCTCGTGTTCCTCGCAGCCACCGATGGCACCGGCGTCAGCACGAGCATCGTGACCGGCATCCAGATGCTGACCCGGTTCGCGACCTTCGACGTCAACGACACCGTCAACGGCGTGACCACCGACATCGACGGCGACCCCCTGCCGGCGCCGCACACGACCGCCGATTTCATCAAGATGGTGACACCGACGAACTTCATGCTGCCTCCGCCGCCTCCCGTCATCCCGGCGCCCACGTTCGATGCGACGTCGTTCCATGGCGTCACACCGGGCACGACCGTCGGCTTCACCGTCAACGCGTTCAACGACTTCGTCGCGACCACCAACGACGCGCAGATCTTCCGCGCGACCATCCAGGTCCTCGCCGGCGGGTGCACGCCGCTCGATCAGCGCGACGTGCTGATCCTCGTTCCGCCGAACCCGATCGTCATCCAGTAGCTCAGTAGCTTCTCGCAGACCACCGGCACGGGGCGTGCTGTACCCGTGGTCATGCGTTACCTGAAAAAGCTTCTGGCGGTCGCCTCCCTGGCCGGTGTTCTCACCGGCTGTTACGTCTCGGCGCATCCGCGCGGCTACGTCGCCACGCGTGACTGCCGCGCGGGCTGGTACTGGAACGGCTACCGCTGCCACTACCGCTGGTAACTAGTTCGTCCCCGCGCCGCGCAGGTCGAGCACGGTCTTGCCCGGGGAGGCATTACCGCCCATCAGCACGAGCTTCGCGTTCGGCGAGTCGGCGAGTGCCTTGGTCGCGGCGATCTCCTGAAGCTTCAGGATCGCCGTGCTGAGGTGCTGCGCGACGAGGCGTTCGTAGTCATCGGTGGCCTGGGCGTCGAGCCGCTTCGCGTCGGCGGCGGCCTGCGCCGTGACGCGTGTCGCGTCGGCGTCGGCCTGCGCGCGCTTGCGGGCGGCGTCGGTTTGCGCGTCGGCGTCGATCTGCTCGCGTTCCGCCTTGGCCTTGGTTTCCTCGAGCGATTTCTGGTCCTCGGCCTGTTGCTGCGCGATCACGAACTTCATCTTGAGCGCGGCCTGCTCGGCCTCGAGCTTGTCGGTGATCGCGGCCTGGAGCTGCGGCGGCAGCACGACGTTGCGCACGAGCACCGCCTCGAGCACGATGTGGCGGCCCGCGATCGCCTTGTCGATGCCCTCGCGGATCTCCTTCTCGATCTGGTCGCGCTCCGTCGAATAGATCTGATCCGGCGTGAACCGTCCGACGACGCGGCGCGCCTGTGATTTGAGCGTCGGGCCGATCAGCGTGTCGTAGTAGCTCGGCCCGAGCTCCTGATCGAGCGCGACCACCTCGTTGGGGACGATGTGATAGCGGACCGAGGTGTCGAGCGTGATGCCGAGGCCGTCGGACGACTGCACCTCGAGCCGCTCCGAGTGCTCCTGCGAGCGCGTGCTGTAGATCATCGCCTTGTCGTCGGAGCCGATCCGCCAGTCGCCCGCGGTGTAGACGTGCGGATCCATCCCCGCCGGCGTGCGAACTACGCCGACCTCGCCCGACCCGATGCTCGCGTACGTACAACCGACCAGCGCCGCGGCGGCGCCCAAGAGCAGGACCTTCATATTGCCTCCTAGGCACTACGATGCGCGGCGGGTCGTGCAGGCGTGTTGCGGGTGAGTTGCGGCGTGTGAAGGCGATGCGATACGACTCGCGGTCATGTCGCATCGGTTTCACTTCTTTCGGGCGGGTGGCGTCGATCAGGTGAGCCTTCGCGACGGCGCCGACATGCTCGCGCTCGCGGAGCTCGATCAGAAGCTGTGGGTGGCGCTCGCGATGCCGACCCGCGGCGTCGGCATCGATGCCGAAACGTTGACGCTGCTCGATGCCGACTCCGACGGCCGCATCCGCGTCCAGGACATCCTGTCCGCGCTGGCGTGGGCGAAGGCGACGTTCACCGAGCCCGGCACGCTGCTCGCGAGCAAGGATCGCGTCGCGCTGAGCGCGATCGCCGATCCGAAGGTCGTGACCGCGGCCAAGCGCATGCTGTCCGACCTCGGCAAGGCCGGCGCCGACTCGATCTCGGTCGACGACTCCGCCGCGATCACGAAGGCGTTCGCCGAGACCGTGCTGAACGGCGACGGCATCGTCATCCCGCAGTCGGCGACCGAGCCCGAGCTGCGCAAGGTGATCGACGACGCGATCGCCTGCGTCGGCAGCGTCGTCGATCGCAGCGGCAAGCCGGGCGTCGACAAGGCGATCGCCGAGGCGTTCTTCAAGGAGGCCGACGCGCGCGCGGCGTGGCTCGCGAAGCGCGCCGACGCGACCGCGCCGCTCGGCGACGCGACCGCAGCCGCGTTCGAGGCGTTCGCCGCGGTGCGCGCGAAGCTCGCCGATTACTTCACGCGCTGCCGCGTCGCCGCGTACGACGGGCGCGGTGCGGCGGCGATGTCGGGCCAGGAACCGGCGCTGCTCGCGCTCGGCGAGCGCCTGCTCAGCGACAGCGACACCGAGCTCGCGGGCCTGCCGCTCTCGCACGTCGCCGCGGTCGCGCGCCTGCCGCTCGGCGGTGCGCTGAATCCGGCGTGGGCGGCGCGCATCGACGCGTTCGCACGGCTCGCCGTCGCGCCGATCGCCGGCGCGAAGACCGAGCTCACGCCGGCCGACTTCGCCGCGATCGGCGAGCGGCTCGCGCCGTACGAGGCGTGGATCGCGGCCAAGCCCGCGACCAAGGTCGACGCGCTCGACGACGCCTGGATCGGCAAGCTCGCGGCACCCGGACTGCGCGGCAAGCTGGACGAGCTGCTCGCCGCCGATTCCGCGCTCGCCGACGAGTACGCGCAGATCAGCGCGGTCAGCAAGGCGGTGCGCGCGCAGCGCGACTTCGGCCGCATCCTGCGCAACTTCGTCAACTTCTCCGACTTCTACTCGAAGCAGGACGGCGTGTTCCAGAGCGGCACGCTCTACGTCGACGCACGCGCGCTGCACCTGTGCGTGCCGGTCGGCGATGCCGCGAAGCACGGCGCGCTCGCCGCCGCATCGGACGCGTGCCTCCTGTACTGCGACATCACGCGCAAGGGCGAGACGCGCCAGATCGTCGCCGCGCTCACCAACGGCGACATCGACAACATCTTCGTCGGTCGCAACGGAATCTTCTACGACCGCGACGGCAACGACTGGGACGCGGTGGTCAGCAAGATCATCAACAACCCGATCAGCATCCGCGCCGCGTTCTGGTCGCCGTACAAGAAGCTCGTCAAGACGATCGAGGACACGGTGTCCAGGCGGGCGCAGACCGCCGAGGCGCAGTCGACGGCGGTGATGGAATCGGCCGGCGCCGAGGTCGGCAACGCCGACAAGCACGCGCTCGCCGAGGCCGCGGGCGGCGCGCCGGTTGCCGCAGCCGCGCCTGCCGCGCCCGCCGCCGCCGCGCCTGCAGCTCAACCCCGCGGGTCGAAGATCGATCTCGGCACGATCGCCGCGATCGGCGTCGCGATCGGCGGCATCGGCACGCTCGTCGGCGCGCTGCTCGCGAATCTGTTCGGGCTCGGCCGCTGGCTGCCGGTCGGTCTCGTCGCGCTGCTGCTGATGATCTCGGGCCCGTCGATGCTGCTCGCGTGGCTGAAGCTGCGCCGCCGCAACCTCGGCCCGATCCTCGACGCGAACGGCTGGGCGATCAACGGCCGCGCGCGCATCAACGTCGCGTTCGGCGCCGCGATGACCGAGCTCGCGCGCCTGCCGGCGGGAGCGAAACGCACGCTCGACGATCCCTTCGCCGACAAGAAAACGCCGTGGCGGTTGTACGCGGGCGTCGTGATCGTGTTGGGCTTGGCCGGGTGCTGGTACCTCGGCAAGTTCGACGACTATCTGCCGCAGTCGGCGACCTCGGTCGGCGTGCTCGGCGATCTCGCGCCCGCCTGGAGAACGACCAATGCGCATCATTAGCCTGATTGCCCTCACGCTCGTCGCCGCCGCGGGCACCGCTCGCGCGCAAGCCGAGCTCGTCCCCGCCGACGCCGACAAGGCCGCTGACGCGAAGAAGGACATCGACGGCTGGAACCCGTACCTCGGCCTGACGTCGACGGTGAACATGACCGACAACGACAACGTGATCGGCCAGGTCAACGGGTTGAACACGCTGTTCGGCCTCGGCGTGCTCGGCGGCGCGGACTACGTCCAGGGGCCGCACCTGTTCCGCACGACGCTCACGATCAACGAGGGCTTCGCGCGCACGCCCGTCGTGAGTCACTTCGTCAAGTCGAACGACGTCGCGAAGCTCGACACGATCTACAACTACTTCGCGACGAAGTACTTCGGCGCGTACGCGCGCGCGAGCGCCGCGACGTCGCTGTTCGCGAGCGAGGACGTGCGCGGCGCCCCGTCGTCGTGGGTCGACGTGACCGGCACGACGCCCGTCCCCCTCGACACCAACACGACGTCGCAGCACCTCGCCGATCCGTTCGCACCGTTCACGATCACCGAATCGGTCGGCGGGTTCGCCGATCCGGTGCGCCGCGATGACTTCACGTTGTCGGTGCGGCTTGGCATCGGCGGGCGCCACACGTTCGCGGACGGCGTGCTCGTGAACCACGACGACTCGACGACGCCGGCGATCGAGATGCTGCGGCTGTCGAGCGTCGAGCAGCTCGGCGCCGAGGCGTTCGCGGGCGCGGTCGGCAAGCTCGACAAGGGCAAGGCGAACTACAAGGCCGGCGTCGCGCTCCTGCTGCCGTTCGTCAACAACGACAAGTACGATCGCAGCTTCGAGACGCTCACGCGCATCGCGATCGAGGGCAACCTCACGTACAACATGAACTCGTGGCTGTCGCTGGTGTACAGCGTCGCGGTCACGCGCGATCCGCAGCTATTCCCCGACCACAAGGACGAGGTGCAAGTGCAGAACACCCTGCTCCTCACGTTCCAGATGAACCTCGTCAAGAAGAAGGAAAAGCCGAAGGAGAAGACGAAGGAGGAGCTCGAGATCGCGGCGCAGAAGAAGCGCGCCGACGACGCCGAGAAGCGCGCGACCGATCTGCAAGAGCAGGTCAAGAAGCTGCAGCTCCAGCTGACGCCGCCCGAGCCGCCCCCCACTCCGCCGACTCCGCCGACTCCGCCGCCGGATGCGCCGGCGCCGGTTCCCGCGCCCGGCCCATAGTTTCTTAATGCGCCGCCATGGTCGCGGGAGAGACGATGCGGGCATGCGGAGCCTCCTGATCGCCGGATTGCTCGCGGGCGTCACGACCGTTGCGAGCGCGGATCCCTACGGCAACGTGACCGGCCGTGTCGCCGCGGTCGGCGGCTACGACACGTCGGCGCCGGGCAACCGCGACGACGGCGTGTCGGCCGCGCTCGGCTATCGCTACGATCGCTTCAGCGCGCTCGGCGAGTATTCGTGGCTCGACTACGACGGCACCGCGGGCTTCGGCGGCGGTGCGCAGCAGGTCGACGGCCTGTTCCAGGCCGAAGTGGTTCGTGCGCACTGCGACAGGCGCGCCGAGAAATGCCCGCACCTCGACATCGACCTCGGCTACGGCCGGCGCTGGGTCGAGTGGAGCACGCAGCAATCGCTCGGCTACACGCCGGGGATGACACAGCTCGGGACGATCGATCACCAGGGCAGCGTGGTCGAGCTCGGGTTGTCGGCGAGCTTCGGGCTGCACTTCTCGTTGCACTACGTGGTGTTCACGCCCGATCCCGATACCTCGCTCGGCACGCTGTGCCGCGGCGTCTGCCCGATGCGCGTGCAGGGCAATGCCCCCGGCCTGATGTTCGAAGCCGGCTTCGCGTTCGGCGATACTTGATGGATGGCAGATGAACCGGTCACGCGCGCCGAGCTCGAGCGCGCCCTGCGCGGCATCAACCTGCGGCACGTCGATCTGCGCGATGCGTTGCTGCAGCTCGCGGCGCGCGTCGTCGTCCTCACCGACGAGCTGACGCGCCGCCTCGACGGCGTCGAGCCGCTGCCCGCGCCGCCGCTCACGCCTGCACCGGTCGCGACCGCGACGGTCGAGCGCGCGGTCGCCGAGCGCCTCGACGGCACGCTCGCGAAGATCCGCGGCGCCGACGTGATGCAGCCTTCGGTCGCGCTCGACGAGGGCGGCGACAAGTACACCGCGCCGGTCGCCGGGCCGAACTGCGCCGAGTTGCTGCACCTGTGCCAGGCGCGCTGCTGCACGCTCGGCTTCTCGCTGTCGACCGCGGACCTCGACGAGGGCGTGATCCGCTGGGACTACGGCAAGCCATACATGATCCGCCAGCGCGCGAGCGACGGCTACTGCGTGCATAACGACGAGCACCACGGGTGCACCGTGCACGCGCAGCGCCCGCGCGTGTGCCGCGTCTACGACTGCCGCGACGACAAGCGGATCTGGACCGACTTCGCGAATCGCCTCGTCGCGCCGCCCGGCACGACCGAGGACGCCGAGCCTGCGCTCGACCTGCTCGCGCGCGTGCGCGCCCGGTCGCAGGCGATCTCCGCCGAGCAGGACGCGCTCGAGAATCGCGTCAAGTGAGCGCGGCGAGCCGCTTCGCGATCTCGTCGAGCCGAGCCTGCTCCTCGGCCTGGAACGACTTCGCGAGGCGCGCGTAGATCGCGGCGCGCTGCTTCTCGAGGTTCTCGAGGTGGCACGCGGCGTGGACCTTGCGGAAGATGCGGTCGCCGTAGCTCTCGACCTTCGACACCTTGCCGTTCTGGTACGACACGATGTCGTAGTTGTCGGCCTTGTGATCGGGATCGAGGCGGCTCCACTCGCGCTCGTAGCAGGCGCTCGCCGTCGCCTTGACGGCCTTGTACGCGGCGATGCCCTTGTCGCGGTCGGCGCGCGCGAGGAACGACTCGTCCGCCCAGATGCGTTCGTGCTCGTCGCTCTGCAGCGCCAGCACCGGCGGCAGCGCGAGGTGCGCGGGCCGCGTCGCGGTCAGGAAGTCGCGCGCCGGTTCGCCTGCACGGAACGAGCAGTCCTCGAGGTCGCCGTTCGCGTGCAAGATCGTGCTGTGGTGGACGAGCAGCACCGGTTCGCCTGCGTGCAGGCGGCACTCCGGCCGCTCCGCGGTGCCGTACACGACGAACGCCGGATCGATCGTCGTGAACAGATCGCGCGCGAGCTCGGCGCTGTCGAGCGAGACGCCGAACCGGCCGGTGCCGATGAACGAGTGCTTCGCGAGCGCGCGATCGTCGATGCTCGCGCCGGCCGCGGGCGCGCCGTAGATGTCGCGCGCGGTCGCCGCCGTCTTGTCGCGCTCGGTCACGACGACGGTGAGCTGCGTGCCGCCGTCGCCGTAGACGTCGACGGAGAGCGGCTCGCCGGGATGGATCGCGACGTCGAACGCCGGTTGCGGCATGCCGGTGGCCTCGAGCCCGACGCCCGCGCGCGTTCCCGGACCGAACACGTAGATGCGGAGGTCGTGGCGCGCCGACGACGTCAACTCGAGCGGCATCCACCGCGCCCTGCCCGGCGGGATGGCGACGGTCGCGACGACCGCGTGCGCGAGCTCGTCGACCGCGAGCTGGGTGGCCGCCGGCCGCGGCGGCTGGCTGATCTCGACGTGCAGCGTGAACGAGGCGCGCGCGTAGCTCGCCGGCGCGCGACCCCATAACAGGTAATGCCCGTCGGGCAGCGTCTTGGTGTCGAGCTGCTCGAAGCAGCCCTCGCGGGTCTGCGCGTAGAGCTCGAGCTGCGGGTCGTCGGTCGTGAAGTGCCACTCGGCGGGGCTGCGCACGTCGAGGTGCGCGATCGGCACGAGCTTGATCGACCGCGCGCCGCAGAACCGATCGACCTCGCGCGGCGTGAACACCTGGCCGACCTGCAGATCGATCACGTGCGGCGAGGCATCGCGCTTCGCGAGCGAGATGGTCGGCAGCTTCGCGACGACGCGGTTGACGACATAGTTATCGGCGCGGGCGGCGCCGGCCGACGCGAGCGCGGCGGCGAGAACGATCACGGGCGTGCGAGACATCGGGGCTCCTTGTAAGAACGCCCGCGGTCGAGCACGCCGCATGCCGCGCTAACCGCCCGTCGCGACTCGCGCGCGCATCGCGTTGCGCGGGTGCACCCGTGTTGCACCGCCGGTGCGGTGCTGCACCGTCACGGCGCGTGTAACAGGACGCTAACATTCTATATAGTCGGTCGATGAGGATCATCGTCGCCGCGATGTTCGTGCTCGCCGCGCACAGCGCCTATGCGACGAGCTATCAGGTCGGCGCCACGCGCATGTACGCATCGCCGTGCGTGCTCGCGGCGGCGGTCGCGCTCCAGCCCGGCGACGACATCGCGATCGATCCGGGCACGTATACCGATGCCTGTCAGTTGACCGCGTCGGGCACGGCGCAGGCGCCGATCACGATGCACGGCGTGGCCGGGATGGCGCGACCGCTGTTCGATGCGACCGGTCTCGACCTCAGCGGCTCGGGGCCGACGCCGCGCGCGATCTTCCAGTGGAACGACGCCAGCTACTGGACGGTCACGCACCTCGAGCTGGCGCACGCGACGAACGCGAGCAACAACGGCTCGGGGTTCCGGCTCACCGCGGGCGCGCACGACGTCACGTTCGTCGACATGTCGATCCACGACAACCAGGACGGCGCGCAGTCCGACGGTCCGTCGGTGATCACGATCGAGGACAGCGAGATCTTCGCGAACGGCGCGAACGACGGCCAGAGCCACAACCTGTACCTGCAGGGCGACACCGTGCGGCTCGTCGGCAACTACATCCACGACTCGCGCGGCGGCCAGAACATCAAGCTGCGCACGCGCTACGTCGAGATCATCGCGAACATCGTCGAGAACGCCGGCAACTACGAGGTCGACCTCATCCAGGGCCCGTACACGTCGATGCCGAACGCGAACGCGGTCCTGATCGGCAACCTGTTCGTGCGCGCGACCGACTCCGACAACAACTCGCAGACGATCCTGTTCGGCACCGATAACCCCGGCGACACGACGCCGAGCCGCAACGGCGCGCTGTACGCGATCGCCAACACGTTCGTGCTGCGCAACCCGTCGAACCAGCTGTTCCACGTGCTGACCTCGCCGTCGCCGTTCGCGGCGACGCACGTCTACCTCGACAATAACCTCGTCTACGCGACGGTCGACGGCACGAGCCTGACGAGCGACGCGACGACCGCGGGCTACGTCACCGGCAGCAACAACTTCATCATGACCGGCATCGCCGGCGTGCCGGCCGCGCTCACCGCGACCGTCGCCGCCGCGGACCCCGGCTTCGTCGACGCGGCCGGCGGCAACTACCAGCTCGCCTCGGGCTCGCCCGCGATCGATGCGGCCCTCGCACAGCCGATGTACGCCGATGGCTCCGGTGCGATGCAAGACGGCACGCCGGCGCTCGAGCCGGCGCCGCCGATCGGCAGCGCGCCGCGCTACGTGGTCGGCGCGGCGAGCGACCTCGGCGCGTTCGAATTCGGCAACGCCCCGCCGGCCGGCGGCGAAGGCGGGATCGACGATGTCGACGCGGGCGGCGGCGGAGGAGGCGGCGGGAGCACGAGCGGCTGCTGCAACACGAGTGGCTCGCCGGCATCGGCCTGGCTGCTCGCGCTTCTCGTGGCCGGCCGGCTCGCCCGCCGCCGCCGGATCGGCTAGGTTCAGCGCGTGTTCGGTCGCTGAATTCGCGCACGATCCGGCGTGACCGGATCACAACCAGGCGAGTAGCGCGGCCTCCGCGTGCTCGCGGAGGGTCCATGTCGTTCGCATATCAGGAGATCGCAGAGTCCGTCGCCGCCGTCGCGGCGAGCCACGCCGCCGAGGTCGATCGCGGCAACTTCCCGAGTGACGCGCTGCGCGCGCTCGCCGATCAGGGCCTGCTCGGCCTCGTCAGCGCGGCAGAGGTCGGCGGCAAGGGCGAGTCGCTCGCCGCCGCCGCGCACGTCGTCGAGCGCATCGCACGCGAGTGCGGCTCGACCGCGATGGTGCTGACGATGCACTACTGCGCGACCGCGGTGATCGAGAAGCTCGGCGCCAAGGACGTGCGCCAGGCGATCGCCGCCGGCAAGCACGTCTCGACGCTCGCGTTCAGCGAGCCGAGCTCGCGCAGCATGTTCTGGGTCTCGACGAACACGGCGACCGCGGCCGGCGGCAACGTGCGCATCTCCGGCAAGAAGAGCTTCGTGACCTCGGCGCGCCACGCCGACAGCTACGTGTGGTCGACCAAGCCGACCGCAGGCAGCGCGCTGTCGACGCTGTGGCTCGTGCCGCGCGCCACCACGGGCGTGCGGATCGGCGCCGCGTTCGACGGCCTCGGCCTGCGCGGCAACGATTCGTCACCGGTCACCGCCGAAGACGCGCAGCTGCCGGCGAGCGCGCGGCTCGGCAACGACGGCGACGGCTTCGATCAGATGATCGGCGTCGTGCTGCCGTGGTTCGACGTGCTGTCCGCCGCGGTGTCGTGCGGGCTCATGGAGGCCGCGGTCGAGCGCACCGCGAAGCATGCCGGCGCGACCAGGTTCGAGCATGCCGGCTCGTCGATCGCCGAGCTGCCGACCGCGCGCGCGTTCGTCGCGAAGATGCGCATCCGCACCGATCAGTCGAAGCTGCTCAACGCCGACACGATCGCCGCGATCGCCGGCGCGCGCCCCGACGCGACGCTGCGCGTGCTCGAGACCAAGGCCGCGGCCGGCGAGGCCGCCACCGAGGTCACCGATCTCGCGATGCGCGTATGCGGCGGCGCCGCGTTCCGCAAGGACCTCGCGGTCGAGCGCGTGTTCCGCGACGCCCGCGCCGCGCTCGTCATGGCGCCGACCACCGACGCGCTGTACGACTTCCTCGGCAAGGCCGTGTGCGGCCTCCCGGTGTTCTGATGCCGGAGCTCATCCTCGGCGCGGTCGCATACGACGCGAAGGTGGTCACGATCTGGGACGGCTTTCGCGCTTATTGCGGCGCGCGCGGCGTCGCGCTCGATTACATCCTGTACACGAGCTACGAGCGGCAGGTCGCCGCGCATGTGCGCGGGGACGTCCACGTCGCGTGGAACTCTCCGCTCGCGTGGCTGCAGACGGTCGCGGCCGCGCGCGCGAAGGGCCGCAGCGCGCACGCGATCGCGATGCGCGACACCGACCGCGATCTGACGAGCGTGATCGTCGTGCGCGAAGGCGGCCCGGTGAAGGCGATCGACGATCTGCGCGGCCGCCGCGTCGGCGTCGGCGCATCCGACTCGCCGCAGGCGACGCTGATCCCGCTCGAGGAGCTGGCCGCGCGCGACATCATCGTCGAGCCGGTGCGGCACGACGTGCTGGTCGGCAAGCACGGCGATCACATCGGCGGCGAACGCGACGCGATGCGCGCACTCCTCGACGGCTCGGTCGATGCCGCGTGCGTGATCGACGGCAACCGGCTCGCGTTCGCGCGCGAGGGCCTGTTCGCACCGAACGCGCTGCGCGTGGTCCATCACACCGGCGCGTACGACCACTGCAACATGACCGCGCTCGACGGCGCGCCGCCCGAGGTCACGAAGTTCCGCGACCTCCTGCTCGCGATGTCGTACGACGATCCGCAGGTCCGCCCGCTGCTCGATCTGGAAGGGCTCAAGCAGTGGCTGCCCGGGCGCACCGCCGGCTACGCGCTGCTCGAGCGCGCGGTCGAGCGGTTCGGCATGCCGGCGCTGCCGTGAGCGCGGTCGACCTCGGCGATCTCGGCCTCGACGAGGGCGCGCACTTGCTCGTCGCACGCGCGCTCGCGACGTCGCCGCGCGTGCTCGTGCGCGGGCGTGTCGATACGATCGCGATCGATCTGCCGGCGTGGTGCCGCGCGCGCGGTCACGCGTGCGAGCGCACCGATGACGGCTTCGCGGTCACGCGCGCGCCGCACGATCGCAACGCCGGCGCCGAACGCGCGGGCACGCTCGCCGAGCCGGTCGAGCACGCACCGGCGCGCTGGGGGCTCGCCGCACGCGGCGCGCTCGTCGAAGCCGGCGCGCCCGAGCTCGATCTACCGCTCGCCGCCAAGCGCGAGGTCTGGGCGGACGAAGCGGCGCGGCTGTACGCGCAGGCCGCGGCTGCGCAGTGGGATCCCGCGACCGCGATCCCGTGGGACGCGCCGATCGATCATCCGCCCGAGATCGAGGACGCCGTCGTGCAGGTGATGACGTACCTGATCGAGAACGAGACCGCCGCGCTGCTCGTGCCGGTGCGATTTCTCGGCAAGCTGCATCCCCAGTTCCGCGAGGTCATGCAGCTGCTCGCGATCCAGACCGCCGACGAGGCCCGCCACATCGAGGTGTTCACGCGGCGCGCGCGGCTGCGGCGCGACGCGCTCGCGCTGTCGACCGCCGGCGGCCAGGCGTCGCTCGCGAGCCTGTTCGACGAGCCCGAGTTCGCGGTCGCGAGCTTCTTGCTCGCGGTCCTCGGCGAAGGCAGCTTCCTGGCCTTGCTGTGGTTCCTGCGCGATCACGCGCCGGATGCGTGCACGCGCGACGTCGCTCGCCTCGCCGCGCAGGACGAAGCGCGTCACGTCGCGTTCGGCTTGGCACATCTCGCGCGCCACGTCGCCGAGGAGCCGGCGCTGCTCGATCGGCTCGCGGCGGCGGTCACGCGCCGTCACGCCGCGCTCGCGCACACCTCGGGGCTCAACGCCGAGGTGTTCGACGCGCTCGTGCTGCTCGCCGCCGGCAGCTGGGAACCAGCGTCGCTGCGCCGCGGTCACGCCGCGGTCGTCGAGCTCGTGCGCGACATGGCCGCCGGTCGCCGCCAGCGCCTCGTACGCCTCGGGTTCTCGGCGGCGCGCGCGGAAGAGCTGTCCGCGCTGCACACGCGCAACTTCATGTAGCTCACGGCGCGATGCGCCGGCCGTCGCGGAACACGCCGCCGGTCTCGGTCGCGGTCACGCCGTAGAGCACGCTCGCCGCGCCCTGCTCCACGGCGCGCGGCGCGCCGCGGCCGCCCATGTCGGTGCGCACCCAGCCCGGATCGGTCGCGTTGACCTTGATCCCACGTGGCGCGAGCTCGGCGGCGAGGATGCGGGTCAGCGCGTTGATCGCGGCCTTCGAGACGCCATAGGCATCGCCGCTGTCGACATCGCGCATACGTGCGACGAGCGCCTCGCGTGTCAGCGCCGGATCGGCGAGCAGCCGCCGCCACGACGCGTCGAGGTTCGCGAGCGCGCCGAGCCCGCTCGTGACGTTCGTGATCGTCGCGCCGTCGTGCAGGAGCGGCAGCAGCGCCAGCGTCACGCGCAGCGGCCCGAAGAAGTTGGTCTCGATCGTTCGCGCGGCGCCGGCCGAGCCGTAGATGCCGGCGTTGTTGACGAGCGCATCGATCCGGATCGCGCCGTCGCGGAGCTTCTGCGCCGCCGTCGCGATCGACTCCTCGCTCGTCACGTCGAGCTCGATCGCCTTGAGCCGCCCGCCCGTCGCCTCGCGCAGCCGCGCCGCCGCGGAGTCGCCCTTGCGACGATCGCGCGCGCCGACGAGCACGTCCCAGCCCTGCTCGGCCAGGACCCGCGCGACGTGCTGGCCGATGCCGCGATTCGCTCCCGTGACGAGCGCGGTCCTGGCCATGGCCGAGCCTACAGCGGTACTGTGCGGCGTACCTCGTCGATCACGGCATCGACGCCGATCGCATGATCTCGACGGGCGATGGCCAGGCCAACCGATCGCGAGCAACAAGACCGCGGACGGCCGCGCGCAAGATCGCCGCGTCGAGATTCACATCTTGAAGAAGAAATGAGCCGCCCATGAGCTACGACATCGAGACCCGCGTGCTGTACGAGCCCCTCCAGCTCATCGAGGCCGGCAAGCTCGCCGACGAATGCGCGGAGAAGTGGTGGAACCGCACGCTCTGCCAGGTCAACGACTCGGTCGCTCGCATCGGCGTGTTCGAAGGCGAGTTCCACTGGCACAAGCACGATCGCGAGGACGAGCTGTTCTTCGTGCTCGACGGCAAGCTCCTGATGGACCTCGAAGGCGGCCGCACGGTCGAGCTCTCGCCGCGCCAGGCGCTCGTCGTCCCGAAGGGCACATTGCACCGCCCGCGCGCCCCGACGCGAACGGTCGTACTGCTCGTCGAGCCCGCGACGGTGATCCCGACGGGCGATCGCTGATGTTTGATTGACGTCCTGGAGGTGGGGTGTTACCTGTTAGGCGTCGTGCGGCAAGCTCAGGTTTGCGCGCGACGCGAGAGCCCACCGCCGACGTGCGGCTCGCCAGGACACTTGTCATGGATACACATCGAACACTGGTGCTGTCGCAGGGCTACGAGCCGATCAAGATCGTCTCGTGGCAGCGTGCGATCACGCTGTTGTTCCTCGGCAAGGTCGAGGTCATCGAGGAGTACGACCGCGACATCAAGTCGATCTCGCTCGTGATCAAGGTCCCGGCTGTCGTCCGCCTGCTCGCCGCGATCCGTCGCCACAGGCTGCCGGTGAAGTTCTCGCGCGTGAATATCTACGCGCGCGATCGCTATAGCTGCCAGTACTGCGGCGCGAAGAGGCCGATCGCGGAGCTCACGTACGATCACGTGTTGCCGCGCTCGCTCGGCGGCAAGACGACGTGGACGAACATCGTGACCGCGTGCGAGACATGCAATCGCAAGAAGGCGAATCGCACGCCGGAACAGGCGGCGATGCGGCTGCTCGTGCAGCCGGTCCAGCCGAAGGCGACCCCGTCGCTCGTGGTCACCATCAGCAAGGAGTCGATGCCGGATGCCTGGCGCGACTACCTGTACTGGACCGGCGAGCTCGACCACGACTGACTGCGAGCACGCGCGAGCGTGCTACGGTGTCGACAATCGAGATGGAACACGCCGAGCTGCAACGATTCGAGGGTGTCTGGGTCGGAACCGAGCTCGTTTCCGAGGCCGACCCGCCGTATCAGGCGTCGGCACGGCTCGTGTTCCAGAGTGTTTTTGACGGGCGATTTCTGCTGTGCGACTACGTGCAGACCTCGCCCGATCGCCGGACCTCGGTCGGCCACGGCGTGTTTCGTCGCGACGACCGCACGAACGCGCTCGCCGTGACGTGGTTCCGCAGCCCGGCCGCGTCGCCGAGCCAGCAAGCCGACGCGAGCACCGAGGGCGACAACCTCGTGTTCATCGAGACGATCGCGGGGCGCATGACGCGCACGAGCTACTCGATCGCGCTCGACCGGATGTCGGTCCGCACCGACTGCATGGGCAGCGGCGGCGAGTGGACGCCGATCTTCGAGGGCTCGTACCGCCGGCGCTGAAGTCAGTCGCCCGTGTTCATCGGCGCGGCGTTACACGCGCGGCGGCGGCTGGTTCGCGAGCCCGCCCTTGACGACGTACTTCGCGAGCTTCAGGCGGTCGCGCTGGCTCGTGCCCGGAGGCACCGCGAGCGGCACGACCTCGCCGTTCCTGGCGAGCGCGTCGAGCGCCATCCGCACCTTGGCCGGCGCATTATTGCCCTTCAGGCCGAGCGCCGCCGCGAGCTCCGCCGCACTCTGAGGGCCGTGTTCGCGAAGCAACGGCACCAGCTTGGGCGCGATCGCCTTGGCCTCGCGCTTCATCGCCGCGAGCCAGATCGTGCTCGCGACGGCGCCGATCAGCGCTCCGATCAACCAGGGCGGCATGCGGATGACCCCTCCACTTGAAACTTATCTCAGAGACCGGGACTTGCGGCAAGCCCCGGGTGATGGCGCACCGTCGTCGGCCATGACGAACCATGCGGTCGTGATCGCCGGAGGAGGCCCGACCGGGCTGATGCTAGCAGGCGAGCTGGCGCTCGCGCGCGTCGACGTCGCCATCGTCGAGCGGCGCGTCGATCAGCAGGTCGCCGGCTCGCGCGCGGGCGGGCTGCACGCGCGCACGATCGAGGTGCTCGATCAGCGTGGCATCGCGGACCGCTTCCTCGCGCAAGGCAAGGCCATGCAGGTCGCGCGCTTCGCCACGATCCCGCTCGACATCAGCGATTTCCCGACGCGGCACAATTACGGGCTCGCGCTGTGGCAGGAGCGCATCGAGCGCATCCTCGCCGCGTGGGTCGGCGAGCTCGCGGTCCCGAGCTATCGCGGCTGCGAGGTGACGGGCTTCACGCAGGACGACACCGGCGTCGACGTCGCGCTGTCCGATGGCCGCGCGTTGCGCGCGCAGTATCTCGCCGGCTGCGACGGTGGTCGCAGCGTCGTCCGCAAGCAAGCCGGGATCGACTTCGCAGGCTGGGAACCGTCGCTCAGCTACTTGATCGCCGAGGCCGAGATGACGGGCGAGCCGGCGCTGGGGCTGCGCCGCGACGACCGGGGCGTCCACGGCATCGGCAGGCTCGAGGACGGCAAGCGGGTGCGCGTGGTGTCGGTCGAGCGCCAGCTCCGGCAAGGCGACGAGCCGACGCTGGATGACCTGCGCGCGGCACTCGTCGCGGTCTACGGGACCGACTTCGGCGTGCACGACGTCACGTGGCTGTCGCGGTTCACGGATGCCGCGCGGCAAGCGGCGTCGTATCGCGAGCGCCGCGTGGTCCTCGCCGGCGATGCGGCGCACGTGCATTCGCCGGTGGGCGGCCAGGGCCTCAACCTCGGCGTGCAGGACGCCGTGAACCTGGGCTGGAAGCTCGCGCAAGTCGTCCGCGGGACGTCTCCGGACATCCTGCTCGATACCTACCAGGCCGAGCGGCACCCGGTCGGCGCGCGCGTGCTGAAGACGACGATGGCGCAGACCGCGCTCGGCCGCGGCGACGATCGGACGAACGCGCTGCGCGAGGTGATGGCCGAGCTGCTGGCGCCGGACGAGGCTCGCAAGCGCTACGCCGGGCTGATGTCGGGCCTCGACATTCACTACGACCTCGGCGCGGGACACCCGCTGCTCGGCCGCCGCATGCCCGATCTCGACCTCGTCACCGCCGGCGGCGCGCGGCGGGTCTTCACGTGGCTGCACGACGCCCGACCGGTCTTGATCCAGCTCGGCGAGCCCGGCGCGCTCGACCTCGCGGACTGGACGGATCGCGTTCGGCTCGTCGACGCGCGGTACGCAGGCGCTTGGGAGCTGCCGGTGCTCGGCGCGGTCGCCGCACCGAGTGCCGTGTTGATCCGCCCGGACGGATATGTCGCGTGGATCGGCGACGGCACGGATCACGGCCTGCGCGACGCGCTGACCACGTGGTTCGGACCGCCCACCGCGGCGTAGGTCGTCGTTGGAAGGCTGGATCTCGGCGGGCTAGAATGTGGCGTGGTGCAGCCGCCTCGGCCGGCAGGTGTTCCGATCCGCGCGGCGATCGTCGCGCTCGGCTTGGCGGCGTGTCACGCGCACGGCACCGCACCCGAGTGCGAGGGCCTGCGCGCGCTCGCGATCGCGCACGTCGATATCACGTCGGCGCGTGCGGTCGGCGGCGCGGCGCCGTTCTGCCTGGTCGATGCGTACGCCCATCCGGTCGCGGGCTCGGCCATCCACTTCGAGGTCGCGATCCCGACCGGCGCGTGGAGCGGGCGCTACGTTCAGATCGGCAATGGCGGATTCGCCGGCGAGGTGCCCGACGACGAGATCCGTGCGGCCGCACTGCGCGGTGACGCCGCCGCCGGCACCGACGACGGCCATGCATCGCACCGTGCGATCGACGCGAGCTGGGCGCTCGGCCACCCCGTGCAGGTCGTCGACTTCGGCTATCGCGCGGTCGCCGAGACGCACGACGCCGCGCTCGCGATCGTGCGCGCGTCTCGCCACGAGCCGGCGCGCTTCCGTTACTTCACCGGCTGCTCCGACGGCGGGCGCGAGGCGCTGATGGAAGCGCAACGCTACCCCGATGCGTTCGACGGCATCGTCGCCGGCGCCCCCGCGAACCACGCGACCCGCCTGCTCGCCGCCTTCGCGTGGTTCCAGGCGCAGCTCGTCGAACCCGGCGCATACATCGCCGCTTCCAAGCTGCCTGCGATCGAGCATGCGGCGCTCGCGGCGTGCGGCGACGCCGCCGGCGTGATCGAAGATCCGCGCGCGTGCCACTTCGATCCCGCCGTACTGCGCTGCACCGGCGCCGAGGACGATCGCTGTCTCACCGGCGCGCAAGTCGCCGCGCTCGCGAAGCTGTACGCCGGACCCGGCTGGTATCCCGGCCTCGAGCCGGGTGGCGAGGCCGAAGCCGGTGGATGGGCCGACTGGATCACCGGCAGCGGACCCGGCGAGCCGGGGCGAGCGGTCGACCTCCGGTTCGCGGCGACCTACTTTCGCTACATGGTGTTCGGCGATCCCCACCTCGACCTGCGGGGGCTCGACTTCGAGCGCGACATCGCGGCAACCGAGGCCAAGCTCGGACCGATCCTCGACGCGAGCTCACCGGATCTCGCCGCGTTCGCGCACCACGGAGGCAAGCTGATCCAGTGGCACGGCTGGAACGATCAGGCGATTCCGCCGCGCGATTCGATCGCGTACTACGAGCAGGTGCGCGCGAAGCTCGGCGATCCGTCCGCGTTCTACCGGCTGTTCCTCGTCCCCGGCATGCTGCATTGCGAAGGCGGCCGCGGCCCGCGCGAGGTGCCGGCTCTCGACGCGCTCGAGAACTGGGTCGAGCACGGCCGCGCACCGGATCGGATGATCGCGCCCGGAACCACGCGGCCGGCCACGTGGACGCTGTGTCCTTACCCGAGCACTCGCTGCTGATTATTTCGGCCGGGTCGCGCCGTCCACGGCGCCGCACGCGCCCGGCGCCGCGACGACCACGCGATCGCAGCCGCGCGTGGCACAACCGTTGTCGTAATCGGATCGGGTCACGTTCGCCGTACATGCGATCGGCGCCGTCGGGCGGTCGTGCACATCCTTGGCGAAGCAGAAGCCGACCTGCGTCAGCCGGCAGTGAGCGTCGCAGCCGAGCACGACCGAGTCCGCCGCGACGCCGAACGAACGCTGCAGGTCGGCGCGTGGGGTGTCGTGGCCCACGACGGCACCCGGTACCTCGAGCGCCGGAATCGACCGGATCGCGGCGAGCTCGGCCGCGAAGTAGTCGGCCGCGGAGAGCCGCGTGCAGCTGCCGTGCTTGGACCACTCGTGGGTCGCGAGCGCGCCGCGGACGTAACCCGGCGCGAACGGCGCGAGGTCCGCCGGCACCGCGACCTCCGGCGCGCAGCTCGCGTCTTCGGCCTGCTCGCAGTGCGCGTAGCCGCCACAGTACTGCGGCCAGGCGCGGGACAGGCCGCGCGACTGATCGTCGGTGTAGTTCGGCCACAGGCCGTGAAGCGTCAGCGAGGCTCGAACGTCCGCGCATTGCTCGTCGTGCGTCGCGCAGCAAACGCTCGGCGTCCACGTCATCGCCAGCAGATAGAGGCCGAAGTGGCTCGCTGCCGAGGCCGGCGGCTTGACGTGACAGCCGGCGAGGACCAACAGGCACGGCATGACTCGCATCGCGCGCGTGCTACGGCGTGATGATCGTCGTCGTGAGCTTGTCGGCGCGTGCCTCGACCGCGTGCGACTTGAAGGTCGTTCCCGCCATGGTGGCGGCGACCGTGACCTGGCCCGCCGTGACGTCGAGGACGTACGCGACGCCGTCCGTATACGTCGCGGCTGCGGCCTTGTCGGGCAGCCCGTTCGTGCCGTCGTACTTGATCGTCGCCGATGGCGTGCTCGTGACCGTCGCCCCGCCGATGGTCGCCATCGTCGAGTCCATCACCTCGAGCGCGACCAAGCCAGTCCCCGACATTTGCGAGACCTGCGTCAACGTGAAGATCAAGCCGTAGCTACTCGGCGTCACCAGGTTGATCGCAGCCTTCGAGAAGTCCGCGGTCAACGGCGCCGGCGGGTAGAGATAGGTGTCGACGTAGCCGGTCATCGTGGCCAGGACGAACCCGTCGAGGGGCTGACCGTTCGTGTTGATCGCGAGCGTGTAGTTGCCGGAGGCGTCGGTCGTCGTGGTCGCGACCGCGGTGTTCGTGTCCGCGTTCTGATACGCGCCCACCGTGACGCCCGCGACGGGCGAGGTACCGGTGATCCCGCGCTCCGAAGCGGTGCCGCTGATCGTGATCGTGGCCGGAACGTTCGATGCATCCGCACCACCGCCACCACCGCCGCCCCCGCCGCCGCCACACGCAGCGGCAAAGCACAGCACCACGCGTGTCAACTTTGGCATTCCTGGATGCTGCACCCAAATCCGGCGGTCGATGACAACTTTCTTCAGACCATCGCCCCGGCCGGCGGAGAGCGCTGTTTCATCGCCGCGCAACTACTCGTCACTGACATCGCTCTTCGACCGCCCGAACAGGGTCTTGAAGAAGCGTTCGGGGGAGTTCAGGAAGTCGCGCGTGATCCGGTAGTGCTCGGTGTCTTCGTAGGCGACGCGTTCGATCCCGCCGGGGCCGAGGCGGTAGATCAACGCGTCCGGAAACGCCATGAGGATCGGCGAGTGCGTGGCGATGACGAACTGCGAGGCGCGGTCTTCGACATGCGCGTTGATGATCGACAGGAGCGTGAGCTGGCGCTGGGGCGACAACGCCGCTTCCGGCTCGTCGAGGATGTACAAGCCGTGGCCCCGGAACCGATGCGTGGCGAGCGCGAGGAAGGACTCGCCGTGGGACTGCTCGTGAAGCGAGACGCCGCCGTACTGGTCGATGATCGGCGCACCGGGGGCCGGCTCCGCATCGAGTCGCTCGATCTCGGTGGCGACGTTGAAGTAGCTCTCCGCGCGCAGGAAGAAGCCATCGCGTGGTCGGCGATGGCCGCGAACCGGCCGCATGAATTCGTGCAAGCACGACTCGGAGCGTCGCGTGCCGAACCGGAAGTTCTTCGACCCGCCCTCTGCGTTGAATCCCGCGAGGACCGCGATCGCTTCGATCAACGTCGATTTGCCAGAGCCGTTCTCGCCGATCAGAAACGTGACCTTGGCGTCGAGCTCGAGCTCGTCGAGAGACCGGATCGACGGAATCGAGAACGGATAGACCTTGAAATCGCGAACGCTGTCGCGCACCAGGCGAACGGCTCGCAAGTATCCGGCCGACGGTTGCATCGTCGTCGGGCCAGGATACCCTACCGAACCGAATCAGCGCGTATGCATTCGAGCTGCCTGGCTGGCGCCGAAGCCCGCAACCGACTAGCGTTGATGCGTGCGGCGGCGTCTCCAAGCTAGTGGTTGCCATCGAAAGGTGGCCGACCACTTCTCCGCGGCTACCGCGGGGATGATCGTTCGGATGGACATTGCAACGCATGGCGTTCGGTGCGCCTCGCGCACGACCCGCCTGGCGAGACGAGACTGGTTGGTGGCGCCGCCGCACGCTCATGACGCCTCCTGACGTTCTGGCTCGTGCTCTTGCTGCAGCGCTCCTCGATGGCGACTGGGAGCATGGCCCGATGCTCGCTCGCCTGCGCGACGCACTCGGTGTGGAGCGACCTTGGATGCACGTGCTCGTGCGTGCGATCCGGAGCCGATACGTCGCCGCACCCGCCGGCGCGCTTGCAGACCTCGCCACCTGGCTTTCGAATCAGCGTGCGTTTCGCGACGCGGTACACGAACGCCGGCAAGTCGTGCATTACGCGACGCCGCGGCCAGAGATGGCCGAGTCACCGTGGCGGGTGCCGCCGCTTGCCACGACGCGGGAGCTGGCGATCTGGATCGGCATCCCGCTGGACGAGCTCGAGGTGCTGACAGATCGCCGCGGCATCTCGCGCACGTCGCATGATCCACGCGCGCGGCACTACCGCTACACATGGCTTCCGAAGCCGGCTGGAGGGCATCGGCTCGTTGAAGCACCGAAGCCACGCCTCCGCACAGCGCAACGACGAATTCTCGACGGCATCATCGCGCACGTTCCGCCGCACGATTCCGCGCACGGATTCCGACAAGGCCGATCGGTTGTCAGCTTCGCGAAGGTGCATGTCGGGCACGACGTCGTGCTTCGCGTGGATCTGCAGGCATTCTTTCCGTCGGTTTTCGGAGCGCGCGTCATCGGGATCTTGCGAACCGCCGGCTATCCCGAGGAAGTGTCGCGGACCCTCGCCGCGCTCTGCACTCACCGCACTCCTTCCGATGTGCTCGCCACCACACCAGATCGCGATTCGGTCGACCTCGCTCGTCTGCGCACACCGCACTTGCCGCAAGGGGCACCGACCTCCGGCGCGCTCGCGAACCTTGCGGCGTACCGCCTGGACGTGCGCGTCGCGGGGCTCGCCTCCAAGCTCGGCGCGAGCTACTCGCGGTACGCGGACGATCTCGTGCTTTCGGGCGACCGCGAGCTCGCGCGCGCTGCCCCGACGATCGTCGCGCGACTTGCAACCATCGCGGCCGACGAGGGCTTCTCGCTGAACTTCCGAAAGACGCGCGTCATGACATCGAGCGGACGGCAACGCATCACCGGCATCGTCGTGAACGAGAAGTTGTCGCTGCAGCGCGCTGACGTGGAACAGCTTCGCGCGATCTTGCACAACTGTCGCTGCCACGGACCTGCGACACAAAATCGCGATCGCCATCCAGACTTTCGGGCGCACCTCCGGGGTCGAGTCGCGTGGATCCAGTCGCTCGATCCGGTGAAGGGGTCCCGCTTGAAGGGGATGTTCGAACAGATCCGCTGGGAAGCCTGAGGCACTCGCCCGGCAGATCATCGCGGCCGCGACCCGTTCGCAGACAACCGCTCGAGCTCGCCGCGCCAGTTGATCCGTGACGTGCCGACTTTCTAACCGGTGGCAGCTGTGGCCCACTCCGCTGCGATGAAGCTTTACAGCATTCACAACTCGAACAACTGCCGGCGCGTCAACGCGACGGTTCTCCACCTCGGGCTCGACGTCGAGCTCGTCCAGCCGGCGATGGGCGACCTCAAGAAGCCCGACTACCTCGCGCTCAACCCCAACGGCAAAGTGCCGACGCTCGTCGACGGCGATCTCGAGCTCTGGGAGAGCCGATCGATCATGCAGTACCTCGCGGCGAAGAAACCCGACAGTGCGCTCTGGCCGAACGACGCGAAGCGTCGAGCCGACATCGCACGCTGGCAGTTCTGGGAGGCGTCGCACCTGTCGCGAGGAACCGGCGCGTACACGTTCGAAAATCTGTTCAAGAAGATCTTCATGAAGCAGGAGCCGGACCCGGCGGCGCTCGCCGCCGGCGAGAAGGAATGGCATACGTTCGCGCCCGTCCTCGACGCGCAGCTCGCGAACCGAACGTGGATCCTTGGTGATGATCTCACGCTCGCGGACTTCAGCGTCGGCGCATGCTTCAGCTTCGCGGAACCATCTGGTCTTCCGTGGAGCAAGTACACGCATATCAAGGCGTGGTGCTCGCGTCTGAACGAAATCCCGGCGTGGGCCAAGACAGCGCCGAAGCTCGGGGCATGAAGCTCGCCATCGTTACCGTCGCCATCCTCGTCGGCACGGCTGCTCACGCCGACGCGGTCAAAGACATCGCCGACGTGCTCGATCAGGCGCTGTGGACTGCGGGGCCGTCTACCGAATCGCGGTTCGCGTTCCGTGTCATCTACTGGCTCCGCCAGCGCAAGACGACAACGAAGGGCGTCGAGGTTGCCCGGACGAGCATGCCGGCGGTGCGTCGCGCACTCAAGGAGCTACGCGAGCTCAACCTGTCGCTCTGGGATCGCGATCGTCCGTCTGTTCTGGTCGATGCGAGCGGGCACCTTCTCGTCAACCACCGGGCGGGTGTCCACGATCTTAGCGGCCCGGTCGTCAGCGAAGATCTGCTCGATCTGATCGCGCCGTTCTCCACGGGCGAGGGCACGCGCGGGCCCGATCTCATTGCTCCGCGCGTGGACCTTCGAATCGTTCCCGGCAAGCTGAGCGGGTCGCCGCATGTGGTGCACACGCGCCTCGAAACGCGCGCGCTCGCGGCGTTGGCCACGGATGGGTTCGATGTACCGGGAATTCACCGGCTGTATCCTTACGTGACAGCGCTACAGATCGAGCAGGCGCTCGAGCTCGAGGACAACCTGATCAAGCGCGCGGCCTCACGATCGTGACGCGTCGACTGTTCGCGCTCGACCACAACTTTTCCCCAGCCCGTCCTCGCTGCGTTCGCGGATGCACTTTCCGCAGGCAGAACTGGTCCCGATCCGAGACATCGAGCACTCGTTCGCGGAGGTCGATGACTGGGAGCTGATGCGCGAGCTGAATCGTCGCGCGCGTCGCGGGGATGGCCTGATCACCAACGACGACGCGATGCTCTCGCTCGCGAAGGAGATGACGGTCCTCTCGCAGACGGGTTTGAGTCTCGTCGTTGCAAAGGGACAAGGACACAATCCGATCCGCGCGGTCGGCGTCCTGCTCTGCCACCTCGCGCACATCTGTCACCACACCGTGCCGGGTACCGCGCAGATCTGGAACTTGAAGGTCGCGCAGAAGAATCACGACGAGGTTTCGGACTATCTGTAGGATGATCCCGTGGAGTTGTTGCCTGAAGAGATCGAGCGAGCGCAGCTGCTCGAACAGCTTGCCGATCTGTTACGAGCCGAGGGCGGCCACACGTTTCTCACCGGCCCGCTCATCGAGCCTAACGAGAAATGGTTTCCCGATCGCTGGACGCCGGACGCGGCCGGAGTCGAGCGCCTGATTCGACGCCTCCTCGGCCACGCGGATCTCGGCGCACTGACGCTCACTCTTGAGATCGACCGCTTCTCGGATGCGCACGGCGAGGTGTTGTCGGACGGACGCGCGGGCGGGCACAGCGGCACGGCCGCATGGTTCGCAGGCATTCGCGACGGGGTTTGCTCGTTCGGCGTCGATATCAACCAGCTCCGCGATCCCGAAGGGCTGGTCGGGACGCTCGCTCACGAGGTAGCGCACGCGTACCGCACCATGTACGAGCACCGCGTGCCGGACCACGCGCTGGAAGAGCGGCTCACCGACCTTACGACGGTTTTCCTCGGCTTCGGAGTCCTCACGGTCAACGCAAGCCAACGGTTTCGGAGTGGCAGCTCCGGTGCGGGCGCGAGCTGGTACAGCCGCGCCGAGGGTGGCTATCTCTCGATGCAGTCCATGAGCTACTTGCTGGCGGCTCAAGTCGTTGCGCGTGGCGAACCAGCAGGGGACGTCGGACGACTACTCACACCGAACCAACGCGCGTGCTTCAAGGCTGCTTACAAAGAGCTCGGTGCCCGCGATGCACTGCTCGGACGGCTCGGGCTACCGCCAGCTGCATCCGTTCCAGCGTCGTCGGACAAGAAGGGACGTGGGTGGTTTCGGCGTTGGTTCACCTCGTGAGGCCATCCTGCTCGGGCTAGTTCGTGATTCGAGAAACAACGGCCCCGCGCCGTTTCGGCGCGGGGCCCTCTTCCATCTACGCGACCTGCGTGACCACACCCGAGCCGATCGTCTTGCGACCCTCACGCAGCGCGAACCGCACGCCGGGCTCGAGCGCGATCGCGCGCGCGAGCTCGAAGCCGACTTCGGCGCGCGCGCCGGGCGCGACGGCGCCGTCGCCGACGTCGAGCGTCGCGGTGACGTGCGTCGCGCCGACGAACAGCTGCGGCTTGTAACCGCTGCGGATCGCCGTCGCGCGCCCGCCCTCGCCCGCGCCGAGCAGGTACAGCTCGGCGCGACCGGCACGATGCGGCGCGATCGAGCCCGGCGCGACCAGCACCTGGCCGCGCACGAGCTCGTCGCGCTTGACGTCGCGCAGGCGCAGGCCGACGTTCTCGCCGGCGTGGGCCTCGCGTAGCTCGCGATGGAACGACTCGACGCCGGTGACGACGATCGCGCGCGGCGCGCCGTCGCGATCGAACGCCTCGACCGCGCCGCCGACCGCGAGCACGCCGCGCGCGACGCGCCCGGTGACGATCGTGCCGATGCCCTTGATCGCGTGGACGCCCTCGATCGGCATCAGGAACGGCGACGTGAAGTCGCGCACCGGATCCGGAATCGAGCGGTCCATCGTGGTCACGAGCTCTTCGATCGCCGCCGTCCACGTCGTGTCGTGGCCGTCGATCGCGTCGAACAGTGCGCGGAGCGCCGAGCCGCGCACGACCGGCACGTCACGATAGCCGAACCGCGCGAGCAGCTCGAGCACGTCGAGCACGACGAGATCGACCAGCTCGGGGTCGGCGACGTCCAGCTTGTTGACGAACACGACGAGGTGCTCGACTCCGACCTGGCGCGCGAGCAGGACGTGCTCGCGCGTCTGATCCTGAGAGCCCTCGGTGCCGTCCACGAGCAGGATCGCGCCGTCCATCTGGCTGGCGCCCGTGATCATGTTCTTGACGTAGTCGGCGTGGCCCGGGCAATCGACGTGCGCGTAGCGACGAGTCGCCGACGCGTACTCGACGTGAGCGAGGTTGATCGTCACGCCGCGCGCCTTCTCCTCGGGTGCGCTGTCGATGTCGGCGAACGCGAGCGCGGCTCCGCCGTGCCGGCGCGCCATCACCTGCGTGATCGCGGCCGTCAAGGTGGTCTTGCCGTGGTCGACGTGACCGATCGTTCCGACGTTAACGAGCTTCTTCTCCATGACACAAACAGTCTCCTCGGGCCCCGAAAGCAGAAAACCCCGCGACAGCGTCGCGGGGCCCTTGATCGATTCGATCGCGAGTGGCTACTTGCCGGCGGACGCGTCCGTTCCTGCGGCTCGAACCGAGCCGCGATTACGCGATGACGACGACAGCTGCAGGAAGCACATGGAGCCGATACAAATGAAGCATCGCCAGCCACACGTCAAGCGCGAATTCAGAACTGCGCGAGACCTCGCCACCTTGCACCAACATCCGGCGGCGCTTTCGTCGTTGACCCACAGCTCGCGATCTTTCATCCTTACTTCGTCATGCTCATGCGCTTCGTCTAGCGAAGAGAGGTCCTGTGTTCGCCGCGTACGGCACGTGCGCGGCGTGGGTCCTCTCACGCTTTCAGGAGCTGGTCATGAGCACCGACACGTTTCGTCGGCACACGCGCGCGTGTGTCGATGTCGCGACGCATCTCGCGTTCGCATCAATCCGCACCGACCCACGATCAGGTCGGCGATTTCTTTCGTCCGACCAGCGCGCAGGACGGAAACGCGTTTCAATCCGCACCGACCCACGATCAGGTCGGCGATGGCATCACGCGAGCGGCTGTATCGATGTGGGAAGTTTCAATCCGCACCGACCCACGATCAGGTCGGCGATCGATGGCGCGCGACTCGGTCACCGACGGCTATGCGTTTCAATCCGCACCGACCCACGATCAGGTCGGCGATGATGACCTACGTCGCGAACGTCCGCGGCCGGCGCATGTTTCAATCCGCACCGACCCACGATCAGGTCGGCGATGCAACGCGAGCAACGCGGCCGCCGATCTGGCGACGTTTCAATCCGCACCGACCCACGATCAGGTCGGCGATCGTCGCCGGCGAGGGCAACCGGCCGTTCGAGACGTTTCAATCCGCACCGACCCACGATCAGGTCGGCGATGGGCCGCCCGCATCTATGCGAGAGGCCAAAGCTTTTCGACGGTCTTCCGCCAACTCACGGCTTACCCAACCGCGTGGCCGCAATCTTGCGTGACAAGTCGCCTGAGCTCGACGGCTCGTCGATCCCGCCGACCCTCCTGCGTTTGTAGATCGCTTCCGGCTGGCGGTCATATGATCAACGGCCCGTCCGGATCCAACGGCCGGCGAACGCCGTGATGCTCCGTTTTTCGTGCGTCGTCTTCGGAGAGATACCAGAAGCGGAGGCTGTCGTGCCCTGGGTCGATGATGCCTAGGAGCGCTGCGCGCAGCAGCATGATCTCGGTCGCGCCCACCGAACACTCGAAGATCGAGAACTGCACTCGGACTCCGTAGCCCTTGCAAGCCTTCGCCACCTTGCGCAGGCGTCGCCGCCCCTCACTCGTGGTCGTCTCGACATCGTAGGACACGATCACATGCACGGTGCCCTACTTGACGAGGAACGGCACGTACTCCACCTCGCGCCGAATCGCACGGGCAAGGAGCCGAGCCTGAATTAGAGGCACCATCACCCACGGAACTGGATCGGCGGCCAACGGGTGCGCGATCGGATCACGCTTCCGTTGCTGATATTCAACGATGAACCGCTTGCGCGCCGCGTCGCGAAAACGGCACTCGCCGGTCGGCAACATTTCAAAGTCCGCGGGCCCGAATTGCCCCAGTCGTACGGAAGACACCACGAGTCGGTCGACGACGACGGGACGCAGTTCCTCCATCAGGTCGAGAGCAAGTGCCGGCCGGCCCGAACGCTCGACATGAAGAAAGCCCACGGCCGGATCGAGCCCAGCGGCCTGCGCGGCGCTTTGACAATCCGCCGACAGCAATGAGTAGCCGAAGGACAGCATCGCGTTGACCGGATCGCTCGGAGGCCGACGTGTCCGCTTCTCGAATCGCATGCCGTCCATGGCGATCATCGCGTCGAGTACGTCGAAGTAGCGCGAGGCCGCCTCCCCTTCGAATCCGCGCAAGACGTCGAGCGTTTCCGCGTCGACGACCACGTTTACGAGTCGCGCTAACCGGTCGGCCGCGGCGTCGATCGTTTCGCTTGCCTGCTCACGTGTGCGCGCCGCACGGCGAAGCGCCGTTCTCGCATTGGCGACCTTGCCGCCGACGAAGCCACGCGCGAGAGCGAGCGTTCGCGATGCGTCGTCGGCAGCCCGGTACTGCTCTCGCCGAAGCACGGCGGATCGGGCGTCCCGCCCTTCGACCCGCGCCAGGTACCGGCCGTTCCAACCGAGGAAGACGACCGCGGTGCCCGCCTCGGCACATGCCGCCATCGCGTCCGGAGAGACGTAGACCTTCGCGAAGCATACGAGCGATGCCAGGTGGTGCAATGGCACTTGCATCTTCGTCTGCTTGTCGACGACGACGCGCAAGCTCGTACCCTCGACGTGGACGCCCGCCCCTTCGGTCGTCACGAAGAGGCTGTTCAGAAGATTCGTCATTTAGGATGTCAAAGAGCGAATAAGCGCCTCGCGAAGCGTAGGCACTTGCACGTTACTGTATGGCTGACACGGACCGACGAGTGAACACGGTGGGCATCGCTCGTCGGCCACCGGTGGCGGGACCTCACGCGAGGTTATCAGATTGTGTAGGCGCCGCGCGGCGTCCGCCGTCGCGTGGCGAAGTTCCGCGGTGAGCTTAACAGTCCGCCGCACCTTAGATGCGGCGTGAAAGATGGCGCCCTCCTCGAGCACGACGCCGGTCATCTCCTCGACGGCCATGGCCTGCGCACACAGTTGAATCTCGTCTCGTTGCCATTTTCGGCGTGGCCCGCGCTTTGTCTCGACCGGCACGTAGCGAACGCCCACACCATCGCCGCGGATCTCAAGTGCGTCGATCACGCCGCGCAATCGAAGCATCCCCGACCGAACGTGGACGGACCGGAGGACGCGCAGTCCGTCGCGCGATGTAGTCGAGCCCTCGTCGATGCGCTCATGGACGAGCTTGCCACCCGTCGTGTGCTCGTTCTCCGCCCAGTGCCCGAGCACATGGACGAGAGCCGCACGTCGCGGGCAGTAGACGAGGTGCGACAGAGCGGAGATGGGAAGGTCGTCATCGACTTCCATGATCAACGCGCCTGCGGCTCCTTTGCAGAGACGACCGAGCGCAGTTCCTTGATCGGCTTTCCATCAAGCGTGATCTCGTAGTCCTCGTAGCGACGCGAAGGATGCCCGTCGTCTCTTCGCTTGACCTCCACCCGCTTGAACAGGGCGCTGGCATGCTCTTCGCCGAGCTTGCTCTGGTGCTCGAAAATGACCAGCGCCCGCGTCGACATGAGCCCGCGTGCAGCGCTGCGATCGAGCTCAAACATGTCCTC
>DASXCY010000024.1:0-31060 GCA_036490935.1 Kofleriaceae bacterium | reverse complement strand
CGATGATCACCATCAGCGGCGCGAGCACCATGCCCGGGCCGAGGAAGTGCTTGAAGTACGCGAGCCCGTGCTCCTTGACGCCGTAGTAGTGCGTCAGCACGAACACGAGCAGCGCGAGCCCGACGTTCGTCTTCAGCGTATCGGTTGGCGCGATGAAGCCGGGGATCAGCGCTAACAGGTTCGAGAACAGGATGAACAGCCACAGCGCGCCGATGAGCGGGAAGAAGCGCGCGGCGTTGGACTCGCCCATCGCGCCCTCGACCATGCCGTAGACGCTCTCGGTCATGTACTCGAAGAAGTTGCGCAGGTTCATGCGGCGCGGCGGAACCATGCCGCCGTCGTCGCCCTGGAGCCCGCGACGGAACTGGACCGCGCCGTAGAGCGAGAACAGCACGACGAGCAGCGCGCCGAGCACGTGCGTGAGCGAGAAGTAGCTCTTCTCGCCGAACGGCGTGTTGGTGACGCCGAGCGAGTGATGCAGGCTGCTCGTGAGGTCGCGCCACCAACCGAAGCGGTTGAGGTAGTCGAACCAGGTTCCGTGTTCACCCATTTGACTTGCCGTCCGATTCGTCGCGCGCCGGCAAGAGGCTCGCGAGCAAGAGCTCGATCACGATCGAGGCGAAGAACATCGAGTAACCGATCGCGAACGCGAACGGATCGATCGGCAGGAACGCGAGGCAGGCGATCACGAGCCCGCCGAGCACGAGCATCTTGGGGACGACGAGCAGGCCCGACTTGCTCGGCTTGCCGGCCGCGGCATCGGCAGTCCAGCGCACGACGAGCTTGCGCAGCACGAAGAAGTTCGCGCACGTGAGCACGACGCCGATCGTCAGGCCGAGCGCGATCGGGCGCGTCTGGGTGAGCGCGGCGATCACGATCGCGATGCCGCCGAGCGCGTAGTTGAGCCGCTCGATGCGGAGGATCGACGGGTTAGGCATTCGGATCCTTGTCGCGCGCCGCTTCGCGATCGGCGCGCTTGACGGCGCGCAGGATGCCGCGCACACCGGCCGCGAAGCCGCAGCACATGAGGACAATCGTGAGCCACGGCCCGGTGCCGAGCTCCTTGTCGAGCCACCAGCCGCCGCCGAGGCCGATGATGACCGAGAGGCCGAACTCGAGGCCGACCGAGGTCGCCGACAACGTGTTGTAGACGCCGCGGCCGGTTCGGCTAGCCGGATCCACGTGCTTGGGATGCTTGTCGCTCATGATCGAAGCCTGCGACATTTCGCCGCTGCTGGTAGTCCCGGCAGTCATGAGCGGGCGCCCTCGTACCACGCGTATTTAGCCCCGTCAATCGAGGCTGGCACGGGCTGCAGCGATCACCTGGTCGATCTCGTCCTCGGTGTGCGCGAGGCTCACGAACATGGCCTCGAACTGCGAGGGCGGCAGGAAGATGGCCTGCTCGCGCATGCGCCGGAAGAACGCGGCGAACCGCGCGGTGTCCGAGGTCTTCGCGCTCGCGTAGTCGGTGACCGGGCCGGCGGCGAAGAACAGCGTGCAGGTCGAGCCGACGTGGTTCACGCACGCGGTCACGCCGGCGGCGCGCGCGGCGCCGCGCAGGCCCTCGGCCAGGCGCGCGCCGAGGTGGTCGAGCCGCTCGTACGTGCCGGGCCGCGCGAGGATCGCGATCGCGGCGAGGCCGGCGGCCATCGCGACCGGATTGCCGCTGAGCGTGCCGGCTTGATAGACCGGGCCGAGCGGCGCGAGCTGCTGCATGATGTCGGCGCGGCCGCCGAACGCGGCGGCGGGCAGGCCGCCGCCGACGATCTTGCCGAGGCACGTGAGGTCCGGTGTGATGCCGTACTTCTGCTGCGCGCCGCCGAACGCGACGCGAAACCCGGTGATGACCTCGTCGAAGATGAGCAGCGTGCCGTGCTTGGCGGTCGCGGCGCGCAGGCCTTCGAGGTAGCCGGCTTGCGGCAGGACGAGCCCCATGTTGCCGGCGATCGGCTCGATGATCACGGCCGCGACGTCGCCGCCGGCGAGCGCTCGCTCGACCGCGGGCAGGTCGTTGTACGGCACGACGATCGTGTCGCGGGCGGCGCCCTCGGGCACGCCGGCCGAGCCCGGGATGCCGAGCGTGGCGGCGCCCGAGCCGGCCGCGACGAGCAGGCAGTCGGCGTGGCCGTGATAGCCGCCGTCGGTCTTGACGAGCTTCGCGCGGCCGGTGAAGCCGCGCGCGAGCCGCAGCGCCGACATCGTGGCCTCGGTGCCCGACGACACGGCGCGCACCATCTGCATCGACGGATAGGCGTCGCAGATCGTCTCGGCGAACTTGACCTCGATCTCGGTCGGCGCGCCGAACGTCGTGCCTTGCGCCATGGTCTCGGCGATCGCGCCCATGATCTCGGGATGGGTGTGGCCGAGGATGAGCGGGCCCCAGCTGCCGATCAGATCGACGTAGCGGTTACCGTCGACGTCGGTGATCGTCGGGCCGTCGCCCTGCGCGACGAACAGCGGGTCGGCGCCGACCGAGCGGCACGCGCGGACCGGCGAGTTGACGCCGCCGGGGATGACCTGCTTCGCGCGCTCGAACAGAGCCTGGCTGCGGGCGATCGACATGGCGTGGCACGTTAGCACCGGGCGTGGCACCATGGAGGGATGGTCGGCTTGGCCGTCTCGATCGCGATCGCGTTCGTCTACAACGGGCCTGCGGATCGCATGGCGCGCGACTTCGACGCGGCCGGGCTCGGCTCGATCGCGCCGGCGGGCAGCGAAGGCTTCCTGATCGATGCGGGCGCGAACATGAAGGAACGCCCGCTCGCCGCGATCGACGGCCGCATGCGCGGGTTCGACGGCGGCACGATCGGCGCGGGCGATTCGGCGGGCCTCGTCGAGCTCGGCTACGCGATGCTGTCGCGCTCGACCGATCCCGATCGGGTGTTGATCGCGACGGGCGTCGACCAGCGAGCGCTCGCGCGAATTGCGGCGCGCGCCGCGCACGATCACGTCCGCGTGCTGGCCGGGCCGCCGTCGCTCGCGCGCGACGTGCTCGTGCCACAGCCGCCGATCGTCGCGCGGTGCCCCGCGTTCACCGTGCGCCACTACGGGCACGGGCATCATCATCATCACGCGTGGATCCCGGCGGTCGTCCTGCTCGCCGCGGCCGGTGTGCTCGCCCGCAGAGCGCGGCCTCGAGTCGCCTAGTCCCCGACGCCGACGACCGCGACCGCGGTGGACGTCGCGCCGGTCGGAATCAGCACGTCCAGGCCGAACGCGACCGGCGCGGTGATCGCGCACGTGAACGCGATCGCGTCGGGCGGCACGGCCGCCAACCACTCGAGCGTCGCGCCGCCTCGCGCCGTCGCGAGGATGACGGGCGCGGTGACGTCGTCGAGCGACATGACGATCACGTCGCTGGTCGCCGGCGTGTAAGCGATGCTGCCGATCATGCACGGCGCCGCGCAGGTCACCGTGCCGAACACGCGGCCGCCGACCTGCGCGAGCTGGTACCACGCCGAGGTGCGCGCGCCGCCGGCGTACGCGCCCGAACCGTCGAAGTGGAGCAGCGCCGCGGGCCCGGCCGAGACCGGCAGCGTGGCGCCGCCGATGATGAGGTCGCCCGTCGACGGGAACGCCGCGGTGCAGCCGCCGTCCGCGGTCGCGACGACCGTGCCCGTGCTGCCGCCGTCATCGCCGAGGCCGCCGAGCTGCGCGATCCAGCGCGCGTGGCCGCTCGGATCGAGGCGCGCGATCCACACGTCGTTCGCGCCCGACGACGTCATCGACGCGCCGAGCACGGTCACCGCGCCGGAGAACGAGCCCATGACGCACGCGTCGCCGCCGAGCGCGTCGAGGCCGTTCGCGTACGTGAGGCCCGGCGAGGTCACGCCGAACAGCCAGCTCGGCTCGCCGGTCGCCGGATCGACGCGCGTGTAGTACGCGTTCTCGTCGCTCGACGTCGCGGGCAGGCTCTGGGTGCCGATCTTGCCGATGCTGCCGTACACGCCGGCGATTCCGATCGCATCGTCGTCGAACGTGGTCGCGGTCCAGCCCTGGACGTTGATGGAGGTCGAGATCGCGTGCATGTCGAGGTGCTGCGCGCCGGCCATGTCGACGCCGATCGCGACGCCGTCCTGGTGGGCGGTCGTGAGCGAGCACGCGCCGTAGGCCGGGGTCGTCGCGCCGGACTGGGAGTAGCCGGTGGCCACCACGCCGGTGGCCGAGGCGCCGAGATCGCGGAGCTCGCAGATGTCGTTGGAGTCGAACACGCTCGACGCGCCGGGCACGCCGCCGGGGTCGAGCCAGACGAGCCCGTAGCTCTCGAACTGCGCGTGGCCGGCGAGCGCGACGCCCGCGATCGTCGTGGCGGAGACGAACGATTCGGCGACCGCGACCTTGCCGTCTCGCCCCGCGACGAGCGCCGGCTTGGCGTTGCCGTCGAGCACGAGACCGTAGCGCGCGCCGGTCGGCCCGGTGGTCGCGCCGTCGCTCGTGCCGCCGCCGCCGTCACCCGAGCGCGCGTCGCCGGCGCCGCCCGCATCGAACCCGAACCTGCCGCATCCCGCGACCGCGAGCACGAGCGCGAACATCCGGCTCGGGACCACGCATCATTATAACGATAACGGCAGACCGACTACAGCGGCGGCTCGGGCGCGAGCTCGGTCAGGCCTTTGCCGAGCACTCGGTGCTCGTAATACGTCTCGGGGCGCTCGCCGCCGGCGATCGCGGCGTTGGCCTTCGCGAGCTCCTCGTCGACGAGCTTGCTGAAGTCCTCGATCGGCATCGCGCCGGCCATGAAGCGGCCGTTGATGAAGAAGGTCGGCGTCGCGCCGACCCCGAGCTTGGTGAGCTGCGCCTGATCGCGCTCGACCTCGGCGGGGCAGGCGCCGTCGACGTCGCCGCGGTAGCGCTTCATGTCGAGCCTGGCGGCGGCCGCGAGCTCGTCGATGTGCGCGGGCTCGAACTGGTGGGTGTCGAACGCCTTGGTCCACAGCAGATCGGCGAGCGCGCGCCACTTGCCCTGATGGTTGGCCGCGCAGGCCGCACGCGCCGGGTACTTCGCGACGGTCGGATGCACGACGAATGACTTGTATACGACGCGCAGATCGGCGCCGTACTTCTTGCGCAGGTCGTCGATCGTCGACCACGCGCGGCGGCAGTACGGGCACGCGAACTCGCCGCACATCACGAGGGTGACCTTCGCGTTCGCGGGGCCGAGCACCGGATCGCCGTCGATCGGCACCGCGTAGACGGCTGCCGGATCGGGCTCGCGGCGGTGCGGGCGCGGCGGCGGCAGTTGCTGCACGAGCCGCTCGAGCTTGGCGTCGAGCGCGTCGAGGCGCGCGTCGAGCTTCGGCTTGTCCACCGCGGCGATGGCGCGCGTCAGCTCGTCGAGCTTCTGCTGCTGCAACGCGAGCTGCTGCTCGAGCGCGCCGACCCGGCGCGACGTGTCGTCGATGCGCGGATCGGAGTGCGCGCACGCGACGAGCGCGAGCGCGAGCAGGCTACTCCTCGCCATTGCCATCGCCGTCCTCGTCGCCGGCGCCATCGCCCTCGTCGCCCTCGTCGCCGACGTCACCTTCGTCGCCGTCGCCGTCGTCTTCCAGGCTGTCGTTCGGGATCGTGTCGCCGTCGTCGACCGCTTCGATCGGCGCGCTCTCGGCGATGCCCGTCGTGTCCTCGGGCTCGGCCAGCCGCTCGATCGCCGCGATGTGCTCGCCATCGTCGACGCGCATGACACGCACGCCCTGCGTCGCGCGGCCCTGCACCGGGACATCCTTCACGCGCATGCGGATCAGCTTGCCGCGATCCGAGATCAGGATCAGGTGATCCTCGTCGGTCACGATGCGCACGCCGGCAACCAGGCCGTTGCGCGCGGTCGTCTTGATCGTGATGACGCCCATCACGCCGCGGTTCTTGACCGGGTAATCGCCGAGCGCGGTGCGCTTGCCGTAGCCGCGCTCGCACACCGTGATCATCGTCGCCGACGACGTGCGCGGGAACGTGCACATGCCGACGCAGCGGTCGCCCTCGCGCAGCGCGATGCCGCGCACGCCCGCCGCGACCCGCCCCATCGCGCGCACGCGGTCCTCGGTGAAGCGCGCCGCGTAGCCCTTGGCCGACGCGAGCAGCACGTCGTGTTCTTTCGTGACGAGCGCGGCGCCGACGAGCCGGTCGCCGTCCTCGATCGTGATCGCCTTGATGCCGCTCTGCCGCACGTTCTCGAACGCGGCCAGCTCGGTCTTCTTCACCGTGCCGGCCTGCGTCGCGAAGAACACGCTCGTGTCGGCGCTGAACTCCTTGAGCGGCAGCATCGCGACGACCTGCTCGCCCTCCTGCAGGTCGAGCACGTTGACGACCGCGCGCCCCTTCGACGTGCGCGCGCCCTCCGGCAGCTCGAACACCTTCTTGTAATAGACGCGCCCCTTGTCGGTGAACAGCAGCAGGTGGTCGTGCGTCGACGCGGCGAACATGTCGGCGACGAAATCGCCGTCGTTCGATTGCGCGCCGGTGATCCCACGGCCGCCGCGGCCCTGCGCGCGGTACTCGCGCACGCGCGTGCGCTTGATGTAGCCGAGGTGGCTGCGCGTGACGATCGTCTCTTCCTCGTCGATCAGCTCCTCGGTGAGGATCTCGCCCTCGGCGTCGACGATCTGCGTGCGGCGCGCGTCCGCGAAATCGGTGCGGATCTGCTTGAGCTCGTCGACGATCGTCGACATCAGCTTGTTCTCGTCGGCGAGCAGGCTCTCGAGGTGATCGGTGAGCTGCCACAGCTCCTTGTACTCGGCCTCGAGCTTCTCGCGCTCCAGGCCGGTCAACCGGCCGAGCCGCATGTCGAGGATCGCCTGGGCCTGACGCGCGCTGAGCTGGATGACCTGCTTGCCGGCGGCGGCGTCGACCTCGGCCTTGGGCCGGCCGGCGCGCTCGAGGAAGCCCGACAGGCCGCCGAGCTTCTCGGTCATCAGCCGTTCCTTCGCGATGTCGGTGTCCTTCGACTCGCGGATGATCGCGATGATGCGATCGATGTTCATGACCGCGAGGCCGAGGCCCTCGACGATCTCGCGGCGCGAGCGCGCCTCGCGCAGGTCGAACAGCGTGCGCCGGGTGACGACCTCGCGCCGGTGATCGACGAAGACCTGGAGCGCGCGCTTGAGCGACAGCAGCACCGGGCGGTTGTCGACGATCGCGAGGAAGTTGACCGAGAACGACGACTGCAGCGACGTGAACTTGAACAGATTCGCGAGCACGACCTGGTCGTTCGCGTCGCGCTTGAGCTCGAACACGACGCGGATGCCGACGCGATTGCTCTCGTCGCGGATGTCGGAGATGCCCTCGAGCTTCTTGTCGCGGACCATCTCGGCGGTCGCTTCGATCCAGCGCGCCTTGTTGACCATGTACGGCAGCTCGGTGACGACGATGGCGTAGCGGTCCTTGCGGATCTCCTCGACGCTCGCGACGCCGCGCACGACGACCGCGCCGCGGCCGTTCTTGTACGCGCCGAGGATGCCGTTGCGGCCCTGGATCACGCCGCCGGTCGGAAAATCCGGCCCGGGCACGAGCTTGACCAGCTCGTCGTCGCTGATCTTCGGATCGGCGATCATCGCGAGCGCGGCGTCGATCACCTCGCCGAGGTTGTGCGGCGGGATGTTGGTCGCCATGCCGACCGCGATGCCGGTGGCGCCGTTGACGAGCAGGTTCGGAACCTTCGCCGGCAGGACGGTCGGCTCCATCTCCTTGTCGTCGTAGTTCGGGACCCAGTCGACGGTTTCCTTGTCGATGTCCGCGAGCAGCTCGCCCGCGAGCTTGCTCATCCGGCACTCGGTGTAGCGCATGGCCGCGGGCGGATCGCCGTCGACCGAGCCGAAGTTGCCCTGGCCGTCGACGAGCGGGTAGCGCATCGCGAAGTCCTGCGCCATGCGCACGAGCGCGTCGTAGACCGCGGCGTCGCCGTGCGGGTGGTACTTGCCGATGACGTCGCCGACGATGCGCGCGCACTTCAGGTACGGCCGGTTGAACGTGTTGTTGAGGCCGCGCTGCGCGAACAAGATGCGCCGGTGGACCGGCTTGAGCCCGTCGCGTGCATCGGGCAGCGCGCGCGCGACGATCACGCTCATGGCGTAGTCCATGAACGAGCTCTTCATCTCGTTTTCGATCGAGATCGGCGTGATGTTACTGGGCGGCGACGGCTCGGACATCGAGCGCCTTGTATAGCCGATCTTCGTCGGAACCGCGGCTCGTGGCGCGGTCAAATCGCGCCCCGAAATGCAACCGTTCGCGTGCTCGTGCGTGACACCCTCGGACGCGCACCGCGATTCTTGCCGTGCTCGGCGCCTGCGCGACGCCCGCGCCTCCGCTGGCCGCGCCGCCGCCAGTTGTTACGACCCGGACCGACGCGGCGGGCCGATGGCACGTCGCGCGTGCCCCGGCGCGCCGGCGATCGCGTGGTTCCTGGTCCTCGCGCGTGACACGTGCGAGTCGGGCCGCGCACACGGTAAGGTGCGCGCATGCCGAATCGCCTCGCGCACGAGAGCTCGCCGTATCTGCGCCAGCACGCCGACAATCCGGTCGAGTGGTGGGCGTGGGGCGAGGAAGCGTTCGCCGAGGCGAAGCGCACGGGCAAGCCCGTGTTCGTGTCGATCGGCTACGCGGCGTGCCACTGGTGCCACGTGATGGCGCACGAGAGCTTCGAGGACGCCGCGACGGCGCGCGTGATGAACGAGCTGTACGTCAACGTCAAGGTCGATCGCGAGGAGCGGCCCGACGTCGACGCGATCTACATGAACGCGATCCAGGTGATGGGAGAGGGCGGCGGCTGGCCGCTGTCGGCGTTCTGCCTGCCCGACGGGCGGCCGTACTACCTCGGTACGTATTTTCCGAGCGAGCCGCGGTTCGGGCGGCCGAGCTTCAGCGACCTCTTGCGCGCGATGTCCGACGCGTATCGCACGCGCCGCGCCGACGCCGAGGACAACGCGCTCGCGCTGCTCGACGGCCTCGCGCGCGTCGACGAGCATTACCGGCGCGGCGCGACCGGCGGCGATCCGGGCAAGCTCGGCGCGGAGCTGTTGATCGCGGCCGGCAAGCAGCTCGCCGAGCGCTGCGATCCGAAGCATGGCGGGCTCGGCGGTGCGCCGAAATTTCCGTCGAGCTCGAGTCACGAGCTGCTCGCGCGTGCGAGCCGGCTGCCGTTCGGCGACGCCGCGCGACGCGCGTTCGACGAGTGGGCGAACGGCATGGCCGAGGGCGGCATCTACGACCACCTCGGCGGCGGATTCGCGCGCTACTCGGTCGATGCGAAGTGGCTCGTGCCGCACTTCGAGAAGATGCTGTACGACCAGGCGCAGCTGCTCGGGATCTACGCGGCTGTCGTCGCGATGGGCGGGCCGGCCGCGCCGCGTGCCCGCGAGGTGATCGAGGAGACGGTCGCGTTCCTGGCGCGCGAGCTGAGCGCGCCGGACGGCGGCCTGCAGTCGTCGCTCGACGCCGATAGCGAAGGCGAGGAGGGCAAGTTCTACGCGTGGACGCCCGCCGAGCTGCGCGAGGCGCTCGGCACCGTCGACGCGCTGATCTTCGCGCACGCGTACGGCGTC
This sequence comes from Kofleriaceae bacterium, assembly GCA_036490935.1. Taxonomy (GTDB): domain Bacteria; phylum Myxococcota_A; class Polyangia; order Haliangiales; family Haliangiaceae; genus JABFXX01. Next base: position 21,530 of record DASXCY010000024.1, on the reverse strand, counting down.
ACCGACGGCGGCAACTTCGAAGGCTCGAACGTGCTGTCGCGCGTGACGGCGCGCGGCTCGTCCGCGGAGGAGGACCAGCTCGCCGAGCTGCGCGGCAAGCTGCTCGCGGCGCGCGCGCACCGCGTGCGGCCGGGCCTCGACGACAAGGTGCTCGCGGCGTGGAACGGGCTCGCGATCACGGGCCTGGTCGCCGCGTGGCGCGCGACCGGGCACGCACCGGCGCTCGAGCTCGCGCGGCGCGCGGCGGAGCTCGTCAAGGGCCGCATGGTGCGCGGCGACCGCGTGACGCGCATCGCCGGCAAGGAGCTCGACGGCACGCTCGACGATTACGCGTTCTGCGCGCGCGCCTTCCTCGACCTCGCCGAGGCCACGGGCGAACGGGGCTGGTGGGACGCCGGCGCGCAGCTCGCGCGCTCGATCCGCGCGCGGTTCGCCGAGGAACGCGATGGCGTCGTCGTGTTTTACCTCGCGCCCGCCGGCGACGCGCTGCTCGTGCATCGCCCCGAGTCGAATCACGACGCCGCGATCCCGTCGGGCGCGGCGATCGCGGTGCAAGTGCTGCTGCGCCTCGGCCTGGTCGCCGGCGACCGCGAGGCGCTCGCGCTTGCCGAGAAGTATCTCGCGCAGCGGCTGACCGGCTCGACCGCCGCGAACGCGTGGGCGCAGTCGGCGCTGCTCGCGGCGCTCGATCTCTACCTGAACGCGCAGGTCGTCGTCGTGACCGAGGGCGCTGGCCGCGAGGAGCTCGTCGCCGCGGTGCGCCGCGCCTTCGCGCCGACGGCATGCCTCGCCGGGCCGTGGGCGCAAGCGTCGATCCTCGACGGCAAGACGCCGGACGCGGCCGGCCGCGCGCGCGCGTTCGTGTGCACCGGCCCGACGTGCTCGCCGCCGGTCAGCGATGCGGCCGCGCTCAGCGGCTATTTCGCACCGCGTACATGAGCAGCAGCACGAACACGAGCACCGGGATCAGATACGGAATCACGGTGAGCCCGCCGAAGTCGAAGTGCGACCAGCCGACGATCTTCTCGAACCATGCGATCGATCCGGCGACCATCCCGGCGCCGAGCGCCTCCGGCCAGTCGGGCTCCATCTTGAGGCCGAGCCAGAACACGAGCGCGCCGAGCAAGAACAGCACCACCGCGAGCGTGTAGCTCGGCAACCCCATGAACGTCTTGAACGCGCTCTCGGCGCCGCCCGGATTCTTCCAGACGACGTTGACGGCGACGATGATGCCCACGAACAAGAACAAGAAGATGAGGTACGTCCACATCTTGTCCTTGTGCTCCCACTCGGTCTCTCGCTCGGACATGCGGAGCAGAGTAACAGAGAAGAATTACCGCCGAGGCGCCGCAGACGCCAAGGAAGACGCCACGAGAGATCAGCTTCTTACCCGAGCTCTCGGCTTGGCGGCTTCGGCGCCGTGGCGGTTAGTCTTATCTTCGAGCCTTCGCTCGTGCGAGCAGCGACAGCTTCGGCGCCGGTAGCCGGCCGTCCGCCGCGAGCGGCTGGAGCGCCTCGAGCGCGGCTTTCCACGCGGACGCCTGGGCCTTCGGATCCTTCGCGGTCGTCGCGCGCTCGATCTCGACCTCGCCGAGCAAGCACGCGGTCTGCACGTTTTGCGGCGCAAGCTGGTGCGCCGGCAGCACGACGCGCACGGCCTCGGCGAGCGAGCGGTCCACCGTCGCCGCATCGGCCGCCACCTGCGCGACCGCGGCGCGCGCGAGCAGGCCGCGCACGAGCGTCTCCTTCCACTCGTTGTTGATCGGATCGTTCTCGACGAGATCGCGCGCGCGGCCCAGGCCGCTCGCGACCAGCTCCAGGCCGCGCTTGCCGTCCTTCGCGGCGACCAGCCGGCCGAGCTCGATCTCGCTCGACGCCAGCTCGTTCTTGAACCCACCCTCGGCGGGCGCGCCGGCGACCAGATCCTGACGGATCGCGTATGCCTGCTCGTGGGTCGCGATCGCGTCCGCGAGATCGCCCGACAGCGCGTACGCCGCCGCGAGCTTCGCGTGCGAGAACGCGACCGAGCGGCGGAACGGCACGCTGGTCTGGTCCTTGTCGAGCAGCTCCTTGCGGATGTCGAGCGCGCGCTTGTACTCGGCGAGCGCGTCCTCGGTCTGGCCGAGGTCGAGGTCGGCGTCGCCGGCGCGCGTGTACGAGCGCGAGACGTCGACGCGATAGCGCGTGCTCTTCGGATCGCGCGCGACCAGATCCTTCTGCAGCTCGATCGCGAGCCCGAGGTTGCCGAGCGCGTCCTTGTAGTGACCGGCGTCGATTTGCGTGAAGCCCATGTCGGCGAGCAAGTTGCCGCGCTCGCGTTGCCAGTTCGCGTTGCTCGCGTCGCGGCGTACGAGGCCGGCCGTGACCGGCAGCGCCTGCTCGTAGGTCGCGATCGCGGCCGCATCGTCGCCGACCGCGCGCTCGAGATCGCCGAGCGGCACCTCGACCTCGAGCAGTTTTTCCTGCGCGACCACGTTGTCGGGCTCCGACGCGAGCCGCTGCTCGCGATACTTGAGCGCGGTGCGGTACTCGTCGAGCGCGAGGCTCGATTCGCCGCGCAGCTGGTAGATCGACCCCAGCTTGAGGTGGCTGGACGACAGCGCGCCGATCTCCTCGGAGACCTGGCCGTTGCCCAGCGCGCGCGCGGCCTCGCGCTCGGTCTTGGCCTCGCTGTACTCGGTGAACGCCTGGTCGATCTTGCCCTGGCGGCGCAACAGGTCGCCGAGTCGGTCGTGCGTGTCGGCCGCGCCGAGCAAGAGCTCGCGCTCGCGCGGCCGCTCGTCGTGGAGCTGGTCCCACTCGCGCTTGGCCTCGGTGAACTGCTGGATCGCCTGATCGAGTTGATCTCGCTCCTGGTAGATCTCGCCGGCGTCGCTGTCGAGTTGCGCGAGCATGCGCCGCATGGGGAACGTGTGCGCACCCGGATCGCGCTCGACGATGCGCGCGATCTTCGCGCGGGCGTCGTGCCAGGTCGCGAGCGCGGCATCGGGCTTGCCGGAGTTGTGCTCGGCCTGGCCGATCAGCTCCATCGCCTCGACCATGCGCAGCTCGTCGCCCGGCTGCATGCCGCCTGGAATCTTCGTCAACTTGTCGTAGTACTGCTTGACCTCGGTGCCGAGGCCGGCGAGCAGGTCGAGGCGGCCGATCGTCGCGAGCTGCGTCTTGACGTGGGTCAGCGTGTAATCGATGAACTGCTCGGCCGCGACCTGGCGGGCCGTCGCGACGCGCTCGGCGCCCTGCGCCTGATCGCGCGCGGCGACGATGCGGCCGATCGCCATCGAGCCGCCGATCACGAACCCCGCGATCGCGATCGCCGAGATCGTGACCGCGGCGCGGTGCCGCTTCACGAACCGGCCGACCCGCTGCAACGCGGTGTAGCGATGCGCGTCGACGAGCCGGCCGGTCAAGAACCGGCGCACCTCCTCGGCGAGCTCGCCAGCGTTGGGATAACGATCGATCGGGTTCGGCGCCATCGCGCGCTCGACGATCGCGTGCAGCTCGAGCGGCACCTTCTTCACGCGCTGGGCGAGCGGCACGAACTTGCCGAGCGCGGCCGACGCGAGCACGTCGGTCGCGGTGCGCGCGGCGTACGGCGGTTTGCCCGCGAGCAGGTGATACAGCATCGCGCCGAGCGCGAACACGTCGGCGCGCTGGTCGACCGGCTCGCCGCGCGCCTGCTCGGGCGGCATATACGCGGGCGTGCCCATCACCGCGCCCGCGACCGTCAGCGTCGACGACTGGCTCGTGATCTCGCGATGCGACGGCCGCTCGACGAACGCGCGCGGCCCGCGCGTCTGCGTCGCGCTCGCCGGGCTGTCCGCGGTGTCGAGGTCCTTCGCGAGCCCCCAATCGATCACGACGGTCTCGCCGTACTCGCCGATCAGCACGTTGCTCGGCTTGAGATCGCGATGGATGATCCGCTGGCTGTGCGCGTACGCGATCGCGTCGCACGCCGCGGCGAGCCGCGGCAGGAGCGCGAGCCGGTCGGAGAGCTTGAGTGCATCGTCGATGACCTGGTCGAGCGGCTTGCCCGACACCAGCTTCATCGCGAAGAACGGCTCGCCGGTCTCCCACCGCCCGGCCTCGTACACCGGCACGATGCCGGGATGCTGCAGCCGCGCGGTGATGCGCGCCTCGCGCTCGAACCGCTGGGTCTGCTCGCCGGCCGGATCGATCAGCTCCTTGAGCGCGACCGGGCGGCCGAGCCGGCGATCTTCGGCCGCCGTGATCCGGCCCATGCCGCCGCGCGCGATCTCGCGCTCGGTGCGATACAGGCTCGCCGGCACCTCGTGCAGCGGCGGGGCATCGTCGGCCGCCGCTTCGACGGGCGACTTCGACAGCGGGGCCGCGACCGTCGCGTCGTCGCCGCGCGTGTCGTCGCGCGTGCCCGTACCCGACGCGAGCTTGGACGGCTGCGGCGTGATCGTCTGCGCGAACGCGTCCTCGTGGCTCGACGGCGCGCGCCGCTTCGCGGAGGGATCTGCGTCCTCGGCCGCCATCGCTTCCACGATGATAGCTGGCCGGACCGCTCGGCTCCACGCCTACACCACACCTACAGCGGATGGACGTAAAACACGGGTTCGCCGTCAGACGTGACGTCCGCGGGGGGCGATCGGCGTCAGTATTCGTCGGCGCCGAGGTCGCAGTACGGGCCCTTCGGCCGCTGCTCGCCGTCGATGTCGATCGTGACGTCGCCCGTGCACGCGCTCGGGTTGTCGACGATCGTCTGGTTCGGCGTCCGACTCGTGAGGTGCAGGTCGTATGGCGAGTCCGACATCACGAAATGAATCGCGTCGTCGTCGCTGGTGTACGTCGGGCTGAGATCGCAGTTCGAGACGCCCAGGACCTTGATGTACAGGTACTGCGTGCCCGTGTTGCCCGAGATGATCGACGAGCGCGCGTCGACCTGGCCGATGTTCTGGCAGTTGAGGCCGCCGATGCCGTCCTGCTGCCCCTTGCTCTCGGCTTGCTTCGCGTCGTTGTACGAGATCGTGTTGAACTGGAGCTTGCCGTTGGTCTGGCCCTCGACGTCGACCGCGCCGTGCTGCGTGTTGTCGGTGCCGTTGTCGTAGACGAAGTTGTCGTAGACGTCGATGTTCGAGTCGTTGAAGTAGAGACCGCCCGTGTCGTTGCCGTGGATGCGGCTGCGATCGACGTCGATCGTGCAGCCGCTGCTGTCGACGCCGTACTTGTGCTGGCTCGAGATCTCGTCCTGGCTCAGCACGAGCGAGCCCGATCGGCACTTCACGCCGTCGTCGTTGGAGCCGGTGATCACGACCGAGTCGATCTCGACCTTGCCCGACGTGCTGATCGAGAAGATCGGGCCGGTGTTCGACGAGATCGCCGGCACGCCGGGCAGCCCGGGCGCGGGCGTGATCGTGACGGTCGTGCTGCCCGAGATCGTGTACGGGCCGTCGCTGTACGGCGCGGAGCTCGAGACGAGCTGGATGGTCTGGATCGAGCTCGTCGCCACCTTCTGGAGCGCCTCGGACAGCGTGCACGGATCGTCCATCGTGCACAGCTGTCCCGGCGCCGCGGTCGGCGCCGCGAACGCGATGTCCTGCGGGGCCACGCACGTGTTGCCGTTGACGCACGTCGCGCCCGGCGTGCAGTTGACGTTGCCGTCGACGAGGCACGCGTGACAGAGGTCGTCGTTGCCGCACACCTGCGCGCTCGTGGTGCACTGCGCTTGATCGCCGACCACGCACGGCACGCAGCGCGGCGGGCTCAACGTCGAGTCGCACACCGGCCGGCTCGGATCGGCGCTGCAGTCGCTATCGCCGCCGCAGGGCCGCGGTGCATCGATCGCGGTGAGGCCGGCGTTCTGGCAGTCGGGATCGTTCGGGTACGTCGCGCAGTAGGCCGGATTGAGCGTCCGGCCACATCCGGCGGACAGCCCGGCTACTGCCACGGCGATCGCGATCGCGGTGCGCATTCGGTAATGGTCGCAGAGCTTGCCGCGGATCGGAAGGGCCGAGCTCAAAACCGCGTGAGCCAGCCAACATACCCGCCACGCGGCGTGAGCCCGGCTACGGGCATGGATTTCTGTCCCGATTGGACGAGCCACACGATCCCGCCCACGGTCGCGCCGAGGCCGACCGCCGTGATGCCGATCCCGATGGGCGTGGTCGAGTCGGGATAGATGAACTTCTGCTGGGGCCCGGTGTTCTCGCCGGCATAGATGAAGCCGATGCCGGTGCCGAGGGTCGCGCCGCCGGCGACGATCAGCACGATCGGCCACAGCTTCGAGCCGTGCCTCACGAGCTTCGCCTGCAGCGACAGCTTGGTGGTCTCGTCGGCCTCGATCTCGATGCCGCGCTTGCCGACGGTCTCGCCGTCGTGGACGAGCTGGATCTCGTGGTGGCCCACCGGCAGGTCGCGCTCGAGCGGCGTCGAGCCGACCTGTGTGTGATCGATCAGCACGATCATGCCGGACGGCTGCGAGCCGAGCTCGAGCCGGCCGTGCTCGACCTGGCTCGACGACGCGAGCACGTCCATCATCGTGTCGACGAGCCCGCGCCAGGCGTCGCCCTCGCATTGCTCGCACACGCGCCGCTCGCCGATCGCGTCGTGGCCCTTGACGATCCAGTACGCGCTCAGCGTGACGTTGCCCTGCTTGTTGATCTCGACGTGCGCGTACACCACGCTCGATGCGCGCGCGCGAGCCTCGACCACGCCGCGCGCGCAGCTCGGGTCGCCGACGATAAAGCAGTTCGCGATCGTGTCGATCGCGTCGCTCGACAGCGGCGAATCGGCGAGGCCGTGGCCGTGATCCGACAGCCAGTGGCGCAGGTGCGAAGCGAGCTTGCCGCGCAGCGAGGCGTCGCCGGTGACGACCACGCCGACCTCGTCGTCCGCGCGCGCGGTGCTCGCCGCGAGCGCCAGCGCGACGGTGACGACAGCAAGGACGCGCATACCGGGCGCGTCATCGTAGCGCAGGTCCGAGCCAGCCGCGCTATTGCGTCTCGAACGCGCCGATGTCGTCGTGGAGGCCGATCGGACGCGAATCGCCGACGATGTCGACCGGCTCGTTCGCGGTCGGGTCGGCGCTGTCCTTCGCCGGCGAGGTCGTCGGGATGTGGTAGCTGACGTCGAGCATCGGGTCGGCGTTGAGCATGTTGCCCGAGCTCGCCGGGCCGTCCGGGCCGATGTCGGAGTACGTGAACGTGCAATCGCTGCCCGTCTTCAGCAATTCGTGCGTGCCGTTGTTCCAGATGATGTCGTCGTGGAACTGCTCGGCCGCCGGATTGATCACGCAGGTCACGCCGACTCCCCCGGTTGTCGTGTTCGTCGTCGAGATGTTATCGGCGACCGTGTTGAAGTCGAAGATGTGAGGGGCGGCCACCGCGCCCTGAACGACCTCGAACCCGCCGACGCTGCTGGTCGGTGTGCCGTTGGCCGCGATGATGTTGTTCTCCAGGTCATACGAGGAGTCGGTCACGTACACGCCGCCGCCGTTGTTGGCGGTGAGCGTGCAGCGCTTCGCGGTGAGCGTGCCGCCGGCGAAGCTGATCCCCATTGCCGAGTTGCCGGTGATCGTCACGCGTTGCAACACGAGCATCGCCGCGACGCCCGATGGTACCGAGACGCCGAAGCCGGAGCCCGACGATCCGCCGGTGATCGCGAGGTCGTCGATCTCGACCGCGAGACCCGAGCCGCCGATCGCGACCACGGGCGTGTTGGACGAAGCCGACTGCAGGGTCGCGCCCGCGTCGGCGAGGATCGTCACGTTGCGCGCGATGGTGATGTTGTCGGAGATCGTGCCGCTGACCTTGATGAACGGCGCGTGCGTCGTCGACAGCGCGCGAGAGATCGTGCTGCACGGGCTCATGAACGTGCAGGGGTTCTCGGTCGTTCCGGTGGGCGAGACGTAGGCGACGTTGCTGTCGGTGCCGCACGAGCCGTCGGGCAAGCACGCGTCCGATGCGGTGCACTGGACGTGCGCGGTGCACGCGATGCACGCCTCGTTGCTGCAGATCGGCGTCGTGTTCCCGCACGCGCCGAGCTCGGAATCCGTGCACGCCACGCAGACGCCGCCCGTGTCGCACACCGGCGCGCTCGTGCTGGTGCACTGCGTGTTGCCGGTGCACGCCATCGTGCCGCCGTCGCTGCTGCCGCTGCCGAGCGCGCAGTTGTTGTCGATGTGGCCCGTGCAGTAGTTCGGGTTGTCTTGCTGGCAGGCAGCAGCCGCGGTGAGCACGAGGATCAGCCCGAGCGTCTTCATCGCATCCTCCTAGAACCGTCCGGCCCAGCCGACGACCGCGCCGTCCGGCGTGATCGCGGCGACTGGAGCCGAGTTGTGACCCGAGCGATACCACCAGTACGCGCCGGCGGCGGCGACCACGACGCCGGTAGCGACGAGCGCGTAGCCGGGCGTCTTGTAGCTCGTGTACGTCGGCTGCTGCACGCCGGTCTTCCCCGGCGGGCCGTCCATCGCGACGAGCACGACGCCGGTGATCGCGAGCGCGGCGCCGGCTCCGATCACGACTTTGGGCAACTGCGATGGCCGGGTCTCGTCGGAGACCTCGACCTGCGCTGCAACAACCGGCGGAGCCACCGGTTTCGGCGCGTCGGCCGCGACCGGCGGCGGCTCGGCCGCGAGCGCGGTCATCAAATCCTCGGCGGTGTTCGCGAGCTGCTCGGCGTTGCAATGGCTGCACGTGCGGCGCTCGCCGACCGGATCATGGCCTTTTTGCAACCAGTAGCCGACGAGCGTGACGTCGCCCATGCCTTCGCCGCCGGGCGTGACATCGATCCGCGTGTACACGACGGCCTGGGCCTTCGCGCGCTTCTCGATCACCGTGCGCGCACAGCCGAGATCCTCGAGCACGAAGCAATCGATCAGCGCGTTGGTCGCGTCGGCCTCGAGCGGCGAGCTCACCAGCTTGTGGCCGTGGTGGCGCAGCCAGCTCTCGAGCGACGCCGAGAGCGTCGGCTGCAGGGTGGCCTCGCCGGTGACGACGACGCCGACGTCGTCGGCGTGCGCGGTCGCGGCACAGAGCGCGATCGCGAGCGTGAAAACCAGGCTTATGGTGCGCATCTCATTTCCGTCGGTCGATGGTGAACGTCTGGTTCTCGGTGATCATGACGACCAGGCTCTCGTCGTGGCCGGTCTCGGCATTGGACAAACGTACGATGTGCTTGCCGGCTGAAAGCGCGACGGTAACGGGGGTGTCGCCGAGAGTCTTCTTGTCGACGCTGACGGTCAGGATCGGAAACGCCAGCACGCTGAGCTTGCCCAGCCGGTGGTCGGCCACAGGGTGCGCCGGTTGGGACGAGGATGCATCTTTTTTGGCCGTCGTCGCAATGACGGCTGCCGCGTCGGGAACACCCGCATCGAGGGGCGTAGGCTTCGTGACGCTGGCGACCTGCGGTGCTGCGTCGGGCGCCCCCGCGTCGGCCTCCACCTTCGCAACCGCGCTCCCCGTCACCGCTCCCGTGTCGGAGCCCGAGGCCGAGCCGGTCCCGGTGCCCTTGCCCGTGCCCGATCCGCTCGTGACCGCGCTCACGATCCCGAACGCGCCGAGCGCCGCCACGACAAAGCCGATCACCGCCAGCGCGATCCCCCGGCTCTTGCCGCGCCGCCGCCGCGATCCGGGCATGGTCGCCGCGCCCATCATCTGCGCCGCACCGGTCGGCGTGGTGCCCGGCCGCAGCGTGCCGGTCGCGGCGCCGCGCAGCGCGCCCATGCTCGGCATCGACGCGCGGCCATCCCCTTGCGCCGCGATCGTCGCCTGCATGTGCACCGGCGTCGGCGTGCGCACCTTGCTGTGGCGCACCGGCGCGTCGTTGGGGAAGCGCTCGGCGAGCGTCTTGACGAGCAGCTCGCGTCCGGCCTTCGGCGAGTCGGTGCACTCGAGCAGGTCGGCCACCGCCAGCTCGGCGCTCGCGTAGCGCGCCGGCATGTCGCGCTCGAGCAGCTTCATCACGACCCGCTCGAGGTCCTTCGGGATGTCGGGGCGGAGCGAACGCGGCCGCGGTATTTGCCCGAACAGCACGGCGGCGAGCGTCGCGCGCGTGTCCTCGCCGACGAACAGCCGGCGGCCGACCAGCATCTCCCACAGCATCACGCCGACCGCGAACAGATCGCTGCGCCCGTCGAGCGGCTGGCCGTTCGCCTGCTCGGGGCTCATGTACGCCGGCTTGCCCTTGATGAACACCGACGCGGTCGCCTCGCTCGCGGCCCGCGCCTTCGCGATGCCGAAATCGGAGACGCGGACCGCGCCTTCCCACGACAGCAGCACGTTGTGCGGAGACACGTCGCGATGCACCACGCCGCGCACCTCGTTGCCGGCCGGCAGGTCGTGAGCGTAGCCGAGGCCGCGCAGCACCTCGCTGATGAGGAAGATGACGAGCGGGGCCGGCAGCGGGCCGGTCGCGACCAGGGCGTCCATGTCGCGGCCCTCGACCAGCTCCATGACCAGGAACAGGCGGCCTTCGGCGTCGCGATCGAAGTCGAGCACCGAGACGATGTTCGGGTGCACGAGCCGCGAGCTGATCTGCGCCTCGGCGACGAACATCTGCGCGAACGCCGGGTTGTCGGAGAACCCGGGCAGCACGCGCTTGATCGCGACCTTGCGCGTGAAGCCTTCGATACCGACGGTCGAGCCGATAAATACTTCGGCCATTCCGCCACCGCCGAGCCTGGCGTCGAAGCGGTATTTCCCCGAGATCCCAGACATCTCGCGTCTGGGAGTATAGCGAGACGTGCGATGCTCGCGCGATGGGAAGGGTCATGAGAGTCGCGTGGATCGCGCTGATGCTCGTCGCATGCGGGCCGGCCACGCCCTCGCCAAAACACACGGCCGAGCCGGTCGCGGCGACAGCACCTAAGCGGGATGCCGGGCCGAGCTGTACCAATGCGGCCAGGCTGCTGATCGAGGAGCGTGGCTTCGGAAAGATCCCGACGGCGAGCCAGGACCGCGCGCGGCGGGCCGGCGAGGCCGAGGTCGAGGCGTCGTGCCTCGACGATCAGTGGTCCGACGCGGTCGTCTCGTGCATCGTGACCCGGCCGTCGCCGTCGAGCTGCCTCGGGCAGCTCGACAAGTATCAGGAGCAGTCGTTCGAGTCGCACCTCGAGGACTGGGAGCCGAACTTCACGAAGGGGCCGGGCAGCCGGGTCGCGGATGCCGGCAACCCGTGCGACGGCGGCGGCAGCGCCGCGAACCCGTGCGACGGCAGCGGCCCGCCCAAAGAGGACTACGTGGCGTGCGAGGACAACTACGGCGACCTCGCGAGCTACGCGCCGGCGCTGGGCGAGAAAGCGGCCGACCGCGACTACGCGCTGTCCGTACGCGGGCGAGCGGTGCACCTCGCCTGCGAGATGACGTGGACGAACGATGACAAGAAGTGCTTCGCGGCGGCCAAGGATGCCGGCGGTGTCGCCGCGTGCCGCGGCAAGCTCGCGGAGCCTGCGCGCAACGCGCTCGCGAACATGCTCGCGGAGTCCGACGCGCGGTTCCAGCGCGTCGCCGTGCTCGAGAAGACGCCGCGCGCGATCGACTGCAAGGCGGTCGCGGCGGTGCACTACGGCGACGAGGCATGGCACGGCAAGCTCGCCGCGCTCGCGCCCGCCGACCGCAAGCAGGTGGTCGACCAGTCGCGCACCAAGCTGGCGACCGCGTGCATCGCCGAGAAGTGGCCGGCCACGCTGCGCGCGTGCCTGGTCGCGGCGGCGAGCCGGGCCGGCGACTCCGATGAATGCTTTCCCGAGAAGGAGCACGGCGCCGCGGCGAAGTGGGGCTTTCCCGCCGCGGGCGTGATGTTCAAGTCGGGCATCCCCGAGTGCGATCAGCTCGCCGTGCTCGTCCACAAGATCAGCACGTGCGACAAGCTCGACCAGGATCTGCGCGACGAGCTCGTCGCCTCGTTCGGCCAGCAGCTCGGCATCTGGATCGAGATGCCGGCGTCGAACCGGCCGGAGCTGGTGAAGCAGTGCGCGGAGACGGTCAAGGTCTATACGGACGGCGCCCGCGAGCGCGGCTGCACGATCTGAGGGCGTCGGGCCTCGGGCTTCGGACTTCGGACTTCGGACTCAGATCCGACCCGAAGTCCGAAGTCCGAAGTCCGAGGTCCCGTCACCTCGGAATCAGCGAATCGTGTCCGCGCGCGCGCATCTGCTTGCGCCACGCTTCGATCAGCTCGACGAACGCGCTCGCGAGCTCGGGATCGAACTGCGAGCCCGCGCAGCGCTCGATCTCGCCGATCGCGACCTCGTGGCGAAGCGCCCGCCGGTAGGCGCGGTCCGAGGTCATCGCGTCGTACGCGTCGGCGATCGACACGATGCGGCCGACGATCGGGATGTTGTGGCCGGCCAGCCCGCGCGGGTAGCCGCCGCCGTCGAACCACTCGTGATGGCACCAGCAGCCGTCGATGAGGCCATGCAGGCATGGCACCGGCTCGAGGATGCGCTTGCCCTTCTCGGGGTGCTGGCGAAACACCGCGACTTCTTCCGGCGTGAGCTTGCCGGGCTTGTTCAGCATGTCGTAGCGCACGCCGATCTTGCCGACGTCGTGCATCACGCCGGCCTGGACGACGCGCCGGATCTCGGGGTCGGGCAGCTCGAGCCCGCGCGCGAGCACCTCCGAGTACACCGCGACGCGCTCGCTATGGCCGCGCGTGTACTGGTCGCTCTCCTCGAGCGCCTGCGCGAACCCGGCGACCGTGTGCTGGAACATCTCCTCGAGCGACAGGTTCGCCTGGCGGAGGCTGTCGTTGGACTCGCGGAGCTCGCCGTACAGGCGCGCGTTGTCGAGCGCGCTCGCCGCGCGCGACGCGAGCACCGCGAGCATCTTGCGGTGGCCTTCGTCGAACTTCTTGCCCGGGGTGAACGAGAACACGTTCAGGACGCCGACCATGTTCGCGCGGACCTGCAGCGGCACGCTCGCGTACGACGCGAGGTCGGTCGGCGCCGCATCCTCGGTGAAGAACCGCGACGCCTTGCCGCCGTGCGCGAGGATCGGCACGCCCTGCGCGAATTGCTCGCCGAGCAAGCCGAAGGCGGGCGAGGGCAGGGTGTGCGCCGCGCCATCGGCCGCGACGATCTTGACGCGCTCCTCGTAGTGGCCGGAGCTCGGATCGCGCAGGTGCAGCGTCGCGACGTCGGCCTTGACCTCGTCGATCGCCGCGCGCAGCACGACGTCGAGGATCTTCTCGATGTCGTGCGATAGCGCGATCGCCTCGCTCACCTTGTAGATCGTCAGCGCCTCGCGCAGCCGGATGTTCTCGGTCTGCAGGCGCTGGCGATACAGCGCGCGCTCGACGACGTGGATGACCTCCTCGACCTTGAACGGCTTCAGGAGGTAGTCGTACGCGCCCTTCTTCATCGCCTCGATCGCGGTCTCGACCGTGCCGAAACCCGTCATCAGCACGGTGAGCACGCCGAGCCGCTCGGCCTCGATGCGCTCGAGCAACTGCAGGCCACTGAACCGCGGCATCTTGAGGTCCGTGATCAGCAGATCGTACGGACGCAGCCGCAGCTCGCAGAGCGCCTTCTCGCCGTCCTCGACGGTGTGCACCGAGAAGCCTTCGAGCGACAGGAACTCGGCGAGGATCTCGCGGATGACGCGCTCGTCATCGACGACGAGGATCTTCGCGGCTTCGGAGGCTTCGGCGGCTTCGGCGACCACTACATCTCGCTGACTACTGCGGCGAACCGCCGGCCGGCTCGGGCTGCGCTGCGGGCGTCGCGGCCGGAGCAGGCGCGGGAGCCGGCGGCGGAGGCGCGACAGGACCTGATTTGGTCTCGACCACGTTGGCGTGCACGTCGACACCGCCGGCCGCCATGCCGCCGTTCATCATCGGATCCCACGCGGACGTGTTGTGGCCGCTGTCGATGTCCGCGCGCTTCTGGATCTCGAGCCAGTGGCTGCGCGATTCGTTCGCGCTCTGCTTCTCGTGCTCGAGGCGATCCTTGGCGCCCTGCGTGCGCTTCATCCGCCCGTCGTGCTGGCTCGGGAAGTCGGCGTAGTTCACGCCTTTCGGCGCGATATGGTTCGCCTGCGCGACCTTGGCCTTCGCGAGCTCGTACTGCGACTCGCGCCAGAACGTGTTCTCCTGCGTGTAGCGCAGATAGCGGTGCAGGTAGTGCGCGTACGCCTCCAGGTAATGCACGTGCGCTTCGGCGGCCTTCTCGACCTCTTGTGCCGCGTTGAGATCCTTGGTCGCCTGGTTGATGCGGTTGGTGTCGGCCGAGGCGTCGGCGCTCTTCTTCGCGGCGACCGCGGAGTCGATCGAGAGCCGGCTCGCCTTGACGTCGTTGCGCGCGATCGACAGCTGCGTCGTCACTTCGTTGCTGTCGGCGTCGGCCTTCGCTTGCTCCATCTTCGCGATCGACCAGTCGTTCTGCGTCTGCACGACCGACTGTTTTTGATCGAGTGGAATCGCAGCGATATACATGTCGTCGAAGTGCCGCGGCAGCGGTCCCGGCGGCTCATCGGACGGACCGCCGCACGCGGCAACGATCAAAACAGCACAGATCGATAGACTGGTTCCCCGCATAGGTGGCATCGAGCCTACTACGATGCGGAGGAGCGAGCTAGCATCTCGGCAGCATGGCGACGCTTCTGGCCGTCGACGTCGGCAACACGAACACGGTGCTCGGCGTTTTCACGAATGGTCAGCTGGTCGCGCACTGGCGCATCCAGACGGTCGCCGCGCGCACCTCGGACGAATACGCGGTGCTGCTGAAGACGCTGCTCGAGCTGGAGGGCGCGACGTGGAAGACGATCGATGCGGGGATCATCTCGTCGGTCGTACCGCCGGCGGTGTTCGGGCTGCAGCAGTTCTTCAAGCGCCACTGCGGCGGAGCGGCGCTCGTCGTCGGGCCCGGCATCAAGACCGGCATGCCGATCCTGTACGAGAACCCGCGCGAGGTCGGCGCCGATCGCATCGTCAACGCGGTCGCCGCATACGAGGAGCTCAAAGCGGGTTGCATCGTCGTCGATTTCGGCACCGCGACCACGTGGGACGTGGTCACGCCGAAAGGCGAGTACCTGGGCGGCGTGATCGCCCCCGGCATCCAGATCAGCGCCGAGGCGCTGTACGAGCACGCCGCGAAGCTGCCGCGCGTCGAGCTCGCGCGGCCGGGCAAGGTCGTCGCGCGCAATACGGTCCAGTCGATGCAGGCCGGGTTGGTCTACGGCTACGCGGGCATGGTCGACGCGCTCGTCGGGCGGATCCGCGCCGAGCTCGATTATCCCGCGCGCTGCATCGCGACCGGGGGGCTCGCGGCGCTGATCGCGACCGAGACCAAGACGATCGAGGCATGCGACGAGCTGCTCACGCTCAAGGGCCTCGACATCTTGTATCGCCGGAACCAGGCGTGATGGAGCACTCGCAGCTCGACGTCGCGAAGCTGTCGCCGGCCGCGCAAAGGGCGCTCGGGCCGGGCCCCGGACGCATGATGGCCTCGCGCGGGCTCGTGCCGCTGCCGCCCGCGGAGCAAGTCGCGGTGCTCTACCAGCTCGCGCTCGACGCGGACGGCACGATCTCGACGGCGGCGATGGTCACGTCGGGAGGCTTGCCCGAGAAGGTGCTCGCGGCCGCGCTGGGCGACGCGAACGTCGATCCGCGCGTGCTCGACTTCTACGCGCAGCGCGTGGCGGGCAAGCCGGCCGCCTTCGAAGCGCTCGTCGGCAACGCGACGACCGCCGACGAGACGGTCGCGACGCTCGCCGAGCTCGCCGGCGCGCGAGAGATCGAGCGGATCGCGGCGAACGAGCAGCGGCTGCTCCGCCACCCGCAGATCATCGCCGCGATGTACACGAACAAGCAGGCGCGCATGTCGACGGTCGATCGCGCGGTCGAGCTCGCGGTGCGCAACAAGGTGCGCGTGCCCGGCCTCGCGACGTGGGACGAGATCGCGCGTGCGCTCGACGGTGCGCCGCGCGCGACTCCGGAGAGCGACGCGGCGTTCGCGGCGGCGGCCGAGCTCGCCGGCGACGACAGCGTGCTCACGCAAGGCGATGCCGAGCAGGTGATCGAAGATGCGAAGGCGGCCGAGCTCGCGGAGCAGGCCGAAGCGCGGCCGGTGCCGATCGAGAAGCTGTCGGTGCCGGCGAAGATCCGGCTCGCGCTGCTTGGCAACGGCTTTCATCGCGCAAAGCTCGTGCGCGATCCGCTCAAGATGGTCGCGCTCGCGACGATCAAGAGCCCGGCGGTCACCGAGTTCGAAGCCGCGCACTACGCGGGGAACGCGGCGCTCTCCGACGAGGTCATCCGCTTCATTGCCGGCAAGCGCGAATGGACCAAGCTGTACGGGACGAAGGTGTCGTTGTGCCGCAATCCCAAGACTCCCGTGAGCGACGCGATGCGGCTGATGCCGTTCCTGCGCGACAAGGATCTGGTGAACATGACCAAGTCCAAGGGCATCCCGTCGGCGGTGGTCGCACAGGCGCGCAAGCTGCTGCTGCAACGCCGCGGCGGCGCGAAGAAATGACCGCGCGACGGAGGCCTACCGATCCGCAACCGGCGCGCACGGAATTCACATGCCGAGCTTTGTAAGTCGCGTCGGCGCCGCGCTCGCGACGCCGCGCGCCGCGCTCGCCGCGGCCGGCGATCGGCGCGCCGCCGGACGCTCCGGCTCGGACCTGCTGCGCGCGTTCGGCCTGCTCCTGGTCGCCGCGCAGCTGCGCGCGATCGTCGAGGCGATCTGGCTCGCCGCGGCGGTCGATGTCGGCACCGGCCTGCGCGCGCTCGTCCACGTGCTCGCGATGTTCACGGTGCCGCTCGCGGTGCTGGTCGTCGGAGCCGCCGCGATCTGGGCGGCCGCCGGCGTCCGGCGCGACGTCGGCCGTGCGTTCGATCTCGCGTGCGTGGCGGCGGTACCGATCGTGTGCGTGATCGCGATCGATGTCATCGCGGTGCGCGAGCTCGGCTTGCCCGTGCCCGAGCTGCTCGCTTCGGCAATCGCGTACGCCTGGGCCGGCGTGATCGTCGCGCTCGGGATCGCCGAGGCGCGCCGGGTCGCGCCGATGACTCCGGCGTCGCCGCGGGTCGCGCGCGCGGCCGGGCTCGCGTTCGTCGCGCTCGCGCTGATCGGCGCCGTCGCGCAGAGCGTGTGGATCGCGCGCAACCTCGAGCTGGTGCGGCCGATGCGCTCGGGCGCGCCTGCTCCCGAGCTCGCGCTGCCCGCGATCGGCCCGGGCGGCGCGCTCGGCGACCGCGTCACGCTCGCCGCGACCCGCGGCAAGATCACGATCGTCGACTTCTGGGCGACCTGGTGCAAGCCGTGCCTGCGCGCGCTGCCCAGGCTCGACGCGTTCGCGCGGCGCCATCCCGACATCGCGGTGATCGCGGTCGCGATGGACGATCCGCAAGGCGCGCGCGAGCTGTTCGACGAGCGTCACTACGGCGCGCTCGCGCTCGCGCTCGACGACGGCGACACCAGCCAGCGCTTCGGCGTCGCGACGATCCCGCACACCGTCTTGATCGACCGTGCCGGGTCGGTGAGCGAGGTCGCACGCGGCGGCGAGCTCGATCTCGAGGCCGCGATCGCGCGCATCAGATAAGTGGATATCGAAGCGGCGGTCTGCTAACCAGTTGCTTGCTGCGATGACGAGCCTGGTGTGCGCGACCTGTCGCAAGTTGATCCCACCGGGCACGTCGGCGATCCGTTGCACCGTCGCGTCGTGCAACACGGGTCGCATGAAGCTGCGGTTCTGTTCGGTCGCGTGCTGGCAAAAGCACGTGCCCACCGCGCGCCATCGCAAAGCGAGCTACATCGTCGAAGGCGAACCCGAGCACACGTAGCGCGTCGCTATCGCTCGCATGACCGCACGTGGTAAATTCGTCCTGTGCGGCTGGGGACCTGCATCGCGCTCGAGCTCGCCGTGGCCGCAGGCAGCGCGTCTGCGCTCGCGCTCGGCGTCGGCCGCGGGCTCGATCTCGCGGGCGACTACGTCTCGACGCACGAGGCCTCGGCCGCGCCGCAGCAGCCGGTGCTCGCGCTCGTGCCGCTGCCCGGCGCCGAGCTGCACGTCGAGGCGCCCGGCAACGCGCCGACCGTGTTCGATGGGCCCGACGACCTCCTGCTCGCTCCGCTCGCCGCGACGCCGGTCACCGCGATCAAGCTCAACCACGGCGGCACGTCGCTGTCGCTGCGCGTCGAGTTCGCGTCGGGCGCGCGCGCCGCGTTCAAGCCGCAGCAGACGCATCCGCAATCGGATCCGCGCAAGGAGATCGCGGCGTATCGCATCGATCGCCTGCTCGGCATCGGCCACGTGCCGCCCGCCAAGCCGGTCGCGTTGCCGATCGCCGCGCTGATCGCCGCGGCCGATCCGGCGACGCGCGACTACACCGCCGGCCGCATCGAGGACGAGGCGATCGCGAAGGACGGCATCCTGCGCGGCGAGCTGTCGTGGTGGATCCCCGACATTCGCGACGTGATGATCGGTGGCTTTCGCGTCGACGAGAAAGCCGGCGAAGAGGTCTGGGAGTCGTACTTGCAGCCCGGCGTCGCGATCCCGGCCGAGCTCGCGCCGCTCGTCGCGCAGCTCGCGTCGTGCGTGCTGTTCGACATCCTGATCGACAACGCGGATCGGTGGACCGGCAACAACACCAAGGGCTCGCTCGACGGGAAGACGCTCTACTTCATGGACAACACGCTGTCGTTCTCGCAGTTCACGCTCGGCCACGCGACCAACCTCGAGCCGCTGTACAAGATCCAGGTGTTTCCTCGCGGCCTCGTGCAGCGCCTGCGCGTGCTCACCGCCGACGAGCTCGAGCGCGCGCTCTCGCTCGGCGATGATCCGGCCGGCATGGGGCCGCTGCTGTCGGCCGGCGAGATCCAGGCGCTGCTGTCGCGCCGCGATCATCTGCTGCGCTACATCGACGGCCTGATCGCCGATGCCGGCGAGAACGCGGTCCTGGCCCTGCCATGAGCGCCTGTCCGACCTGCGGCAAGTCCGTCGATCCGCTGCGCGCGCCGGCGGTCGGCGTGCGCGCCGGCAAGGTCGTGCCGTTCTGCAGCAAGGAGTGCGTCGCCGAGGCCGTCACGGCGCCGGTCGCGGCCCCGGTCGCGGCCCCGCGCAAGGAGGCGCGCGCGCAATCTCAGCCGGGCATCGCGGCGAAGCTCAAGCGCACGCCACCGGGAGGCATCCCGAAGTCGATGGCCGATCTCGACAGCGGCCCGGTGATCGAGATCCTGCACGAGCCGGCAACCGGGGTGATCGCGAGCTCGTCGGATGCGCGCATCTCGGGCGGCCTCGGCACGTCGCTGCGCGCCGAGACCGACGGCGCGATCCAGATCGCGGATACCGGCCGCCTCGACGATTACGTCGATCCCGACGAGCCGCACCGCGGCCGCGGCTTGCTCGTGTTCCTGCTGCTCGTGCTGGTGCTCGCGGCGGCCGGGGCGGCCGCGTATCGCTTCGGTTACCTCGATCGTGTTTTCGATCGCGATCGTGCGTCGGCCGCGACGCGCACGCCACCACCCGCGCCGCACGTCGTCGAGCCGCCGGCGCCGCCGCCGATCGTGCCGGCGGAGGCGCTGGAGCACGCGCGTGCCGTGTTGCGCGCCGAGCTCAAGCCCGACGTGGCGCCGCGCATGCAGCGGCTCGCCGCGGTCGCGCTGTCGCGCACCGGCGACACCGCCGCGATCGCGATGCTCGCGGCACAGCTCGCGACCGAGCAGAGCCAGATCGCGCAGCTCGACATCGCGTACGCGCTCGCGCGCGCCGGCGACAAGCGCGGCACCGAGGCGCTCGTGGCGGCACTCGGCTCGCCGCGCCGCGACGTCAAAGGCGAGGCCGCGAACCGGCTCGCGCTGCTCGGCGATGCGCGCGCGACGCCGACGTTGCAGGAGTTCCTCGAGTACAGCCAGTTCCGGCTCGGCGCGGCGCAATCGCTCGCGCACCTCGCCGATCCGAAGGCGCTCGAGATCCTCGACAAGCTGCGCGCGGACGCCAAGGCGAGCGCCGACGACCGCGCGACCGCGACCATCGCGCTCGGCACCGCGGGCCGCGCCGATGTCGCCGAGTCGTTGCGCGCGCTCCTCGCCGACGCGCGCTTCAACGCCTTCGCCGCGATCGCGCTGGCCGGCCTGCACGACGCCGCGGCGCGCCCCGTGCTGGTGAAGCAGCTCGCGATCCCGTCGCTGCGCGTCAACGCGGCCCGGGCGCTGCGCAAGCTCGATGCCAAGCTCGACCCCACGCCGCTCCTGGCACCGCTCGTGGCCGAGCTCTCGAGCCGCAAGGACACCGAACAGGTCCAGGCCGCCGAAGCGATCCTCCTCCTCGTCGGCCCCGCCGCCTGGTCCGAGCGGGAATAGGGCTTCGGGCTTCGGGCTTTGGGCTTTGGCCAGCCACAGACCGCTGCATCGACCTCGGGCCAAAGCCCAAAGCCCGCAATAGTCCTTGGCGGCTTGGCGGCTTGGCGGTAATTCTGCTCCTCCCTCGATGTCGCAGCGGATCTACTTCGTCTCGCTCGGTTGCCCCAAGAACCAGGTCGACACCGAGCTGATGCTCGGCCAGGTGCAGGCCGCGGGGCACGCGCTGGTCGACGCGCCCGAAGGTGCGGACGTCATCGTCGTCAACACGTGCGCGTTCATCGACGCCGCGAAGGAAGAGAGCGTCGACACCATCCTCGAGATGGCCGAGCACAAGAAGTCCGGCGCGAAGAAGCTGATCGTCACGGGCTGCCTCGCGCAGCGCTACGCTGGCGAGCTCACGACCGACATCCCCGAGATCGATCACATCCTCGGGTCCGCCGACTTCCAGTCGATCAACAAGGTCCTCGGCCCGAACAAGAAGCTGCCCGTCGTCCAGGTCAGCGACACGCCCGCGTACATCTACGATCACGACGCGCCGCGCGTCCGCATCGGCGCCGCGCATTCCGCCTACGTCAAGATCGCCGAGGGCTGCGACCGGCCGTGCGCGTTCTGCATCATCCCGAAGCTGCGCGGCCCGCAGCGCAGCCGCGCGATCGCCGACATCGTTGCCGAGGCCGATCAGCTCGCGCGCGAAGGCGTCGTCGAGGTCAACCTCATCGCGCAGGACCTCACGCGCTACGGCTGGGATGCCGGCAGCGATCCGCAGACGCGCCCGGATCTCGCGCAGCTCCTGCGTGCGCTCGGCAAGGTCGACGCGCTGCGCTGGATCCGGCTCCACTACACGTTCCCGTCCGCGTTCGACGACGACCTCATCGACGCGATCGCGAGCGAGCCGAAGGTCGTCAAGTATGTCGACGTGCCGTTGCAGCACATCAGCGACCCGATGCTCAAGCGCATGCGCCGCGGCCACTCCAGCCGCGTCACGCGCGAGCTGGTCGCCAAATTGCGCGCGCGCATCGACGGCCTCGTGCTGCGCACGACGTTCATCGTCGGCCACCCGGGCGAGACCGACGCCGAATTCGACGACCTGTGCGAGTTCGTCGCCGATTCGCGCTTCGATCGCGCCGGCGCGTTCACGTATTCGATCGAGCCCGGCACGGTGTCGGCGATGCTGCCCAACCGCGTCGACCCCGGCGTCGCCGCCGCGCGCCAGGACAAGCTCATGGAGATCCAGCGCGTGATCAGCCGCGCGCGTCACGAG